>NZ_NBOB01000001.1:0-709184 GCF_002213185.1 Thioclava sp. JM3
GATCTTGACGATTTGAGCCAGGAGTTCGGCACCGATGCCCAGAAGCTGCTACCGTGCCTGACGGAAATGGCCACGCGCTTCGCGCCATTCGCAAGGCTTACGGGAAAGCGCATCAGCATTGCACAGGAAGGTCGACCGTTAACACGGATGATCGCTTCGGTTCTCGATCAGTACGTGCCCGAGGGGGTGCGCTATTCGCGCGCCTCCTGAACACGGCGCGTCTGATGGAGGAGCGCGCCTTCAGCACGGTGTCCCGCTAGGCTACTCGCCGCCTGCAACAAGAAGCGGAGCTTGCGGGGGAGCGAGGGACAGATCGTCGTGCTTCTTTCCCGCGGGAAATCGCTGGTCAGGACTTCGAATGTGTCGTTGCGAGGTCGCGCGGAGCCGCAACGGGTGCGTGTGAGGGAAAAGTGCCGCGTGACAGGATCGTGCCGTTCTCATCGACAACGAGGCGTAGAGCGCGACCGCCAAAGTAGAAGGTCAGCCGCCACCGCCCGGCATCTTCGTCGACACCGGCCTCGCATTTGCTTGTGACCTCGCCGTCGCGGAGTTTCGCGAGAACATCGGATGGTGGGAGGCCGAAAGCGCGTCCAACGAGTTCTGCGTCGACCGTGAAACCCTCAGTGGTGAAAGACACGTTACGCATCGCTATCTCCTTTCAGACCGCAGATGGAACAGTGGCCGGCAAGGCGATGTCTGCCAGCGTCGAACGATCGAGTTCTGCCAAAAACGCGGTCTCTGCGGCGCGGAGTCTACCCTTCAGGCCGCAGACGGGGGTAATGCAGCACGCGCCGTCAGGCGAAAAACATTCGACAATGGCCTGGTCCTGCTCGAGAAGCCGCACGAGGTCTCCAAGAACGATCTCGTGGGCGGGGCGGCCGAGCATTGCGCCGCCACCGGTCCCGCGCCGCGTGGTCACGAAGCCGTGCCGGGCCAGGCGCTGAATGACCTTATTCAGGTGGTGACGAGAGATACCGAACTCATCGGCGATCTCGGCTGTCGAGAAGGCACGCTCCGGCGCGCTGGCCATCCGCATCAGCGCTCGGAGTCCGAAATCTGTGAAACTGGTCAGGCGCATATGGTGCCTCCAACAAACAAGCATCAGAAATACTTGTTATAGGCTCAGGCCCGATCGCGCAATGATCTTCGTATCAAGTCAGTCATATTCAGGTGCGACCCTCGGTTCCGTCGATCCAGTATCGATGGTCAGCGAGCGACAATCGTCACGCGATCAGCCTTGCGGCACCGCGGCCCGCCGCGCTGCGCGGGCAGCCATGCTGTTTCGCACTGAACGTCTAGTTCTATCCCGCGCGAATTGCGAACAGGCCTGTGCGGGAGGAGTACCCAGCTTGCCATAGGCGCGCTTGCGGTAGGTAATCACTGTGGAGTGGGTGATGCCGAGCTCCAGCACGATAGCCTCGAATTTGCGGCCAGAGAGGATACCAAGGCAGACGGCGAGCTCGCAGTAGCTAAGCACCGTAAGCGGGGCCGGGACGCCGGTTTCGAGGGCGCGCTCGAAATGCAGCAGGGCGAGCGGCCGGGCCAGTCGGGCAAGCTCCGGATCGCAGACGTCGCCCTCCGCGTCGACCGCATAGAAGCTGACGAAGAGACGCAATGGCTCGTCTACGGCGAGCACCGTGGTCTCCGCTTTGAGCCGCGGCCGTTGACCGGGCGATCTCTATTCCAATGTCGTGGACGAACGAACGTCCCGCTTATAGAAAAGTTAGCTCGCAATCCCGTTAGAAAACAAGAGCACCATATATGCTGCATAGGCGGCCAACATCAGCGCACCCCACAGGCGTCCAATCTTCTTAGTAGCGAACAGTAAGCCCAGCAGTATGAGAGACGATGCCAGCATGACTGGCGTGTCGATCTCGCGAAAGCGCGTGCTGACTTCGATCGGCTGGATCACGACCGTGACGCCGAGGATCGCGACGATGTTGAAGATGTTCGAGCCGATTACATTGCCGAGCACCACATCGGGGTGACGCCGGATCGCCGCGACTATACTGGTGGCTAGCTCGGGAAGCGACGTTCCGATGGCCACGAGCGATAGACCGATTACCGCGTCGGGCACCCCGAACTCGCGGGCGAAGTTTACTGCCCCTTCGACCAGTAAGTCCGCTCCGAACACGAGAGCGGCAATGCCAATAATGACCAAGAGCGGCGCAAGCCAAGGTCGCGGTAGCGGAATGTCTTCGAACTCCTCAGCTTCATGTCGAAATGCCGTTGCCTGGCGGTTGCGTTTTTCCAGCCAGTAGCTGGAAAAGAGGTAACCTGCGAGGACGAGAAGCATTGCGATACCTTCGATCTGAGTGATGATTTCACCCTGGACAAGAGCGTAGGCCGCCAGCGAAACAAGTGTTGCAACCAGCGCCTCGCGCACAGCTGTTCGCGCCCAACCGAGGATCGGTGTGATAACTGCTGCCACGCCGACAATGAGCAGAATGTTCGCGATGTTCGAGCCTACGACGTTACCCAAAGCAATCTCGGGCGCGCCGTCTATGGCTGCGTTCACGGAAACAAGCAGTTCCGGTGTCGACGTGCCGAAACCGACGATGATCAGACCGATTAAAAGCTTTGAGATGCCGAGGCGCTCGGCAATTGCGACGGAGCCGCGCACGAGCCCTTCGCCGCCGACAAAAAGAAGAACAAGGCCGGCAGCCACGAGGAGGAGGTCATGCAACATTTCTATTTCTGTCCCAAAGTTGTGCTCGCCTAAGTAGACGTTTCGCCATGACTTAGTGCGCCGGATACAGGGAAAGAATAGGAAGGCTGCATATTCACGAGCGGACCGGTGGGTATTCCGCCAAAGTGTCTTGATCCGGTGACCTGCCCTGTCGCAAATTCCTCAAGTAGTGTAGGGTCTGCGCCGACTCTGAAGGAGCAGACAAATTCGGCCGCCTCATCAGCAGTTTCGAGCGCCGCTCGCGCCGGAAATTCTGAAGCATGCGCTGTAGATATGCCCCCCACACAAATCTTGTAACGAGCTGCACGGCGATGCCCACCACTCGGTGGTGATCGACGAGCCACTCCATCTTTTCCTCTTGATCAGCCTATCATGTCAGCCTGGCAGCAACGCGGAAAGCACGCGAACGGGTCCGACGATAGGCGGGGACCCCAAGCGGGTAGCGCTCACGGCCCAAAGCTGCCGTTCGCGACAGCCACCGCGAAAGGCCGGTCCTAGGTCGCAGTCGTCACTCCGAGCTCGCATGGGCAAGCGCTCTGCGCGGTCGTCGAAAAGGTGCGTTCTTTCGAGGCGACGGAAAGTCTTCCATTAAGGGCAAGCCCGTGCATTCTTTTCGCAATGATGGAGACCAGACATGACCGAAGCGAAACGAGAGAAGATAAAGCTGCGCGCTGCCTATCTGAACGGGCTTGCTCTAATATTCTTTGGCATCGGAGGTTTCGGACCCGCTTTTGCACTGCTTAACACATTTCAGTGGAAGAACCTCATCGTTGCTTTGGTCTGGCTCTGGGCCGGCGGCATGTCGAGTTGGGAGCTCCACCAGCTAGCTCAGCGCAAGCTCGACGAACTATCGGTGACAGAAGAATGATTTCGGCCCAAACCGGAAACCCGCTCCAAGCGCAGCGAAAGTCCGCCTTCCGCCTAAAAAAACGTCTGGCACATCCCCGTCAAACCCAAAGTGGCAGAGCATCGATTGCCGGGCGCATCAGGTTGGGTGGGGTCGGCTTGTGGTAAGTCTTCTCGTGAATATCGCGCCCTTCATGGCCCACGATGTCGCGAATGATCTTATCGTCGATTGCCGCGTGTTCGAGCGCGTTCTGAACGTAGTGGCGGAAGCTGTGGAAAGATAGCGCCGCGCCATCGGCACCCAGCGTATCATCGATGATTTGTCTCATCCGACGCCCGAGTTTCTTGCCGTGCTTGCCACTCTTCGGTTCCCGAAGGTCCGGAAACAGATCAGGGTGCCCGGCACGCTTCATCTTCGTCACATGGTCGAGAAACCCGAGCTCGATCAGGCGCACATGGATCGGCACGGTGCGACAAGAGGAGAGCGTTTTGACACGGCGCTGCTCGGTCTCACGGATAGAAATGCAAGGAATGCCGTCGACCTCGATGATGTCCTCGGGCGACAAGCCTGCGATCTCTTCGCGCCGTGCCCCGGTAACCGCGCCGATCAGAGGGCACCAATAGATGCCGTTGCGATAGATCGTCTTGCCCGGACGTGTCTGGAAGTATTCTGTCTCAGAGCCCGTCCAGACCGGGTTTTGGAACAGCGCCTCGAGTTGGAGTGGGGTGAATGCATCCTTCTTCTCGCTCTCGCGCACAGTTTCTTTACGGCGCAGCTTGCTCGGATCGAGGCGTGGGTCGATCAAGAAGCCCTCATCGGCGGCCCAGGTCGCGACCTGACCGAGATGATCGAGGTGCCGATTGATCGTGCCGGTCGAGAGGCCCACCTGATCGGCGGGCAGGGCGGCAGCACGCGCCATAACCTCGTCGCGGGTCGCGGTGCGATCCTTCGGGCTCTTCCCCCAGCTTTTCGGAATTTTCAAGAGCGCGGCACGGAAGGCGGTCGCATCAGCCTGGCGGACCCGCCGGATATCCGTGATCCCGGTGAGAAGCGTAAACAAATCGCCAAAACTACGATATTGGCGCAGCGTCTTCTCTTCGATACCTTCCTCGCGTTTCATCGTGATCAAGCGCTCGATCACACCGTCGAGCGAGGGATCAAGAGCAGGGTCTTGGGCAGGCTGCGACACCACAGAGGGCGTTCGCGCCGCATTTTCTGAAGGGAAATTAGGCGCCGCGCAATGCGGTTCGGGCCCCAGCAGGTCGGACGGTGTCTGGGCGGCCAAGTCATCGGCCAGGGCCTCGATCGGCTCAAGAGCTGTATCGTTGCCGGCCCACGCGGCCCGCTTGCCAGAAATCAGTAGGCTCATGAGGGTCACCACCTCAAAGGCAGAACTTGCCGGACGCCCGGTCAGATCCTGAAACTCCCTTGCGATGATACGCCTGCGGCTATCGCTGGCAAGGTCGCGGCGATACAGGTCGATCGTCGACCTCAACAGATCAGAAGCACCTTCGGGTGCCTCAGCATTCAATCCCGACCGTGCCAGATATGCCCAAGCGTCCCGCGCGGCCTCGTTTTGGCGCAAATCATCGAGCGGATCGAGGGAGTCGAACCGGCGCAGCAATTGCAGCTTTTCGATCTTCGCCCGCTCGCGCTTGATTACATCCGCCAGCCAGGCGCGCGCCTCCTGAGGCGAGATCTCGGTCCTGATGATGCCATCCATGAATGTGTCGCTCTCCGCACTAATCTTACGGGCTAAGATAATCGCAACACGGCGATCCGTCGTCCCCAAGGAGAGCTTCAGGTCGACGAATTTTGTGGAAAACACCCGGATCCGACGGCGCCATTGATAGGCGGTGCCGCGACGGGAGAGATGAGGTTGGCCGTGCATGGTCTTGCGTCGTCCTTGTTTCGGACGGACCTACGCAAAACGCGGGTGATGGAACACCCGTATGCCACACCTACGAAGCCATGAAAGGCTTTTTGTAGCTAAATCAACACCCTGGAGGGGAAGATGGCTCCGGCGGTAGGGATCGAACCTACGACCAATTGATTAACAGTCTAAAAACACACATCAACACTACCGAACATTCCCCAACATCGCTTTGGATTATTTCCCAATAAAAACAAAAAGATTGGCAGTAATGTTCGGTAGTGTTACTAACATTGCCGAACACTACCATACATCGATTTTCGTTACCCCAGTGTTACCCCAGAGGACAATTTGACTATGGCAAGGGCGCTTACGACCAAGGCCGTTGAGGCCGCAAAGCCGGACCCGGCAAAGCGATATGAACTCCCTGATCCGGCGCTGGCCGGTCTCTACCTGGTGGTGCAATCCAGCGGGGTGAAGTCTTGGGCGTTGCGCTATCGACATGCAGGCAAACCGAAGAAGCTGACGCTCGGTCGCTGGCCGCTGATGGGCGTGGCGGATGCACGGGCGGCGGCAACCGAGGCGCTGGAGAAGATCGAGAACGGCAAAGACCCGTCTGCGGAGAAGAAGCGCACGAAGGCGGCAAGGATCGAGGCGCAACTATCTGATCGGGACAAGGTGAAGACCCTGCTCGATCAATACGAGAAACGCCACCTCAAGAGCCTGAAATCAGGCGCGACCGTGAAACGCGAGCTTGACCGCTTCGTCGCTGCAGAGTGGGGCGATCGCGATATTCACGAAATCACCAAGCGCGACGTGATCGACCTGCTCGACGGTATCGCGGACAGCGGGCGCGTGGTCACGGCGAACCGGGTTAGGGCTTATCTCTCGAAGTTCCTCAACTGGTGCGTGGAGCGGGACATTCTGCCGATGAATCCGGCGACCGGCGTGAAGCCTGTGGCCAAGGAAACGAGCCGCGATCGCGTGCTGTCTGACGACGAAATCCGGTGGCTCTGGCAAGCCTGCGACGATCTGGGCTTTCCGTGGGGGCCGTTCACGCAAACCCTGTTGCTCACCGGGCAGCGCTTGGGCGAGGTGGCGGGCATGACCGATAGCGAGGCCAGCGGCGACCTGTGGCATTTGGATGCCAAGCGCACGAAGAACGGGCGGGCGCATGATGTGCCGCTCTCCAAGGCCGTGCGCGACGTTCTGGGGGGCGTGGAGCGGATTAAGGGCAAGCCGGGGCTGATCTACACCACAACCGGCGAAACGCCTCTGAGCGGCTTTCACAAAGGCCGAAACCATGTGGCCGAGAAGATGGCCGAGGTCGCCGAGCATGAGACAGGCGAGCCCGTCGACATTCCACATTGGACCTTTCACGATCTGCGCCGCACGGCCGCAACCGGCATGGCGCGTCTCGGCATCCCCGTGCGCGTGACAGAAGCCGTGTTGAATCACGTCTCGGGCACGGGCGGCGGGATCGTCGCGGTATACCAGCGACACGATTTTGCAGACGAGAAGCGCAAAGCTTTGAACGCATGGGCGCGGCTGGTGCGGGAGATCGTCACCGGCAAGGCCGACAACGTGGTGCGGATCGAGGGGGCGCGGTGATGGAGTATGGCGAGTTCCTCGACCAGTATGACGAACTCCTCGACCGCTCGAACCTTTCCGCGGAGGAGCGCCGAACGCTCAAGGCGGCGTGGGGCGCGATCGAGGAAGAGGTTGGCGCCGAGGCGATGACCGAATTCAGCCCACACGATCGATGGATGCTGGACCAGTCAGTGTTGCAATATCGTCGTTCGGTTCGCCGGCCGAAGGTAGCTCTAAAGGACGCGACAACCGCAGCCGCCAGCGCGAGAGCGTTCCGTGCGAAAGCTGAGAAGATCAGGGCGGACCTGCTGGAGCTCGCGCACGGGTTTGATGGCATAGCGGATGCAGGGCTCAACGTTGCAGCCTATGGCGCTTTTGACGCCGCCGAACCGGCGCTCAAAGCGGCGCGTGATATGGAGCTCGCCGCCGAACAGATGGTAGCGGCCGCTCGGGCCGCGTTCCCGCGACCGAGTAGAAATGAAGCGCGACGGAAATTCGTCCGCGTGATGCTGTTAACGGATCTTCTCGCGCTGGACGACTTCAGCATCAAGAAAGCGGTTCTCGTCGCGGTCGCCCACGTCGTCGAGGGCGAAATCGGCTCCGGGGAGGGAGAGTGGCTCCTCCCCATGATGCGCGAGGTCCTGAACGAGCACGGCTTGCACGCCTCAACCGACGGAATTCATTGGCAAGAATGAAACTCGGAAAAGTTTCCGAGAAGCGTTTTTTACTTACATTACCGAACATTCCACAACAGTTCAGCAACAAGTTGGAGCTGAACCATGAAGAAAGAGAACGGAATTCAGGACCTCGTTCCCGCCGCTGAGGTCTGTGCAAAATTTGGCGTCGTAGAGATGACGCTTCGGCGTTGGCTCAATGACCCGCGGGTCGATTTTCCGCGCCCCATCAGGATCAACCGGCGGCGATATTGGCGTCTCGCAGACCTGAATATGTTCATCGAGCGCCGTGCCCAGCGCGATACCAACACGGGTAAGGATGGCGGTGATGCATGAACAGCGCGTTGGAAAGTGCGATCCGCCAAGTCGCCCGCCACAACCCGGAGGCCTTCGCTGCCGCGGTCACGCATCGGCTCGTCGCGCTGCCCTATGGTTCGGGCACCCGCGCCCTGATCGCCGCTCTGGACGATCTCCTTCCCGATCGAATGGAAGGCGTCGCGGCGCTTGCGGAAGCACGGGCGGCAGCTTCGGTTGAGCTGCGCGACGCTCGAGATTTTCTTGTGTCGACCAACGACCTGGCGCGCCGATATGGCGTCAGCCCTCGGGTAGTGTGGAATACCGTCCAGCACCAGGAAGGCTTCCCGAAATCGTTCAAGGCATCTTCAGGGCAATCCGTTTGGCGCCTCTCTGAGGTGGCGGCCTGGGAAGACTGCGAGGCCAGGGAATGAGCATCAAGGCCATGAACTGGGCGATGGCGCTGCGCGGGGTCGAAATGTCTCCGGTCCAGCGGCTCGTTCTCTACGTCCTCTGCTTTCATCACAACGGCAAAACAGGGCAATGCAATCCTGCGATGAAGCGAATTGGCGATGAAGCTGGCGTCACCGATCGAGCGGCCCGGGAGGCGATGCGAGGCCTCGAACATATCGGCCTCGTCCGGTCGGAAAAGCAAACCAATGAGAAGGGGCAGGCGGCGAATAATTACGTCCTTTTCGGCCGCGTAGTGAACAAGAGCGGGCGGAACCTCCGTTCCGGCACCGGGCGGAACCTCCGTTCCGGCACCGGGCGGAACGACAATACCGCCACTGACGCCGAATTCAGTGGCGGAACGCCGGTTCCGCCGAACAGGAAAGGGATAGATTCCGACGCTGGTCGGGACGAAACGTTCGGGAAAAAAGGTCCAGACTCTGGAGGGCAAGAATTATCACAGGTCCCGGCAGATGAGGCGCCCTTGGGCGCGCCTCATCCTGAGACGGAGGCCCGATGATGCATCCAGTCCGGGCGATCCTCCTTGACCATGATCTCGAACGACTGCTCCGCGCTCACAAAGTGACGGCACGGGAGCTCGCCCAGTTGCTGTCGCCCAGCGCGCCGCCTCGGAAGCGCGGCGGATGCTCTCCCGCACGGGCCGCGAAGATCGAGTGCCGTGATGCGCTTCTGCAGCAGCTCCGCGACCGGCTCGATCCCGAGCATCAATGGACGGTGGCCAAGCTTCACACGGCGATGGCGCGCCTGTGGCGCCAAAGAGAGGCCATCATCGAGGGCGAAGAGGTGGACGATGCCGTTTTGGCGGAAGCGTCGGTCGCGGATCTTCTCTTCCGGCTCTCCGAACTAAAGATGCCGAACGTGATCCTTTCGCGAAACCGGCTCTCGAAAATTCTCAACCGTTGAATCGCGCGTTTTGAACGTTCGTTGCCGCCGGAGATTCGGTAGGGAAGGGTGATCTCGAAAAGGAGGTCACATGTCCGACGAATACGATAGCCGGCGGCGGCTGGCACACATCGAGCAGCTTGCCGAGCGCCGCCATGTTGCGGTCATGAAGGCTTCTGACTTCAAGAACGGGATCGCAACCACGCTCTTTGCGCTGCGGCGCGATCTCGCGGCGATCGAAGGCGAGTCTCGTTCGCCCCGGGGGCGCGTCGAGAGTGAGGCGCGCGCCAAGGAGGTCCGCAAAGAGATCGCGGAGCTTGAGGCCGAGAGACCTGCGGCCGAAGACGCCTACAAGACCGCGCAGGCTGAATGGAACGCGGCGCAATCTCTCGCCGATGCCTGCCGAAAATTTGCTGAAGAGAAGAAACTGCCGCTCCCCCTGAAGTTCGACAGCGGCGCGCAAATCGATAATGGCCTGCCGGTCGTCAACGTCAGAGGTGGAAAATGATCAGCCAGATCAAAAAACCAAAAGGCGATGTTCTCGGAGCGCTCGACACTGCCCGTCAGAAGGTCCAGGCGATCAAAGCACAGCGTGTCAAAATCGATGAGGCAAGCGTTTCGCGCGCCGAGGTGGAAACCGCGGTGGCCGAAGGTCTGGATCATCTCTCGGGCTTGGCTTCGACCGGGCTTCAGTTGGGGCATCTGGTTGCCGGGAACGCCGACCTCTTTCGCCCCAACTTTCAGACTATCGACATCGCGGGCCTGCTGATCGCACTCAACCGCAATGGAATCGAAGCCATGATCAAGCGCGACCTCGATCGTCTCTATTCGGATGGTGATGGAGTCAGCGAGGCCGAACGCAAGTCGCAGCTCGCACTTCTGAAGGAAGAGCTTCTCGCCGCGGAGCGCGCCGAGGAAATGGCCGTTCGCGCAGCGGAAGAGGCCGGGTTCGATATCGTGCGCCGCGCTGACGCCGATCCGCGCGCCGTCTTGGCGAAGTGACCCCATCATGGAATCCCCGATCGGTCCTTCCCTGAGTATCCCTCCGATCGTGGGGTCGTGGGCGGCAGTTCCCGCGAGAACCGCGCGCATGCGCCAATGCGTGAACATGCGCCAGCGAGTGCGAGAACTCGCAAAGGTTTCGGACGACGTCGAGTTTGGCGGGCCGTTCCGTCGTCCGAATGCTGGAGGGGGATCATGGCACCCCTCCAGCACCCCCCCCGGGTCAAGGGACCGTCCGCAAATTCCGCCCTACCGCGGGCCACGCGGCTCCCGGCAGCGCTGTATTTTTTTGGATCGAAAAACCGCATTTCGTTTTCGCTAAACCGCGGAGGAAGCGATGAACTTCAATGAGCTTGAACTGAGCGCTTCGGAAATCGTCGAGGCGACCGGCCGCACTGCGCGTTGGGTGCAGCATATGGCCGCGAAGGGCTATTTCGAGCGGCGGCGCAGGGGGCACTACAGCACTGTGTCGGTTCTGGGTGGACTTAGCCGGTTTTACGACGAGCAGACGAAAGCGAAGGAAGTTCCTTCCACCCGTCAGCGCATCGACGAAGCGAAGGCGCGCGAGGTCGAAATTCGGATCGCCCAAAGACAGCGCGAACTGATCCCACAAGTTGAAGCTCTCGACGCAATGGGCTTGGTGGTCGAAGCGGCCACCGCTGAGCTCACCAAATTCCACATGAAATTCCGCGACCCGGTTCGCTCGTTGATCCGGGCTGAGGCGCTTGCGAGCATCGAGCGCATAAACGCCGCTCTTCGCAAGGCAAAAGCCTCGATCGAAACGGGTGACAAGATCGAGGGGCGCCTATGACAGTCTTCAAGCTTTCCCGCCCGATCGCCGTCAAGCACGAAGACGGCTCTGAGCACTCGATCCGGGCACTGGTTCTGAATGTCGGAGCGGCCGAGTTGGTGGAATTGAAACGCCTCAGCGAGAGCTCGCCGCCAAGCATGCAGCTCGCGCGCGCTTCCATCGATGTGGCCGCCGGACTTCCTCCGTCCACTGCCGAAACGCTCGATGTCGACGACGTCAATGACGCACTGGACATCATCCAAACCCAGGTCGACGCCGCCGTCGCGAAATTTAGGAGTGCCGCACCATGACCCGTCGCGTTTCTCAGCTTGTCGTCGAAATGATCGACCGCGTGTCGGGTTCGGCGAAGAAGATCGGGCGCAGCATCCGTGGCGTGAATACTGCGGTTCAGAACAGCACGAAGGGCGGCGTGACCGTGCAGGAGCGGATGCACGCCGCGATTGCGCGAAACGAAGCCGCCCTTTCCAAGGCCAGAATGGGGATTCTCGATAGCGTTGGTGCCTATTATACCCTTAAGGCGGCGATCGGCGGCCCGGTGCAGGCCGCGCGCGAGTTCGAAAGCTCGATGGCCGACGTCAAGAAGGTCGTGAACTTCGAAACGCCGGAAGCATACAAGGCGTTCGAAAAGCAGCTGATGGACCTCTCGACGCAGGTTCCGATCTCAGTGAATGGCCTCGCCCAGATCGCCGCGGCGGCGGGCCAAGCCGGGATCGCCGGGAAAGACCTGACGAAGTTCACCGAGGCTGCGGCCAAGGTCGGCACCGCGTTCGATATCTCGGCCGATGAGGCCGGGGCGGGCATGGCGAAGCTGATGACCGGGATGGGCATGTCCATCGATGAGGTCGTTTCCCTCGCCGATGCGATGAACCATCTGTCGAACAGTCAGGCATCGAGCGCGGCCGAAATCCTCGACGTGATGAAGCGCGTCGGCGCCACCGCGAAACAGTATGGTTATTCGGCGAAAGAGGTCGCGGCGCTCTCGTCCGCGATGATCGCCTCCGGCGCCCCAGCAGAGGTCGCGGCTACCAGCTTCCGCAACATGGGCCGCGCCCTGACGAAAGGCGAGAGCGCCACCAAGCGGCAGCGTCAAGCCTTCCGCGATCTGGGGCTCGACGCGAGCAAGGTCGCTAAGCGGATGCAGGAGGACGCGGTCGCAACGACCATCGACGTCCTCGAACGCATTTCGAAGCTCCCGAAGGAGGCACAGGCGGCGGCGTCGTCCAACCTCTTCGGCGATGAAGCGCGGGCGCTTGGCCCGCTCCTGACGAACCTCGACCTCGTGAAGTCTTCGATCGGTCTTGTGGCCGACCAGACGCAATACGCCGGATCGGCGTTCAAGGAATTCGAGGTGCGCAATGCGACCTTCGACGCCAAGGTTCGCCGCTTCGACAACACGATGGAGAAGCTGAAGATCACGATCGGCTCTGCGCTGATCCCGGTTCTCTCCGACATGATGGACAAGATCGCGCCCATCGCCGAGTCGATGGCCCGAATGATCGACGCTCACCCGCAGATCACCGCAGGCCTCTTTTCCGTAGTGGGCGGGCTTGTCGCGCTCAAAGGGGCGATCGGCGTCCTGAAATTTGTCGGTCTGCTCGGGAAGGGCGGCGCACTCTCGTTGATGGCGCGCAGCCTCGGCCTGATCGGTGGCGCGGCGACGACTATGGGGGCCAGCGTCTCGGCCGGGGCCGCAACGGCCGACGCCGCCCTTGCTGCGCTCGAAGCGAAGACTGCGGCCCGTGCGCGCCGCCTGCGGGCTCTGCGATGGGGCGGGATCGGCCTCGCAGCGACCGTCGCCCTCACGCCCACGACTGCAAACACCGACCGCACGACCGGCAAAACCGAAGCCGACATGCTAAAACGGTCGGAGGCGGGGATGGCGAAGCTCACCCCCGCCCAACGACAGGCCGCGGTCGACGCCGAGTTCGCCGCCGCTTCGGGCGGGAAGACCCCCGCCGACGCCGCTAATGAGAAAGTCGCGGCCTTGCGCGCCGAAGCGGCCGACGTGCGTGCGACTATTGCCGAGCTGAAGGGCGAGATCGACAACCTCGGAAACGGGCCCATGACCGACGTGATGGCCGCCCCGCTGCGCGATCAGATCGAAGCCCAGAAGGGCGGCCTTGCGGACCTGGAGGCGAAGATCCGGGATGCGGAAGCGGCGGCACAGGCGCTCGGTTCGGTGTCGGTTGCGCCGAAAGTGCTTACCTACTCCATCGACGCGGCTATTTCGCGAATTGCCGCTCTCAGGGACAGCTTTCGCGCTCTTCCCTATTCCGCCCAGGTCCAAGCGCCCGCGCCCGCGACCACCCGTTACCCGCTCTCCGGCAAGCGCGCCAAGGGCGGGCCAATGAGCGCCGGTGGCGCGTATCTCGTGGGAGAGGAAGGGCCCGAGGTCGTCACGCCTTCGCGCGGTGGCTTCGTGCATCCTAACGGCTCCGGCGCGGGCGGGCGTCGCTTCGGCGATATCCACATCTCGTTCGCTCCTGTGATCCAAGGCGGCGGCGACGTCGCGTCGATGATGGACCGCGTGATGCGCGAGTTCGAAGATAGAATGCGCATGGCGCTCTCGGGCGTCATGGCCGATCTTCCGGGGGGCATGTGACATGACACAGCTTCATCATATTGCGGAGCGCGTCATCGGGCGCCCGCTGTTCCTGCACCCGACCAAAGCCGCGATCCTTCTCGACGTCCTCGAAGGCCGCCTTTCGGAAAAGACTCGAGCCTCGGCGGGGTTGCCTGCCGACGCGAGCCGCTTCATCGGCTCACGCAGCCGCGCAGATCGCTCCTCGCGCCTCAATCGCGCCGTCAACGGCGCCGCGATCATCACGATCGAGGGGAGCCTTGTGAACCGGGGCGCGTGGATCGGATCGAACTCTGGCCTCGTCTCCTATGAGGGGATTTCCGCCCAGGTCCGAGAGGCCCGCGCCGATCAGGAAATCCGCACTGTGATCCTCGATCTCGACACGCCCGGTGGCGAAGCAACCGGAATGTTCGCGGCGGCTCAGTTGATCCGAGAGCTTGCGGCCGAGAAGCGCGTGATCGCCGTCGTCAACGATCTGGCGGCAAGCGCGGGCTACGGCCTTGCGTCTGCGGCGGATGAGATCGTCGCCTCACCGACCTCGATCGTCGGCAGCATCGGCGTCGTCATGACCCATGTCGATGCCTCCAAGAAACTCGCGCAGGACGGCTACTCGGTCACCCAGATTTTCTCGGGTGACCACAAGGTCGACGGCAATCCGTTCGGCCCTCTGCCGGACGCGGTGAAAGCCGATCTGCAAACCGAGTGTCAGTATTTCTATTCGCTCTTCGTCGGCATGGTTGCCACCGGGCGCGGAGAACGACTGACCGAAGAGATGGCCCGCGCGACGCAAGCGCGGACCTTCATTGGCGAGGAAGCGGTCAAACGCGGGCTCGCCGACCGGGTGGCGTCTCTCGATGAGGTGCTGGCCGAACTTTCCCCAACTCGGGCCGGGGCGGCTCGCAATGCAGGAGGTCCATCCATGACCACCAAATACGGATCCGCGAGCAAGAGCGCGGAATATCAAGATGGTCGCGCGGCGGGCTACGCTTTGGGCGTATCCGGAGAGCGCAGCCGAATTTCAAAAATCATGAAGTCGGATGCGGCTCGCGGGCGGGTCTCGCAGGCGCTCAACCTGGCGCTTGAGACCGACCTTGCCGCTGACAAGGTCATCAGTCTCCTCGGTTCGCCGACGGATAAATTCGAGGGGGCCCGTTCCGCGACTGATGAACGGGCACCGTCCAATGTCGACGAGATGTGGGAGCAGGTCATGAAGGAAGTTGTCGTATCCGCTTCGCCGTCCCGCGCACCGAAGGAAGAACGAGAAGGGGGCGCGACTACTGAGAAGCCGATCAGCGCCGAAGCGGTGGACGAGTTCTGGGCGGCCGCAAGGAAAGAGGCCGGCGTTTGATGCGCATAGACGAAAACGGACGAGGCGCGGGTGAAGACCCGCGCCTCGTTTCATTGACTGAGCTGGCCGCGATCACGGGGCGCTCCGAGAGCTCCCTTCGTGTCGCGGGCCGGAACGGTCTCTTCAAGGTCAGCCAAGGCCGCGTCGATCTCGGCAAGGCGGTGCGGGCGATCATGAAAGATCACGCGGACCGCACCGAAGCGCGCGCCGTCGAGCGCGTGAAGAAGTCCAAGAAAATCCATCGCCGCGTTGCGCTCCTTCAGGAGGAGGAAGACGCCTCGCGGGCGTTCGCTTTGGAGCTCGCGCAGGTCAGCAATGAACTCGCCTCGGCGCTGGCCGAGATCGAGGAAGGCTTGCCTGCCGTCGTGAAGGCGCGCCAAGGCCACCTCACGCTCCTCGTGTGCCGCCTGCGGGCGCTCTCGGCCCCCAGAGGCTGACAGACGGGCGGGCGGGGCTGCATGGCCCCGCCCATGCCGTTCTCGTGCAGGCCTTGCGCGCTGGTGGTTTGCGATGAATGCTGTCTCGATCGGATCATTTAAGCTTGGATAGCGAAGACATGAATGAATTCATCGCGGATTGGTTCACCTTGATTGGTCAGGTGATGACGCTCATTGGTGCTGGCGTCGCCGCTAAAGGCGTAATTCTCAAAAGGGACGATGCGGGGCATCTTGCTGTCAGTCGGATCGCGAGCGGCGACCCTTCGCAGTGGGCGGACTTACCTCTCGCAAAGAGCCTTCTCCGATCATCGGCTCTCGCAAAATGGGGGTTGATCTTCGTCGCTGCAGGGACAGCCATGCAGGCTGTCCCCGTGGTCTTTCGGCTGTTCTGTTGATCGGAAGAGCAACGCAGCTTACCGGTAGCTCACGCCGCTCCTGCGGCCTGCTCAGTCGCCGATGCGATGATCTGCTCGACGAGCGCGTCGAGCACCGGCTCTTCCTCTCCGAACACCTCCCGGATCGCTGCAGCCAGCGCCGCAATTCCAGCGGGGCCGGAGGCCTTCGTTTCGACGAGAGCGCGGAACGCCTCGTCTTCCTGCTCACCCTCAGGCCGATCATCGAGAAGGGCCTCGCGCGCCTTTGCCCAGGTGCGGAAGGCGACGAGGGCGGGATCAGCACCGGGCAGGGCGGCGATATCGGCCATGGTCGGCGATGCTGCGAGGGTGGTTTGGGACAGTTCTGCGGCGGATTCGGTGTTCATCGGGTGCATAGTTTTCTCCTCTACTTGCACCCTCGATGATCCAGAAAAAACATTATGTGTCAAATAGTTGGAAGTTTTCCAACTTTCGCGAAAGGGCGATTTTCGCTCGGCCTTCGGACGCTGCGTAACCTTTGGAATTTTTCCAACTATTTCCCCGAATGGAGCGCCGAATCAGATAGCTTCCCACGGTGGATATCTGCGGGGTTAGAAGGAGAGCGCATTGGCGGATGAACCGATTGGGCTTCAAGGACGCGTTCACCCCTATGAAGTGGAGGCTACATCTGACCACTGGTTTCCCACCGGTGTTCAGCGTCTTTGGGTCGACGGGGAGCGCTCTATCTCAAGGGTGGGGCCCGATGGGCGGTTTGCCTCTAAAGTTGTTCCCAAAAAGAAACCAAACAGAGGGTTCGGAGACATAAGAAGCGGCCATGCGATGGTTTTCGGCGTAAGCCCGTGGAACCATTCGTTCGAGGCAGACTTCAACGACGTCGATCGGGAGGCCCCTGTGGTCCTGCGCAAATTGCGCGACGATCTGTTCGAAGCGGGGGTGAGCGCAGAAAGCCTCAATTTGAATATCCAAGAGGCGGCCACGCTCGTTGCGTATTGTTTTTCCGTTCTCCTACGCAGCCCGGCCTACCGGCACCGCATGTCCTTCGCGGGGGTAGGATTTGGTTTGCCTCAAGACGAGCGCGTCGGGCGTGCAAATGTTCAGCAAGCCTGGAGCAGCGCAAAAACAATCGATCTGCAAGAATGCAATAGAGCGGATCTGCGTCTATTGGTTTCCAGAGATGCTGAGTTCATTTTTGCTGACGGTCTTGTCGACGGTCTGTTTTCTCTCGATGCGTCCATTTCTTGGCGCGCGGTCGGGCAGAGATGGATTGCTGACCTGTGTGGGGAGGCGCTGGTCCCACTTCTTCCGAATCTCTGCGCTTACCTCCGGTTCAGTAGATCGGGGCTCGGGTGTCGGGTGAAGACGATAGACGTTGAGCCGGACGTTACAAGCTCGGTTAACGCTCTCACGCAAATCTACGCAAAGGATGATCTCTTCTTCAGGTCAGAAACACCCACGCTCACTCGTGATTTCATCTGCGGAGAGCACAGAGAACTCAAGAGCTTCGAAATCGAGCTCATGCGCTGGTTGCGGTCAACCTAGAGCACTTCCCGCCATGCCCAAAACTCGGCGGCATTTTTTGTTACCCCGAGCGTTACCCCAGAACAAAAACGAGAAAGCCCCCGAAGGGGCTTGCTCGCAAATCTCTGTTTTATCAGGGGGATTTGGCTCCGGCGGTAGGGATCGAACCTACGACCAATTGATTAACAGTCAACTGCTCTACCGCTGAGCTACGCCGGAACATGTGAGGGTGTATATGAATCTCGAATTGGGATGTCCAGAGGGTTCTGGCGAAAAAATTCAGGCTTTCGTCACGTCAGCGAAAATAGCGCCTCCGGGCGCAGGTCGGGCGCGGCGATGACTTCGTTTTGTACCGACATTTCAACGAGATGGGCGAAGACATTCCGTTCGGCGGCTGGCAGGAGGGCTGCGGGCACGTCAGTATATATCGCGCGGGTGAGTGTCTGCGGGGTGGCGGGGCGCTCTGCCAAGGCGCTTCGGATCTGCGCGGTGCGGGCGTCGCGATGTGCGCGCTGACTCGCGATCAGCGTTTGCGGATCGGTCACCGGCTCGCCATGGCCGGGATAGAGAATGCGCGGGCGGAGTTCCTCGATGCGCGCGAGAGAGCGATAGTAGTCGCCCAGATCTCCGTCGGGCGGTGAGATCAGCGTCGAGGACCAGCCCATAACCACATCGCCGGTCAGATGCGCATCGCCCATCGCGAAGCTCAGATGGTTGCAGAAATGGCCAGGCGTATGCAGCGCCGTGAGCGACCAGTCGCCATGGCTCAGCGTCTCGCCATCCTCGATAAGGATGTCGGGGTCGAACGCGTGATCGACCCCTTCGCCGCCGCCGGCATGGCCGCGCGCTGCGAGTTCCGCCATCACCTGCGCGCGGCCTGCCTCGGGCGGGCCGAAGGCGAGGATGGGCGCGCCCGTGGCCTCGGCCAAGAGCCGCGCGCCGGGGGAATGGTCGAGATGGGCATGGGTGACGAGGATATGGCTGACGCGCTCTCCGGAGGCGAGCGCGTCGAGCAGCGCCTGAAGATGGGCAGGATCGGCGGGGCCGGGATCGACCACCGCGACCTCGCCTGTGCCAATGACATAGGTGCAGGTGCCGGTATAAGTCATGGGGGATGGGTTCGGAGCCACGATCCGACGCAAGCCGGGCTGCAATTCTTCCATCTTTCCCTCCGTCGCGGCCATCGCTAGGGTTCTGGCATGAATTTTCGCTGGCTGAAACAGATGATGCCGCGCGGGCTTTATGGGCGGGCCGCGTTGATCCTGATTCTGCCGGTGGTGACGATCCAGCTGGTGGTATCCGTCGTCTTCATCCAGCGCCATTTCGAACGTGTCACGCAGCAGATGACCGAAGGGATGGTGCGCGAGATCGCGCTGCTCGATCAGGTCGCGACCAATGCGCCGACGGCCGAGGTTGCGCGCGAACGGCTCGACGTGCTCGACAAGACACTGAACTTCACCTCGCAATTCCCGGCGCCGACGGATCTTGCGTCGCAGCGGGGCGATACGCGCAACTTCTTCGATCTCACCGGGATCGTGGTGATCTCGACCCTGCGCACCAATCTGTCGCAGATTCGCTCGATCGTTCTCGACAACACCACCAACTCCGTGCGGGTGGTGCAGGAGACGCCGAACGGGCCGCTGGCGGTGACCTTCGCGCGCAGCCGGGTATCGGCGTCGAATCCCCACCAATTGCTCGTTCTGATGGTCTTTGTTTCCATTCTGATGACGCTGATCGCCTATATCTTCCTGCGCAATCAGCTGCGCCCGATCCGCAGGCTGAGCCATGCGGCGGAGGAATTCGGCAAGGGGCGCAACCTGAATTACCGCGTCTCGGGGGCGACGGAGGTGCGCGCCGCGGGCCGCGCCTTTCTCGACATGCGCAACCGGATCGAGCGGCAGATCGAGCAGCGCACGCTGATGCTCTCGGGTGTCAGCCACGATCTGCGCACACCGCTCACGCGTCTGCGGCTCGGGCTGTCGATGATGGAGGAGACGGACGAGGTCCGCGCAATGGAGCGCGACGTCGACGAGATGGGTCGCCTTGTCGATGCCTTCCTCGATTTTTCGCGCGACGGCGCCTCGCATGGCGAGCCGGAGATGCTGCCGATCTGCGGCTTCGTCGAAGGCGTGGTGGAAGACATGCGGCGGATGGGCCGCGACGTGACGCTCGTCGATTGCGACACGGAGGAGGAGGCGACTTTCCGTCCCGATGCGCTCAAACGCGCGCTGGCAAACCTGATCGGCAATGCGGTCCGCTACGGCACCCGCGCCGAGATTAGCGTCTCGATCGCGCGCACGGGATGGCGAATCGCGGTGCATGACGACGGCCCTGGCATCCCGCCCGAACGCCGCGAAGAGGCGATCCTGCCCTTCACGCGGCTCGATCCGGCGCGCAATCAGGATCGCGGGCAGGGGGTGGGCCTTGGCCTCTCGATCACCGCTGACATCCTGCGGCGCCATGGCGGGTCGCTGAAACTCGGGCGATCCGAACGGCTTGGCGGCTTGATGGCCGAGATGATCCTGCCGCGGTGAGCGGCTACACGTTCGATCACGCGCGCGCACGAACCGCTCACGGCAGCGAGATCGCCTCTTGCGGCCTGTCCCGGGGCCACGCATTGTGACGGATGAGTGACATGGCCTAGTTGAATGGACGCTTCGCGGCTCCTAGATATTGGGTCGAACAGGGGAGGGACGTGGTCGCCGAAAACGGGGCCGGACCCTCCTGCCAAGAGAGGAACGCCGATGACCGAATTTAGCTCTGTCACCCATCCGGTCCTGCCGTTGCGCGATATCGTGGTTTTCCCCCACATGATCGTGCCGCTCTTCGTCGGGCGCGAGAAATCCGTGCGCGCACTCGAAGAGGTGATGGCGGATGACCGTCAGATCTTGCTCGCGAGCCAGATCGACCCGTCGCAAGACGACCCCGACACAGACGGGATTTTCCGCGTTGGCGTGCTCGCCAACGTGCTGCAACTGCTGAAACTGCCCGATGGCACCGTGAAGGTTCTGGTCGAGGGCAAGAGCCGCGTGCGCATCAGCGAGTTCGTCGAGAATGACGACTACTTTGAAGCGAATGCCGAGCCGCTGATCGAAACCGAGGGCGATGTGGAGACGATCCGCGCGCTGCTGCGTTCGGTCGCCGAGGAATTCGAGCGCTACGCGAAGATCAAGAAGAACATCCCCGAAGAGGCGCTCTCGGCCGTGGCCGACGCGACCGAAGCGGACAAGCTGGCCGATCTCGTCTCGGGCCATCTGGGGCTGGAAGTGGCCCAGAAGCAGGAGCTTCTGGAAACGCTCGACGTCTCCGAGCGGCTGGAGCGGGTCTACGGGCTCATGCAGGGTGAGGTCTCGGTTCTCCAGGTGGAGAAAAAGATCAAGTCCCGTGTGAAAACGCAGATGGAGAAGACCCAGCGCGAGTACTACCTGAATGAGCAGATGAAGGCCATTCAGAAGGAACTCGGCGATGGCGAAGACGGCCAGAACGAGATCCTCGAGCTGGAAGAGCGCATCGAGAACACGAAGCTTTCCAAAGAGGCCAAGGAAAAGGCCGAGGCCGAGCTGAAGAAGCTCAAGTCGATGTCGCCGATGTCGGCGGAAGCCACCGTCGTGCGCAACTATCTCGACTGGATGCTGTCGATCCCGTGGGGCACCAAATCCCGCGTGAAGAAAGACCTCAGCAAGGCGGAGGCCGTGCTTGATGCCGATCACTACGGGCTCGAGAAGGTCAAGGAACGCATCGTTGAGTATCTTGCGGTGCAGGCGCGCTCGGCCAAGCTGAAAGGCCCGATCATGTGCCTCGTGGGTCCCCCCGGCGTGGGTAAGACCTCGCTCGGCCGGTCTGTCGCCAAGGCAACGGGGCGCGAATTCATCCGCATCTCGCTCGGCGGCGTGCGCGACGAATCCGAGATCCGCGGCCACCGTCGGACCTATATCGGCTCGATGCCCGGCAAGATCATTCAGGCGCTGAAGAAGGCGAAAACCACGAACCCGCTGATCCTGCTCGACGAGATCGACAAGATGGGTCAGGACTTCCGTGGCGACCCGGCTTCGGCCATGCTTGAAGTGCTCGACCCCGAGCAGAATGCGACCTTCGTGGACCACTATCTCGAAGTGGAATACGACCTCTCGAACGTGATGTTCCTGACGACGGCGAACTCCTACAACATGCCGGGCCCGCTTCTGGACCGGATGGAGATCATCCCGCTCGCCGGCTACACCGAGGACGAGAAGGCCGAGATCGCCAAGCAGCACCTGATCCCGAAGCAGATCAAGGGTCACGGGCTCAAGAAGAACGAGTTCGAACTGACCGATGGCGCGCTGACCGACGTGATCCGCTACTACACCCGCGAGGCGGGCGTGCGGAACCTCGAGCGCGATATCGCGAAGCTCGCCCGGAAAGCGGTGACCGAGATCATCAAGTCGAAGGGTCAGATCAAGCACATCACCGTCGATGAGGCGAAGGTGGGCGAATATCTGGGCGTCAAGAAGCACCGCTACGGTCTGGCCGAGAAGGAAGATCAGGTGGGCGTCGTGACTGGCCTCGCCTGGACCTCCGTGGGCGGCGACTTGCTGCAGATCGAAGCTCTGCGCCTGCCGGGTAAAGGCCGGATGAAGACCACCGGTAAGCTGGGCGACGTGATGAAGGAATCGATCGACGCGGCATCCAGTTACGTCCGCTCGGTCGCGCCGCAATTCGGCATCAAGCCGCCGCGCTTCGAGAAGTGGGACATCCACGTCCACGTGCCGGATGGCGCGACGCCGAAAGACGGGCCCTCTGCGGGTCTGGCGATGGTGACCTCCATCGTCTCGGTGTTGACCGGAATCCCGGTGCGCAAGGATATCGCCATGACTGGCGAGGTCAGCTTGCGTGGCAACGCGATGCCGATCGGTGGCTTGAAAGAGAAACTGCTCGCGGCACTGCGTGGTGGGATCAAGACGGTGTTCATCCCCGAGGAGAATGAAAAAGACCTCGCGGATATCCCCGACAACGTGAAGGAAGGGCTGGAGATCGTTCCGGTCACTCACGTTCGCGAAGTCCTCGCCCGCGCGCTGGTGCGTCAGCCCGAGCCGGTCGATTGGGACGAAGAGGCCGAAGAGGCGGCTGCCGCCGCCGCAGCCGCGGCCAAATCGGACGCACAGGGCGCAACCGCGCACTGATCGCCTTCGAATTGAAATCGAGAACGCCCGTCGCATGTCGCGGCGGGCGTTTTTGCATTTGAACAGGTTTGCCCTTAACCTCTTCGTATTACGATCAAAAAAGGAGCCGCCATGGCCAAGAGCCAGAAGCCGAAATCGACCCGCAAGCCCCCCGTCGCGACGCCCGCGACACCTCCGGCCTCCGCCGCGACGCTCACGCCGGCAGCTCCTGATCCGGGGGCCGAGGCGAAGGCGCTCGTGCGCAAGCGAAGCTTCGTGGATCGGGTGATGGTCGAGGCTGGCGTGAAGCGCGGCGAGGCGAAAGCAATGTCGGAGGCCGTGCTGAAAGTTCTGGGCGAGGCGCTCTCGGAAGGCGAGGAACTCAGCATCCCGCCGCTCGGCAAGCTGAAGATCAACCGCCAGTTCGAGAAGAACGGCGACGAGATCCTGGTGGTCAAGCTGCGCCGCCCTTCGGGCATGCTCGAGGCCGTCGCGGCAGAGGCGGATGGCGCCGCGCAGGCCGAGGACGACGCCTTGGAAAGCGAGCTCGAAAACCGGGGCTGAGATTTCGTCGAAAACCCTCTTGCGGAGCCAGAAGCGGGGCGCTAAAAGCCCGCCACGGAGGGCGATTAGCTCAGCGGTAGAGCGCATCGTTCACATCGATGATGTCGGGGGTTCAAATCCCTCATCGCCCACCATTTTCCTACGAAGGCGCGTCTTGAACAGACGCGCCTTCGTCGTTTTCCGGTTAGTTTTCTGCGGCCCGCGGCGTCAGATTATGGGCCAGACAGCACGCCAGAGAAGCGCCCGAGGCGCGATACGCGGAGGATGCGATGACCGACACGATGCCGATGAACGAAACGACCCACGACGAGGGGCTGCGCGTCTCCGATTGTCCGGACTGGCTCTATCTGCTGCGGGAATTCGACACGCTCTACCGTCATGGCTCGGCGGGCGGCAGTCGCCTCATCCGCAGCCACCGCAAACGGGTGCGAGACACGCTCTCGCAGATCATCGACACCAATCCCCCGGTGACGCCGCGCCAGCCGCAGCCGAAACCGGTGACCGCGCATCTGTCGCGGGCACTCGATCTGGGCGAGCGCGGTGCGGTGGCGGGCATGGCGCGGGCGCTGTCGCGTGTCGCGAGCCAGCTGACATGGGAATATGGCTACGAGAAAGTGCCGAAGGCGCTGGCACGCAAATATGCCTATTGCGAGGTGCTGGGCCCGCGCGGTCCGGTGGCTTCGGATCGGCTGGTGCTGGGATTCGTCCTGTTCGCGCCGCGCACGACCTATCCGCAGCACAGCCATAAGGAGATCGAGGAAAGCTATATCTCGGTCGCGGGCCCGTGGTCGGAAAATGACACTGCGGTGCATGCGCCGGGGTCGCTGATCCTGAACCGACCCGATCACGAACACCGCATCACCACGGCCGATCTCGATCCCTGCCTGCTCGCCTATGCCTGGGTCGGGCCGGAGGCGCGGCTGTCCGCGCCGGGGATGAAACTCTCCTCGACCCGCAAGGCGCGGATGCGCGAAGGCATCTGAGCCCTTGATCCCCGCGCAAGGCGGAGCTAGAGGAGGGGTCGGGGGCGGTTAGCTCAGTTGGTAGAGCGTCTCGTTTACACCGAGAATGTCGGGGGTTCGAGTCCCTCACCGCCCACCATTCCCCATGAATAGTACGGATATCAACGGCTTGCGTGTCGTTGCGCGACCGCGCTCAGACTCTGTTCGCGCATGGCTCTATGATATGCGCGCCGCGATGCTACCTTTCCCTCAACCACAGGAAAGGAGCGCTCCGATGAGTTGGAACCCCGCCCTCGACCCCGAAATTCCGATCGGCGATGCCGTCGACGCCATTGAAACCGTTATCGCGCCCCGAGCGCGCGACCTTGGTGGATTCGAGGTGCGCCGCGCCTTGCCCTCGGCTGCACGCCAGATGATCGGCCCGTTCATCTTCTTCGACCAGATCGGCCCGGTGGAGTTCCTCTCCGGCCAGCGGGGCATCGACATTCGCCCGCACCCGCATATCGGGCTCGCGACTGTGACCTACCTGCTGCAAGGCCGCCTGCATCACCGCGATTCGCTGGGCACCGATCAATGGATCACGCCGGGCGCGGTGAACTGGATGAGTGCGGGCTACGGCATCACCCATTCCGAGCGCACTGACGGCAAGGTCCGCGACAGCGGCCAGCATCTCGCGGGTATCCAGACATGGGTTGCGCTGCCCGAGGATCAGGAAGAGGGGCAGGCGGCGTTCAAGCATGTCGGCGCCGAAGCGCTTCCCGAATTGCAGGCCGAGGGCAAGACCGTGCGGCTGGTGCTGGGCGATGCCTGGGGCGCGCATGCACCGATCGATCTGCCCTCCGAGATGTTCTACGCCGATGCGAAGCTCGATCCGGGCGCGCAGATCCCGCTGCCTGACAATCACGAGGATCGCGGGGTTTATGTGCTGCAGGGCTCCGTCACCGTCGCGGGCGAAACCTACGAGGAAGGTCGGATGCTCGTTTTCCGCCCCGGCGACCGGGTGTCGCTCAAGGCGGGCGGGCAGGGCGCCCGGCTGATCGTTCTGGGCGGCGCGACCATGGGCGGTCCGCGTTATATCTGGTGGAATTTCGTGGCCTCCTCGCGCGACAAGATCGACGCGGCCAAAGAGGCATGGCGCGCGGGCGACTGGGCGCATGGCCGCTTCCAACTGCCGCCCGCGGATGATGCGGAGTTCATTCCCGCGCCGGAACGTTGATTGCATCCGCCGAGAAAGGGGGCGCTGCCCGACCGTTATTTGTCGCGCAGGCATCACCTGCAATTTGATTGATGAAAAGCCCGCCAGAGCACTGGCGGGCTTTGCTTTCATCTGCGGGGGGCAGAGGCGTTGGACGAAACTCGGATTAACTCTCGCTCTTTTCGGTCGCCGTCGGCTGGGGCCTTTCCTCGGTCTTCGCCTCAACGCTCACGCGCGCAACGGAAGCCGGGGATTCCGGCTCGGGAGGCAGGCTGGCGAGGTAGTCCGCGATCCGCTTGCTGTCAGCGACGCTGGACGCATCGGAAAGCGTCTCGAGGAAGGTTTCGACCTCGCTCCGCGGAGCCTTGTCGAGCCATTTGCCGAACGCGTCGAGGACATAGCGCCGCCGACGCAGCTGCGCCTTGTGTTCCTTCTCGGCGACCTTCGTGATCTTGTCCTGGATGCGGCAGTATTCGTTGAAGATCGCGTCGCGTTTCGACTGGGGGATTTGAACCGTCATAGGGTATTCCTTTCGTTAATAGGTCCGGTTGGACCCTTTAGGTGGGGCCTCTCCGGGATAGTGAAAACAGAATTTTTTGCTCATCGTTCGTCATCCTTTTCGGGCCTCTGATCACCCCTCCGAACGGCTCGCATCGCACGCTCCAGCTCGGCTCCAGGCTTTGTGGTCTCGGCGACGAAGCGCTTCCTGAGAGCTTCCGGCAGCGCACCGACAATCTTGTGGCGGAGCGCATGAAGCGCAGTCTCAGCGCGCGTGACCGCATTCATGCGCGTCTCGACTTCCGCCTCTGCGCGGCGGGTCGCGGTTTGCCGGAAGGCGCCGTAGGCCCGCTCCAAATGACGGATCAGCTTGCGTGCTGCGGGCGCGGGATTGGCGAGCACGCGTTCCAGACCTTTCCGGGTCTCGGGAGCAATTTGATCGTCGCGCCGGATTGCGAGCCGCCCGTTCTCTCCGGGCCGCAGGTGCCCTTGTGCGGCCTGCTCAGCGATCTGAAGCACCTCGTCCGCCGCCTGCGTGCGCATTTGAGCCTGTTCAGACGCGGTGCGCGCCTCATGTGTCTTTCGATCGGCTTCACGCTTCGCGCGCGCAGCTTCATCCCGCTCTGCCTGTGCCGATTTTTGTTCGGCCTTGAGCTTGCGGGCTTCACTCGCCAGTCGCAGCTCTTCGTCGGCCCGCCAGATGTGAGCGGGGATGTGCCTGCGCTTCTTCGGAATCTCGACGCTTGGGTCTGTCTTACGGGCCTCCTTGGCCTTGCGGCGCGCCTCTGCGCGTCGCTCGCCTCGGGTGAGGCCCAGCTCAGCGAAGAAGGCTCCGACGTCGTCTTGCGCCTTCTCATAGTCCTTGAGAAGCGGGTGCGCGGAGGGCTGGAGCAGTCGCTGGCGCCCGCTGCGCTTTGAGTGTTTCTCGTGCCATGGGGCGATAATGCCGTGGATGTGAAAGGTCGTCTCGTCACGGTCGGCGCGCGCATGGACCAGCATGTCGCCGAAGCGGCTCTTTAGCCATTCGAGCGCGCGCGCTTCGAACTGGCGTTCTCGCGCCTCTTGCTCGCGGATGTCGAAGAGCTTGGCACTGTCGCTCGTCTCTTCGAACCACTCCTTGTTGGCGGTGATGATGAACTCGCGCAGAGGGCCACCTTTCGACGCACGCCACGGATCGCGAGGGCCTTCGATAAGGCGTTTCTGCGCTTCGTTGGAGCCGCGTGTGCGCTGCAGACCCTCGACCTCTTGATTGAGGTTTTGCAGGCGGGCGAGTTCGATGTCAGCCTTCAGGGATTCGAGCCAGTCCTCTTCGCCGTGGAGGTGGCGATTGAGTGGAGTGCGTTCGTGATCGACATGGTCCATGTCGCGTTGCTTGCGTCGGAGATGCAGGTCGTAGCGGTGGAGCTGATGCGGGAACATCTCCTCGAAGCGGAGCGCGATCGGGTGGGCGCCGGCCGCTTCGGCGACGTTGAGCGTTTCGAACGGGTAGTGGATGGACATTTTGGATTCCTGACTGGTGATCATCAGGAGATCGCGCTGCGCACGTGAACCCAAAATTTGTAGTGACGAAGTAGAAAGAAATGAGGCGGCAATCTACGCCCAAACGCGCGACTTCGAATTCATCGGCGCCGAATCCTCAGAGAATCAGGTTTTTCAGGGGGGTATACGCGTGCGTGTTGGGTTGTGAAGCTTCGATTTCTTGAATCTTGCCTCATGGAAGAACCTGTGTGTAATCTTCGACAACTGAGGGGTTAAAACCCTAATGGGCTTAGGTCGGATTTAATGGAAAATCTTTTCTTTTTGGGGTAGCAAATGACCGCGGGACAACACGCTGAGTGGCTCAGGGAGGGGGTTCAAAGCTGGAATCGCCGTCGAAAAAAGGTGAGCTTCTCGCCGGATTTGCGGGGTGTAAATTTTTTCGATTTTCTACCGCCTGATTTTCGTGACTCGCCAAAAACTTCGAGATACTTTGAAAGGATTGATCTTTCAGACGCTGATCTTTCTGGCGCGAACCTCTCCCATCTTAATTTTTCTCACGGTAAATTTTCGGGCGCCAATCTGTCGAACTCTGATATGTCTTTGTCGAACTTTAATGGTGCGAATTTTAAGGACGCGAATTTATCTAAAGCAAATGCGCAAATGTCACAGTTTGTCGGATCGATTTTTGAAAACACTAACCTTCGAGATGCCGACCTTCATGGGGCAAGTATTATAGATTCCACTTTTATTGGAACCGTGCTTACTGCATCTCAGAGGCGTAACTTAGAGGCTTGGTCTGAAATTAATCCGAAGGATGAGTTGCTCGATTCCCCCGTTATGAGAAAGATTTCAGATGGCGCGATGAAAATTGAAGGCGCAGGAGGACTTTTTTCTAGAGGCCAGGCGGTGGAAGTTAAGACGCCTAAGATTCGCTATGATGTCTTCTTTGGAACCAATAGAGACAAGATTGTTCAAAGGGGGGAGATAGTTGATTATGGAGACGCTAATGCTGAACAACTAAGCTATGGTGTGTGCGAGGTGATTGTTCCAGAAGGCCATAGAATAGGCTCGCTGGGTTCGCCACTTTGGAAGAGGTTAATGAATCGGCATGATGATCGTCTTAGTGTTCATCGTTTAATTTCTCTAGATAGCGAGCTCTTCGGTAAATATATCAGAGATTCAGCTCGCCGCATGAAGAGAAAGGAGTGCCCAACCATATTTGTCCATGGCTTCAATACTACGTTCAAAGATGCGGTGTTAAGAGCGGCTCAGATTGGGTATGATCTTGGAGTGGGGCAAGGGATTGGACTTTTCAGCTGGCCGTCGAAAGGAAAGATTTACAAATACACTTCTGATGAGGCGGCCGTAGAGGTTAGTAAGTATTTACTCGCAGAATTTATAAAGAAGTTTATTTCCGACCAAGAGGGGAGAAGGGTTAATATAATTGCGCACAGCATGGGTTGCAGGTGCGCAATTGGTGCGCTTGAAGTTCTTGCGAAAGGGAATACGAATACTTTGAAAAGGATCAATCAGGTTATTTTGGCGGCTGCTGACATCGATGCTGGCATTATGCCTCATCAAGGCGTGGATGTAATAAAACATTGCAGGCGCGTCACCTCTTACGTCTCTGACTTGGATGCTGCGTTGAAAGTTTCGGGTTGGCTTCATAGCTTTCCTCGGGTCGGGATAACACCCCCAACCTTCGTCTTGAGTGGCATGGATACAGTGCTCGTTAACGATCTTGATCTCGGAAACTTCTCGCATGCCTACGTCGGAAGCAGTCGCACGATCCTAAGTGATATTTTTGCCCTATTGAAGAGCAATGCAGAACCCGTGGACCGGCACGCAATTGAACGCGTTTCCGATAATTTTGGAAATTATTGGAGAATGAAGTCTTGAGTGGTTTATTTTGTGTTAATCTTTTTCTTCCTCTTGATGCGCAACTTTTTTAATTTTCAATCAAAGTGCTCATAGACGGACAGAGCGCGGCGAGGAAAATGTGCATTAAGTTCGTCCACATCGACTCTAGTTTTCTTCAGCGTAAATTTGTCCTTGACTTCATGCATCTCATAAAATTTTATCGGCCTTTCGCGCTCTGAAAGCGCTTGAACTATTGCAAACTTGACAGCCACATTACAACGTATTCCAAATATAACCTCTTCTAGTTCGAGGGGGGAGTCACGCACTCCGCGTTCTCCGACGAGTCGCCACTCACGCTCGTAACGCCAGCTCGCAGCTTTACGCAACAAGACCGCTTCGTCGACACGGCGCCGGGCTTTGGCGTCATGATCCATTGTGGCAACATCACTTGCGCGGACCATTCGGCTTCCACCATATTGAACTTTATGCAGATCTGCTCTTTTATTGGTGGGAATTGAATATGCAGCACATATTCCGTTGTGTTGGTCGCCATAGTGACTCCACATAAGTGGGCAGGTCGAGCGAGACCCGAAGGAGACAATTCCTCGATCATATCGGAGTAATAGCTCTTTCTCGATGTAATGCTGCAATAGTGAACTCAGGGGATCTTCCACCAAAGCGCTAGGATCCGTTGCTAAGTAGCGAATCTCATCCAATAGCTGCGATGCTGTTTTTTGGACTTGCCTGTTTATGTGCTCTAAGGTCCGGATCCCTCGATATCTGAGAGATTTCGCCGCAGCTTCCATCTCTGCTGTGGCGCGCTGCTGTCGCATTCGAGTTAAAATTTGCTCTAATTGATCATTTGTGACATCCGCCTCAAGTGACGGGCGACAATCCAATGGGTCGTTGAAATCCGCGGGGTCGGAGAAATATAGTTCATCTCGGACGAGCATATCGAGCAAGCGAGGACTGAATGCTCTATATTTATATAGGCGTTTAGGGAGTTTTATGGTCTCTGTCATCTAAATCTATTCTGGCGTGAAAGTTTCATGAATGCCCTCCGGCACTGAGAAATCGGATTTCAGTCGTGTCGCTGATGAATCAGACGTCCACTGAAAGTATCTTGATTGAGCTCCGTGTCTCGGAACACCGTAGTGAAGCTTGTTGCGCCTTACTAGTCTGCCACGCCATTACTCACTAAGCATCTGACATTCCGGGCCGTTGGCCCTCCCTGTCAGAAGCCGTTCGCCGGGGCGCTGCCCCGGACCCCGCGCCTTCCGCGGGACCGAAGGGCGGTCGCTCGCCGCGCCCCCTCCGGCCTCCCCCTGGCGTCCTCCGACGGACCATAGGGACGCTCGCCACCCCCTCTGGACTACCCCGGCCGCCTTCCGCGGGACCAGAGGGTCGTCGTTCTGCACTCCCCCTCTGGACACCCCCTGCGCCCGGGGGAGGCCGCTTGGGCGCGCCTCCCCCGAACCCCCTCCAGCATTGTGCCTCCTCTCGACTGGCCGCGGGCCAGGGCCCGAGCGGTTTCGCGTGAATGGCCGCCGAGGCGTCCGGGTTTCTGTCGCGCGGTCGATATGACGCGCGACCGAAACCCGGACACCCCGCAGGCGCCGGAGCGGGAGCGTGTCGATCTTTTCCCAAAATGGAGAACCCCATGTTCGACAACGTTCCCTCGACCGTCGAGACGACGACACAGGCGTGGTCCGAGACCTTGCGCTCCGGCGACATCGTCTCGTTCCGCTTCCCTACGGACGAAGGCAAGACCGGCCCTGAACCGAAGGCCCGTCCTTGTCTCGTTCTCGCGTCCGCCCTGATCTCTGGGCAGCGCTGGCTCACCATCGCCTACGGCACCTCCGTCACCGAAAAGGTTCGCAAGGGCTATGCGATCCCGCTCGGCTCGCACGATGCGCGCGTGGCCGGGCTTGAGCGAGCGACTGCGTTTCGCGGCGATCGCATCGTGATCGTGCGCCCCAACAATCGCGCCTTCGCTGTCAGTCCGACCCTGCGCACGCCTGTGCTTGGCCGTCTGACCGGGCGTCCGCTGGAGCGGATGCACGCGATCCGGGCGAGACTTCAGGCCGAGGCCGACATCGCTGCCGAGGCGCGCGCCGAGCGCCGCCGCGCGCGCGTCGATGACCGCAAATCGGTGATCGAAGCCCGGGCCCGGGCCGCGGCGCGGGCGGTCATCACCGGCACCTGACGCTGACGCCTTTCGGCAGCGTCAGTTCGCCGGCGCTGCCGCCTTTCCCAATCGCAACAGGAGTTATAACCATGCTCGTTCCCAACATGATCCCGAGCGGCAACACCCATCGGATCATCCTGTCCTCGCCCGAACAGAAAACGCCGGACATCGACCGGATCCAGGACATCGCCGCCGATGCGACCGGCGCCCTGCGCCTTGCCCTGCAATCAGCTTCCGACCTCTCCCAAGGCATCGCCGAGGATATCCGCACGGAGCTCACCGCGCTCGAGCGTAGGCTGGAGCGACGCGACACGATCGGCGATGGGGCTCGCGCCGAAATCGCGCTCTGCATCGAGCGGCTCGGGGTGTTCCTTCCCGACGACACGGTCGAGGTGTTTCGCGACGAACTGAGGGTGGCGCTGAACCACTCGGAGCGCGTCGCCGATTTGATAGCGGCGGATCAAGAAGTCCGCCGTCTTCGGTGGCTCGGAAAGTAAGCTAGCCACCCAACTTGGGGCGCGGGTCCGAACGGGATCTGCGCCCCCTTTTTTGGGGAGATCAAACCGCTCGGAAGCGACTTTCTTTCATTCAAAAGCAATGGCTTGCAAGATTTCTTCTAAAATCGATGCAGTCTCTTCTCGGCTCTTAACCATGCTTTCTGCGTCGAAAAAATCAGAGCGCAAGGAGCAGACATGCAGGCATTCACCCAAACGCTGACCGCAGCCAATGACAACCCCGGCGGCACGACCCGGATCGAGATCGCACCGACCGGGCTCATCTCGCTTCTCGGCCGCGCCGCCGCCCGGCGCTTCGCCGAGGCGTCCGCACCCGCCAACATGACCGTCGCCCCGACCGAGAGGACCGCCAAATGAAACGCGCCGCCATCTATGCCCGCTACTCGTCGAGCCTGCAGAAAGCCACCTCGATCGAGGATCAGATCGCCATGGCGCGCCGCGAATGCGAGCGCAACGGCTGGACCGTGGTCGAGATTTTTGAAGACCGCGAGAAGACCGGGCGCAATATGCGCCGTCCCGGTTTCCAGGCGATGAAGGCTGCGGTCGCACGGGGCGAGGTCGATGTCGTCGTGATCGAGGCCTTGGACCGCCTGACGCGCAAGGTCGTCGATGCTCTTTCGCAGTTCGACCTTCTCCAGTTCCAGGGCGTCGAGCTGCACTCCGTGAAAGAGGGCGAGCTGGAATTTTTTTCGGTTCTGGTCGGGGGCATCGGCGCCCAGCAGTTCTCGGAGATGATCGGCGCGCATACGCGGCGCGGCATGCAGGGGGCGGTCTCGCGCGGGCGGCTGCACACCAGCGCCTACGGGTATCGCAAGCGCGAGGCCGCTGAGGGGCTGAACCGCGAGATCGACCCGGAACAAGCCGAGGTCGTGCGCCGGATCTTTCGGGAGACTGCGGATGGCCGCTCCGCCACCGCCATTGCCAAGGCGCTGAACGCCGATCGGATTCCGGCCCCCAAGGGCGGCACCTGGGACGCCTCGTCGATCCGCGGCCGCAAGGATCGCTGCGAAGGCATCCTGAACAACCGCCTCTACGTCGGCGAGGCATCGGTTTGCCGGTTCGGCCGTCGCTATCATCCCGAGACTGGCGCCAAGGCCGTCTTCGCGACCGAAGATGATACGGTGACGGAAACCTTCGACGCGCTGCGGATCGTCTCGCAAGACCTCTGGGATCAGGTCCAAGCCGAGCTCGCGACGCGCACGCAGCGTGCGACCAGCACCGGCAATCCGCAGGCGGCGCGTCGCTCGAAGCATCTGCTGAGCGGCCTGATGGTCTGCGGTTGCTGCGGCGCGCCTTATATCAAGACGAGCAGGAACCGCTTCCAGTGTCGTGAGAACCGGAAAGGTGTTTGCGAGAACAGCCTCACGATTCGTCAAACCCGGATCGAACCGCGCGTCTTCACCGCTTTGCGCTCCAGGCTACGCAGCGCTGAACTGATCGCTGAGTTCGAAGCTGCGTTCCGGGCCGAGATGCGCATTCTGGAAGGCACCGATCTGGGGGCCTCCATCAAGGCCGCGAATGCCCAGCTCGCCAAGGTGCGCAAAGCCCGCCGCAGAATCATGAGCGCGATCGAGAACGGCGCCGACTTTGCCGACTACGGGGCGCGCGACAAGGAGCTCAAAGCAGAAGCCCAGGAGCTCGAAGACCGGATCGCGCAACTCGAGGTGCAGCAGGACAGGAAAGACGCCACGCCGCCGGACATCCCTGCGATCTTCGAGGCGGCGCTCCAGGACCTCGAAGCGCTGCTCGGCGATCCGGATCTCGTCGCTCGCGCCAACGAAGAGCTGAGGACTCTGATACGATCTATCACCCTCATACCGGACACGAAGTCCGAAGATGGCCTGGCTGCCGAGATCCAACTGGATCTCGGCAGTTTGCGTTCCAGGGTATGGGATGGGGGCGAAGCGCGGGGGCAGTCGCCTTGATCGCTCGGAATTTGCCTTCCGACGTCATATCGATGCCACGATCGCCGTCCAGCTTTGGAGTAGTTTTTGGAAGGAGATTGCCAAATGTATTTTCGGACAACTTTGATTTGTTTTGTTGCATGTATGGCGAGCCCAATCGCCGCAGAGGGCGTGCCGGACGAGGTTATCGCCACGTGTAATGCCAAGGGAGATGCGAGCGATCTGCCCGACTGTTTGAAAAACGGGGCATTGGGATACGAGATGCTCAACCTGGCGCGCTCGGAAGCGTTATATGGTCCTGCGGCCGATCCAGTAATCAACATCTGCAAGGACAAGAACGAACTCTATGAGGAAGCATACGTCTGCTTCGATAGTGCCGCCGAGAAGGCAAGTGAGACGCGAGATCTCATCGGACTTGAAAAGATCGAAGATCGCTGTGTGGCGGCGATCTCAGATGCAGACACCTATGCGAAACTCGAAAGCGCTTACAAAGCCAAACACGAGCAGATGTTCCCGGATGAAATGTTCTACGGCGGCACGATGTATCATCCCTTCACCGGCTGCCCTGTCGCAGAGGAAAACGCGTCTGCTGAGGGCCAGAACGCCAATAAGGGTAATACCGCCGACAACGGAGACAGCGACCAGAAACTGGAACTCTCGAGCGCACAATGTGCCGCCTTGAACGACTTCGAGGCCAGAGTTGGCGCGATGTCGCTGGATGAATTGAAGAGCGGCTTCGACAAAGTCGAAGCGGCAAAGGAGGAAGACCTGTCGGTTCTCCAGGACGCCTTCGGGGTTTCGTCGCAGACCACAGAACTGTTGGAGGCTCAGTCCCCTGATGAAAACCAAAAGGTGGCTACGGTGGGGCTTGCACTGGTCGCCAATGCGCATCCAGAGCTGATAGGGACGCTCATGGAAGTTGGGAAGTCTCAAGGCGCCCCTGCGGATGAAATGGGCGGAGCGCTGGCGCAGACGATGATGCTCGGCATCGCGAAGAAAATCGCGACAGGCTATCAGACCGCCTGCAACTAACGGCCGGACAGGGGGCGCTGCCCCCGTCGCCGGACGGCGACAAAACTAAAAGAAGAGGGGGCTCCGCCCCCGACCTTCGGTCTCCCCCGGGATATTTCTGCCAAGGGGAAGCAGAAAGCGCATCTCATCGGCGCGCGTGCGGGCGCGATAAATAAGGGCCGCGGACGCGCGCTGAGGAGCCGCGATTTGCTTGCCCGAACGGCAGGTGAAAATTCGTCGGATTTTTGCTCTCAGGCCGCTTGACGGGGGCAGGTCGCCCGCGTAATACCCTCCCCACGCTCGGACGGCGATCCGGGCAGATGATGCGAGCGGTTGTAGCTCAGTTGGTTAGAGTACCGGCCTGTCACGCCGGGGGTCGCGGGTTCGAGCCCCGTCAACCGCGCCACTTTCCCCCCCTTCTACGGTAAAGTTGCGTTTGTGAAACGCGCATCTGTCGCTTATATCCGGGCGAAGTTTCGGGAGGAGCGCATGCGCTGGATCAAGCAGTTTTTCGACCACATCACCCTGCTGCAAGCAGTCCTGTTCGCGGGTCTGCTGGGTCTCGCGCCATTCACCCCAGAGCCACATATTTGGGAAAAGCTGAAGATGTTGGCGGCGGGCACGCTGGTGCGTACGGTCGATTGGTTCGATCTGGTGATGCACGGGCTCCCGTGGGTCGTGCTGGCGGTGAAGCTGGCGCAATGGGTGAAAACCGGACAGACCGGGAAATCCGGTAGGGGTGCGTAATGAAAGACGACATGGACGCCAAAGGGCTGATCGAGACGATGGGCGCTGCCGCGCGGGCGGCCGCGGCGGAACTGGCCTTCGCCAGCGCCGAGGTAAAGCAGAAGGCGCTGGAAGTGGCGGCCGATGCGGTGCTCTCGCGTAAAGATGACATCATCACCGCAAATGGCGAGGACATGGCCTACGGGGCCGAGAAGGGGCTGAGCCCCGCGATGATGGATCGGCTGATGCTGGACGATGCGCGGATCGAGGCGATCGCCAAGGGATTGCGGGCGGTGGCAGCGCAACGCGATCCGGTGGGCGACACGATCGCGGAATGGGACATGCCCTCGGGGCTGCATATCAAGCGCGTGCGCACGCCGCTTGGCGTGATCGGCGTGATCTATGAATCGCGGCCCAACGTGACGGCGGACGCCGGCGCGCTGTGCCTGAAATCGGGCAATGCGGTGATCCTGCGCGGCGGCTCGGAGAGCTTCCATTCCAGCCGTGCGATCCATGCCTGCCTGCTCGAGGGGCTGCGTGCGGTGGGGCTGCCCGAGGCGGCGGTCCAGCTCGTGCCGACCCGCGACCGCGCCGCCGTGGCCGAGATGCTGCGCGCGACCGAATTCATCGACGTGATCGTGCCGCGCGGGGGCAAGGGGCTCGTCGGTCTGGTGCAGGCCGAGGCGCGTGTTCCGGTCTTCGCCCATCTCGAGGGCATCTGCCATATCTATGCCGACGGGGCAGCCGATCTGGAACAGGCGCGGGCCGTCGTGGTGAACGCCAAGACCCGGCGCACCGGGATTTGCGGCGCGATGGAGTGCCTGCTGATCGACCGCGCCTTCTGGGAGAAACATGGTGGCGTGCTGATCGAAGACCTGCTCAAAGCAGGCGTCGAGGTGCGCGGCACGGGCGATTTGCTGAAAATAGAGGGTGTCACCGAGGCAAGTGCGGAAGATTTCGGGCGCGAATTCCTCGATATGATCTGCGCGGCGAAGATCGTCGATGGCGTGGATGGCGCGATCGAACATATCCGCCGCTATGGCAGCCAGCACACTGAATCGATCCTGACAGAGAATGACGCCGCCGCCGACCGCTTCTTCGAGCGGCTCGACAGCGCGATCCTGATGCGTAACGCCTCCACCCAATTCGCCGATGGCGGCGAGTTCGGCATGGGCGCAGAGATCGGTATCGCGACCGGCAAGATGCATGCGCGCGGGCCGGTAGGCGCCGAGCAGCTCACCTCGTTCAAGTACCTGGTGACCGGGCACGGCACGGTGCGTCCCTGAGCGCACCGTACCCTCCGATTTCAGCCTGACGCGGTCGCTGTCAGAAGGCGATCGTGCCGCCTTCGGAATCGACCGACCAATCGAGTCTGCGACCCTGCCGCGCCGCCTCGCGCGGCAGGAGTGCGAATTGCACCCGCGTGGGCGTCAGGTCCAGCGGTTCCCCATCGAGCGCCGCGAAGGCCGCACGATCGGGTCGCGCTTTCTCGGCGCGCGCCGTGATCATCCAGCCGTCGCCGCAGGGCATCGCGCGGATATCGCCGCCGAAGGGCAGCGCGGTTTCGAGGCAAAGCATCGCGAGAAGCGCCAGTTTCACCTCGGCGCGCGGCGTCTCTCCCGGCGCCCGCCAATCGTAGTCCACGCGGCTCTGAGCGGAGACTTCGCCCAGCAACCCGGTGATTTCCGCTTCGCTCAACTGCTGATCGGGTCCGGCGCGTCCAAAGGCCAGCCGGAAGAACTTGACGCGCGCATTCGCCGCCGCCACGCTTTGCGAAATGAGCTCCACCTCCGGGCCGGGCGCTTCGCTTGTCATGGTGAGCAATTCTACCCCATTGCCGATGGCCCCGATCGGGCTGATAAGGTCATGGCACAGGCGCGACGCGACAAGTTCGATCAAATCAGCGTCCTCCGCACCCGCATTCGCGGTCTCGAATGGCATCAAACTCTCCAGAAGGTGAAATGTGATCTATGAAATCCTAGAACCCGGCATGCTGGTCAGGAATCCCGCCCAGCCCGACTGGGGCACTGGCCAGGTGCAATCGCGTATCGGCGAAAAGGTGACGGTCAATTTTGAACATGAAGGCAAGCTTGTCCTGGACGGTCGGCGGGTCGCGTTGGAATTGGTTTTCTCTGAACAAAGTTGATGAAACGTTAACAGGCGCGTGAGGTCACGCGAGAAATTCCGTCAACCAGAGGATGTGGCGCATCGCCCCCCGTCGTGATGCGTCCATGACACGCTCCGCGCTGCGCGATATTGCCAATCCGGGCGCGGCTTTCTAAACCGGGCCAGCGAATATCGGCAGGAGGACGCCCGTGATCGACAGCGCCGCATTCGAAATCAGGCTGGCCCGCGATGCCGCCGATCTCGTGGCGTCCCAGCGGCTTCGCTACCGCGTTTTCGTCGAAGAACTCGGCGGCGGCGGCGAGACGGTCGATCACCAAAATCGTCTGGAAAGCGATCGGCTCGACTCGATCTACGATCATCTTCTGCTGGTCGATCCCGCACGCGCTGAAGGCGAGCATGTGGTGGGCGCCTACCGGCTGCTACCTTCGGATCGGCTGGAGCGGGCAGGGCAATTCTATTGCGATAGCGAATACGACCTCTCGCCGCTGGTCGGCACCGGGCGCAAGTTGCTGGAGCTTGGGCGCTCCTGCGTCGATCCGGACTATCGGCGCGGGGCGGCAATGCTGCTTTTGTGGAACGCGCTGGCCGATTACGTCCTTGCCCATGACATCGAGATTCTCTTCGGCGTTGCGTCCTTCCACGGCACCGATGCCGAGAAGCTGAAAGCGCCGCTGTCGTGGTTGCATCACCATCACCTAGCGCCCGCGCACATGCGTCCGCGCGCGCGGCCAGAGGCGTTCCAGCCAATGGACCTCGTGCCTGAGGCGGCGCTGGATCGGCGTGCGGCGCTGGCCGAAATGCCCAATCTGATAAAGGCCTATCTGCGGCTCGGCGGCTTCGTGGGCGAGGGGGCTTTCATCGACTATCCGTTCAACACGACCGACGTTCTCCTGCTCATGGATACCAGGGCGATGAGCGACAAGCATCGCAGCTTCTACACCCGTCGTTTCGAGGGCCGCGCGTGAGTTGGATCGAGGACGAGCCCGATCCGAAGCAGTTCGGCGCGCTCGATTGGATGCGGGCGGGGCTGCGCGGTCTGATCTGGGGGCTGATGCTGCTGATCGGGCTTGTAGTGCTGCTGCTGGTGCGTCTGGTGGAGCGCCCGGTTCACGGGCTGGCGCGGCCCTGGACGCCGTGGATCACGCAAGCGGTCTGCCGGATGAGCTTCCCGATCCTCGGGATCTCCTATCGCGTCACGGGGCGTCCGATGACCAAGATCGGGGCGGTGGTCGCAAATCACGGATCGTGGCTCGATATCTTTGCGCTCAACGCCTGCCAGCGGGTCTATTTCGTCTCCAAGGCCGAGGTCGCCAAATGGCCTTTCGTCGGCTGGCTCGCGCGGGCCACGGGCACGGTTTTCATCAAGCGCGATCCGCGTGAGGCAAAGACGCAGCAGGGGCTGTTCGAGGATCGCATCCGGGCGGGCCATCACCTGCTGTTCTTCCCCGAGGGTACCTCGACCGATGCGCGCCGGGTGCTGCCCTTCAAGCCGACGCTGTTTCAGGCCTTCTACAGCCATGGGCTGGAGCGCGTGATGCAGATCCAGCCGGTCACCGTGGTCTACACGCCCCCCGCGGGCGAGGACGTGCGGTTCTATGGCTGGTGGGGCGATATGGAGTTCGGGCCGCATCTGATCAAGGTGCTGGCACAGGCGCGGCAGGGCGCGGTCGAAGTGGTGTTCCACGCGCCGCTCTCGGTTTCCGACTATCGCTCGCGCAAGGAGCTTGCATGGGCTGCGGAAAGCGCCGTGCGTCGCGGCTTGCCTTACGAGATCGCACGCGCCCGGTAATAGGCCAGCACGTAGAGGCGGATTGCCGTGGCAAGGCCCGTCTCGGTGCCGCGATCCACATCAATTTCGGCTGCCAACTCGTTGAGACCTAATGATTTCTCATGGGCGATATCGCGGAAGGCACGCCAGAATTCATCCTCCAGCGTGACCGAGGTGCGGTGCCCGCCCAGCGTCAGGGAGCGTTTCTTCGGCCGGCTCATTCGTCGTGCTCGCGCTGATGGCCGTCGAGATCGCGCCGCTCTTTCGTGGCACGGCTTTCCTGTAGCGTTTTCTCGGCCTTGCTGCGACCGAATTTCTCAGCATTCACAGAGCCTTGCTCGCGCTTCTTCACGCGCGCCTGCTGTTTGCGAAACTGGTTGAGATTGGTGACTTTGCTCATGGGCAAAGAGTGCCACAGCCGATCGTATCGGAAAAGGGGCTTGGGCGCGCCCGCATGAGGCGCGCCCGATAGAGTTACTCGACTTCGACCAGCGCGTGACGCTTCTTGCCCGCGCTCAGCTTCACCGGGGTCGCCAGATCGGCGGCGGTGAACATGCGGCCCGGATCGGCGCAGGGCTCGTCATCAACCTTTAGCGCGCCTTCCGCGATCAGCCGCTTGCCGTCCTTACCCGATTTCGCGAGGCCCGAGCGCACCACGAGCTGCGCGAGGCTGATCCCGTCGCCCAGTTCCTCGACCGTCAGCGTAAGCGTTGGCAGGTCGTCGCCTACGCCGCCCTTCTCGAAGACCTCTCGCGCGGTTGCCTCGGCAGCATGCGCGGCCTCCCAGCCGTGGCAGAGCGCGGTGACCTCGTTGGCCAGCCGCACCTTCGCCGCGTTGATCTCGGAGCCTTCCAGCGCGCCCAGACGCTCACATTCCTCGACCGGAAGCTCGGTATAAAGCTTAAGGAAGCGGCCAACATCGGCGTCTGTCGTGTTGCGCCAGAACTGCCAGAACTCGTAAGGGCTCAGCATGTCCGAGTTCAGCCAGATTGCGCCCGAGGCCGATTTGCCCATCTTCCTGCCGTCCGAGGTTGTCAGAAGCGGCGAGGTCAGTCCGAAGATCTCCTGATCGAGCACGCGGCGCGTCAGGTCGATCCCGTTGACGATATTCCCCCATTGATCCGAGCCGCCCATCTGCAGCAGGCAACCGTAGCGGCGGTTCAGTTCGAGGAAGTCATAGGCCTGCAGGATCATGTAGTTGAATTCGAGGAAGCTGAGGCTCTGCTCGCGATCCAGCCGCGATTTAACGCTCTCGAACGACAGCATCCGGTTGACCGAGAAATGCCGCCCGATATCGCGCAGGAAATCGAGGTAGTTCAGCCCATCGAGCCATTCCGCGTTGTTGAGCATCAGCGCCGGCGTCTCGGCCTCGTAATCGAGGTATTTCGCAAACACCTGCTTGATGCCCGCGATATTGTCGTCGATCTGGTCGGGCGTCAGCAGCGGGCGCTCGTCGGCGCGGAAGGAGGGGTCGCCCACCTTCGTCGTGCCGCCGCCCATCAGGGTGATCGGCTGGTGGCCGGTCTTTTGCAGCCAGCGCAGCATCATGATCTGGATCAGCGAGCCGACATGCAGCGACTTCGCCGTCGCGTCGAAGCCGATATAACCCGGCACGGTGCCTTTCGCCAAAGCCTCGTCCAGCCCCTGATAATCCGTGCAGTCGGCCAGAAAGCCCCGCTCGATCATCACGCGCATGAAGTCTGATTTCGGATGGTAGGTCATCGTGCTTGTTCCTTTCGTCTGAGCGTGCGTATATCGGGGCAGGCGACGAGAGGGAAGCCATGTTGAAATCCGGGCCGGTCTGGGCGGTTGGCGCCATGTCGGGCACGTCTTTGGACGGGGTGGACGCGGCGCTCGTGTTGACCGACGGAACCCGCATTCTCGATTTTGGCCGCAGCGACTACCGCCCCTATACCGAGGCCGAGCGCGCGACGCTCCATGCAGCCCTCGGGCGCTGGCCCGGCGAGGCCGGGGTGGAGGAGGCCTGCGAGGTGGTCGAAACCGCCCATGCCGAACTGCTCAGCGGCTTCGGAGAGGCGCAGCTCGTGGGGTTTCACGGCCAGACGCTCGCCCACGATCCCTATGGGATGCAGGGCCCGCGCCGCACCCATCAGGCCGGCGACGGCTCGGTCCTGGCCGAGGTGCTGTCGCGCCCGGTGGTCTGGGATTTCCGCTCCACCGATGTCGAGATGGGCGGGCAGGGCGCGCCGCTCGCGCCCTTCTTCCACTTTGCCTGCGCGAAATACGCCAAGCTCGATGCGCCGGCGGTGTTTCTGAACCTCGGCGGCGTCGGCAATGTGACCTGGGTCGATCCGCGCCAACCCTCGGCAGAGGTGCCGGGCGCGGTTCTGGCCTTTGACACCGGCCCCGCCAACGCACCGATCAACGATCTGATGCGGCTCAGGCGCAAGGCGGAGTTCGATGCGGGCGGAGAGCTGGCGCTGACGGGCCGCGTTGACGAGGCAGTGGTCGAGGCCTTCCTGACGCATCCCTATTTCCTGAAGATGCCGCCGAAGTCGCTCGACCGGAACGATTTTCATGACGTCCTGTCCCGTGTGGCCGCGCTGGAAGACGCGGATGCGGCAGCCACGCTTACCGCCTGTGCGGCAGCCTCCGTCGCGCGGGCGGGGGAGCATTACCCGACCGCGCCCTCGGCGATCTATGTATGCGGCGGCGGGCGGCTCAACACCGCGCTGATGGTGGCTTTGCAGCGGCGCATGAACGTGCCAGTGCAGCCGATCGAGGATATCGGGCTCGATGGCGACATGCTGGAGGCGCAGGCCTTCGCCTATCTCGCGGTGCGGGTGGCGCGTGGCATGGCAACCTCTGGGCCCTCGACGACCGGGGTGTCGGCGCTGATCGGCGGCGGCAAGGTCTCGCGCCCCGGCTAAATTCGCATCACTTGACGCTGATCATGCCGCGCCGCGGCGGACGGCGCTAGGATTGGCCTCATTGAAGAGGGTAGTCCGATGTCTGAAACTCCAACCGATCCCTGTCCGACGCCGCAGGCGCGCAAGCAGGCCCCGTTCTCGAACCGGGCCGCCGCGGTCTTCCTTGCGGGGCTCAGCTTCGTCGTCATGGTCATCTCCGGCCTCGTCGTCAGCATTGCGCCCTCGGGCCGGGTTGCGCGGGATATCGACTGGTCGCTCCTCGCGCTCGACCGCGCCGACTGGGAGCTTTTGCACCTCGCGATGGGGGTGCTCTTCGTCTTCGCCGGGGTCTGGCACATCAAGCTACACTGGCCGGTGATCCGCAACCTGCTGTGGTCCGCGGCGGCGCAAACGCTGTGTCACAGGCGCGAATTGGCGCTGGCGGTGGGGCTCGTGGCCGCGGTGATCGTGCTGACGCTGCTCTGGTGGCCGCCTGTCAGCTGGCTCGATCAACTTTCGCGTTGGGCGAGCATCGGTCTCTGGTGATTAACGGGGGATGTCGAAACCGGGTGGGGCCAGTTCGAACCCCTCGAAGCGAAAGCCCGGCGAGACGGTGCAGCTGACAAGGCTCCACGCCCCGGTCGAGCGCGCGGATTGCCACTGGCCCGCGGGTACGATCCCCTGCGGTTGATCGCCGCCGATCACGTCGGGGCCCAACAGCAATTCCAGCACCGGTCCCGCCTCCTGCGGCGCGATATCGAGCTGCACCGGCGCGCCTGCGTGGAAATGCCAGATTTCGGTCCCGTCCACCCGGTGCCAGTGGCTGCGCTCGCCCGCCTTGAGCAGGAAATAGATGCAGGTGCCCAAAGGACGCGCGCCGTCTGCGGCTTCCGCCTCCCAGGTTTGGCGGTAATGCCCGCCTTCGGGATGCGGCACGAGGCCAAGGGCCTCGATGATCGCGTCGGCCTCGCTCATGCGAAGAGCTCCTTGGCGAGCGTCTCGAAATCGGGCGCGATCGCGTCCCATTCCTCGCTCGGCACAAGGTCCTTGTCCTGAGCAGGCCCGTATTCGGTGGGGCGCGGTACGAAAGCGGTCTTTAGCCCCAGCGACCGGGCTGCCGCAAGATCATCATTATGCGCGGCCACCATCATCACCTCTTCGGGCGGCAGACGCAGCGCGGCGCAGGAGGCCAGATAGACCTCCGGCTTCGGCTTGTAGTCGCGGGCGATATCCGCGCCGAGCATGCAATCCCACGGCAGCCCCGCGTGGCGCGCAAGCCGCGTCATCAGCGCGATGGACCCGTTGGAGCATGGCGCGATGATCGCATGGCGCCTCAGCGCGTGAAGGCCGCTGACCACGTCGGGCCACGGGTTCAGCCGCTCCCAGACATGCGACAGGCTATCGGGTGCCGAGACCGCGAAGCGCTTGGCTACCCGGTGCAGGTTCTCGCGATGCAGATCGTCGAGCGCCACATAGCCGCGCCCGCCGTCGCGAATGCGCCGCATCGCAGGATCGTATTCGCCACGCCACGCATCGGCGAAAGCAAGGGAATCGATCCCGGGAAAGGCAGTTTCCACCTCATGCGCGACGGAGTTCCTCCAATCGACACAGGTGCCGAACACATCGAAAATCAGAGCCTTGATCATGGCCCGACAGTGACGCGGATAAGGGCGCAACGCAATCGCCCCTTCGGCTTGGCCCAAATATCCTCGCCGAAGGCGAAACGAAAACCCCCGGCGAAGCGCGTGCTCCGCCGGGGGCCTGGGTGTCTCACGTCAAGACGCGCTTAGCGCAGGATCGAACGACCCGCATATTCCGCGGTCTCGCCCAGCGATTCCTCGATGCGGATCAGCTGGTTGTATTTCGCGAGGCGGTCCGAACGCGCCAGCGAGCCGGTCTTGATCTGACCGCAGTTGGTGGCGACCGCGAGATCGGCGATGGTCGCGTCCTCGGTCTCGCCCGAACGGTGGCTCATCACGTTGGTGTAGCCTGCGCGGTGCGCCATATCGACGGCCTGCAGGGTCTCGGTAAGGGTGCCGATCTGGTTGACCTTCACCAGCATCGAATTCGCGACGCCCTGCTTGATGCCATCGGCCAGACGCGTCGGATTGGTCACGAAGAGATCGTCGCCCACCAGCTGCACCTTGTCGCCCAGACGCTCGGTCAGGAGCTTCCAGCCTTCCCAATCGTCCTCGGCCATGCCGTCTTCGATCGAGATGATCGGATAGGCCCCCAGCAGCTTCTCGAGATAGTCGACATTCTCTTCCGAGGTCAGCGACAGGCCTTCGCCCTTCATCTCGTATTTGCCGTTCTTGTAATATTCGGTCGAGGCGCAATCCATCGCGAGGTAGATGTCCTCGCCCGGCTTGTAGCCCGCTTTCTCGATCGACTTGAGAATGATGTCGAGCGCGGCCGTGGTCGAGCTGAGTTCCGGAGCAAACCCGCCCTCATCGCCCAGACCCGTGGACATGCCGCCGGCCGAGAGCTCTTTCTTCAGCGTGTGGAATACTTCCGAGCCCATGCGCACCGCGTCGCGGATATTGCCCGCCGAGACCGGCATGATCATGAATTCCTGGATGTCGATCGGGTTGTCGGCATGCTCGCCGCCATTGATGATGTTCATCATCGGCACCGGCAGGACGCGGGCCGAGGTGCCGCCGACATAACGGTAAAGTGGCAGGGTCGAGAACTCGGCGGCCGCTTTCGCGCAGGCGAGCGAGACGCCGAGGATCGCGTTGGCGCCGAGGCGGCCCTTGTTCTCGGTGCCGTCGAGTTCGATCATCGCGCGGTCGATCTCGACTTGCTCGATGACGTCCTCGCCGACGAGGTTCTCCGCGATCTCGCCGTTCACGGCCATGACCGCTTCCAGTACGCCTTTGCCCATGTAGCGGGCCTTGTCGCCGTCGCGGCGCTCGACCGCCTCATGCGCGCCGGTGGAGGCGCCCGACGGCACGGCCGCACGGCCCATCGTTCCGTCTTCGAGGATGACGTCGACTTCGACGGTGGGGTTGCCACGGCTGTCGAGAATCTCGCGGGCGTGGATGTCGATGATGGTGCTCATGGGGGCGCTCTCCTCGGGCTCCGGTTGATGCTTGGCTAGGTGCATACACCCGTGCTGCGCCTGCGAAAAGGCCGTAAGGGCAATTTCTGGAAGAAATGTTACCGCTAACGGCGACCTTCCCTGCGCAGTTTCGCCTGCCGCCACAGCGCATAGAGGCCCGAGCCCACAATCACCGCCCCGCCGATCAGCGTCCAGCGATCCGGGGGCTCGGCGAAGACGACGGTCGAAATCACGACGGCGAAGGCGAGACGCGAATAGCGAAACGGCATGATCACCGCGATTTCGCCCAGCCGCACCGAGGCGATCAGGGCGTAATAGCCCACCGGCCCGATCGCGAGCGCGCCGAGCAGGTAGAGCCAATCCATCGGTGCGGGCGTGACGAGCGGCTCTGGCAGCACGGCCAGCAGCAGGAGCCCCAGCGGCAACACGCAGAAGAAGCCGAGTGTCGCCACCTGCAGCGAGGTCACGTCGCGCGGCACGCGCCGCGTGGTGACATCGCGCATCGACAGGCCGATGACCGCGCCGACCGCGAGAAGTGAGAGCATCGAGAATTCGTCCGTGCCGGGCCGGATCACGATCATCACGCCGAGAAACCCGATCAGGATCGCCGAAAGCCTGCGCCAGCCGACCCGTTCCTTCAGGAAGATCGCGGCGCCGAGCGTGGTCGCAAGCGGAGTCGCCTGATGGATCGCGGTGGCTTGGGCGAGCGGCGTGAAAGCCACGGCGGAGACGAAGAATCCGGTGCCGACGATCTCGCCGGCGTTGCGCATCCAGAGCGCAGAGGAAAGCAGCGAGCGGGTGAAGATGCGCTCGCCCTTCAGCTTGGCGAGCACCGCGAAGATCGTCGCGCCGCCAAGCCCCACGGCGGTGAGAATTTGCCCCACCGGCCAGTCGCCCGCGAGCATCTTGATGAACATATCCTCGAGCGCGAACCCCGCCATCGCGAGGATCATCAGCATCGAGCCGCGCAGATTGTCGTTCTCGGTGGGTTCGGGTGTCATGGGGCGCTCCTGACCGGATGGTCAAGGCCCACCTAGCGCGCCTGTGATCGGCCTTCAAGCAGGGTGTCAGGCGCGGGGATGCGCCCGGGTGACGATACCGCCGATATCGGCCCAGATCGGCAGGTGATCCGAGGCCACGCGTGCCAGTGGCGTATCCAGCACACCCTTGCGCACCACCCGGATTCCGGGCGAGGTCACGATCCGGTCGAGCCGGCCGATCGGGGCGCGCGAGGGGTAGGTCGCGCCCGGGGCATGGATGTGAAAGCCGGTCAGCGCTTCAAAGCCGTGGCGTTCGCGCCATTCGTTGAAATCGCCGATGGCGAGTGCCGGATGCGGCTTCACCCCGGCCATGATCTCGGCGATCCGGGTCCATTGTGCGCGCCGGTCGCTCCGCCGCAGCCCAAGATGCGCCGCGATCAGCAGGAAGGGCGCGCCGCTGTCGGGGGCGATGTTCACCGCGATGGCGCCGCGCGGCTCGAGACCGGGCAGGGTAACCGGCTCGATCCCCAGCACCCGGGAGCCACGCCGGACCAGCACGACCTGCCCATGCCAGCCCAGCGAGGCGGCTGTGGTGCGGGGCATGTCGTGGCGGATGAAATCGGTCTCTTCCTCGATCAGCTTTTGCGGCAGTGCCGCTGGCCGCTCGCCCATGCGCTTGTCGACTTCCTGCAAGGCGATCACATCGGCGTGCAGCGCATTGATAACGTTCACTATCCGCGCCGGGTCATGCTTGCGATCGGTCCCCACGCATTTGTGCAGATTGTAGGAAGCGATCCGAAGTGTCATTTTTCTGAGTGCCTTACAGGGTGATCTTCATGTGCCGCAGAAGGTCCGGAAGACCCGTTCGTCGGGCTTCGGGGCGTCTTCATACGAGGCGTAACGCGGATCTTCCGCATAGGGGTCCGCCAGCGCCTCCATAAGCCTGTGGAGTGGACCGTCATCACCATCGACCGCGGCCGCGATCATCTCCTCGACCCGGTGGTTGCGCGGAATGCGCAGCGGGTTCGCCATCTCCATGACGGCGCGCGGATCGTCTTCGCTCGCGATCCTCTTCTCCCATCCCTCGCGCCAGAGATCGAATGCCATCGGCTCTGTGAACTCTTGACCCGCCGTCTTAGGATCGCGCCGCAACGCGCTGAAGATACGCGTGAAATCGGCTTTCTCGGTCGCCATGCGGTTCAACAGGTCCTCGATGAGCGGCAGGTCTTCCTCGGTCGCCTCAGCGAGGCCGATCTTGCGGCCCATCAGCCGCAGCCATTCGCCCTGATAGACGCCGATGAAGCTGTCGACGGCGGCACTCGCCCGTTCGATCGCGGCATCGTCGTCGCCGATCAGCGGCATCAGGCAGGTCGCGAATTGCGCAAGGTTCCAGACCGCCACTTGCGGCTGGCGCGCATAGGCGTAGCGGCCCTGTTGGTCGATGGAGGAGAAGACCCGCCCCGGATGGTAATGGTCCATGAAGGCGCAGGGGCCATAGTCGATCGTCTCGCCCGACAGCGCCATGTTGTCGGTGTTCATCACGCCATGAATGAAGCCGAGCGCCATCCATTTCGCGACGAGCTCGCCCTGCTTCGCCGCTACCGCACGCAGGACTTCGAGCGGCGTCTCACATTCCGGATAATGTCTATCTATCAACGTAGTGAGGAGCGTTCTTAATCCATCGCGATCATTGCGCGCCGCGAAATACTGGAAGGTGCCGACGCGGATATGGCTGCGCGCGACGCGGGTCAGGATCGCCCCGGGACGCCCCGAGGCATCGCGCACAACGGTTTCGCCCGTGCGCACGGCGGCGAGCGCGCGAGTCGTCGGCACGCCAAGCTTCGCCATCGCTTCGCTCAGGACATATTCGCGCAACACCGGACCGAGCCACGCCCGCCCGTCAGAGCGGCCACGCGAAAACGCGGTGCGCCCGGCGCCTTTCAGTTGCAGATCGAAGCGCACGCCATCGGGCGCGACCACTTCACCCAGCAGCACAGCACGCCCATCGCCCAGACGCGGCACGAAGCCACCGAACTGGTGCCCCGCATAGGCCTGCGCGATCGGCTCCGCGCCCTCGGGCATCGTGTTGCCGGCCAGCATCTCGAGCCCTTGGGGGCCCTTCAGCCAATCGGCATCCAGGCCCAGACGGTCGGCAAGGTCGCGGTTCAGCAGCACCAGTTCCGGCGCTTTCACCGGTTGGGGCGGCTGACGTTCGAAGAACGTGTCGGGCAGGCGGGCATAGCTGTTGTCGAAGGGAATGGTCATGGCGTCTCCTTACCTCCCTATCTAAGCCTTGCGCCCTTCAATCCAATCCCCGTTGGCTGTCAGCGGCCTTCAATGTTCCATGTCCGGCAGACCTTCGCGCGACAGCAGCACCGCGAGCGGACGCAGACGCGGGCTTTGCGAACAGATGATCATCAGCGCCACCATGATCGGCACGGCGAGGAACATCCCCGGAAGCCCCCAGACCGCGCCCCAGAAGGCAAGCGAGATGATGATCCCGAAGCTCGACAGCCGCAGCGCATGGCCCATCAGCATCGGGTCGATCACGTTGCCGATCACGAATTGCAGGATGCCGACCGCGACGAGCACCGTGCCCGCCGAGTAGGGGTTCTGGGTCAGCACATAGACCGCGAGCGTCGCGATAACCGTCGCGATGATCGAGCCGATCGAGGGGATGAAGTTCAGTGCGAAGGTGATGATCGCAACCGGGAGCGCCAAGTCGAAGCCGCCCACGGTGAAGACGCCGTAGACCGCAATCGCCGTGACGGCGCTGACGATGGCTTTGACCAGCAGATAGTGGTTCACCCGGCGCATGATCGTGCCGACCATTCGCGCGATCCGCTCTGCGCTGGCGCGATCCCCCATCAGCGAGTTCAGCTTCGCGTCGAACCAGATCCGCTCGGCGAACAGGAAGCCCACGAACAGAATGATCAGGATCGTGGCCGAAAGCAGGTTCGAGGCCTGACCCGCCAGGGTGGTCAGATACCCTGCGACCTGAATGCTCTGCATCGATTCCAGCACCGATTGCTCAACCTCGGGGCCCATCCAGCCGAAGAGTTGCGCGATCGCCTGCTGCGCGGGGCCCGCATAGTTCAGCACCATCGTCACGACCGTGTTCACCTGCGAGATCAGCACCGCGCTCAGCGTGAGCAGCCCGCCCGCGATCAGCGCCAGTGCCACCAGCGACGCCAGACGCGGCGGGATCGAGACCGGCCCGATCCGGAGCCGCCCGACCGCATTGATCGCCTCGGAGGTCAGCGAGAACAGGATGATCGCGATGGCCAGAGAGATCAGGATGAATTTCGCCTGCACCATCAGGAACAGCGCCAGCGCGAAGGCGATGATGCCGAGAAGCACGTTGGTGAGCGCGCGCGGCTCGAATGCGCGCCCATCGATCAGGGCGGGGCGGCCCTCATCGGGAGTGTCCTTCATCTTCATCATCTTCCTGTGCCTGCCCCTGACGGGGGCGTAACCTGATTTTCTTATGCTAGGAGCCACCGGGCAGGCGCGCAAGCGCCGAACCCGCGTGTTTTCAGGGCTTTTTAATGTCCTTCGCATTATTCCGTTTCGGCTCTTGCATCCCTCCCGGATTTGCGGATAAACCCGCCGGCGGAGCGGTGGCCGAGTGGTCGAAGGCGCACGCCTGGAAAGTGTGTAGGCGGGAAACCGTCTCGAGGGTTCGAATCCCTTCCGCTCCGCCATTACCCCCTTTCAAGCCCCTGTTTTCAAGCGCCTAGCGAGGCTTTGCGCCGCAGTTTACGCTGCGCCGCGGGAGCCCGATCTCTCGCGTCGCGGGGGCCAGCGTCGACTCGCACGTCATGGACGGGCGGGACGATGTTTGTGGTGAACGCTTCGCGGCAGAAGGTGCTGCAGTTCTGCTGATCCAGTTGGCGGGGCTTGATTCAGCGGTCGGGACGGAGCCGATGACGTTTTTCCTGGCCAGCATCGTCGGTGCATTCGAAGCGCGCCTTTCGCCGATGGACCGTTGCGTTCTTTGCAATGCGCTCCGATCCGTCCCGTGCGCTGTGCGCAGTTTGTTCCGGGCGATGCCGGGCATGGTCGAATGTCCCGAAATGCCGCGCCATCCCGTTCCTTCATCTCCGAGAAACCAAGGTTTACGCAGGTTTGCACGTTTTCGTGATTTCGGGACTGTGGAGGGCGCTCGGGCGCCAATTTCGCAGAACCCTATAAGTTCTCATAGGTTGCGAGCTTTCGGTGCCGTGACATGAAATGCGCGTGATCGGTTCGTGTGCTTGGGCCGTGACAAAACACCAAAAAATCGGGGTATTCTCATGACATTCAAACTCGCGCTCGCGGCGTCAGCCGCCTGTCTTGCGCTGGCTGCCTGCAACAGCAGCAACGGGTCTTCCGGGGCCTTGACCTCGGCAGAGGCCCAAAACGTCGATGTAACCTCTAATGACTATCTTTCGAGGCTCAATGGCCAGACCATGACCGCGACTGCGCCCGAAGGGCAGGCCTCGATGTCGGGCTACATGGGCATCGACAACGTCAATCCAGACGACGCCTCGACGACGGTAATCGGAAAATTGGCAATGGATGTCGATTTTGGCGCGGGAAAGCTGACCGGCAAGGGAACGAACTTCGGCATCTACAGCGGCGACGTCCTGACGAAAGAAGCCGATGTGACGGGCTCGCTCGACGTTGCGGGCACGGTTACCGGCTCGACCATGGCCGCGACCGCGACGGGCACGATGTCGGATGGCACCTCGCCCGGCGCAGATTTCGATCTGAAAATGAACGGCGGCTTCTATACGGACGCCAACAACGGGAACGTGTTGACCGCCGTGGGTGACGTCGTCTCCGGCACGATGACCGAGGCAGGCAGTGATCCTAACACCAATCTCGGCGGCGCCTATTACGCCACCGAGAATTGAGGCGGGGCTTTTCCTGCACAGGCCGGACGTTCTGCGTCCGGTCTCTTTCCGTCTCGCCGAGAGGCAAACGACAAGCGCGATGCGATACCGTTCTTCCTTCCTCCTGATCTGGCTCGCCTTCGCGCTTGTCACCTCCACGCTCTTGCCGACGCGTAGCTTCGCCGAACAGACGGTTTCGGATTGGCTCGGCGTGGCGAATGCGCAGCTCGCGCAGGGCAAACCGGGGCGGGCGCTGCTGATTTTCGGCGAAATCGCGTCGCGCCATCCGGAATTTTCTCCGGCGCAGGCCGGGTTGCAGCAAAGCTTCAGGAAACTTGGCTCCGTGCGCCGCAACGAGGCGTTCCTGCGTTACGCGCTCGCCAAGGATCCAAAGCACGAAGGCGCGCTTCTCGCGGCGTGGCAGGCGCTCGATCGCGCGCATCCGCTGCGCTTCTCCGCCACCGCCTCGATCCTGCCGAGCAGCAATGTCGATCATGTCGCCTCGGAGCGTTACCTCGTGACAGATTTCGGGACCTTCCTGATCAAAGATGGCGGCAACGAGACCTCCGGCCTGGGGCTCGGCTATGGCGCCAATCTCGACTGGTTCATTCAGCCGCGCCCGGGTCATCGCATCCGGTTTCGCGCCTCTTATGCGGGGGCGTGGTACCACACTGCGACATTGCGTTATTCCGAGCCCGGCCTTGCGGTGCAATATGAGCATCTCGGCCGTCGCGGGCCCTGGTCGGTCGAGGCGTTCGTCCGCGACAGGCGCTATGGCGGCGGGTCGCAAGACATCACGTCGGACAATCTCACGCGCGGAGTCCGGTTCGCGAAGGCGTGGCGGTCCGTGGCGGACGGGCGCACGGTTTTCCGGCTGGGCGGCGAATATGCCAGCTATGGCGAGAAGTCCTACCTGAGCGGGCCGAGATATTACGTCGATCTCGCACGCCGGATGCGGGTGGGGCGGCGCGGTGCCCTGAGCTATGGCCTGAGGCTGGAGCGCGCCGTGCCCCGGACGGACTATCACCGCTATTCCGGCGCCGAATTGCGCGTGGGTTTCGAGCGCCCCTTGATCGCGGGCGTACGGGGCGGGCTGTCGCTCAGCTATGGCGAGCGCCGCTATGATGCCGCCTTTCCGATCGTTGGCGTGCATCGCCGCGACCGGGCGGCAAGCCTCGGTCTGAGCCTGGAGTTGAAGCGGGTGAAAATCCTCGGTCAAACACCCAGAATTTCTTGCACGGCGCGGCGCACCCGGTCGAATGTCGCGCTCTACACGACGAACTCGGTCGATTGCGCTTTTTCCCTCAAGCTTGATTTTTGAGGAAGAGTCGGTGCTTTATGTCAAAAAACATAATCGGTGAGCATTTCAGCTTCGTCGCAGTCGGGTGCAGGCTCGACGGTCCGATTGGCGGTTGTTTGAAAAGTTTGGGGGGCCAATGCCGGGTTCGTTTCTGCGCGTCGTTTTTCAAGAAACGCACATCATGTCACCAATGGTCCGCCCGCGACGACTGACCTGATCCGATGTCACATCTCATATCGCATCACGAGATCTACGACGCCGCGCTTGACGACGAGTTGTTCACGTTGCTGCCCAGCATGATGGCGCGGGAGATCGACATTCCCTCCGCGGTCTTCATCTGGCTCCATCCCGGCGACTATCGCGAAATTACCGCCGGAACCCAGGCGGAGGCCAATCTCGACTACAATTCCTTCGAGGGGCACGACCCCTGGTTGGCCCATGGCACGCCGGAGAAGTGTGGAACTGGGCTGTTTCGTTTGTCGGACCACGTGAGCGCGCAGGAGTTCGAACACAGCGAAATGTATAACGATTTCATCGTGAAGAACGGTGTCGATCGCTACTGGTGTATCGCGATGATGCAAAGCACCCGCGACGGTCTGGTCGCCACGGCGTTCCACAAGGGCAAGCGCGGGGGGGATTTCACCGACCCCGAGATGAAGACTCTCGGCGCGCATGTCCAGGATCTGGGGCGGCTGCACAAGATCCGTCGGGAGCTTCATCGCGCCAGTATCCAGCAGGTCACCGCGTCTGATAACAGCCTGCTCGACGACGCCCCGATTTTCGAGCTCGATCACGAGGGCCGCCTTGTGCGGATGAACGGGATGGCGGAGACGCTGATAGAAATCCACCCGCTTCTCGTGCTGAATTTCCAGCGTGTGCTGCGGGCGCGCGGGGCGGCGCAACCTGCCTTGCGACGCGCGATCGGACGGGCGACCGATGCTGGTAAAAGCGCGGCGGGCTCGCTCGATCTGCCGCAGATGCGTGGAGCGGACGGGCGGATCATTCCGAGGCTGCGACTGAACCTTCTGCCGCGCACAGATGGCGGGCGCCGGGTCCTCGTCATCGTCACGAGCGAGGAAGAGACAGCCCTTCGCGATCTGGTGGATGCACCGCGCGACAGGATTCACCTGACCCCGCGCGAGCGCGATGTCCTGCACGGGATGATCCGCGGCCGCAGGCGCGATCAGCTGGCCCATGACCTCGATCTGGCCATGCCGACAATCGATATGCACAGCGCCAACCTGCGCCGCAAACTCGGCGCCCGGACGATCGCCGAAGCCGTGGCGATCGCATTGCGCTTCGGGCTTTTGTAGCGCGCGGGCAGCCGGGCCGCCCACGTGCCGGTCACGTCATCCCACTACGTTGAACTCCGGCCCGTAGGGGTAGCCTGTGATGTCCTCGTTGCCGTTCTCGGTGATCACGAGGATGTCGTGCTCACGATAGCCGCCCGCGCCGGGCTGGCCCTCGGGGATCGTCAGCATCGGCTCCATCGAGATCACCATTCCGGGCTCCAGCACCGTGTCGATATCCTCGCGCAACTCCAGCCCCGCTTCGCGCCCGTAGTAATGCGACAGCACGCCGAAGCTGTGGCCATAGCCGAAGGTGCGATATTGCAGCAAGTCACGCTCGGCGAAGAAGGCATTGATATTCTCGGTCACCTCGGCGCAACTCGCCCCGGGTTTCAGAAGGCTCATCCCGTATTCATGGGCGGCGACATTCGCCTCCCAGATCGCGCGCGAGGCGTCGTCAACTTCGCCCACGAACAGCGTGCGCTCTAGCGCCGTGTAATAGCCTGAAATCATGGGGAAGGTGTTGAGCGACAGGATATCGCCGCGCTGCAAAACGCGCCCCGTCACCGGGTTATGCGCGCCGTCGGTGTTGATGCCCGACTGGAACCAGACCCAGGTATCGCGATACTCGGCGTCGGGAAATCGCCTGGCGATTTCCAACTCCATCGCGTCGCGGCCCGCCATCGCCACGTCGATCTCGCGCACGCCTTCGCGGATCGTCTCGCGGATAGCATAGCCACCCACGTCCGCGACCGCGGCTCCTTGCCGGATCAGGGCGATCTCGGCGGGCGATTTGTGCATCCGTTGCCGCATCGTGGCGGGGGCGATGTCGCGGGTCTCGGTCGGCTCGAGGAAATCCTGCAGAAGCGCCGCCTGCGCCAGCGTCAGGTGATCGGACTCGATGCCCAGCACGCGGCGTTTGCCGGTGACGGAGGCGATCGCGCGCCAGTAATTGTTCCGCGCCCAGTCGGTATAGGTGATATTGTCGCCATGGCCGCGCCGCCACGGTTGCGCGGCATCGATCCCCGCCGAGATAGTCACGCTGTCGCTTGGCGTCACGACCAGCGCGTAGGGCCGCCCAAAGGCGCAGTATAGAAAACCCGAGTAATAGGCGATGTTATGCATCGAAGTGAACAGGCAGGCATCAATGCCCGCTTGGCTCATCGCCGCGCGGAGACCCGCGAGCCGCGCCTCGTATTCGCTGGCAGCGAAGGGCAGGATGCGCTTGCCTTGGTGAAATCGGTAAAAAGCAGGACGGTCCATCGGCACTCTTCCTTATCAGAGGCCGCAACGCGCCGAGGGACGATCTTCCCCCGTCGCGCGCTGCGACAAAGCAAGATCCCGGCGTACAGGACGGGTGATCGGGCGGGCGCGCAACGCGCTGGCGACGCCATCGCCTTCAGCCCTCGCCGACAGAGTGGGCGAAAACGGCCCCGCTGCCAAGTCCTTGGCGGCCGCTACGTGCGATTTGTTTTCGCACGCTGGACGGGGGCGGAGTGGCCATCGCATTGGTCGCGCGACATCCGCCGCCGCAACTGTTCAGCAAGGCCGAGGCGGGGATCTAGGATGCGCTTGCGGATGTCGTGGTGTCAGCAACCGCTCGCCGCCGCAACCGATCACGCCCTTTTGCTGGACGGAGGGCCGCGCAAGGCACTATAGCTTGGGGAAATTGATCCGCGCGAGGGGCAGGGCGCGCCTGCCTCACGCGCCACTCGGAGCGCAGAATGTCGAAGACAATCCATATCCTCAACGGCCCGAACCTGAACCTTCTGGGCAAGCGCCAGCCCGAGATCTACGGCTCGGACACGCTCGGGGACGTGGAGCGGATTTGCCGCGAGGAGGCGCAGCCCCGCGGCTTCGATGTCGCGCTGTTCCAGTCGAATTTCGAGGGCGAAATCGTCGAGCAGATTCACCATGCGCGCGACGAGGCCTGCGCCATCGTGATCAATGCGGGGGCCTACACCCACACTTCCGTCGCGATCCTCGACGCGCTCAACACTTTCGAAGGCCCGGTCTTCGAAGTGCATATTTCCAATGTTCACAAGCGGGAAAGCTTCCGCCATCATTCCTACATCTCGCAACGGGCGGAGGGGGTTCTGGCAGGCTTCGGGATCGAAGGTTACGCGCTCGCAACCCGCCGCGCCTGTTCGGTTCTGAGTTAAGAGGGGACTTTAAGATCGGTCTGCAAGCGTTTGAGAGAAAACTTAGAATTGCGTTCGGTCTGATCCCGGGCGCGACTTGCCTCGCACTTGCACTGAACCTTGCGGCCCCCGCTTGGGCGAGCGACACCGGCGCCGACCGGAACATCGCCAATTCCGGCAAGATGAGCGACCGCGACTTCTATCGCGCGATGGCCTGCGCCGCGCGGCCCGGGGGCGCGTGCACCTTGCCCTACCGCCGCTGGGCGGCCAGCAAATGCCGCGATCTGACGGTCGGCCTCGCCTTCCGCTCACAGCATTTTCCCGCCAAGCGCGCCCATGCCATCGAACAGGCCGCCCGCGCCGCGATCGCGCAGATCAACAAGACCGGCGCTGCGTTGCACCTTAGCTATGCCGGGGCGCGTCCCGCCGATATCAAGCTCTACCTGACCGACACGCCCGTGGGCGGCACGGTGCGCGGCACACCATCGATGCGGCTCAATGGCCGGCGACTGGGACCGGGCACGGTCGCGAAGGTGACCTTCTACTGGCAGACCAACACGGGCCGGATCATGGATGCCGATATCGCCTTCAGCCGGGACATCCAGATGCGCGATATCCGCTCGGTCGTGCTGGAAGAGATCGTGCAATCGCTCGGTTTCTCGACCGATCTGGAAGATCCGTATTACACCCAAAGCTCGATTTTCTCGGAGGACGGGAATTCGGTCACGCGGCTGATCGGGCAGGACGCGATGGCGCTGCGCAGCCATTACCCGCCGCGCTGATCACATCACCTGCGTCGCGCCGCGGATCAGCAGCAGGACCGACAGCACCGCCAGCATGATCTGGATAACCCGCATGTAGAGTTGCTGCGACAGCCGCGCGGTCAGCCAACGCCCCGCAACGGTTCCTGCGATCCCCGCCACGGCCAGCCCCGCGACAAGGGGCCAGTTCAGCCCGTCGAGCTGACCGATCACCCAATAGGCGGGCAGTTTCACGATATTTCCGATGGCGAAGGCGATGGCGATGGTACCTGCGAATTCCAGCTTGGGCAGCTTCTGCGGCAGCAGGTAGGCCTGCGCAGGCGGCGAGCCGGAATGGGTGATGAAGCTCGCGATCCCGGTCAGCGTCCCCCAGAACAGCCCCGGGATCACCTTGGCCTCGGCCTGGCTGTCGTCATGCCGTTTCAGCCAGGCGCGCCCGACATGCCATATCCCGATCAGCCCGGTGAAGATGAGCAACGCCCATTCCGGCGTGTAGGGCGTGATCACGGTCGCGATGGCGACGCCGGCAAGCATCGCGGGCACGAGAATGAACAGGTTCCGCCTGGAAAAATGGTGACGGTAGAGCCAGACGCCCACCCAGTCGGTCACGATATAGACCGGCAGTAGCGTGGCTGCCGCCTTCACCGGGTTCATGAACAGCGCGAGCATTGGCACCGCGATGGCCGCAGCGGACGACAGCCCTCCCTTCGACATGCCGACGACCAGCGCCGCGACGATCAGCAAAACGGTTTCATACATGTGAACGGCGTCCGGGCAGGAGGGGAGAAGCGGGCGGCCCGGCGGGCCACCCGAAAGAAGGCGATCAGGCGCCCGCGTCTGTGAGGCGGCGCATCTCTTCGTCGCTGAGCGTCATCTCCGCGGCCTTCGCGAAGCTTTCCACCTGCTCGATGCTGGTAGCGCTGGCGATCGGGGCGCTGACGCCCTCCCGGTTGATCAGCCAGGCGATGGCCACCTCGGCGGGTTTCGCGCCTTTCTGGCTCGCCACGTCTTCGAGCACGTCGAGAAGCGCCATGCCACGATCGGTGAGGTATTTCTCGACCATCCCGCCGCGCTTGCGGCCTTCCAGATCGGCTTTCGAGCGATACTTGCCCGACAGGAACCCGGCGGCGAGCGAGAAATAGGTGACCACCCCGATAGTCTCGCTGACACAGAGATCGCGCAACGGCCCGTCGAAAGCCTCGCGGTCATAAAGGTTATATTCCGGCTGGATCACCTGATAGCGCGGCAGCCCCTCGCTATCGGCAGTCTCCAGCGCCGCTTTCAGCATGGCGGCATCGTAATTCGACGCTCCGATCGCGCCGATCTTGCCCGCTTTGAGAAGCTTGTCATAGGCGCCCAGCGTCTCGGCATGGCTCACGCTGTCATCGGGCCAATGCGAGAAATAGAGATCGACGTGATCGGTGCGCAGCCGCGCCAGCGACCGGTCGATGGCTTTGGAAATCCACTCCGCGCCGAGGCCTTTCTCGCCCGGGCCGCCCATATCCGAGCCGACCTTGGTGAACAGCTTCACCTTGTCGCGCATTCCGGGGCGTGCGTCGAACCAGCGGCCAAGAACCGTCTCGGACTCGCCGCCCGCATTGCCCTCGGCCCATTTCGAATAGACATCGGCGGTGTCGATCGCGTCGAAGCCGTGGTCGATGAAAGCGTCGAGAATGCGGAAGCTTGCGACCTCGTCGAGCGTCCAGCCGAAGACATTGCCGCCGAAGACGATGGGGGCGATCTCGAAGCCGGTCGTTCCGAGAGCTGTGCGTTTCATGGGAGGTCCTTTCGCTTGCTCAGACCAGCAGCCCACCACCTTCGACGAAGACGGTGGTGCCGGTCATGTAAGGGTTGTCCATCAGGGCGAGCGCCTGAATCGCGATATGCTCGGGCAGGCCCACGCGACCCGCAGGAAGGCGGTCCGCGGCATTGTCGAACATCGCGCGGCGGCTGTCGCCTTCAAGGGTCTCGTACATCTCGGTTTTCACCAGCCCGGGAGAGATGCAGTTAACCCGCACCGGCGCGAATTCCAGCGCGAGGCCACGGGTCAGCCCCTCGAGGCCGGCATTGATCGCGCCCTGGATCGCCGCGCCCGTCTTGGGCCGCTGCGACAGAAAGCCCGAGGTGAAGGTGAGCGAGCCGCCGTGGCCGATCTTCGCCGCACGAGCGAGCCGATAAGCGCCCCAGAACTTCGACTCGAACGAGGCCTGCGCGTCCTCCAGCGGCAACTCCTTCACCGCCGCGACCTTGGTGCTCGCTGCCGAGCAGTAGACATGTTCCCACGCTTCGCGCTCCGCGAAAAACGCCTCCAGCGCGGCGGCGTCGCCGGTATCGAGCGTGACGCCCGCGACGTTGCCGCCCAGCCGTTTGCAGGCATCCTCGATCTTCTGAGCCGAGCGGGAGGCGATGGTCACCTGCGCGCCGCGCGCGAGCGCCGCCTGCGCCACGCCGAAGCCGATGCCGGACGAACCGCCGACGACGAGAATGCGGTTATCTTTCAAACTCATGACGATGGTCTCCTCCTGTCGGGCCCGCGGTGAGGGCGGGGCGGTCTGCGCTTCAAATCGACTTAGGGCCCCGCGCGAGATCGTCCCGAAATTCTTTGCGCCGGGCGCGGGCTGCGCAAGACCCAGCAGAGCGAAAACAAATCCGCCCTCGTTGTTCGAAATCAATGCCACGGGCCGGAGGGCACGGCAGGCTTACGGTCGAATACGCCCCTGCAGAGGCTCATCCGGATGTCCGATTTCGAAGGTTACACCGACCGGAGGGAGGCGGGGATCATCCTCGCCCGAAAGCTCGACGCCTATCGCGGGCGCGACGCGGTGGTGCTCGCCCTGCCGCGCGGTGGGGTGCCGATCGCGTGGGAGATCGCGGAGCGTCTCGATCTGCCGCTGGACCTCGTCTTCGTGCGCAAGCTCGGCGCGCCCAGCAATCCCGAAGTGGCGCTTGCAGCGATCGCGGGTCTTCGCGGCGAGGTGATCGTGCGCAACGCGGACGTGATCCGCGCCACCGGCTGCGACGCGGCGACGCTGGAGCGCCTCGCGGCCCGCGAACGCGAGGTGATCGCGGACCGGATCAAGCTTTACGGGGCCCCGGGGCTGCCGCTGGCCGGGCGGGTCGCGATCCTCGTGGATGATGGGGTGGCCACGGGGGCCACGATGCGCGCGGCGTTGCGGGCAGTGCGCGCCGCCGGTCCAGCCGAGCTGGTCTGTGCGACCCCGGTCGGCGCCACCGACGCGATGGAGGCGATCCGCACCGAGGCCGACCGCGTGGTCTGCCCGCTCGAGGTGGAATTCTTCGGAGCGGTCGGGGCCTATTACACCTATTTCGATCAGGTGCCGGACGCCGAGGTCACGCAAATTCTCGCGAAGGCGCGGGCGCGCCCCTTGGGCAAGGATCCGGCATAGCGGCCCAGCGGCGCGATCAGGCCAGGAGGCTGCGCAACGAATGACGCATCGCCTGCGTCACCTGCCGGTATTCGCCCTCGGAAATCCGCTCGTGCAACAGATCGAACACCGCCGCCACCTCCGCTTCGGGATCGTCGAGCGGGCGGTCTGCGAACGCCTCCGCGACCCTCGCCACGAAGGCATCGCGATTGCGCGGATGCGCGGGCTGGCGGGAGGGCACGAAACCGTCATAGTAGATGCCGCGCAGCAACACTGGAAGCTGCGCCCCGAGATCGGCCGCTTCCGCGGTGGTCAGGAAATCGCGGATCGCATGCAAGGTGGTACGCAGCAGCAGATAGGCGTGGCTGCGATCCTTGTTGTCCAGACGATATTCCAGATCGTTGAGCCATTCCGCCACGATTTGCGGGGCGTGGTCGATGGCGCTCAGACCGGTCACTTTCATCGGTCGAACCTCCCGGTCGAAGTACTGAAGACACTGCCTCAGCTTTGGATACTCGCGAGATATTCCGCGATCAGCAGGATTGTCCTTCCAGATTTGGGGCGGCCCCGCGCGCCGAACGGTTGCGGCGCACGGGGCAAGCCTCCGGTCATGCGCAATTATTGCGCCTTGACCGCGATGCGGCGGTCTTTCTCGCGCGCTTCGGTGGTTTTCGGCAGGGTCACGGTCAGAACCCCGTCGCTCAGAACCGCGTCGATGCGGTCTGGATCGACCCCGCGCGGCAAGGTGATCGTGCGTTCGAGCCTGCCGGAGCTCCGTTCCTGCACGACGTAGTCGCCCTCATGCGTCTCGCGCTTGCTGGAGCTTTCTCCGCGGATCTTCAGGCGTCCGTCGTCGAGCTTGAGCTCAATCTCCTCGGGCTTGAGCCCGGGCATGTCGACGCGCAGCTCGTAGCTCCCGTCATTCGCGACGAAATCCATCGCGGGCGCGGAGAGCGAAAGGTCGCCGAAGCCCGACGGCAGGGTCAGGGCGCGCGGCCATCCGGCTCCGGGACGCGCAAAGTCGTCGAACAGGCGGTCGATCTCGGAACGCAGCATCGCGAAGACATCGCGCCCCCGCGCGGGCGGGGCGGCGCTGGAGGCTGGAAGTTTCGCCGTTGTTTCGGCGCTCGGGGGCTTGCTCGTCGGCGGGGCGCTCTCGTGCTTGACGCCGATCTCGGTGGCTTGTGGTGTCATGCTGGATCTCCCATGCGAAGTGTCTTGGTAGAACGCCATCGAAGCTGTCACGACCGGTGCGGCTTGCGCATTGACGGCGCGCATAGGGGGCGCGGCGGACCGATGGTTCCGAACCGCTCCGACGTTGCGCGCGATCAATGCCGCATCGCCCGCAGCGGCGCAGTCTCGGCGCGATGCCAGCCACTCAGGGGCCCGAAGATGATTCCGCGCACCGTTGCCGCCGCCTTTCTCGAGACCGACGACGCCCGATGGCTCGCCCCGATGACGGCCGCGTTGTGTCGCGGTTTCAACGCCCATCTGATCGGGGTGCATGGAGTCGAGCCGCTGCCGCTGTTGGGGGGCGATCTGGCGAGCGATCCGATTATCTACCCCGAATTCCTCGACTGGCAGCGCAAGGAGGCCGCCGCGATCCGCGAAACCTTCGAGCACGCGCTGACGGCGGAGGATGTGCAGGGAGAGTTCCGCAGCCCGGTCGACACGCGCGACGCGCTGGTCGACTTTCTCGTCGATAGCTGCCGCGCCGCCGATCTGGTCGTCTCGGCGCGGGTGCCGCCCCATGCCGGCCGCGCGAGCGACATCCGTCTGCAGGAGCAACTGATCCGCCAGACCGGACGTCCGGTGCTGGTGGTGAGCGAGACCGCAAAGCTGGAGCGGCCCGCGCGGCACGTTCTTCTCGGTGTTTCCTGCAGCCGCGAGGCGATGCGTGCGGCGCATGACATGCTCTATCTTGCGGCCAGCGGTGCGCGGATCGATCTGCTCTCGGTGTCGCCCTCCGGGGGAGAGCGGCAGGCGGTCGACGATCTGCGCGACGATCTGGCGACGGCGCTCGACCGGCGCGGATATGACGTGACGCTTCTCGACCGGATGAAAACGACGTCGGAGGCGGGCGACGAGTTGCTGCATACCGCGCGCGAACGCGGCGCCGAGCTGATCGCCGTCGGCGCGTTCGGTCATTCGCGCCTCTATGATTTCGTGATCGGCGCGGTGACGACGCGCCTGTTGGAGACTTCCCATCTGCCGGTGCTGTTTTCGAAATAGGTGAGCCGATGCCCCAGCCGAAGAAAATCGAATGGATCGTGGTGATGAACTCTGCCAGCGCGCATGTGCTAGCCGATGCCGAGGGCCATGCGCTGGTCTTCGAGCTTGAATCGCCACATGCACGCCCGCGCGACCGAGACCGCGACCGGGCCGGGCGCAGTTTCGCGATCGGATCGCCCGGGCGGCGGGCCGCGATGGCGCCGCATGGTGATCCGAGCCATGTTCAGGAACTCGCCTTCGCCCGCGATCTGAGCGACCGCCTCGAACGCAGCCTCGGGGAGGGAGAGTTCGACACGCTCGTCCTCGTCGCGCCGCCACGCATGCTCGGCGCGATGCGCGAGGCGATGCCCGATTCCCTCGCGGCGCGCGTGAGCCGCGAAATCCGCTCTAACCTTGCGAGCCTTTCGCCGAACCAGTTCCGCGAAAAACTGCAGGAGGCGCTGAAGGTGACGTGACCCGCGGATTTGCATTTTGCAGTGACAGCGATCAATGCGCGCCGCCTCGCGGCTTCGCATCCTGACCCTGCCGCACGGAGTCGAACCCGATCAGAGGAGAAGTGTCATGGCCAAGTCCTCCAGCGAAGACACGCCCGACCGCGCCGATATCGAGGAACACGAGCGTCTGGCAGTCGAGGCGATCCGCTCCGATCTCGAAGATCTGCGCGAGGATGTGACGGAACTGGCGCAGGCGCTGCGTCGTCATGGCCGGTTGCGGGCCAGCGATCTTGGCGCCGAAGCGACGCGGCGCGGCCACGAGTTCGTGGAAGATGCCCGCGACGCGGTCTTTGAGATGCGCGAGGCGCTCACCGAGGCGCAGCACGACCTGCGCCGCAGCGTGCGCAGCCATCCCGTGCCGTGGGCCGGGGTGCTGCTGGGGATGGTGGGGACCGGGCTGCTGGTCGCCCTGCTGATGGAGCGACGCAATTGAGAGTTGGCGGCATGGGAACGGGTGCAGGCCGCGCGGGCGGTTGGGGTCGATAAAACGACACTGCTTGCAGGTCTGTTGGGGGGAGTAGCGCGCGTTTCCACATCGGAAGCGCGCGCTGCGCATTCTGGGGCCGAGTTCCCTCGCACACGACGGCCGTATACTCGCGTCCCGTCCAACCGGTGATTTTCCGACATGTCTCGCGCCAAGGCACCGACCGGCTCAACGGCTTTGGCGAGGGGCCGATGATCACGCGGCGCTCAACGTTAATTGCCCGCGCCCCGTTTCGTTGCTTGATCACGGTCAAAGACAGAACCGGCAGGGCGAAGGGATCATGGCGTACCTTCGGAGGAGGCGCCTGTGGAACGGCAGACAATTCTTATCGTCGAAGATGATGCCGCCGTGCGTGCGGCGCTGCGGGAGTGTCTCGAGGCGGAAGGCTGGGCGGTGCGCGAGGCGCAAGACGCGGCCGGCATGTTGCGCGAGATCGAAACGGGCGGCATCGACCTCGTGACGCTCGATCTGGGGCTCGGCGCCGATGACGGGTTTGCCTTGGCCCGGGTTCTGCGCGGGCGCAGAAACATTCCGGTCGTCTTCATCACGGGATATGGTCAGCCGTTAGATCGGGTACGCGGGCTGGAGGCGGGGGCGGACGACTATATCGTCAAACCCTTTGCCGCGCGCGAAGTGGTGATCCGCATCCGCCGCGTGCTCGAGGGATACCGGACGCGGGCCGTGCCGGTCGACCGGCTCCATATCGATCACAGCAGCATCGACCTGCGTCGGGGTGTGATCGAGCATCGCGACGGGCGCCGCGAGGACCTGACCGGAACCGAGACGAAACTGCTCGAGCTGTTTCTCAGCCGCCCGGCGCAGGTGCTCTCGCGCGACGATATCAACCGGGCTCTGCACGGGCGCGACTGGTCGCCCTACGACCGCACCATCGACACCCATATCGCCCGGCTGCGGCGCAAGATCGAACCGGGAGACGCGTCGCCCCGGATGATCCGCTCGGTGCGCGGCGTGGGCTATGTCTTCACCGGGCAGATCAACCAGGAGGCGCGTCGGGGTTGAGCGCGCGCGCGACGGCTGCGCTCAACGTCGAGAGCGAATAGGGTTTCGTGAGCAATTCGATCTCTTGCTCGACCTTCGGACGCCCGGCGAATTTCTCCGATGCATGCCCCGAAGTCAGAAGCACCGGCAATCGGGGGTCTCGGGCGCGCACCCGATCGACCAGGTCGAAGCCCGAGCAACTGCCGGGCAGGACGATGTCGGAAAACAGCAGATCCACCGGCTCGCCCGCCTCGATCTGCTCCAGCGCCTGATGCGCATTCCCGGCCTCGATCACCGCGTATCCCAAGGCTTCCAGCCGGTCGAGAACCGTCTCGCGCACCAGCGGATCGTCCTCGACCACGAGCACGAGTTGACCGTCACCCATCCGCAGCGCGTCGCGATCTTCGGCTGCGGCGAGCATGGGATCCCCGTCGACCTCGGGAAGATAGAGCGTGATCGTCGTGCCCTTGCCGGGGGCGCTGTCGATGTCGAGAAAACCGCCCGCCCGCGCCACCGAACTCGCGACGCTCGTCAGCCCGAGCCCGTTCCCGACCCGCGCATCCTTGGTGGTGAAGAACGGATCGAGCGCCTGCCGCCGCACATCCGGCGTCATGCCGTGGCCGGTATCGCTCACGCTAACCGTCAGGAACCTGCCCGGGCGCGCGCCTTCGATTTCGCCTGCCTGCTGCACGTCGAGCTGCGCGCTGCCGGTCCGGATCGTGATGGTGCCAGCCGCCGAAATCGCATCGCGGGCATTGATGACGAGATTGAGCAGCGCTCCGTCCAGTTCCCCGCGATCCATGTAGATCTGGCCTCGATCCGCGCCCGGCAAGAGACGCAGATGCACCTGTTCTCCGAGCACCCGCTCGAGAAGCGTCCATGTCTCTGCGAGCTGCGCATCGAGGCCGAAGCGCACCGGTTTGGGCGTCCGCGCCCCCGCGAGCGCCAGCAGCCGCTGGTTGAACCCCGCGCCGATCCGCGTCGCGTCGATGGCGCGTTCGAGATGCCCGCGCGCGAGATCGGCCATCTCGGTGCGCGCCGCCAGCTCCAGATTGGACAGGATGACGGTCAGAAGATTGTTGAAATCATGCGCGATCAGCCCCGCCATCCGGCCTACGGTTTCCATCCGCTGCCCGCGCACCATCGCCGCCGCAATCCGTGCGCGCTCGGTCCGGTCGAGGATTGCGCCGATAGCGCCGACCGGGCGGGGCGGGTCGGCGCTCTCGTCGAAGCGGATGTTCCCGCGCAATTCGATCACCTTGGGCTCGGCGCTGCGGGCGAGCTTGAACTCGATGGAGAATTTCCGGCTGCCCGTGGGGTCGATCGCCGCGCGATGCGCCTCTTTCAGGCGCACACGATCTTCGGGCGCGGCGAGGGCAATCCACGTGTCGAAGCTGTCGGGCACCTCCTGCGTCTCGAGGAGTTGCCGGGCGGGCTCCGTCGCGACGAGCGTGTCGCGGTCGAAATCCATCTCGAAGAACGCAATTCCCGCGGCTTTCATCGCCTCGATGATCTCTTCCGCGCGCAGGTCCGTCAGCTGTTGAAATTCCCTTTCGGCGCTGATGTCCTCGATGATCAGGATGATCCCCGCGACTTGTCCTGCGCGGCGCAGCGGTGCGACGGTCCAGCGGGTCCACGCCTCGCGGCCATCGGGACGCATCGTGCGGCTCTCGTCGCACTGCACGGTTTCGCCCGCCAGCGCTTTGCCGCGCGCGTCGCGGCAGGCTGCGGGTAACCTAGGCAGCAACGCGTCATGGTCCGACCCGACGGCATGTGCGATATCGCCCCCGTAGGCCGCCAGAAACGCCGCCGAAGCCGCGACGAACCGCATCTCGGTGTCGAACACCGCGACCGGAACCGGTATCAGATCGATCACGCCCTCCAGATCCTCGGCGAGCGCCGCTACGCCGTGGCCCGGTCTCGGGTCGGGCCTGCACTCTTCGGAATTTGCCATCGACGCCACTCCTTGCGCGCTTGGCACCACGCGTCCCGTGCCACGCCAACCGCTGCCGCGGGCTCTCATACGGGCGTCGCGTGACGCTTCTCTCCGGAGCCCGCGACCCGCAGTGAGGTCACGAAAAGTTCCTGCGCCTGTTTTTGCGTGTCGAACACAGCCGCCGTCATTTCCTCGGCGACCTGTCCCCAGAGGCGGCGATAGAGCGCGGAATAGTCGTCGATCGCGCCCGAGACGAATTCCGACCACGCGGCGGCGATGGCCGCCGGATCGCCGGGATTGGCGAGATTGGCGAGCAGGGCGCGGTCACAGGTGATCCGATCGGTGGTGAAGCGCAGCCATTCCTGGTTGAACTGCAACGTCCGATCCGCCGCCTGCATCTGCATCGCGACGAAGGGGCCAAGCAGCGCAGGGTCCGGTCCGTCGGGTGGAAGCAGGCGTTTCAGCAGTTCGGCGTAGCCCGCATTGGTGTACGCGGTTGCGTCGGTCGAGCTGGGCATCGGAGCCTCCTCCGGAGTTGATGTCGGCTCCCCGAGCTTTGCCGCAGGGGCAGGCGCGTGCATTGATGGAGATCAATGCGCGCGTGGCGAAACCTGCCTTGGCCCGGGGCGGTTGCCTAGCGCCGCGTCCCGGGAAACGCGGCAGCCAGCGAGCCTTTGGGCGCTTGTCCCGCGCCGCTACGCATGGCCGCGGCTTTCCCGCCCATCGCCCCTCGGTCGAAGTCCGACAGGCGCGGCGCGGGAGCGGGTTCTGCAAGGGCCGCGCCGATCCGCTCGTTCTGGAACTTGGCAAGTCGCCGCAACCGCCCGAGATCGGTGACGGCGAGGTGATCGGGCGCAAGCAGGCGGATTGCGCCGCGCTCCTCGATCTGGTGCAGCGCGCGGCACAGGGTCTCCACTGTCATGTCCAGCAGCGAGGCCAGATCGCGCCGGGTCAGCACGATGCGGATTTGCGGTGTGCTGCCCTCGGTCGCGCCGGGCAACTGCTCCACGAGCCAGAGCGCGAGCCGCTGCACCGTACTGCGCCCGCGCATCTTCACCACGCTCATCTGCAATTCTTCGAATTGGCGGTTCAGCGCCGACAGGAAGCCCCGGAAGATTTGCGGATGTGACTGCAGAAAACCGTGCCAGGTCTGGCGCGGCATCCAGCAGATGGTGGTCTCGGTGGCGGCCTCGCTCGAGAACCCGTTCACCTCGCGTTCGGGGTCGCCGATCAGGTGGCCCGTGCGCAGAATCTGCAGAACGTGTTCGTCGCCGCCTTCGGTCAGAACGACGAGTTTCACGAGCCCGGATGCGACGATCCCGATCCGGTCCGCCGCTTCGCCCTGTGCCGCGATCTCGGCCCCTTGGCGATAGGTTTCGCGGTAGCTGCGCCGGGCGAAATCGAGTAGCGCGTCACGATCGAAAGCGCTGCAGAGCCCTGTCTGGCGCGCCGTGCAGTCGTCGCATTTCGCGTCGAATTGCGGCCGTATCGGCTGAATACTTGACATGTTTCCCTCCCCCTTGGGTCGCCCGGTCGGTGGCAGTTCGCGGGCAACGGTCACCTGCGTGACGAGAGGAATCTTGCCGTGTCGGAGGGCTTCTGTCAGGCGGTGAATTGTAGAGAAATGTTAATTTGTGCAATTTGAGTGGCGTTGTGCGCAATATTGTTGCGCGTAGCATAGGGGATAGAAGCCGGCGGAGAGAGACCGCCACGCCGATGAATTCGGTCCCGCCGGCCACGCCTCGGGGAGGGGCGCATGGTGGCCGACGGGATTCGCGAAATGCTCTTCGACCGGGGCGACCGAGCGAGGTCACACCGAGCCTTCCGCGAATGCCAAATGATGCCCCAGCGCGGAGCAGGCGCCATTATCGGGCGTCAATCGCGGCGTAGCGAGGGCGCCGGTGCGGGGCTCGGCTATCTGCGCGTAGGACCAGGCGCGCCCCGCCAGCGCCTCCGAATTGACGGCGGACAATGCCGCGGCACCGCGCCGCGGGAAAGCTGGGCCACCGATATGGGAGGATATCAAATGACTCAGGTTCGACCTTTCCTGCTCGCTCTCGTCTTGATCGGCGCGGCGGGACCGCTCGCGGCTCAGGACGCCATGACGTCCGACGAGATGGGCGCGCAGCTTTATGCGGACAATTGTGCCGCCTGTCACGGCATGAAGGGGCAGGGTGACGGCCCGCTCGCAGAGGCCTTCATTCAGGACATTCCCGCGCTGACCGGGTTGTCTGCGGCCAACGACGGGACGTTCCCGCTGCTCAAGGTTATCCAGATCCTCGACGGGCGGACGGAAGTGCGCGGGCATGGCGGGCCGATGCCGGTCTTCGGCGCGCTGTTCCGCAACGAGCTGGAGCCGTTGGTCGGGCGTTTCGGAACCGAGGCGGTGATCCGGGGCCGGGTGCTGGCGATCGCGGAGCATGTCGCCACCTTGCAGGAATGAAGGCACCTGCCGCGCGATTGTCGCTGGTCAATGCAGGTCGCGCGGATCGCGCGCAGACTTCCGAAATCGATGCGAGGAGTCGATACGGAGATCGCCATACGGATACGCTGCGCGCTGCGGCCCGGTGGCCGGTCCGCCCCGACACGGAGAGCTCCATCGATCGAAGGGTCATCGTTGTCGTGTGATTTCCGATGTGAAAACATCGACATCGCGCGTCGGACGATGGCCTTTCGTCACGTTTGACGCGCCCAGAGGCAGGGCCGGCCAAACTCTCCGGCGCTTTGACCAAATTTTTTTCGCGCAACTGTGACCCTGTCTCGCGCCTGTCGCAAACCTCTGCGAGAAATGGGCGAAACCCCGCCCAGACAGACCGTCCGAGAGGGTTTGCGGGTTTCGCATTGACGGCGGTCAATGGCGCGGCTGGCCGGATTGGTTGTAGCTGGGAGGCGTCATAGCCAAGCTCGAAGGAGTGTGCGGATGTTTCGTTGGATCACCCCCGAGGACAGTTCTGACCTTCTGCCGCAGCCGCGAAGGTCGCGGGACGATGGCCTCGCGCCGGAGACCGTTCCGTGGCCGCTGCCGGGCACGCGCGCCAGACCGGACGACACGGTCGGCCCGACCGGAGTGCGGCTCCGGAAAACGGGACCGGACCGCACTTTGGAGGTCTCGGCGTTGCGCGATCTCGGCCTCTCTCCACAGGAGATCGCGCGGTATCTCGGCCTCGCGCTGCAGGAGGTCGCCAGTTTGCTGAGCGCCGATCTCGACCTCGCTGCGAGCCTCGCCAACAATATGACCCCGGTTTATCGCACCCGCGCGAACGCGATGCGCTGGGTGGGTTGAGCCGGTCCCGCGATCATCGCAGACCGTCCTCCGGAATGTGAAGGGCGGCCTGCGAAATGCCGGGACAGGGCAGGATGGGGCGGTCGCGGTTACCCGCGCGTCATGGTCACGGCCATCTGGCACAGGATCTCGAACATCACCGAGACGCCGAGGAAGGCGGTAGCGCCGGAAGGGTCGAAGGGCGGGGAGACCTCGACGAGATCGGCGCCTACGATATCCACCCCGTCGAGCAGACGGATCACCTGCAACGCCTGATAGGAATTCGGGCCTCCCACTTCTGGCGTGCCCGTTCCGGGCGCGAAAGCCGGGTCGATGAAGTCGATATCGTAGGAGAGATAGGTGGGCTTGGAACCGACGATCTCACGCGCCTCGGTCATCACATCCTCGACGCCGCGGGCGTGGAACTCCTCGATCGGGATCACGCGCACGCCTACGCTGTCGGCAAAATCGCGATCTTCGCTATCATAGGTGGAGCCGCGAATACCGATCTGCACCACGCGTTTCGGGTCGAGCAGCCCTTCTTCGATTGCACGGCGGAAGGGCGTGCCGTGCGTGTACATGGTGCCGCCGAAATAGCTGTGGAACAGGTCGGTATGGCTGTCGAAATGTACCATGCCGAGCGGCTCGGGCTTGCCCAACGCGCGCAGGATCGGCAGCGAATTGAGGTGGTCGCCGCCTGCGGTGAGCGGGCGGATTCCATGCTCGCGGACCGTCTCGAAAAACCGGGTGATCCGGTCCATCGCGTCCTGAATGTCGGCGGGGTTCGGGGCGACATCGCCGAGATCGGCGCAGTTGACCATCTCGAAGGGGCGCACGCCGGTCGCGCCGTTCTGCGCCCGGATCATCGTCGAGAGATCGCGCAACTGGCGCGGGCCGTGGCGCGGGCCGGGACGGTTGGTGGTGCCGGAGTCCCACGGACTGCCGATCAGACCGATCTGCACGTCGCTCAGGCGCGGATCGTCGAGCGGCACATGCGGGAGGCGCATGAAGGTCGGCACGCCCGCGAAGCGGGGCAGATCGAAGCCGGAAACGGGGTGGAAAAAGGGATCGCTGGACATGGGGTCGCTCCTGTCAGGTCATGACGCTGCCACCGTTCACGCCGAAGCATTGACCGGTGATGAAATTGCTCTGCGGGCCCGCGAGATAGCAGGCCATCGCGGCGATATCCTCGGGCTGGCCGAACCGGGCGAGGGGCGTCGCCATGTCGATTGCCAGCTGTTCGGGGCTCATCGAGGCGGGGCTCGTCATGTCGGTCTCGATCGAGCCCGGCGCGATGGCGTTGACAAGGATTTTCGGTGCCAGTTCGCGCGCGAGTGTCCGGGTGAGCGCGATGATCCCGCCCTTAGAGGCGGTATAGGCGGACATTTCCTCGCGCCCGAGAAAACCCAGATCGCTCGCGATATTGATGATCCGGCCTTCCTCGGCCCTGCGCACGAAGGCACGGGCGGCGAGGAATGTGCCGCGCAGGTTCACCGCGATCACGCGGTCGAATTCGTCGATCTTCGTCTCGGCAATCGGGCTTTCGCGCAGGATTCCCGCGTTGTTCACGAGGATGTCGATCCGCCCGAACTGCGACTTGACGGCGTCGAACATCCCCTCGACCTGCGCCTCGTCGGAGACGTCGGCGGGCAGGGATTCCGCCTCGGTCAGCTTTTGAAGTTCGGCGAGCGTTTCGCGCGCCTGCGCATCGTCGGGATGGCAGAACGCGACTTTCGCGCCTTGTGCAGCCAGCGCCAGCGAGATGGCGCGCCCGATCCCGCGCGAGCCGCCGGTGACCAGTGCGACTTTACCGTCGAGGCTCATGACATGACCTCGCCGCGGTCGACGTTGAGCGCCTGACCGGTGATATTCGCGCCAGCCTCGGACGCGAGGAACATATACGGATCGGCCATGTCGGCGGGCACCATCAGCCCGTCTATGGCTTGCGCGGCCATGATCTCGGCCTCGACCTCGGCCTCGCTGCGCCCGCTGGACTCCGCCAGTTCCCGCAGCGAATTGGCCGCCGGCCCGGTTTTCACCCAGCCGGGGCAGATCGCGTTGACGCGGATGCCGCGGGGGCCCAGCTCCTGCGCCCATGTCCGGGTCAGCCCCAGAAGGGCGTGTTTGCTGGCGACGTAGGCCGAGAAGCCCGGTACGGCGGTGCGCGCCCAGATCGAGGCGGTGATCACGATGCGCCCGCCCTCGGGAATGCGCGAGATCAGCGCGTCGGTCACGTTCTGCGTGCCGGTTACGTTGATCGCCACGATCCGCTCGAACATCGCGTTGCCCGTGGGATTGTCGCCGGTGAGCGGTGTGGGGCGCTCGAGCCCTGCATTGTTCACCAGCACATCGACGCGTTCGATATCGGCCAGCGCCTCGGTCACCATCTCCGCCTCGGCGATGTCGCAGCGGATCGCGCGGACCTTGCCGGGCAGGCTCTCGGCGGCCTCATAGATCGCGTCGGTCTCTGACAGGATGATCAGGTCGGCGCCGGCGCGGGCAAACCCTTCGGCGATGCCATAGCCGATCCCGCTCGATGCGCCTGTGACCAGAACGGTCTTTCCGGTGAAGTCGAATGTCACACTCATTCCTTGCCGCGTCCTTCCTCTCTCATCAGCCGCATCAGATGCCCCTCCAGGTCGGAGTAGCCTTCCAGTTTCACGGCCTTTTCCTTGTCGGCGATCCGCGCGCCCTGCTTGAATTCGGGCACGATCACCTCTTTCACCCGGCCCGGATGGCTCGAGAGAAAGACGATCTTGTCGGCGAGGAAAATCGCCTCCTCCAGATCGTGGGTGACGATCACCATCGTCGTGTTGGTCTTCTCAGCGACGTCGATCATCAGCTCCTGCATCAGCCAACGGGTCTCGGCATCGAGTGCGCCGAACGGCTCGTCCATCAGCAAGACCTCGGGGTCATTGGCGAGCGTGCGCGCGATGGCGACGCGCTGACGCATCCCGCCCGAGAGTTGCGACGGGTAGGCTTCGGCGAATTTCCCGAGGCCTACGAGATTGATGAAGCGCTCCGCGCGTTCGCGGCGCTCGGCGGCCGGGACGCCGTTGATCTGCATCCCGAACTCGACATTCTTGCGCACCGTCAGCCAGTCGAAGGAGGTATAGGCCTGAAAGACCATGCCCCGGTCGCGGCCCGGTCCCTCTACGCGACGGCCGCCGATGACGATCTCGCCGCCGCTCGGGGTCTCGAGCCCCGCGATCATGCGCAGGATCGTCGATTTCCCGCAGCCCGACGGGCCGAGAAGGACGCAGATGGAGTTGCGTTCGACGGTGAAGCCCGCGCCCTCGACGGCGACCAGCTTGCGCCCGCCCGACAGCTCGAATTCCTTCGTGATTTCGCGGATTTCCAATGCGGTTTCGGCAGCCATGCTCAGCTCTTTCTCAGATAAGGGAAGGCCCAGCGATGCAGGGCGGAGAAGGCGAGGTCGAACAGCAGGCCCAGCACCCCGATCACGATGATCCCCGACAGGATTTCATCGGTCTTCAGGAAACGTCGCGCGCGCATCATCATCGCGCCGATGCCGGTGGTGGAGGCGACGATCTCGGCGATCACCAGATAGGTCCAGGTCATCGCCAGCATCTGGCGCATCGCGGTCACGATATCGGGCAGAACGGCGGGGAAGATCACGCGGGCCACGACCTTGCGGCGCGGTGCGCCTAGCGTGAGGGCAGTCTCGACGAGTTCCTCGCGGACGTTCTTGGTGTGATCCATGATCAGCGTGATCAGGAAGAAGATCACCCCGAGGAACAGCAGCGCCAGTTTAGGGGCCTCGCCGGTGCCGAACCACATTAGCAGGATCGGGATGAAGGACGGCGCGGGCAGATAGCGCCAGGCGGAAACGAAGGGGGCGAAGAACGCCTCGATCGCGGGGAAGGAGCCCATCATCACGCCCAGCGGCACCGCCACGGCGCTGGCCAGCGCGAAGGCGATCAGCACGCGGCTGATGGAGATCAGGACATCGCTGCTGAACCCGCGACTGAAGAACAGATCGAAGGTGGTCGCGAAGACCTGATGCGGGGCTGGGACGAGAAGCGGGTTCACCAGACCGCTGGCCGAGGCGACGATCCAGATGCCGAAGAACAGCACCCAGACGGCGAGCGCGGAAAGCAGCTTCTGACGGCGGTTCACGGGCTTGCGCAGCTGGAGAAAGGGAGTGGGTCGGGCGCTCAAGGCAGATGCTCCGGCTTGGGGGAAGGGAAGCGCCGGGACGTGGCGCTTCCCGCGTGTCTTAGTGTGCGGTCAGGCTCTGGCGGTAGCCGGACTTGACCAGATCGCCCATCAGCGAGCAGTCGACGCCCTTCGACGCATCGACCTTGTTTTCCATCAGGCCGAGTTTGATCCACCAGTCATTGGTCATCGCGATCGAGTCGACCATCGAGCCGTTGGCCATGCCAAGCGGGCCTTCGCCGTCGAGCACGCCGCAGAGCCGGGCAGACTCGTCGAAATCCATCATGTAGATGCCGCCCTCGAAGGACTTGCCGTTGGTGCCGATAACGTAGCCGACATCCTCGGCGGGCCATTGCAGGAAGGAGGCGATCATCTTGTTGGCCTCTTCGGTATGCTGGTTCCAGTAGGCCAGACCATCCCAGCGCGCCTTCAGTACCGCCAGCGCCGCCTCGCGGTTATCGGCGATGAACTTCTTGTTCATGTAGAGCGCGTCCATGAAGATCCCGGTCTTGAGCATTTCCGGATCGGAGGTGTCGACGATGGAGCGCGCGCCCGGTTTCGCCTCGAGCACCTTGGAAATCCACGGCTCGTACATGTAGGCGGCGGACAGGTCGCCCGACATCATCGGACCGACGGCTTCATCGGCGTTGAGGTTCACCCATTCCACCTGATCGGGAGTGATGCCCTCGGAATCGAGCCAGATCCCCATCAGCAGCTGGCCGATATAGGCCTGCGGGGCCGCGACCTTCTTGCCCGGCAGGTCGGCGGGCTCGGTGTCCGGTGCGAGGATGACGTGATCGACCCCGTAGGAGGGGTTGAGCTGAGCCACGTTCACCACGTCGGTGCCGCGATCCACGACCAGCGGCGTGTAATCGGCGGTGCAACCATAGACGTCGATCTGACCCGCGGCGAGGGCGGCATGCCCGCCCAGCGGATCTTCGAAGATCGTGATGTTGAGATCGTAATCGGGGATCAGTTTCTGCTCCTTGGCGACTTCGAGCATGGCATAGCCCGGCCAGGAGACGCAGACCCCGACATTGACGGTTTCAGCGGCGGCAGCGGAGAGGCTGCCCGCGGAGAGGGCGACCGCGGAGGCGGCGGCGATTTTGAGAACGGAGCGCATAAGCGGACCTCGCTGTTGGTATGGATTCTTGATCTTGTGAAGAAAACTTTATGAGATAAAAACTTTTATGCAATAAAAATTTTGTCTTGACCAAAAACGAGCCATCGCAGACAACTGTTCGCAACCCTAGGAGGACCTTGTGAGCAACCTGCGCGCCCAACAAAAACAAGACCGTCGCAACCGCATCGTGACATCGGCCAAAGAGCTTTTTCGCGAAAAGGGCTATGACAAGACGACGATCGAGGCGATCGCGGTTGCCGCGGGCGTCTCGGGGGTGACTGTCCACAACTACTACGGAACCAAGGCGGGGGTGCTGCTCGCGCTGGTCATCGAGAGCGACAAGCAGCTCTTGGAACGGCTCGACGCCAGGTTGCCCGGGAAAGAGGCCGATCTCGTCGAGCTGACGCTCGCCTTCGCGCATGAGATCATGGAACACGCGATGCAGACGCTGGAGAAGGAAATCTGGCGTCAGGTCATCGCTGCGGTCACGATCGAGGCGGGCACGCAGCTGTCCAAGGCCTATTTCAAGCTCGACGAACAGCTTGCCTCGGTGCTGGTGCGCCGGATCGAGGCGATGCAGCGGGACGGCCGGCTCAGTGCCGATCTCAACCCGCTCCATCTGGGCCGCGCGCTGTTCCAGCTGCAGAACGCCCGTTTCATCCAGTTCATTTCCACCGACGCCGCGCGCCGGGACGATATCGAGACCTGGCTGCGCAACGATATCGTGGCGCTGTTCTCGGTGACGCTCCCGGTGTCCGCCGATCCTTCCTGAGCGGAGAGTGACATGTTTCTCAACCCGATCACCTGGCCCGAGGGCAAGCGCTGCGCCGCCTGCGTGACCTTCGATATCGACGCGGATTCGTTGATCCGCACCGCCCGTCCTGACGATGCCGAGCTGCGCCTGCAGCCGATTTCGATGGGTCGCTACGGGCCGACGGTCGCGGTGCCGCGCATCCTCGAGACCTATCGCCGTCTGGGCCTCACGCAGACCTTCTTCATGCCCGCCTGGGTGATGCAGAATTATCCCGCGACGGTCGAGGCGATCCTGAAGGCAGGGCACGAAATCGGGCACCATTCGTGGATGCACGAAGACCCGATGGAACATTCCGACGAACGCGAGGCGGAGCTGTTCGAGCGCGCGCTGGAGGTTCATGTCTCGATGACGGGCCGCAAGCCGCGCGGCTATCGCGCGCCGGTCTATTCCTTCACGCCCGCGATGCTGAACCGGTTGATCGAGCACGGGTTTCTCTATGACAGCTCGATGATGGCCGACGAGTTGCCCTACCGCGTCGAAACCCCGAAAGGCAGCCTGATCGAGATGCCGCCGCATTGGGGCACCGATGACTGGCCGCCCTTCGCGCATTTCGGCGAGATCGACTACCTGATGCCGATCCGTGCGCCCTCCGATGGCATCCGCGCCTTCGCCGAGGAGTTCGACGCGATGCACGAGGCGGGCGGGTTCTGGATGCCGGTGCTCCACCCGTTCCTGACGGGCCGGTTGGCGCGCTGGCGCGAGATGGAACGGCTGCTGGAACGCGCCGTGGCGACGGGCGACGTCTGGTTCGCACCGATGGAAGAGATCGCCAGCCATGCGAAAGCTACGGAGGCGACGCTTCGCCACGAACGGATCGGCGTCGAGACGTAAAGCCGCTTCGGGAACGAACGCCACCGATCTGCCAAATAGAACACCGCGGCGCCGAACAGCGCCGCGGTGTCTTCGTTTATCTGTTGGCTGTTCGCGCTTATTCGGCCGCGGTGTCGGAGGGCATCGCGGGGAGATCACCATCCGCCACCAGGTGTCCGTCGCCAACGTCGCGCAGCGTGAGTCGCTGCGGGCCGGTGCCCAGCTTGTAGACCGGGCTGGGAACCTCGCCGGAGAGGCGCGGAATGGGTTCGCGCACCTTGTCGGGGTCGGGGATCGGCACGGCGGCCATCAGGCGCTTCGTGTAGGGGTGCTGCGGTGCGCCGAAGATCTGCGCCCGCGTGCCCATCTCCACGATTTGCCCCATATACATCACCGCGATCCGGTCCGATATGTTCTCGACCACGGCCATGTCATGGCTGATGAACAGGTACGCGATGCCGAACTCGCGCTTCAGCGCCTCGAGCAGGTCCAGCACCCGTGCCTGCACCGACACATCCAGCGCCGAGACGCTTTCATCCGCCACGATCAGTTTGGGCTGCAGCGCCAGCGCGCGGGCGATGCAGATTCGCTGGCGCTGGCCGCCCGAGAACTCGTGCGGATAGCGGTCGAGCTGATCGCGGGTGAGGCCGACGCGTTCGAACAGCGCCGCGACCTTCTCGCGTTGCTCCTCGGGCGTACCGATGCCATGGATCACCAGCGGCTCGGCTACCAGATCGCCCACCCGCATCCGCGGATCTAGCGCGGCCATCGGGTCCTGAAAAACGATCTGCACGTCGCGGCGCATCTCCTTCATCTTCGCGCCGCTCAAACTGCCCATCGTGTGGCCTGCGACCTCGATGCGGCCCTGATGCGGCACGAGGCCGGTCAGCGCCTTCGCGATGGTGGATTTGCCGCAGCCGCTTTCACCCACCAGCGAGAAGGTCTCGCCCTCCATGATGTCGAAGCTCACACCTTCGACCGCGTGCACCCGGTGCGTGACCTGCGACAGGATACCGCCGCGTATGTCGAAATGCACCTTCACGTCGCGCAACCGCGCCACGGGTTTGGCATCCGGCGACGCGCCCGCAGCGCCGCTGCCGTCGCCCATGCGCGGTACCGCGGCCAGCAGGTCCTGCGTATAGGCCTCGCGCGGGGCGGTGAAAATCTGCGAGACAGGGCCGGTCTCGACCGCCTGACCCTGCTTCATGACGATGACCCGCTCGGCCATCTCGGCGACGACGCCCATGTCGTGGGTGATCAGGATGATCGCCGTGCCCATCTCGTCCTGCAGATCGCGCAGCAGGTCGAGCACCTCGCGCTGCACCGTCACGTCGAGCGCGGTCGTGGGCTCATCGGCGATCAGCACGTCGGGGCGCAGCGCCAGCGCCATCGCGATCATCACGCGCTGCCGCATGCCGCCGGACAGCTCGTGCGGATATTGCGTCATGCGACGCTCGGGTTCGGAGATGCGCACACGCCGCAGCGCCTCAAGCGCACGGGTCCGAGCCTCTGGCTTCGAGACCGGCTCATGCGCGCGGATCGCTTCGGAGAGTTGCAAGCCGATCGTCAGCACCGGGTTGAGCGAGGTCATCGGCTCCTGGAAGATCATCGCGATGCGGTTGCCGCGAATGGCGCGCATCCGGCCCTCGGGCAGGCGCGTCAGGTCTTCGTCATGGAAGCGGATGGCGCCGGAACTGACCCGAAGGGCAGGGGGCGGCAACAGACCCATGATGGCCAGAGAGGTCAGCGACTTGCCCGACCCGCTCTCGCCCGCGATGGCGATGGTCTCGCCGCGTGCGAGCGTGAAGCTCAGATCGCTGACCAACGCGCGCTCGCGCCCCTCCGAGCGCACCGAGATCGTGAGCCCTTCGACGGCGAGCACCGGCTGGGCGGGCTCCGGGGCCATGACGGCCCCGGCTTTCGTTTGTTGCATTTCGATCATTCGAACACGTTTCTCGGGAAGTAGAAGCTGACGACCCAGTTGGGCATATCGACGATCTCGGAGATGCGCAGATCGCCACAGGTCGAAACCAGCATATAGGCGTCGACCGCCGACATGCCGCGCTGTGCGCACAGAAGGTCGATCATGCCCGAGACCGCATCGCGCGCGCCCGACATCAGGTCCGGGCCGATGCCCGTCGTGACCTCGTAGCCCGCCGTGTCGAGGTGGCGCGTGACCGGCCCCGGCGTGGTGAAGCGCGGGAATTTCAGCGTCTCGTTCTTGATCAGGTCGAAGCTGAGCACGCAGTTCATCGGGCTTTCGATCGCGGTGCCGCAGACCTCGCCATCGCCTTGGGCGGCATGGGTGTCGCCCACGGAGAACAGCGCGCCCTCGACCTCGACCGGCAGGTAGAGCGTGGTGCCCGCCGCCAGATCGCGAATGTCGAGATTCCCGCCCACGCGGCGCGGCGGGACGATGGAATGCGGGCCGGCTTCTGCCGGGGCGACGCCGATCGTGCCGCAAAACGGTTTGAGACCCACCTTGCCTTCGCTGCCCCAAAGCGCCTTGTCGGGCGAGCCAGCGTCGTATTTCCAGATCGTCAGCGCCGGATCCTCGAACTGATCCGCCAGCAGGCCGAAGCCCGGAATGTTGGCGGTCCAACCCCAGGCGGAGCCTTCCTGCTCGCGCGGGGTGAAGCTGTCGATGGTGACCTTTAGCACGTCACCGGGCTTCGCGCCTTCGACATATATCGGGCCGGAGACCGGGTTGATCTTGCCGAAATCGAGCGTCTTGACGTCTTCCACGGTCGAGGACGGTCCGAGCTGTCCGGCCGAGCTGTCGTGGCAATGGAATTCGATGGTCGATCCCGGGGCCACCGTCTCGGCCGGGACAAGCGAGTTGTCCCAGCCGAAATGGTGCTGTGCGCCGTGGATCGTATAGTCACAGGCTTTGCACATGCGCGCTTACTCCGTCACGTACACGTAGTCGTAGTTCACGGGGATCGAGACCGGGTCGACATAGAGCGCATCTTCGCCGCCCATACGGCTCGACTTCATGGTGTAGCGGTTCTCGTTGAACACCGGCACCCACGGCGCGTCTTCCATGACCTTCATGTAAACGTCGGACCATTTCTGCAGGCGTTCGTCCTGCTTGGCCGGGTCGGTGATCGAGTCCGCCTCGGTCGCCATCGCGTCGAGTTCCTTGTTGCAGTACCACGACCAGTTCCAGCCGCCCTCGACCGCACCCGCGCAACCCAGGATCGGCCCGTAGAAGTTGGACGGATCGGGGAAATCGGCGATCCACGCCATGCCGCCCGACCAGATCATCGGCGCGGTTTTCGGCGTGCCGCCCGCTTCGATCACGTTGGCCTGCGCCAGCGCCTTGATGTCGACCTTCACGCCGATCTGCGACAGGTCCTGCTGGATCGCCTGGGCGATACGCGGGTTCGGATCGGTGTTCATCACGTAGAGCTCGGTCTCGAAGCCGTCGGGATAGCCCGCATCCGCGAGCATCTGCTTGGCCTTTTCCTGATCGAAGGGATAGCCCTCGTAATCCTTGGTGTAGCCCGGCATCGACGGCGGCAGCGGCTGGTTCGCGGGCGTGGCGCGACCGTTGATCATCTGCACGATGCGATCCTTGTTGATCGCCATGTTCATCGCCCGACGCACCTCGACCTTGTCGAAGGGCGCCATCTGGGTGTTCAGCGTGATGTAGCCGGTATGCAGCTGGCCGCCCATGACGACGCGCTTGGCCTCGTCGGGATTGTTCATCACCTCGTTGAACTTCGCCGGCGGGATGCCATCGCCGGGCACGTCCACCTCACCCTTCTGCAGGCGCAGCAGGGCCACGATCGGCTCCTGGCCGACCTCGAAGGTGATGGTGTCGAGATAGGGGATGCCCTCGCGCCAGTAATCGGCGTTCTTCTGGAACACGAGCTGCTGGCCGATCGTCCAGTCGGCGAGCTTGAACGCGCCGGTGCCGACGGGATGCTTGCCGAAATCGGTGCCGTATTCGTCGACCGCTTCCTTCGGCACGACCGAGGCGAAGTTCAGCGCCATCACGTGCAGGAAGGTCGCGTCGGCGCGCGACAGCTCGATCTTGACGGTGTAGGGATCGACGACGGTCACGCCTTCGAGGCTCGTGGCCGAGCCGTCCGCCATCGCGTCATAGCCCTTGATCGAGCCGAAGAAGCCTGCGCCGGGCGACTGGGTCGCGGGCGTGGTCACGCGGTCGAGCGAGTATTTCACGTCTTCGGCGGTCATTTCGCGACCGTTGTGGAACTTTACGCCCTTGCGCAGGTGGAAGGTGAAGACCGTGCCGTCATCCGAGATCTCGTAGCTCTCGGCGAGGCCGGGGCGCAGCTCGGTGGTGCCGGGAACGTAATCCATCAGCCCGTCGAAGATCGATTTGATCATCGACCAGTTCTGCCAATCATAACCGATCGCCGGGTCCAGCGTGGCCACGTCATCCTTGTAGGTGATGACGATATCGCCGCCTTCCTTGGCGTTCGGGTCGGGGGTGTAGTCCGCCGCCGCGGCAAAGCTGCCGAAGCCCAGCGACACCGCGAGGGTGCTCGTCACGAGCATCTTTCTCATCAAGCTCATTTTTCTCTCTTTCTCCGTTGGACGTTAGTCGAGGGGCCCGGTTCCTCCGGGGCTCTGGTTGCGATCAGCGCAGCTTGATGCGCGGATCGATGAAAGGTGTGATCAGGTCGGCCAGCAGGTTGCCCAGCACGATCGCGCAGGCGGATACGAGCGTGACGCCCATGATGATCGGGATGTCGACGCGCTGGATCGCCTGCCAGGCGAGCTGCCCGATGCCGGGCCAGCCAAAGACGCTTTCCACGACGACGATGCCGGACATGAAGATGCCGATATCGATCCCGATCATCGCGATGATCGGCAGGATGGCGTTCGGCATCGCGTGCAGCGCCAGCACCCGGAAGCGCCGCAGCCCCTTGGCGCGGGCGGTACGGATATAGTCCGAGCGCAGCACGTCGATCATCGAGGAGCGCATCATCCGGCTGTACCAGCCCGAGCCCATGATCCCGAGGGTCAGCGCCGGCAGCACGAGGTTCGAGAAGCTGCCGTAGCCACCGATCGGGAACCAGCTCAGCTTGACCGCGAAGACATAGAGCAGAAGCAGGCCGACCACGAATTGCGGCGCCGAGACCGCGACGAACGAAGTGATCATCAGCGACTGGTCGAGCGCGCCGCCGCGGCGGATCGCAGCGACGATGCCCAGCGTGAGCCCCATGATCAGTTCGGCGACGATCGCGCCCAGCATCAGCAGGAGCGTCGCGGGCAGGCGCGCGGCGACCAGCGTCGCGACCTCGGTCTTCTGCAGGTAGCTGCGGCCCATATCGCCCTGGAACAACCCGGTCAGGTAGCGCCAGTATTGCACGATGAAGGGCTGATCGAGGCCCAGCTGGTGGCGGATATTGGCAACCGTCTCGGGCGTGGCCGAGCGGCCCGCGATCTGACGCACCGGGTCGGCCGGCAGCACGAAGAGCAGGAAGAATGTGATGAAGGAGACGCCGAGAAGGATCAGGGCAGCCTGGATCAGGCGTCGGATCAGATAGGCCAGCATCAGTCACGCCCTCTCTGCGTCGGGTCGAGCACGTCGCGCAATGCGTCGCCCACGAGGTTGAACGACAGCGCCAGCAGCAGGATCGCGGCGCCCGGGATGAAGACGAGCCAAGGGGCCGCCTGGAAATAGGTCTGGTTCTCGAAGATGATGTTGCCCCAGCTCGGCGTCGGCGGCTGAACCCCCACGCCGAGATAGCTCAGCGTCGCCTCCAGCAGCACCGTGGTCGAAATCCCCAGCGTGCCCCAGACGATGATCATCGGCACCAGATGCGGCAGGATGTGGCGGAACAGGATGCGCACTGTGCCCGCGCCGAGGGTCCGCTCGGCGGCGACGAATTCACGCTCGGCCAGCGCGGAGGTCTCGGTGAAGACCACGCGCGCCGTCTGCACCCAGTTTACCAGCGCGATCACCATCGCGACGATCCACAGCGACGGCGTGAAGATAGCGGCGAGGCAGATCGCCAGCAGCAGCGCCGGGAAGGCCATCATCAGGTCGGTGAAGCGCATCAGCACCGCACCGATCCAGCCGCGGAAATAGCCTGCCGTTACGCCGATCAGCGTGCCGATAATCAGCGCAAGGCCGTTCGCGACGACGCCGATGATCAGCGAGGTCCGCGCGCCGTAAAGGATGCGCGAGAACAGGTCGCGGCCGAGAAGGTCGGTGCCGAGCCAGAACTTTTCGCCCGGCGGCATGGGGGCGCCTTCCAGCGTCAGCCCGTCGAACATCTGGTCCTGCGGCTCGAATGGCGCGATCCACGGCGCGAAGATCGCGCCAAGCGTTACGATCGCGATGATCGCAAAGCCCAGAAGGGCGAGCTTGCGGCGCATCAGGCGGCGCAAGGCGCTTTGCGGTCGGGCCGGTCCCTCAGCCAAGGTCGCGTCGGTCATCGGTCTTCCTTTGTTCGTCATGGTTGGCGACGATGCGGCGCGCGGCATCCTCAAAACTCACGCGCCAGGCCATCGCCATCTGGCGGAGCTGGTCATAGGCCTCCGCCTCACTCTTTCCCCGCGCGGCCAGCAGAGTGACCGCCCGCACCACCGTCTGGCGCTCGTCGAGGCGGCGACGCAGATCCGCGATCTCCGCCGAAAGCTGCGCCCGCGCCTCGAAACCGAGCCGCGCGATCAGCAGTGCTGAATAGACCCCGCCATCGCCCACCGGTTTGAGGAGCTGCGCATGGGCACCGGCTTCCAGCGACCATTCGATCCGGCCCGGCGCTTCGGTCCCGATCAGCGCGATCATCGGCATCGGGCTTTGCCCCGGCTTCCACGGGAATTGCTCGTCATAGCCCTGATCCGCGTCGAAGAAGACGAAATCGCCCGACAGCGCTTCCGCCGGAAGTTCGGGCCAGCAATGCACGACCGTCAGTCCGATCGCGCGCAACTGTCGTTCGAGCGCCTGCACGGTCGCGTGCGGGCGATGCAGGATATAGGCGCGGGCGCCACCGAGATCGGGGATGCGGATCTTGCGCTTCATGACACCACCTTCAGTCGGGGCGCGCCGGGCGAGACCGCGTTGCGACCCCGTGCGAGATAGGGGTCGCCCGCGACGGCTTCGAACCGCTCGCGAACGGTGAAAGCGCCGTTCTCGACCTGCGCGATCAGGACGGGCAGGGCGGTATGGTGGGTCGAGGCGTCGATGCCCTCGGTACCCTGCGGCGCATCGTGCAAGAGTTGTGCGAGGCTCTGGTCCGGGGCGTCTTCGTGCCCCGAGAGCAGAAGCGCGAGACGATAGACCGAGGACCACGCGGCCGCTTCATGCGAGGAGCCGAAGTTGCGCTGCGCCTGCGGCCAGCCGGTCGCGCCGCGGAAATACGGCCCGGCGGCCACGAGCCCCTCGGCCGCGCCCGGATGGATCGCGGGCAATTCGCATTCGGTCAGATTGCACGAGAGGATCGGGCAGGTCTCGGGCCGGAAATGGGCGTCCTCCTGACCGAGCCTGTGATAGGCTTCGAGGAAGGCGTATTGCGACGGGCCGATCAGGTTATTGAGAATGAAATCGGGCCGGGTCGCGCGAATTTCAGCAATCATCCGGTCGACATCAAGCGAGCCGAGCGGCAGGTAACGTTCGCCCAGAACCTCGCCGCTAGCGGTCGAGATCACGTCTCGGGCGAGCCGGTTCATCTCCCAGCCCCAGATGTAATTCGAGCCGGTCAGAAAGCCCCGCCGTCCCAGCCGGGCGAAGGCCCAGCCGAGCATTGGCAGCAGGTGCTGGTTCGGGCAGGCATGGGTGTAGACGACATGATCGGAGGCTTCGAACCCTTCGTAGGGCACCGCGTACCAGAGCGTACCGCCCGCTTTCTCCAGCGTCGGGATCACTTCCTTGCGGCTCCACGACGTGACGCAGCCGATCACGTGGCGGGCATCGCTGTCTCGCAGAATTTCCTCGCAGAGCGGACCGTAGGCGTCGATGTTGCCCTCTGGGTCGCGCTCGACCGGAGCAAAGGTGAGCGGGAAATCGGGCATCGCGTTGATCTCTGCAATCGCGCTCAGCGCCCCGGTCCGGCAAGCCTCTGAAATCAGAGAATAGCTCCCCGAGCGGGAATATAGCAGGCCAAGTTCGATCCGTTTCTTCATATCCGCTCCCGCAGCACCCCTGATCCAAAACGCAAAACGCCCCGCTGACTTGCCGCAGGAAAGCGGTGTCAAAGCGAGGCGCAATTGCCGTTCGGGTTGTTCCGATGTGGAACCAAATTTGCAGCGTGAGACTCAGGCGGCAAGCGCAAATTGCGAAACCCCAGCGGGTTCACAGCTCAGAGGTGGATTTTTCGGGGTGGCTGCACAAAATTTGTGCACAAAACCGTCATCTGAGAGCAATGTTTTGTCACACGCCGGTGAGAATCGGTTTTGGAGGGATCGGTTTCGTTCGTCCGAGCACGACGCGCCGCGTCTGCCGCCGGGAACAATGCTCCCGGCGCGGCGACTGGCTTCGATCCGGGAGCCTTTGACTTTCCGCGGGGGGCGGCTGTTTGCCAAAATTCGGAAGCCGGGAAAAGGGCGAGCGCTCGACTCGCATGGCAAATTCACCGAAAGAGGCGGGCCACGCGCCGAGCTACACTATCTAAGCGCTGATTTTCTTGGATATTTTCCCCACATTCATTCGCCGGGGGAAGTGGCGGAGAGACAGGGATTCGAACCCTGGGTCGGCTCTCACCGACAACGGTTTTCGAGACCGCCGCATTCGACCACTCTGCCACCTCTCCGCATCAGGGGTCGTTTCGTAGGGCGGGATTTAGCCGCCCTCGCGCGCCCTTGCAACCCGTTTTTCGAGGATTTTTTCAGATCCTTCGCAAAGCCGTCATAAACGTGAGGTCAACGCATCCGGAGCGCCCCGTCGAGGCGGATCACTTCGCCGTTCAGATAGCCGCTCTGGACGATGAAACCGGCAAGTTTGGCGTATTCCGACGGATCACCGAGCCGCTTCGGGAAGGTGACTTCGGTCGCGAGGCTGTCCTGCACCTCCTGGGGCAGGCCCTTCATCATCGGCGTGGCGAAAATTCCCGGCGCGATGGCGCAGCAACGGACGCCCTGGCTGGCCAGATCGCGGGCGAGGGGCAGGGTCATCGCGACGATTCCGCCTTTTGACGCCGCATAGGCTGCCTGGCCCTTCTGGCCGTCGAAAGCCGCGATGGAGGCAGTGTTGATGATCACGCCACGCTCGGGGCCGGGATTGCGGGCCATCTCGGCGGCGGCGAGGCGGGCGACGTTGAAGCTGCCCACGAGGTTGATGTCGATCGTGCGCGCGAAGCTCTCGAGCCGGTGCGGCCCGTCGCGGCCGACCACGCGCTCGCCGGTGGCGATACCGGCGCAATTGACCGCCACATCGATGCCGCCCATCGCGTCTACTGCGGCTGCGATCCCGGCGGCGACGCTGTCCTCGGAGGTCACGTCGACCTCGGCGAAGGTCGCGCCGATCTCTGCCGCATAAGCCTCGCCGCCCGCCCGGTCGCGGTCGAAGAGCGTCACCTGCGCGCCCGACTCAACGAAGTGCCGCGCGGTCGCAGCCCCCAGCCCCGAAGCGCCGCCGGTGATGATGGCGCGAATTTTGCTCAACTCCATGTGATACTCCCTCGAAATGAACGCGTGTTCATTAACCAGTGGAACCGCCGCTTTGTCCAGTGTTGCCAATGCATTTTGCGGCTGCAGCATCCGGCGCCCCGATCACGTCTTGTGACAGCTTCGGCAACCTGCCGCCTATGGCCGGAACCAAGCCGATTGACGTTGCATTGAATGAGCATAGGTCCGGGCAACGGATCTGATCCAAAACGTCTCAACGGGGGATGAACCCCCAAGACAGGAGAGAGAGAAACATGAAACGTATCATCGTTACGTCGAGCATTCTGGCACTCGCTGGCTCCGCCGCGATGGCGGGCGGCTACACCACCCCGGCACCGGCTCCGGAAGTCACCCCGGCCCCGGTCGCAGTCGCGCCCGCGCAGTTCAGCTGGGACGGCTTCTATGCCGGTGCTCAACTCGGCTACGGCAAGGCTGACCAGTCGATCGATGGCGACGGCGTCGTGGGCGGTCTGCACGCGGGTTACCTGCGCGACTTCGGCGGCTATGTCCTCGGTGGCGAGCTGGCTTATAACGCCGCGAACATCGACGACAACACCACCGGCGCGAAGGTCAACTCGATGACCGACCTCAAGATGATCGCCGGTGCGCCCTACAACAACATGCTGTTCTACGGCACGCTCGGTGCGTCCTACGTCGACGCTGAAGACAATTCGGGCGCCAGCTACTCCGACACCGTTCCGCTGGTTGGCGTCGGCATGAAATATGCCATCAACCCGAAGTGGACCGTCGGTACCGAGCTCGACTACCGCAAGGGCAACAACTTCGACGGCACCACCAACGATCTGAACACCACGACGCTGAACCTCACCGCGTCCTACAAGTTCTGATCTGGAACGGATCGTCTGATATCGACGGGCGGGGGGAAACCTCCGCCCGTTTTTCTTTGTCCGGATGATGCTGCGACGCGGCGGGATCGGGCAAGGCGGCTCAATCCGGAGCGATCAGGCCCAGCCCGCGCAGATAGACGCCGATGCCGCTTTCCAGAAGGTCCTCGGGGGCATAGGGCGCGCGATTTCCCTCGCGGGAATAAAGCTCCACGACGCCGTGGCTCATCGCCCAGACATGCGCCGCGACCATCGCGACGGGCGGGCGCTTTTCCGGCGGCATATGCGCCATCAGGGCGCGCGTCGCACGTTCCATCGCGTCGCTGGATTTGCGCGCCACCGCCGCAAGATCGGGTGAGCGGTTGGGCGATATGCCGCTTTCGAACATCGCCATGTAGTGACCGGGATATTTCCGCGCGAAGGCGAGATAGGCGCGCCCCACCGCCGAGAACGCCGCCAGCGCCGAAGGCTTGCCGCCGTTCCACGCGTGATCCAGCAGGTCGCCGAAGATCAGATAGCCCTGCCGCGCACATTCCGCGATCAGGTCCTCGCGCCCCTCGAAATGGCGATAGACCGCAGCCGGGGTCACGCCTGCGCGTTTCGCCGCTTCCGAGAGCGTGAAGCCGGTCGGGCCCTTCTCCTCGATCAGCTCCAGCGCGGAGGCTACGAGCGCCTGACGCAGGTTGCCGTGATGATAGCCTTGCTTAGACATTCAGAACGTCGATGCCACCGCAGATTTCACCGTCGATCTCGCCGATCGCGTCGCGGTCCTTATGCGCATAATCGACCGCGTTCAACACCGTCTGGATCGCGGCAATCCGGGCGCGTTTCTTGTCGTCCGAGCGGATTACCGTCCAGGGCGCATGCGCGTTGTCGGATCGCGCCAGCGTCTCCTGGATCGCGTCGGAATAAGCGTCCCAGCGCTTGAGCCCTTCGACGTCGATCCAGCTCAGCTTCCACTGTTTGAGCGGATCCTTCTCGCGCTTGAGAAAGCGGCGCAGCTGTTCGGCGCGATCCACGTTGAGCCAGAGCTTCACGAGGATGATCCCGTCATCGACCAGCATCTTCTCGAAATCGGGCAACTGGCAGAAGAAATGCTCGCGCTGCTCGGGCGTGCAGAAGCCGAAGACATGTTCCACCACGCCCCGGTTGTACCATGAGCGGTCGAACATCGCGATCTGGCCCGCGGCCGGAAGCCAGTCGACATAGCGCTGGAAATACCATTGCGTGGCTTCGGTCTCGGTGGGCTTCGGCAGCGCCACGACATAGGCCGAGCGCGGGTTCAGGTTCTGGCGCATCCGCCCGATCGTGCCGCCTTTGCCCGCCGCGTCGCGCCCTTCGAAGATCACCGCGATCCGCTTGCCGGTTTCCTTGGCGTCCCAGAACATCTTGACCAGTTCGACCTGAAGCGCATCCATGTGACGGTCGTATTTCTTGCGCTTCATCTCCTCGTCGTAAGGGTAGGAGGGCGAGAGCATGTCATCCTTGCCCGCCTTCTCGATCGCCTCGCGCACGACATCCGGCGCTTCCTCCTCGAGGTAGCGGGTGATGTCGCCCACGAAGGGGATATCGAACGGCGGGTCGCTCTTGTCCTTGGCCATGATCTGCCTTTTGTCGTTTCACGGCAGTATGCTGCGCGGGCCGGGACGGTGCAAGCGGTGCCGCACAGCGGCGGGCAGGCGATACCGGGCGTGTGACGTGCGCGCAAAACCGCAGGAGTGACCGCTTTTCACGCGACTGCACTGCTTGAGTGGCGGTTACTCCGCCGCCGCCTTCATCGGGATATCATAGCCAGCGCGCGTCGCGACACGGTCCACCGCGGCGACGGTCTGGAGCAACGCGACATGCGGGACCATGTGTCCGATCCCGTCGAGGGAGACCAGTTCCGCCCCCGGCACCTCCTTCGTGAAGGGCACCGCGTGGATTTTCTCGCCCACGATGGTGTCGGCCGTGCCATGCAAAGAGACGATCGGGAGGTCGAGATCGGGATAATGGGGGATCATCTGCTGAATTTCGGGCTTCAGCTCGGCACGCTGGCGCGCATTCACCCGCATCGTTTCGACCCGCAGCGTCATGCCGGGGCCGAACCAGCGCATGTAGCCGATCGGCATCTCCTGCGGCGCGAAGACTCCTTCCACCTCGGAGCGAATGATCGCGGGTGGCGTCCAGGCCGAAATCAACGGGACGGCGATCGCCTGACCCAGTGGCGGCGACGTGATCTGATAGAGAAGCGGCAGCCCGGTGTCCCAGCTATGCGAGGGAGCGGAGACCGGCACCAGACCCGAGAGCGTGCCGGGCAGATATACCGCCCAGGCAATTGCGACAGCCCCGCCATAGGAATGGCCGAGCACGATCGGTTTCTCCGCGCCCGCCATCTTCGTCGCCTTCTGCAGCAGCTTGGCCTGATCCTCGATCGTGTCGTGCCCCTCCGGCAGCGGATCGGAATAGCCGAACCCTGGACGGTCGGGCACGAAGACGCGATAGCGTTTCGCTAGTTCCGGTGCGAGATCGAAGGTCAGATCGCGGGCCGAGCCCGAGGCGCCGTGGATCAACACGACCGCCGGGCCGTGATCGCCCTTGATGACCATATGCACACGCTGGTTCCCAACGTCCACGAATATGCCGTTGGGCGGATAGCGCTGCTCCGCCATCCGGCCGCGCCAGCTCTCGAGTCCCCAGGTCGCGCCGCCCAGAATGAGCAGCACGAGGACGAGGCTAGTTACCAATCTCGGCCAGATCATACGGAGTTTCCTGATAAATCTCGTTAATCCAGTTGCCGTAAAGCAGGTGGGCGTGGCTCTTCCACCGGTTCGTCGGCACCCGGCTCGGGTCGTTCTCAGGATAGTAATTCGCGGGGACGTTGATCGGTTTCCCCGCCGCGACGTCACGATCGTATTCTTCTTTCAGCGTGCCGCTGTCATATTCCAGATGGTTGAAGATGTAGAGCGCCCGATGAGCGCGATCTTCGACCAGACAGGGCCCGGTTTCATCGGAATGGATCAGCGTGATCATGCCCGCCGCTTCCAACTCGTCACGCCGCATCTCGGTCCAGCGGCTCACCGGGATCAGCAGATCGTCCGAGAAGCCGCGCAGGTAAGGCGAGGCGGGCGCGCAATTGCGATGCCGGAAGCAGCCGAAGGCCTTGTGATCGAGCATGTGCTTGTTCACGCCGTGGAAGTAGTGGGCCATCGCCATGCCGCCCCAGCAGACGCCGAAGGTCGAAAAGACATGGGTCTGCGTCCAGTCGAAAATCCGCTTGAGCTCTTCCCAGTAGGTCACCTCCTCGAAAGGCAAATGTTCGATCGGAGCACCGGTGATGATCAGCCCGTCGAACTTCTCGCCGGTGGCCTCGACCTCTTCGAAGGGACGGTAGAACTCTTCCATATGCTCGGCGGCGGTGTTCTTCGTCTGATGCTCGCTCATGCGGATCAGCTGGAAGTCGATCTGCAGCGGCGTCGCCCCGATCAGTCGTGCGAACTGGTTCTCGGTCTGGATCTTCTTCGGCATGAGATTGAGAAGGCCGATCCGGATGGGACGGATTTCCTGCCGCGATGCGCGCTCGGGCGACATCACCATCACGCCTTCCCGCGACAGGATGTCGAAGGCGGGGAGGTTTTCAGGCAGCTTGATCGGCATTGTTTCTCAGTCTCTTGCAGGGTGAAGTTAAAGTGATGCGTGAAGTGTCGCGGCTCACGCGGGCAGCGCGTCGGCGATCAGCGATGTAAAGCCTTTTGCGTCGCGGACAAGGTAGAGGTCTTCGGCACGGATCGTCACGCCCCAGTTTCTCGCCATCGCCGCATAGCGCGGCTGACGATGGGCCAGCGCTTGCGCATAGGTCCAACGCACGAAGTCGTCGGGGTCGACCTCCGTTTCGGCCACACCTTTCAGATCGCGATACTCGTCCCATTTCGCGGCCAGAAACGCGGGCTGATAATACATCGGCTTCGGCGCGCGCGAGAAGCGCTTGATCAGCTCCTCGGTATGGGCTTCGGAGCCCTCGATCCAGACCATCAGCAGGTTCTGCGACAGCGAGGTTAGGATCGGATCCTCGGGGTCGTCGGGGTCCACCACCTCGCAGATCGAGCCGCCGGAATCGCACAGGAAATTCTCGATCCCGTAAATCTGCTTCGCACGGTCGATGAAATGCGCGGTGTCGAGAAGCGCGTCCATCTCGGCCTTGCGGTGCTGGCGCTGGCGTTCGAGGTATTCCTCGAAGGGCAGCCCGCCCTTGGTCGGATCGCCCGGCTTGCCGAGATAGGTCGACAGCGGCGCGAGGTTCTCAAACGTGATGTTCGACGCGATATAGACCGAGTCCGACAGCAGAAGCTCCGCCAGGAACGGGTTCTTCATCGCCTCGCGCTTGAAGTTGTCGGCGATATATTCGCCCATGTAGCGCGTGCCGATCCGGTAATCGACGGAGTAGTGGAACCAGCCCTCGTCGCGCAGCAGGTTCGCAGCCCAGGTCTTGCCGAGGCCGGACATGCCGAACAGGGCAACCTTCCTCGATTTGGCGGCCAGCCACTCGGCGCGATTGGAATAGATCATCGTGTCCCCATAGGTCTTTCGCCCCGGTGTAGCCCGGCAAGGCGCGCACGTCACGGGGTTTTGGGGCGGCGGTTGAGGATCATCAGGCCAAGCGCGAGGATCGCGAAGCCCAAGGCCTCCGCCCAGCCCAGACGCTCGCCATAGACCGCCCAGCCTGCGAGGATCGCGACCGGCGGGATCAAGAGCGTGACGAGGGCGAGATTGGCTGCCCCCGCCAGCGCGAGAATGCGGTAATAGAGCAGGTAGGCCAGCGCCGAACAGCCGACACCCAGCCAGAGCATCGCGATCCAGATCGAGGGCGCGTAGTCGAAGCTCGGCACGCCTTCGGTAAAAAGCAGGATCGGCAGCGTCCAGGTCGCGCCGCCGGTGAGCATCCCGGCTGCTGCAACTTCGGGCCGTAAGCCTCTGATTGCAAAGCGCGCATAGGCGCCCGCGAAACCATAGCTCAGCGCGGCTCCCAGCACGGCGAGCTGGCCCGCCGAGGTCAGATCGAACCCCTTCAGCGCATCCGGCCCGATCGCCACCACGACGCCCGCGAAGCCCACCGCGATTCCAGTGGCCTTGCGCGCGCTCAACCGCTCGTCGGTGAAGACCACCGCCGCGACCAGCGCCCCGAAGATCGCGGTCGAGGCGTTCAGGATCGAGGCCAACCCGCTGTCGATATGCTTCTGGCCCCAGACGATGAGCGAGAAGGGTATGGCGTTGTTCAACAGCCCCATGATCAGGAAATGCCCGAGAGAGATCGGGTGCCGCGGCACCGGCAGGCGGCGTAGCGCGACATAGGCCCAGATCAGCACCGCGCCCGAGGCGACCCGCAGGAAGACCACGGTAAAGACTCCCGCACCTTCCAGCGCCGCGCGGTTCGACAGGAAGGACGAGCCCCAGATCAGCGCGAGCGCCGCGAGCAGCGCCCAGGCGAGTGGGGTGAGGGATAAAGGGGCGGGTGCGTGTTTCATCGCTTCGATCTAGCGGGCGGCAGCGACGCGCACCACCCGGAACTTGCGGCAATGTCGATATTCCAAGAAAAAGCCCCGCACGAGACGGGGCTTTTCGAGAATTATCAGTACCTTGCGATCAGAAGTTGATCCCGACGCGGAGGCCAGCGCCCCATCCGTCATTGCCGGAGAAGTCGCCGTTGAGGCCGTTGGTGGTCGCGTCGCCGATATCGACATAGCGAACGCCGCCGGTCACCTTGATGTTTTGGGTCGCCTGATAGCTTGCTGCCAGCGAGACCGACTTGAAGCCATCGGTCGGGCCGAGGTTCCCGGTCGGTTTACCGGTGTGCTTCTCGTAGCCGAACATGATCGCACCCGACCACTGGTCGTTGAAGCGACGGCCAACGCCGAGATTGTAGGTGATTGTGTTGTCAGAATAATCAACGAGCGCGCCTTGCGCGAGCCGCCCATTCGGGTGCTCCGCCGAGGGTGCATAGGTGTATGCTTCAGGACTGATGTCGAATTGCGTCCAATGTACCCAGCGCACCGAACCCATCAGCAGGGTGTCTTTCATGATGCCGGTCTGGAATTCGAGGTTCACCGACTCGGGAACGGTCGTCGTGAAGTTGGTGTTGTAGACGCCGTCACCAAGTCCGCCAGTCGTAACGGTCTCTGTCGCGCTGAAGTCGTGATCAATCTTCGAGTTGTAGGTCAGGGCCACGCGCGCTGCGATCTCGGGCTTCTCCCAAGCGGCCCCGATGACGTAACCGAAGTCGGTCTCTTGTGAAGTGTCCAGATTGTAGTAGTTTGCGCCGCCCTTATAGAGCGAAGCCTTGCCCGAAACGCTCTCGCTGCGCAGACCGCCATAGACGGAGATGTTGTTAGGCATCTTGTAGCGCGCCAGCGCGGTGATTGCTGCTGATTTAATTGTCGCAGTCGAGCCCGCGATCGGATAACCGGTCCCCGAGGGATAGTTGACCTTCGCGCCGACGGGCTGATCGAAGATGACAGCAAGATCCCACTGGTCGTTGAGCGCCTGCTTGTAACCGAGGCTCAACGTGCCATAGCCCGGCGCCATGTCGCCGGATTTCAAGGCTCCGCCGCCGACAGTACCCGACACATCCGGATTGAACGCGCCAAAGCTCACTTCGCCGTAGTTCCCCTGCTCGAACAGGATACCGACCGATTGCGTCGAGCGCTCCACCCCGCCCGCATGGGCCGCGCCTGCGCCAATCGCGAGTGCGGCCATCGAAGTCATCACACGTTTCATAATGTTCCTCTTCCCTAACGTGTCCCGAAGGAGATCCTAACGTCTCGAAGGAATTCCTTTCGGCGACGCTACCACCCGGAAGGTGTAAATCAATCTGGGGATCACGGTGACGTCACGTTCTGTTGCAGCTGTGCAGGGAAAACCGTGTCTTCGCGGTCACTCCAGGGTAACCTGAACGTCAAGTTCTGAACTGAAGCGTTCAGAAGCCACTGGAAAAGCTGAGAATCGCGAGAAGGCCGAGCCAGAGAGCCGCGCCGAAGATTGCGATGAAAAGCGCGCTCCAGAGCGTCGCGCGTGACGCTGGCAGATTTCGCGGTTCCTCGGTCTGGCGGGGGCGCAACGGTTTGCGCGCGGGTCTGGGTGATTGGCGCAGGTTGCGGAGCGCGTTGGGGAGAATGCGGGGCATGTTCGCCTCAAGGTTGAAACGTTTCGCGTCTCCATTAACCCAGACTTAGGTGAAGCCGGCCTTAATGGCAGCGATGAAACCTCTTCGTGTCATGCAGTTTCCCGGCTCCGACGACAGCTGGAACCGTGCGTTGCGCGCGCTTGCGCCGGAACACCCTCCGGCTGTTCAGCAGGCGGCGCTCTATGGAACGATCGCGGCCGCGCGCGGGCGGCGATGCCTGCGGCTGGAGGCGACATGTCAGGGCAGGCGGGTCGCGCTGGCCCAGATGATCGGGCGCGGCGGTTTGTGGCTTCTGTCGCGCGGGCCGGTCTTTGCGCCGGAGCTCGGTATCTGGATCCGGCGCGCAGTGCTGCGTCGGATCGCGCGCCGTGCCGGGCTGGTGCTGATGACGCCGGAAAACCCGCTGGCCGGGTTCGGGCTGATCCCGCTGATCACCCCGCGCCACCATGCGCATTGGTCCTTGCTCCCCGATGCCCACACGCTGCGCGCAGGCTTGGTGGGAAAATGGCGCAACAGGTTGGCGGCAGCAGAGCGTGCCGGGCTGTGCGTGGAGCCCGAACCCGAGATCGAGTGGCTTCTCGCCTCCGACGCGGCCCAGCAACGCGCCCGCGGTTACCGCGCCTTGCCGCCGAGCTTCACCCTCGCGTGGGCGGATCGCAGCCCCGCCGACCTTCTCGCCTTGCGCGTCGCGACATCGAAAGGACAGCGGATCGCGGGCGGCATCTTCCTGCTTCACGGCGAAGGTGCCAGCTATCACATCGGATGGACCGGGCCGGAGGGGCGCGTGTCCGGCGCGCATAACCTGATGCTCTGGCAGGCCGCGCTGTGGCTGAAGGCGCGCGGGATCCGACAGCTCGATCTCGGTGCGGTGGATAGCGAGGACGGGGCAGGGCGGATGCACTTCAAACTGGGCACCGGCGCCAAGCCGCACAGTCTCGGGGCGACTATGTGGGTGTTGCCGGGCTAACCCCTTCCTCTTGATCCAAATATCCCCGCCGGAGGCTCCTCAGCCCGCCGCAGACGCGCCGCTGGACTGTCGCGCGTGGAAGATGAAGCCGAGGAAATTCAGCAGCACCTGCGCTGCGAGGATCGGGGTCGAGCCGCTGGGGTCGTAATCGGGGGCGACCTCGACCAGATCGATGCCCACAACTTCGTGCCGCTTTGCCACGCCCTGCAGGATCTCCAGCACCTCGTAATAGAGAAACCCGCCATGGCTCGGCGTCCCGGTGCCGGGCGCGATCGAGGGATCGAACCCGTCGATGTCGATCGTGACATAGATCCGTGCGCCTTCCGGGATGCGGGCCAGCACGCCCTGGGACCCCAGCTTGCGCACCTGCCGTACGCTCAGGAAGTCGTCGCCCATTGCGCGGGCGGCGTCATACCCATCCTTCGCGGTGGAAGAGACGTTGCGAATGCCAAGCGCGGTGATGCCCGAGACATAGTCCTTCTCGGCGGCGCGGCGCATCGGATTGCCGTGGCCTTCGGTGACGCCGTGACGCTCGTCCACGAAATCGAGATGGGCGTCGATTTGCAGGATATGGATCGGTCCCTTCTCGGCGCAATCGGACTCGAAGGCGCGGATGCAGGGGATATTGATCGAGTGATCGCCGCCGATCACCACCGGCAGCGCGCCCGCCTTCAGCATCGCACGCACACCGGCCTCGATATTCGCATGGCTCTTCACCGTGTCGGTATGAACGATGTCGGCATCGCCGATATCGACGATCGTGACATCAGGCCCGAGATAGGTCGCGTCGTCCTCGTGGTCGTAGGCGCCCGCGTGTCCGAAGGAGAACAGCGTCGAGGCCTCGCGCACCGCCCGCGGCCCGAACCGCGCGCCGGGGCGGAACTGTGTGCCGAAATCGAAGGGCGCGCCCATTACCGCCACATCCGCCTCGAGCGCATCCCAATCGGCCACGTATGCCCGCTTGCCGAAAGTCGAAATCCCCACGAAAGGCAGGTTCAGCCGCCCCGCCTCATACCCATGTCCCGCCATCTTGCCTCCAGACACCCTGTCGCACCCCCGACAGCTTTTCGCCACGCGCGAAATATTGCAAGCTTCTGCGCGACCGAAATGATTTGCCGATTGCCCGAGGAGAGCGCATGTCCTTCGCCCCGCCCAAGATGACGCCCAAGGGCCTGTTTCGCCGCACCCCGCCCGCGATGTTCCCGCCCGTGCTGGGGCTGATGGGCCTCGGGATCGCGTGGCGGCGCGGTGTGGGGCAATTCGCGCTGCCGCCCGATCTGGCGGAGCTGTTTCTGGGCGCGGTGACCTTGCTCGCGCTGTTCACGCTGGTTGCCTATGGCGCGAAGATCGTGCGGCGTCCGGGCGTGGTGTTCGAGGATCTGCGCGTGCTGCCCGGGCGTGCGGGGCTCGCGGCTGGAACGCTGACGATCTATCTGATCGCGGCGTCGCTTGCGCCCTATGGCGGGCTGGCAGCGATCGTCTTCTGGCTGGGCGTCGTCGTGCATCTGGGGCTGATCGCGGCGGTGATCTACACGCTCGCGACCGGCCCGGCCGAGCAGCGCCGCGTCAATCCCACGTGGCAGCTGACCTTCTCGGGCTGGATCGTCGGCGCGGTGGCGGCCGTGATCCTCGGGCTCGATAGCGTGGCTCTGGTGATGTTCTGGGTCGCGATGCTGTCGGCCGTCGTGATCTGGATGATCTCGCTGCGACAATTCGCACATGAGCGCGTTCCCGCGCCGCTGCGCCCGCTACTCGCCATTCACCTCGCGCCTGCGGCGCTGCTCGGGACTGTCGCGAGCGGGTTCGGCGCGATGGGCATCGCGCAGGCGATGGCGATCCTGTCTGCGGGCTATTTGCTGGCACTGGTCGTGTCGGTGCGCTGGCTGCTCGCTGGGGGCTTCTCGCCGCTCTGGGGAGCGTTCACCTTCCCGGTCGCAGCCACGGCGGGGTGCTGGCTCGCGCTTGGCGGCGTCTGGGCGCTGCCCGGCGCGCTGATGCTGACGGCGGCGACGCTGGTCGTAGTACCGATCGCGCTGAAGGTGTTGCAGCTTTGGGCGAAGGGGCAGCTTGCGATGAAGACCAACGCCGCGATTGCGTGAGGCGAAAGGGCGGCCCCCGAGCCTCGGATGGGCGCTTTGCTCCGCACGTGGCCGGCCGCTTTGTCTTGAAGGCCCGGATGTCGAGTGTGCCCGCGACGACATGACCGATGCGCCCAACCGGGGGAGGCTCGGGCGCGGCCCGGGGGCTGGTCGCCCCCGCGCCCAGAGACCTTTGGCGCGGCACACGCAGGCCGACCTTTCCGCACACCCGCTGCGTACCGCGTCCGCGAGGGGTTGCCTTCGCGTCCATTGCGTGAAACAGCAAACTGCCAAACGCATCTGGACACTGGAGACCCCCCATGCAGATTCGCGAGGCGCTCACCTTCGACGACGTTCTTCTTCTTCCCGCAGCCTCTTCGGTGCTTCCGGCAACCGCAGATGTTTCGACCCAGGTGACGAAGAAAATCCGTCTCAACATCCCGCTTCTGTCCTCCGCGATGGACACCGTCACCGAGGCGCGCATGGCGATCGCGATGGCGCAGGCGGGCGGCGTGGGCGTGATCCACAAGAACCTCACCGTCGCGCAGCAAGCCGACGAGGTCCGCCGCGTCAAGCGTTTCGAGAGCGGCATCGTCTACAACCCGATCACGCTGCGCCCCGATCAGACGCTGGCCGATGCGAAGGCACTGACCGAGCGCTACGGTTTCTCCGGCTTCCCGGTCGTCGATGAAAACCGCCGCGTCGTCGGCATCGTGACCAACCGAGACATGCGCTTCGCCCAGAAGGACGAAACTCCGGTCTCGGTGATGATGACCACCGACAACCTCGCGATCCTGCAGGAGCCGGCGGATCGGTCCGAAGCGATCGCGATGATGCGCGAGCGCCGGATCGAGAAGCTGCTGGTGACCGATGACGAGGGCAAGCTGACCGGCCTGCTGACGCTGCGCGACACCGAGCAGGCTGTCCTCAACCCCACCGCCTGCAAGGACGAGCTGGGCCGCCTGCGCGTGGCCGCCGCGACCTCGGTCGGCGATGCGGGCTTCGAGCGGTCCGAGGCGCTGATCGATGCGGGCTGTGACCTGATCGTCGTCGACACCGCCCACGGCCATAGTCAGGGCGTGATCGACGCGGTGAAGCGCATCAAGCAGGTGTCGAGCGATATTCAGGTGATCGCGGGCAACGTGGCGACGGCAGATGCCACCAAGGCGCTGATCGACGTGGGCGCGGATGCAGTGAAATGCGGCATCGGTCCGGGTTCGATCTGCACGACGCGGATGGTCGCGGGCGTGGGCGTGCCGCAGTTGACAGCAATCATGGATTGCGTGAGTGCCGCCGGAGACGTGCCGATCATCGCCGATGGCGGCATCAAGTTCTCGGGCGATTTCGCGAAAGCCATCGCGGCGGGCGCAAGCTGCGCCATGGTCGGCTCGATGATCGCGGGCACCGACGAGAGCCCCGGCGAAGTGATCCTCTATCAGGGCCGCTCGTTCAAATCCTATCGCGGCATGGGCAGCTTGGGTGCGATGGCACGCGGCTCGGCGGATCGCTACTTCCAGAAGGATGCGGCGAACGACAAGCTCGTGCCGGAAGGCATCGAGGGGCAGGTGCCCTACAAAGGCCCGGCAGGCGCCGTCGTCCACCAGCTCGTGGGCGGTCTGCGCGCAGCGATGGGCTATACCGGCTCCGCGACGGTCGCCGAGATGCGCACGAACTGCAATTTCGTCCGCATCACCGGCGCGGGTCTCAAGGAAAGCCACGTCCACGACGTCGCGATTACCCGGGAGAGCCCGAACTACCGGATCGGGTAAGTATCTGATTATACGTCTTTAATCGATCCTGCGGGCCGCGCGCGATTCGCGCGGCCTGAAGGTGAACAGGATATGAACTACCCAGAACTGGACAGCGTTTGCTTATGCGAACTGATGCAGTTTCATTGCAGCTGCATCAGTTCGCTCCGATGCTATCTTTTCGCGGCGCGGTATATTGCTGACGCGTCGCTGTCGAACGGGGTTATGTTGATGCTTCAATGCACCGCCGATGCGCGCAGGTATCGAGCGCGTCAGATAAACCGGAAGCGATACGGAACGGTCATCATGTCGGAGACAAAGTCTCGGAAAATTGGCCGATCGCCCGATGTTTTAGTGCACATGCAGCGATCAGCTACGCCCAGCAGCCCCGGATGACGAGCTCTTGTCGGCCCATCCCAAACCAGACACTTGCTCCGAGCACAGCAGGCGTCTGCTCGCTTGAATTAACCTCTCATCTAATGACAGCAGTCATGCATTGCGCGGCTGCAACGCAATAAAGGTGTGCTGGAGGGCGACTGCTCGCGCATGACACCCGTGAAGGAAATGCCACCGCCCTCCCGGCACAGGATCAATCGTCGCGGAGCGCGAAGCGTTTGTAGAAGGCGGTATCCGCGTCCTCACGTGATATCCCCATGTCCTTGAGCCGTTCGTCGGTCATGGAGCGCAACTTGTGCGAAGCGCGGTAGTTGGCATTCTGCTCCACAATCCAGTGGAGGGCGTGCATCCAGCCCTTGGGGCGGCGAATTTTGAGGGCAATGTCGCTTAGGGTTTGCATCTCGGGGCTCCTGCTGAAGTGGTAAACTGAAGCCAGATTGCCAGTCTTCCGCAAAACACCCGCAAAAGCCGCCCACCAAAACTCTCCCTCCAGCGTAAAAATCGCGTAAAATCGAATGCGACGACCGTAAGAAGCTTCGAGAACCGCGAGATATTATGGCTACGTCGACGGGACAGCTGCATTTGACACTTATCCTTCACGGAGTGTTCTCTGCCCATTATGGGTCAGGCCTCGAACTCGTGGGCCTGTCGCGAAGGGGGCAAGCGCTGCTTGCCTTCCTGTCACAACAACCGGAAATGCGGGCCGAGCGAGCGCGATTGGCAGACCTTCTCTGGTCGGACCGATCCGAGGGGCAAGCCCGGGCATCGCTCCGACAGGAGTTGTCGGTGTTGCGTCGCGTTTTGCCCGAAGGGATTCTTGACGCGAACCGACAACTCGTCTGGCTGGACCCGACCGCAGTGGTCGCCGACAAGTCCGGCTCGGGCGTATTTCTCGAAGGGTTCGATCTTGCCACGGAAGGTTTCGAAGATTGGCTCCGGGAAATGCGGCAAGCCGAGCGCCCTGGCTCAGCCACTCCTGTAGCTACAGCCGCCCCTCATAGAGCAAGGCGGCTTCCCAGCCTTGCAGTGCTCCCCTTCGAAGAGATCGGAGTGGCTGCAACAGACATGTTTGCCGACGGGGTGGTCGAGGAAATTACTGGTGCGCTCGGCCGGGTGCATGAGTTCCACGTCATCGCCCGCCAATCTGCAATCGCGATTATCGGCGAGCATCTGGATGTGCCTCAAGTCGCCGAAAGACTCGGGGTTGATTACGTTGTTGAGGGGACTGTCAGGCGCGCCGACGACAGAGTGCGGATCTCAGTTCAACTCGTAGAGGGGCGCGACGGTCGCACAATCTGGACTGAACGCTTCGACGACCGGCTCGACGACCTATTCGCCTTGCAGGATAGGGTCGCAGGCCAAGTCGCGGGGCAGATTTTACCCAGTCTGCGCAATGCCGAGATCGCACGCGCAAGAACCACTCCGCCGGAAAGCCGGAATGCTTACGAATTGTTTTTGACCGGCCTGCCGCACATGTGGGCCCATCAACGCAAAAGCAACGCACGAGCGATTGACCTGTTCGATAGAGCGCTTTCGATCGCTCCGGACTATGGACCTGCTCTGGCGCATAAGGCATGGGCGCTTGCGCAACAGTGCTCCTACATATGGTCAGACAATCCTTTGACGGATAAGGCAGAGGCGCTGCGGTTGGCGCAGCAGGCTGCCCAATTCGTCGGTGAACATGCGCCTTCGATGGTGGCTGTCGGCGCAGCAGTTGACCTCGTTTCAACGGATCACGATTTCAGCAGAACTTTTATAGATCGCGCGCTTGCGATCGACCCAAATTGTGCCTGGGGCTGGATGCGCCGCGGCTGGAACCGTCATTATCTTGGAGAAACCGAAGAGGCGCGCTTGAGCTTTGATCATGCGGAAGCCCTTAGTCCACTCGACCCTTTCCTGTTCAACATAGAGTTTGGCCGCGGTGTCACATATCTCCATGAAGATCGCTTTGAGGAGTGCCTCAAACACTTCAAGCGAGGAATGGCCCTCTCTCCTGGCGTCGAATGGGCCTACCGTTTCATAGCGTCTCTGAATATTCGGCTTGGACGGCAGGCGGATGCCGAAGAAGCCTATCGAAAGCTGCTTGCAGCGTATCCGGGACTGACCGTTCGCAAACTGAGCGACTCGCTTCCACCATCAGCCGTGGAGAACCGGCAGGAGTTCTACGACGCAATGCGTCGGGCAGGTTTGCCAGAAGAATAGCTTCGTCACTCAAATACCCGATGACGCATGCATTGAATGCCATCTGACCATGAAGTCCAATTTTTTTGGCCGATATAGTGAAAGTCCAGTGCCTGCCCGTTGGGGCCGTTCGTGGTTATCGCAAGGAAATTCCGTTTCCCGCCCGGCATCCCCCAAGCCCGCCGCAACGAGCGCTCTAACCAGACATTTGAACCGAACGCAGCGAACTTCCGGAATCCGCCCTTCTGGCAGTATGTCGGAAGCTAATCATCTCTGAGCAGAAAGTTTGGCATAGGGTTGAGAGCTCGATTTTTTTGCGCAGGCCGATGTCGACCCATCTCCATTCCGGTTTCCACAGATGCCGGAGACAACAAATGGAAAATCGTCACTCGAAACATGCCTCGACGGCTCAGTGCAGGGGATTGCTCGCCGTAACCCCCCAGAACCTGGGAGGCAGAACACATGGCGTGTGAAAAACATCAATCGATCGGTGCTGAGCCCCAGGAAGTCCCGCTGCCCCGCTACTGTGAGACCGACGAACTCGCAGTTCGGTTTCGCCGCCATACCCGCACGATCCCAGATCGGATTCAAAAGGGATGCCCGGTGAACGGACGTCGCTTGAAGCTACCAGCCACGCGTCTCGGGAAGAAATGGCAAGTCCGCGAAGATTGGCTTGTGCTCTTCGAACATGAAGCCCGGCCGCCTATCGGGCGGCCGGGCCTTGATATGGAATAGGGGAGTCGTCTCTGCCGGAGCCAGGGGCATTGCATGAAGCAGGCCGACCCTCTCGTGATGGCACATGATTTTGACGCGCGGCCTTCCAAAGGAACGGCCGCGCGTCTCTTTGGACGCTGTGCCTTTACCCGGCAATCGTAATCGGCGGGCTGTCTCCGGCGGGGGCGGCAAATCGCCACGTCGACCACGGCGAGGGCGCGATGCTTCGCGCCCCGTTCCGCCGTCAGATCAGCATCCGGCGCGGATCCGCCATCAGTGTTGCATAGCGCGACAGGAAGCGCGCGGCATCGGCGCCGTTGATGACCCGGTGATCGTAGCTCAGATCGAGCGGGCAAAGCGGCACCGGCACCCATTCGCCTTCCCAGACCGGTGTGATCTGGCTGCGGGTGATGCCGAGGATCGCGACTTCCGGAGGGTTCACGATCGGGGTGAAGGCGCTGCCGCCGATCCCGCCGAGATTGGAGATCGTCATCGAGGCGCCGCCCATTTCCTCGGGGCGCAGTTTCCGGCCCTGCGCCTTGCGCGACAGTTCGGTGATTTCCGCCGCGATTTCCCAAAGCCCCTTGCGGTCGGCGTCGCGGATCACCGGAACCATCAGGCCGTTCGGCGTGTCGACCGCGATGCCCACATGGACGTAATCCTTGAGCACCAGCGTCTCGCCGCTTGCGTCGAGCGAGGCGTTGAACCGGGGGAATTCGCGCAGACAGCGCGCCAGAACCCGCACATGGAAGGCGAGCGCCGTCAGGCGGGTGCCACGGTCCCGCGCCTCGTCGCGAAGGCCTTTTCGGAAGGCTTCGACCGCGCGCATGTCGGCGCTGTCGTGATGCGTGACCTGCGGGATCAGCGAATTCGCTGCGGACAGGTTGTCGGCGGCGACCCGGGCGATCCGTGAGAGTGGTTCTTCGGTCACCGGCCCGAAGGCCGCATGATCGACATCCCAGTAGCGCGCGGCATCCGGGGCGGGGCCGGGTGCGACACCGGAGCCCGCCCCGTCGGCCTTGCGATCCACATCTTCGCGCGCGAGCGTCTCGCGCCCGGTCTCCTGCGCGAGGCGGTCGAGATCCACCCCGCGTTCGGCGGCGTAGCTGCGCACCGAAGGGCTTGCGACATAGCTCATGGCATCCTCCTCACCAGCTGGCCGAGATGTATTGCGTTTCCATGAATTCGAGCATCCCTTCATGCCCGCCTTCGCGGCCGAGACCCGATTGCTTGGAGCCGCCGAAGGGCGCTGCAGGATCGCTGACGAGGCCGCGATTGAGCCCGACCATCCCGTAATCGAGCCGTTCGCAGACCCGCATCCCGCGCGCCATGTCCTGCGTGAAGACATAGCCCACGAGCCCGTATTCGGTGTCGTTGGCGCGTGCGATCACGTCTTCTTCGTCGGTGAAGGTCTGGATCGCGGCGACCGGGCCGAAGATTTCGTCATGCACGCATGCGGCATCCTGCGGCACCTTCGTCAGCACGGTCGGCGGGTAGAAATAGCCCGGCCCGTTCGGGACCTTGCCGCCGAGTTTCAGTTCCGCACCACGCTCCAGCGCGTCGGTCACGAAGCTCGCCACCTTGTCGCGGGTCTTGGCGTTGACCAGCGGGCCGACATCGACGTCCTTCTCGACGCCGTTGCCCACCTTCAGCGCGCCCATCGCCGCTGTCATCTTCGCGGTGAATTCCTCGGCCACCGCCTCGTGGACATAGAACCGGTTCGCTGCGGTGCAGGCTTCGCCGAGGTTGCGCATCTTGGCCAACATCGCACCTTCGACAGCGACGTCGATGTCGGCATCCTCGAAGACGATCAGCGGCGCGTTACCGCCCAGCTCCATCGCCGGTTTCAGCACCTGATCGGCGGCGGAGCGCAGAAGCTTGCGGCCGACCCCGGTGGAGCCGGTGAAGCTCACGACGCGCACCCGCGGATCGTGCAGCATGTGATCGACGATCTCCGCGGAATTCTCCGACGGCAGCACGTTCACGAGGCCCTTGGGCACGCCGGCCTCTTCCAGCAGCGGCATCAGCGCGAGCATCGTCAGTGGCGTCTCGGAGGCGGGCTTGATGATTACCGGGCAGCCTGCGGCCAGCGCAGGCGCGATCTTGCGGGTGCCCATCGCGGCGGGGTAGTTCCACGGCGTCACCAGCACCGCGATGCCCGCCGGTTTGTGCTGCACCACGATCCGCGCGCCAGAGGCGGGGGCGCGGGTAATCATCCCGTCGGCGCGCACGGCTTCCTCGGCGAACCAGCGGAAGAACTCGGCGGCGTAGCGGGCTTCGCCCATCGCGTCGGCCCCGGCCTTGCCGTTCTCCAGCGTGATGAGATGCGCGAAGTGATCAAGCCGTTCGGTCATCAACTCGAACGCCTTGCGCAGGATTTCCGAGCGTTCGCGGGGCGAGCGCGCCGCCCAGTCCACGAAGGCCTTCTGCGCGGCGTCGAGCGCCGCATCCGCGTCTTCGATCTCGGCGGAGGCGACGGAGGCGAGCACTTCCTCGGTCGCGGGGTTGATGACATCGAAGCGGGCGCCTTTCGCGCCCTGGCGCCACGCGCCGTCGATATAGAGGTCGGTCTGGTCCATGTCGGTCCGGTTCCTTGTATCAGAGGAGATGGCGCAGCGGCTCGGCCAGCCGCGCGGCAAATCCGGTTATCAGGTCGAGCGCCGTCTCGGGCGCGAGCTGGCCGGGATCGGCCTCGAGCGTGAGGGTCAGCGGATCGGAGCCGGTGAGCGTCAGCACTGGCTGCGCCTCTGCGCCGAGCGAGATCCGCTGCAACGCGCTGCCGCGCAGATCGCGGATCAGAAGCGCGGGGGTGGCATCCTCTTCCGACTCGGGGGCTTGGCCTAGCGGGTGACGGCCCGGATCGGCAAAGCAGCGGCTGCGCCCATGACGCGAAACCGCGACCGGGCCCGAGAACGTCGTACCTGCCGCGAGACCGGCGAGCAGCGCGCCCGGATCGGGGGCCTGACCCGTCTCCGCTTCAATCCAGTCGCAGAATGCGGCGAAGCCTTTCGCCGACACCTCGGCGCTCAGATGCAGCGCTCGAGCGGTCGGAGCCGTCGCTGTCGCCGCTTGCGGTGCGGGCAGGGTGCGCAGCGTCTCGAGATCCGAGACATGGTAGGGCTGTGCGATGCCCGCCTCGGCCAGCCGCGCGAGGTCGAGCCCTTGTTCGCGGGCCAGCCTTTTCGCCTTCGGCGAGGCGAGGATGCGACCGCCGGGCGCGGGGGCTGCCGCGGGTTTCGCATACGGCCTAGCCGCTGCGGGCTTCGATGTGGTCTCTTTTTCCGGCGTGGCTTTGTTCGCCGGGGCTTCTGCCTTGGCAGGCTCGGGCGCGGCCGGTTTTTGCGCGTGGCTGCGGCGGACCGGGTTCGCGGGCGCCTCCGCCGAAATGATCGCAATCGGCGCGCCGACCGGAACTTCCTCGCCGGGGTCCGCGAGGATCGCGGCAAGGTAGCCCGAGACACCGGCAGGTACTTCGACGGCGCTCTTGTCGGTCTCGACCTCGAAGAGAATGTCGTCGGCACCCACCGCGTCGCCCGGCTCCTTGAGCCAGGTCGTGATCTGACCGGTCTCCTGCGCCATGCCAAGCGCGGGCATGATGACCTCCGCACCCTCGGGGAGCGCGTCGTCGTTCGCGGTCTCGGTATCGGACCCGGACGCTGGCTCGTCGGCAGGTGCTTCTTGGGCAACCTCTCCGCCAGCTTCGGCCTCCGCGGCTTCCTTCGTCTCGGCGATCACCGCGACCACGGAGCCCACGGGCACGTCATCGCCCGCCTTCGCGCGCAGCCCGCCGAGGTAGCCGTCGGCCTGCGCCTCGACCTCCATCGTGGCCTTGTCGGTTTCGACCTCCATCAGGGGTTCGCCCGCCTTCACGGCATCGCCCGGCGCTTTCAGCCAGGCGACCAGTTGGCCCGATTGCTGGGCCATGCCGAGCGCGGGCATGATGACCTCATGCGGCATCGCTCACCTCCTGCCGGACCAGCCGGCGGGCCGCTTGCGCCACGCCCTCTGCCGTCGGCACGGTCAGATCCTCGAGCGCGGGCGAGAACGGCACCGGCACGTCCATCGCGCCCATCCGCAGCACCGGCGCGTCGAGATGGTAGAAGGCCTTCTCCGAGATGCGCGCGGCGATCTCGCCGGTGATGCCGTAGCTCTGGTGGCCCTCGTCGATGACGATGGCGCGGCTGGTCTTGCGCACGCTGTCGAGGATTGTCTTCTCGTCGAGCGGCACGATGGTGCGCGGGTCGATCACCTCGGCGGAGATGCCCTCCGCGGCCAGCGTCTCGGCGGCAGCCTGCGCCACCTGCACCATCGACGAGGTGGCGACCAGAGTGATGTCGCTGCCCTCGCGCAGCACGTTGGCCTCGCCGAAGGGAATGTAATACTCCTCCTCGGGCACCGGGGCCTTGTCGTTATACATCAGCTTGTCTTCGAAAATGACGACCGGGCTGTTGTCGCGGATCGCGGTCTTCATCAGCCCCTTGGCCTCGTAGGCCGAAGAGGGCAGGGCGACCTTCAGCCCCGGGATATGGGCCACGAGCGCATGGAGTGACTGGCTGTGCTGCGCTGCCGAGCGCCGGGTCGCGCCGAGATTGGTGCGCAGCACCAAGGGCACGCTCAGCTTGCCGCCCGACATGTAATGGGTCTTGGCCGCCTGGTTGCAGAGCTGATCCATCACCAGAAACAGGAAGTCGCCGAACATCAGATCGACGATAGGTCGCGATCCGGTCATCGCCGCGCCCACCGCGAGGCCCATGAAACCGGGCTCGGAGATGGGGGTGTCGATGATCCGCTCGGTGCCGAATTCCTCGACGAGCCCGGAGAGGACCTTGAAGGGGGTGCCGGCTTCGGCCACGTCCTCGCCGATCAGGAAGATCGTGGGATCGCGGCGCATTTCCTCGGCGATGGCCTCGTTGACGGCCTTGGACAGGGTGATCTCGCGCATGATTTCCTCCTCAGGCGGCGTCGTTGGGGGCGTAGACATGCATGTCGACCTCGCCCGCGTCGGGGTAGGCGGCGGCCAGCGCATATTCGACGGCGTCGGCGGCGTCTTTCTTCACCGCTTCGCGGATCTCCTCGAGTTCCGCATCGCTCGCGACGCCCTCGCCGACGAGCCATTTGCCGAAATTGATGATCGGGTCGCGCTGCTCCTTCCAGATCGTCTCTTCGTCCTTGGAGCGGTAGTAGTCGCGGTTGATGTCGCCGACATGATGACCGTGATAGCGGTAAGTCTTGAGTTCGATGAAGAACGGGCCTTCGCCCTTGCGGGCGCGGGCGACCAGTCGCTGCGCCAGTTCGTTCACCGCCAGTACGTCCTGCCCGTCGACCTCGAAGCTCTCGATGCCGAAAGCCTCGGCGCGCGCGGTCAGCGAACCAGCGGCGATCTCGTCGGTCTTGGTGTATTCGGAATAGCCGTTATTCTCGCAGGCATAGATGACCGGCAGCTTCCAGAGCGCGGCCATGTTCATCACCTCGTACCAAAGACCCTGCGCGGTCGCGCCGTCGCCGAAGAAGCAGACGGTCACGTCGTCGCGCCCGAGCCGCCGGGCCGAGAGCGCGGCCCCTGTGGCGATCCCCATCGAGCCGCCGACGATGGCGTTGGCGCCGAGGTTGCCGTGGCTCTGATCGGCGATATGCATCGAGCCACCCTTGCCGCGGCAATAGCCCTCGGCCTTGCCGAGAAGCTCGCAGAACATCTGCTTGAACTCGGCCCCCTTGGCGACGCAATGGCCGTGGCCCCGGTGCGTCGAGGTGATCTTGTCGTCGTCGGTCAGCGCCTCGCAGATGCCCACCGCGACGGCCTCCTCGCCGGAATACATGTGGGTCAGGCCCGGCATCTTGGCCGAGAGATACAGCTGGTTGGCGTTGTCCTCGAAGCTGCGGATGCGCACCATCTGGCGATACATGCGCAGGTAGTCTTCGGTATTCGTCTTGCGCTTGGTGGCTTTGGCCATGGCGCGCTCCCCCCTTTGGCGTAGGCGTTATGCGTAAGGTCCGGGCCCGCGCGGAATGGCGCGGGCCCGGGAGCCGGTCAGTAGCGGGCCGCGATCGGCAGCTCTTCGGCAGGGAAAAGGCTGATCACGGTGCAGCCCTTGTCGGTCACCACGACCTCCTCCTCGATCCGTGCCGCCGAATAGCCGTCAGAGGCCGGGCAATAGGTTTCGAGTGCGAAGACCATGCCGGTCTGGATCTCCATCGGATTGTCGAGCGACACCGCCCGGCTGATGATCGGCCGTTCGTGCAGCGCGAGACCCAGTCCGTGGCCGAATTGCAGACCGAAGGCCGACAGCTCGTCGGGGAAGCCGAATTCCTCGCATTTCGGGAAAGCCTTCGCGACGACATCGGTGGTGACGCCCGGCTTGATCAGGGCGATCGCGTTGTCGAGCCATTCGCGGCACCGGATGTAGGCGTCGTTCTGCGAGGGCGTCGCGCGACCGATGTTGAAGGTCCGGTAATAGCAGGTGCGGTAACCCTGATAGCTTTGCAGGATGTCGAAGAAGGCCTGATCACCGGGCCGGAACAGGCGGTCGGTGAAGTTATGCGGGTGCGGGTTGCAGCGCTCGCCCGAGATCGCGTTGATCGCTTCCACGTCGTCCGAGCCCATCTCGTAGAGGAGCTTGTTCGACATCGCGACGATATCGTTCTCGCGCACGCCCGGTTTCAGCTCCTCGTGGATCATGTGGTAGACGCCATCGACCATCGAAGCCGCCTGGTTGAGCAGCTGGATCTCATCGATATTCTTGATCTCGCGGGCCGAGAGCATGACCTGCTGGCCGTCCACGACGTTCAGCCCGGCTTCTTTCAGCGCGAAGAACATCGCCGTCTCGGCATAGTCCACGCCCACCGGCATGTCGGCCATGCCCGCCTTCTTGATCAGCGAGGCGATCTCCTCGGCATATTTCTTCATCAGCCCGAAGGAGGGCGGGATCGTTCCGCGCATGCCGACGACGCCCGCCAGCATCCGCTCGGGGTCGAGCCAGTCGCAATATTCGCGGTGGTGCACGGCGGCGGAGCCGAAGTCCCAGACATAGGGTTCTTCATCGCCTGCGAGCAGGCAGAACCGGCACATCTTGTCGCGTTCCCACTCGCCGATCTTGGTGCCGGAGATGTAGCGGATGTTGTTCACATCGAACAGCAGCAGCGAGCCGCAGCCCGATTTCTTCAGCGCATCCTTGGCGCGGCTGAGGCGGTAGCGGCGCAGACGGTCGTGATCGACGCGGCGCTCGAAATCCACCGAGGTGTGACCCCAGGCGGGGATGTGCTTTTCCCAGCGCCAGTTCGGGTCGATGTCCCCGGGTTGCAGAATGCGCGGGTTGAGGGCGGTCGTGGTCATGATATGTCTCCCGGCGCGGCCGTTCCGGCGCGCCTGTTCGGTTGCGATTGTCTAAGAGTTCCGGGGTGTTGGCCCGGTTCAGGCGCGGATCACTGGATGACCCAGCCGCCGTCGATATGGATCATCTGGCCGGTCATGTAGTCGCTCTCCGGGCTGACGAGGAACGCCGCCGTTCCCTTCACGTCATCCGGGTAGGAGACCTTCTTGAGCGCGAGGATTTCGGCCAGATCGTCGAAGGCCTGACCTTCACGCTCCTTGAAGCCGATATCCACGAGATCCTTGTCGAGCTGCTCCCAGAGCGGCGTCTTCACCACGCCGGGCGCGTAGCCGTTCACGGTGATTCCATGCTCTGCCAGCGCGATCGCCCCGCAATGGGTCAGCGCGAGGCAGCCGTATTTCGAGGTGCAGTAGACCGTCACGTCGACCAGCGGCTTGCGCGAGGCGACGGAGCCCACGTTGATCAGCTTGTAGGGATAGTCCTGCTTGCCCTGCGCGATCATCTGCCGCGCGGTCTCCTGCATGCCGAGCCACATGCCCTTGGTGTTGACCGTCATGATGTGATCCCAGTTGTCTTCATCGATATCCATGAAGAACCGGGGTTTGTTCAGGCCCGCGTTGAAAAGGCCGACATTGATCATGCCGAAGGCGTCGACGGTGGCTGCGACCGCATCGGCATTGTCCTTGCGCTTGGTGACGTCCATGCGCACCGCGATCGCCTTGCCGTTGCCGCCCTTGTTGATACGGTCGGCGGTCTCCTGGGCTGCGTCGAGATCGATATCACCCAGGCACACATTCGCGCCCTGCTGCGCGAAATACTCCGCGTTGCACGCACCCATGCCCTGGCCTGCGCCGGTGATCAGGATGTTCTTTCCCTTCAGTCGATCGGGGTCCATGTCTTTCCTCCCTAACTTGAACCTGTCCTCAGCACCCGGTCGGCCCGAATCTGGACCTTGCCGAGTGCCTCGCGCGGGGTGGTGACCCCGCGCAGCATGTCGTGAATTTCCTGCCCGCAGATCTCGATCAGCTCGCAGATGTTCGGCAGCGGCGGGCGCGGCCAGAATTGCAGCTCGTCGCGCCAGGACATCGCGTCCACCGCCTCGAAGATCGGCGAGAGATGCTGCACCTGCGGATCGGCGCCGACCGAGTAGCGCGGCACCGTGCGGCTGCCGTTGAGCACGTACAGTTTCTGCGCCGCAGGCGAGGTGAAGGCGATCAGCGCCTCTGCCGCGGCGGCGCGCCGCTCCTCGGGTAGATTGGCCGGGATCGCGAGCACGTATCCGCCCACAGGCGCCACCGGCTTCGCGCCAAGCCCTGTCGGATGCGGAAGATAGCCGGTCGTGTCATGCGCGGGCGAATTCGCGTCGAGTTCGAAATACGGCGCGAGCAGCGTATAGCCATAGGCCATCGCGACCTTGCCCGCCGCGTAGGGGCGCACGCGCTCGTACCAGGACATCGACAGGATGTCGGGCGGCGAGACGCTCATCAGTTGCAGCAGGTACTCTGCAGCCGCCTCGGTCGCGGGAGTGTCGAACTGCGCAACGAAATCGTCGCGATCGAGATGATCGGCGTCGAACCCGCCCGCGATCGGGTCGAGATTGACGACCGGCTGGCCGAAATCGGCCATCGCCATGATGAAGGTGTGCCCCAGCGCGGTGCCGCGCGCGGCGTTCCACGCGATGCCGTAGCGGCCATGCGTGGGGTCGTGGAAATGCCGCGCGGCCTTGAGCACGAGATCGGTCGTGGACGGTGGCTTCAGCCCGGCTTCGGCGAACAGATCCTTGCGATAGAACAGCAGCTCCGGCGTGGTCTGGCTGGGCACGCCATAGGGGCGGCCCTCCCAATGGGCGCCACGCCAGCCCGCGGTATGGAAATCGCTCGGATCGAGGCGCGAGATATCCATCACCTCGTCGAGCGGCATCAACAGCCCTTTCTTCGCGAATTCCCCGATCCACGGCAGGTCGACGGCGATGATGTCGTAATGGCTGGTCTTGCGGGTGGCATTGCGCAGCGTCTCTTCGTGCAGCCGGTCGATCGAGAAGGCCCGCTGCGAGATCGATGTACCCACGATATGTTCAAACTGGCGCTTGAGGTTCTCCATCACCATGAAGGTCGGATCGCCATGGACCAGAACGCGCAGGCCGCCCGGCACGGTGATCGGTTCGGGCAGCACCGAGGGCGGAGCAATCGAATGACCGGCGAGGTAGGTGCCGCCGAAGTAATAGTCGCGCTCGCCCCCGTCGGATTCGGCGAGGTGCTTGCGGGCCAGACGCGCGACGCGATCGGAAAGCTGTCCCCAGTTCGTCAGCAGCTGCGTGCTGGCATGAAGCGAAACGGTCTTGCCAGAGCGAGTGCGCGGGCGTTGCTCGATCATCCCGGCATCGATCATGTCCGAGAGTTTGCGCATCGCCGTCGCGTAGGGCACGCCCGAAGCCGCGACGAGCGAGGAGGGCGTGACGATCTTGCCCTCCAGATGGCAGCGCACCAGATGGGCGGCCATCGCGAGATACGGGTTTGGGGTGGAGAGCGCGAGCGTGGAATCGATCTCGTCGGCAAGAGACTCGAGCAGGTCGATCATCGACAGAGCGATGTCCCGATCCTGAACGACGGACGCGGACGGCGCCGGGGCGCCGGTATGTCCATGTTGGATATTTTGCGGATCGAGTTTGGTCACGCGTCTGTGTCCGAGCTGTGGTTTTGGTTGCTTCGCCATGAAGTCCTCCGAAAGATGTCCAGATCGAGGATCGTTCACCTTAGCAAAAATATCCATTATGGATGTAACGATGTTCAAAATGGATAAGTTGGCGGGCGAAAGCCGGGGCCGCTGTCGGAATGATCAGGATGTGCCGCCGGAGGATTCGGGCTGCATGGCAGACACTCAGGAGGGGGTGGGTGCCACGGCTGACCAACGGCCGGACTGAAACATCATGGGAGGATAATGATGAAAAGATCGATGAAGGCGCTCGTCGCCGGAACCACCGCAGTCGCAACGCTCGCGCTTGCCGGCGGTGCATGGGCCGAACAGATGAAGATCGGCATTACGCAGAACAACGTCGGGGTGGACAGCTACCAGACCACCTATGAGAAGGCCTTCAAGGAGGCGGCGGCGGCCAATCCCGACGTCGATGCGGTCGTGCTCGATGCGGGCGGCGACGTGGCGCGCCAGATCGCGCAGATCCAGGATCTCGTGCAGCAGAAAGTGCAGGCGATCATCGTCTGGCCGACCAACGGCAAGGCCGTGGTCCCGGCGGTCAAGAAGGCGCATGACGCGGGCATCCCGGTCATCATCACCAACTCCAACATCGCCGAGCAGGGCATGCCCTTCATCGCCGCCTTCTCGGGCCCGAACAATATCGAGCAGGGCAAGGAAGCCGCGGACATGATGTGCACCGGGCTCAACGGCAAGGGTGACATCGTGCAGATCTCGGGCAAGCCCGGCTACACCACCGCGATCGAACGCCAGAAGGGCTTCGAGGACGAGCTGGCCAAAGCCTGCCCCGACGTGAAGATCATGGACACCCAGCCTGGCGACTGGAACCGCGAGAAGTCGCAGCGCGTCATGGAAGATTTTCTCGTGAAATATCCGAAGATCGACGGCGTCTATGCGGCCGATGACAACATGGGCGTCGGTGCGCTCAACGCCGCCAAGGCTGCGGGTCGTGCCAAGGACATCAAGTTCGTCGGCGCCACCAACTTCGCGGTCGGCTACGAGGCGATGAAGAAGGGCGAGTATTACGGCTCGGTCTACCAGTCGCCGATCGACGATGCGAAGAACGCGCTTCAGACCGCGATCGACGTGATCCAGGGCAAGGACGTTCCGAAGATGAACTACTTCAAGACGCCCCAGATCACCCAGGAGAATATGGACCAGTTCAAGAAGCCTGCCTTCTGATCTCTCCTCCCCAGGGCATGGGTCAAGCTCACGGGGCGACCCATGCCCACCTTATTGCAGGAAAAACGGAGAATTCGATGGGACGCGTAACTGGACGGGTCTGTCTCGTGACGGGTGCTGCGCGCGGTATTGGACGCGCGATTGCCGAGGCTTTGCTGGATGAGGGGGCGGATGTCTGTTTCGCCGATCTCAACGGTGAGCGGGTCGCCGAACTTGCGACGGAGAATGCGGCGCGCGCGGAAGCTGCGGGTGGCCGGGTGATGTCGGCGCAGGTGAACGTGACCAAGCGTGACGAAGTGCGCGCGATGATGCAGAAGGTCGCTGCGGAATTCGGCCGGGTCGACGTGGTGTTCAACAATGCGGGCGTCAATCGCCCGATGAACTTCCTCGACGTGACCGAAGATAATTGGCATTTCATCATGGATATCAATGGGCTCGGCACTCTGATCGGGATGCAGGAAGCGGCCCATCAGATGATCGCGCAGGGCGGTGGTGGCAAGATCATCAACACCGCTTCGATCGCGAGCCGTCAGGGCTTTGACAACGTGGCGCCCTATTGCGCCTCGAAATGGGCGGTGGTTTCGCTGACGCAATCAGGCGCGCGCGATCTTGCGAAGCACGATATCACCGTGACAGGTTTCGCGCCGGGCGTGGTGGCGACGGAGATGTGGGAAGAGGTCGATCGCGACCTGATGGAGATCGGCGCGGCGCAGGCGCCCGGGCAGGCGATGGAGGAGTTCGCCTCGGGCATCCTGCGCGGACGGGTCGCACGACCTGCCGATATCACGGGAACCACGACGTTCCTCGCCTCGCCCGACAGTGACTACATGACGGGACAGATCGTGATGATCGACGGCGGTATGACACTGGTCTGACCCGCCGTCAGCGGCAGCGAGGAGGCTGCCCGACGGGAGGAGAAAATGGCGAATTCGCATGTGGAGAAGCCGGCTGCCGCAAGCAGCCCGCACACGGCGCGCGTGGCGCGTGACAGCAGGGGGAGTGGAATGAACCGAGACAGGTGGAAAACGATCGCCGGCGTGCTGGCGCGGCAGGGCATCCTGGTGGCCTTCGCTCTGTTCCTGATCGGATTCTCGATCTTTTCGGATCGGTTCCTGTCGCCGGAGAACCTCTTCTCGGTGATACGCTCCTCGGCGATCATCGGGGTCATGGCGCTAGGCGTGACGGTGGTGGTGATCGGCGGCAATCTCGATCTGTCGGTGGGCTCGATGCTGTCCTTCTCGACCGTCCTGGTGGTCGATCTGCATGACAAGATCGGCCCGGCACCGGCGATTGGTGTGATGCTGGTCGCCACTCTGGCGCTCGGCGCGGTGAACGGTTTGCTCGTCGGCGTCGCGCGGCTGAATTCGCTGATCGTGACCCTCGGTATGCTCTCGGCGATACAGGGCCTCACGCTGATTTATTCGGGCGGCAAGAACGTCGATATCGTCAATCAGGATCAGACCTGGTTCAAGATTTTCGGGCGCGGCTCGATCTTCGATATCCCGACGCCCATCGTGATCTTCGGGATCTGCGCGATCGTGCTGCACCTGACGATGGCCTACACCCCCTTCGGACGGCGCATCTACGCCACCGGCGGCAACGCCACGGCGGCGGTGTTCTCGGGCGTGCGGCGCTCGCGCGTGGTGTTCCTGACCTACCTGATCTCGGCCACCGGCGTCGCCATCGCCGCGATCATCCTCGGCAGCCGGGTGATGGGCTCGCAGAACAACGTGGGGCAAGGCTACGAACTGCAGGTGCTGGCGGGCGTGATCCTCGGCGGAACGTCGCTGCTGGGCGGCTCGGGCACGATCTGGAAGACGGTGATCGGCGTGCTGATCCTCGGCTTCATCCAGAACGGCCTGCTGCTGATGGGCTTCGAATATTACGTGCAGTGGCTGGTGACGTGGGTGGTGATCATCCTCGCGGTCTGGCTCGACATCGCGGCCAAGCGTGGCCGGCTGCTTTCCCCGATCGCCTGAGGAGGAGACAATGGCGGATACCGTTATCAAATCGCCCGTGCGTTGGCTCGCAGCCAACCCGATATGGGGCTTCATCGTTCTGATATTCGTGTTCTTCAGCTTCGCGAACCCGTATTTCTTCGCGGTGCAGAACTTCCAGAACATCCTCGTGCAGACCTCGACCATCGGCCTGATCGCGCTCGGCATGACGCTGGTGATGATCAACGGCAATATCGACCTGAGCGTCGGTGCGGTCGTCGCCCTCGCGGCGAGCCTCTGCGTCGACATTCAGGGCTGGGATATGTTCTCGGCCTGGGGCAACTGGGCGCTCCTGCCCGCCGTGATCGCGGCGCTGGTAGCGGGCACCGCCCTTGGCGCGCTCAACGGGTTCATCGTCTGGAAAACGGGGGTCGATGCCTTCATCGTGACGCTGGGCGCGATGCTTGGCGTGCGCGGGCTCGTATTCGTCTACACCAAGGAACAGTCCTTCTTCGCGATGAACTTCTCCTTCTCGGATTTCGGGTCGAGCAATCTCGGACCGTTGCCGACGCTGGCGGTGCTGTTCCTCGTCTGCACGGTAGTGGTGCATCTGCTGCTTGCGCGCACCGTGCATGGCCGTAACACCTACGCGGTGGGGGGCAACCGGGCAGCAGCGGTGAATGCGGGGATCCGCGTGGGGCCGCACATGCTGATCAACTTCATGATCGTCGGCTTCTTCGCGGCGCTCGCAGGGGTCACGCTGTCCTCGCAGATGGGCGCGGCGACGCCGAACCTCGGCACGAATTACGAACTGTGGGTCATCACCTCGGTCGTGCTTGGCGGCACCAAGCTGAACGGCGGTGCGGGCAATATCATCGGCACGCTGGGCGGCGTGCTCGCCATCGGCATCCTGCGCAACGGGATGAACCTGATGCAGGTGCCCGCTTTCTACGTGCTGGTGATCCTCGGGACGATCCTGATCGCCGTGCTGCTGCTCGACAAGCAGCTCAACCGCAAGGGCAAAGAGGAGCTTCGGGTATGAGCGACGCTGCTGAAACCAAGACCCCCGCGCTGCAACTCAAGGGGATCGTCAAGACCTTTCCCGGTGTGCGCGCACTGGACGACGTTACATTCGACGTCCGCGCAGGCGAGGTCCACGCGCTGCTGGGCGAAAACGGTGCGGGCAAATCCACCCTGATGAAGGTGCTCGCCGGGATGTATCAACCCGACGAGGGCACGATCGAGATCGAGGGCAAACCGGTCACGATGCGTACGCCCCTCGAGGCAAAACGGCGCGGCGTGGTGCTGATCCACCAGGAGCTGTCGCTGGCCGAGGAGATGACGGTCGCCGAGAACATCTATCTAGGTGAACTCCCGCGCCGGAGCCTTGGCCGGGTCGACTGGAAGACGCTCTTCGCCAAGTCGGAGGAAATCCTCAAACGCCTCAATTGCGGCTTCGGCCCGAAGGACCGGGTGGGCGCACTCTCCATCGCCAACCAGCAGATGGTGGAGATCGCCCGCGCGCTGACGGTAGATGCGAAGGTCGTGATCTTCGACGAACCGACCGCCTCGCTGACCGATGCCGAGAAGGTGGTGCTGTTCGAGATCATCAACGACCTGAAGGCGCGCGGCGTTGGCATCGTCTACATTTCGCACCGAATGGACGAGATCTTCACGCTGGCCGACCGGATCTCGGTGCTGCGCGATGGCGGCTATCGCGGGACGCTGGTCGCCGGCGACACCACCGAGGACGAGGTGATCCAGCTGATGATCGGGCGCTCGCTCGACCTGTCGCGCCGCCAGCATGCCGAGGTGAAGACCGGTGACGTCGCCCTGAAGGTGGAGGGGCTGAGCTGCGGCAAGCTGTTCCAGGATGTCAGCTTCGAGCTGCGCGAGGGCGAGGTGCTGGGCTTCTACGGTCTTGTGGGCGCGGGGCGCACCGAGATCGCCGAGACGCTGTTCGGCCTGCGCCGTCCCACCGCCGGCACGATCGAGATCGACGGCAAGGAGACCTCGATCCACTCGCCCGCCGACGCGATCGCGAAAGGCATCTCGCTGGTGCCCGAAAGCCGCAAGGAACAGGGGCTGGTGCTTGGCATGAACTGCCGCGACAACATCACCCTGCCGCAGGTGGGCGATCTGACCTCGGGGCCGTTCGTGTCGGACGGGGCCGAGATCGCGATCTTCGACCAGTATCGCGATACGCTGAAGATCAAGACTCCCAGCTGGCGGCAGGCGGTCGGCAATCTCTCGGGCGGCAACCAGCAGAAGATCGTGATCGGCAAATGGCTCGCGATGCATCCGCGCATCCTGATCGTGGACGAGCCAACGCGCGGCATCGACGTGGGCTCGAAATCCGAGATCCACGACCTGATCCGCGAGCTTGCCCGCTCGGGCTACGCGGTGATCGTGATTTCTTCGGAGATGCCTGAAGTGCTTCATGTCTCGGACCGCATCCTCGCGATGTATCATGGCCGCGTGATGCGCCGCTTCACCGCCGAGGAAGTGACCGAGGACAGTCTCGTCGCCGCGATTTCCGGGATCGAGCAAGAACAGGTCGCGTGATGCGGATCGGGTTTGCGGGGCTCGGGCGGATGGGTGCGCCGATGGCGCGCAACCTGATCGCGGCCGGGCATGAGGTGACGGTCTGGAACCGCTCTCCGGACCGCGCCGAGACCTTCGCCGCCGAGACCGGGGCAGGGGTGGCCGCCACCCCGCGCGCCCTGGCCGAGGGGGCGGAACTGGTGGTGACGATGCTCTCCGACGACGCGGCGTCCTCCGCCGTGCATCTGGGAGAGGACGGTCTCTTCGCCGCGTCCGGTCCGCTGACGGTGCTTGAGATGGGCACGATGAGCCCCGAACATATCGCTGATCTCGCGGGCAAGGCCCCCGCAGGCTGGCAGGTGATCGACGCGCCGGTCTCGGGCTCCACAGCCGCGGCCGAGGCGGCGAGCCTGATGATCATGGCGGGCTGCACCGAGGATCAGGCGGCGCCGCTGCGCCCCGCGCTCGACGCGATGGGCAAGACGGTGATCTGTCTGGGCAATGTGGGCGACGGCGCGGTGATGAAGCTCGCCGTGAACATGCTGATCCACAGCCTCAACCAGACCCTCGCCGAGGCGCTGAGCCTCACCGACGCGGCAGGCATCGACACAAGCACGGCCTTTGCCGCGATCGAGGCTTCGGCCGCCGCCGCGCCGATGTTGAGCTACCGCAAGCCGCTTTATCTGGACGAGGCGGCCCACCCGGTCAGTTTCACAGTGGCGCTGGCGCGCAAGGATATGGAGGTCACGCAGGCATTGGCCGCGCAGCTTGGCGTCGCGCTGCCGCAGGGCGAGGTGGTGCTGGAGCGGCTGCGCGCCGCCGAAGCTGCGGGCCGAGGGGCGCGCGACATGGCTTCGATGGTCGATTTCACGCGAAAGGATAAATCATGAAAGCCGTTCTCTTCGTCGGAGGCTGGGAAGGCCACGCGCCGACCGAATTCGCAGACTGGTGCCGCGACCTGCTGGAGGGCGAGGGCTTCGAGGTGGTGGTGCATGACACGCTCGCGCCCCTTGCCGAGCCCGAGAAGATGGCTGATTGCGACCTGATCGTGCCGATCTGGTCGTCCGCCCGCTCCGCGCACCAGCCGGAATTCGGCAACATGACCAAGGCGGAGGAGGACGGGCTTCTCAAGCTGGTGGCAGGCGGCTGTGGGCTGGCGGGCTGGCATGGCCATATGGGCGATGCCTTCCGCGACCGCCCGACCTACCACTTCCTGATCGGCGGGCAGTTCGTCGCCCATCCACCGGGCTGGCCGGACAACCTTGTGCCGACCGACGATTACGTCGATTACGACGTCACGATCTGCCGCCCCGCAGATCCGATCGTGAAGGGCATCCGCAGCTTCCGGCTGAAATCCGAGCAATATTATATGCTTACCGATCCGAGCAACGAGGTGCTCGCGACGACGACCTTCTCGGGCGATCACCTGTGGTGGATCGAGGGCACGGTGATTCCGGTCGTGTGGAAGCGGCGCTGGGACAAGGGGCGGATCTTCTATTGCTCGATCGGGCACACGCTCGACGATCTGAAGGTCGAGCAGGTGACCGAGATCATCCGGCGCGGGATGCATTGGGCGGCGCGGGGGCCTGACGTGTGAAAGCGAGCGACGCGACCGGACAAATGCGTCCTTCGTGATGGCCTTCTTGATGGCGCATTACCTTACGTCAGTCTTTCATAGTTTCGCCGTAATCGCGCGTTAACCAGTAGGGATCACCCTCAGACCGGATCGGTTTCGAGATGGAGGCCCGGCAATGATGCAACGTATCGCAGTGCGCAAGTCGCAGGCGCAAATCCCGACCCTCGCGAAACTTTTCGCGGCTCTCGCGCTCGGGGCGACGGGGTTCTTCGCCGCCCAACAGATCATGCCTGCGATTCCGGCCGGGGTCGATGGCGCGAAAGAGCTGGGCCTGATCATGGGCTCCTTCGGGCTTCTGGTTGGTTGGCGCGTGGTGGGCGTGTCGGAGGGACGGCGTTGGGTCGATGCAATCAATGACGGGCTGCGCGGCGGGATCTATGTCCTGATGTGGACCTTCTTCTTCCTCGGCACAATCCAGATGCTGAAGCTGGCACTGCGGATGCGCTATGACGACGTGCTCTCCGCCGTGACCGATGTCATCGGGCAGGGTGTCGCGATCGGGGTGGCCTCGCTGGGGGTGGCGCCGGTCATCACGCTCGGTCTGGGCGCGATGGGCGCGGGCCTGCTGTCGGAGTTCGCCTATCGCCGCTACGGGCGCTGAACACCGCGCGGGCCGCACCCTTGGCTTGACATCGCGCGCTTGCCTTGCAGGTTGAAGCGCATGATGCGCCAAGCTGCGGGGATGCTCATGCAACCACATTTCTTTTACGGAACGCTTTGTCATCCGCCACTGCTGGAGGCGGTGATCGGACGTGTGCCGCAGCTCGTTCCGGCACGGCTGGAAGGTTTCGCGCCGCACGAGGCCTGCCGCGAGGGGCAGGGTCTGGGCTTTCCGATCCTGATCGAAACGCCGGGGGCGGTGACGCGCGGGGTCGTGGCCGATCTGACCGAGGCCGAGGCGGAGCGCATCGCGTGGTACGAGGATGGGTACGACGCCGAAATTCGTGAGCTGGAAACCGGGGCGGGGTCGCGCGAGGCGAAGCTCTGGCTGCCGCAGGCCGATCGTTGGGAGGTCGGCGCGGAGTGGACGCTCGGCGACTGGGCGCCGAAATGGGCGGCGCTGAAGACCGAAGCCGCGCGCCTGTTCATCGCCGAAGCGCAGGCCGTCGGGCCCGACGCCGCCAATGCGCGCTATCATGCGATCCTCGTGCGCGCGGCCTCCATCCTGCGGGCGCGCGCTGCCCCGATGGCGCAGGACCTGCGCCGCGACCTGCAGGATGGCGACATCAAGATCGACGCGCAACAGACTGCCTATGCTAAGTTTTTCGCCGTCGAAGATTACAAGCTGGAACACCGGCTCTTTGCCGGAGGCATGAGCGCCAAGCTCGACCGGGCGGCCTTCGTTTCGGGCGATGCGAGCGTCGTTTTGCCTTATGATCCAGTGCGCGACCGGGTGATGCTGATCGAACAGATCCGCACCGGGCCGCTGGCCCGCGGTGAGCCGAACCCGTGGATGATCGAGGCGATCGCGGGCCGGGTCGATCCCGGCGAGACGCCCGAGGAAGCGGCGCTGCGCGAGGCGGGGGAAGAGGCGGGCATCACGATTGCGCGCCTCATCGAGGCCCCGCGCTACTATCCGTCGCCAGGAGCCAAGAGCGAATTCGTCTATTCCTATATAGGGATCGCCGATCTTCCTGACGAGGCTGCGCAGCTTGGCGGCAAGGCCGATGAGCATGAAGATATCCGCGCTCATCTGGTGCCGTTCGAGCGTCTGATGACGCTGGTGGCGACCGGCGAGGCGGGCAATGCGCCGCTTGTCGTGCTCGCACTCTGGCTCGCCGGGCAGCGCGCCGCACTGCAGCGGATGGCGGGCGTCGCGTAATCGCGGGGTTGAGGTGGCGCGCGCCGCGTCCTAAGTCTGGCTTCAACGGCCCGGTGACGGGCAACTCGATACGGGAGGAAAGCGCGATGCGTATCTGCAGCGATCTGGCGTCGGCGGTGGGAAATACCCCGCTCATCAAGCTCAGGAAGGCATCGGAAGAGACCGGCTGCACGATCCTCGGCAAGGCGGAATTCCTCAATCCCGGCCAATCGGTGAAAGACCGCGCGGCGCTCTACATCATCCGCGACGCGATCCAGCGCGGCGAGCTCGCACCCGGTGGCACGATCGTCGAAGGCACGGCGGGCAACACCGGCATCGGCCTCGCGCTCGTGGGCGCGTCGATGGGCTTTCGCTCGGTGATCGTGATCCCCGAGACGCAGAGCCAGGAAAAGAAGGACATGCTGAGGCTGGCCGGCGCCGAGCTGGTGCAGGTCCCGGCCGCGCCCTATCGCAACCCCAACAACTACGTGCGCTATTCCGAGCGGCTGGCGAAGGAACTGGCCAAGACCGATCCGCATGGCGCGATCTGGGCCAACCAGTTCGACAATACCGCGAACCGGCAGGCTCATATCGAAACGACCGGCCCCGAAATCTGGGATCAGACCGGCGGCAAGGTCGACGGCTTCATCTGCGCGGTGGGCTCGGGCGGCACGCTCGCGGGCACCGGCATGGCGCTGCAGCCCAAGGGCGTGAAGATCGGCCTCGCCGATCCCGATGGCGCGGCACTGCACAGCTATTACACGACCGGCGAGTTCAAATCCGAGGGCTCGTCGATCACCGAAGGCATCGGGCAGGGGCGGATCACCGCCAATCTCGAGGGCTTCACCCCGGATATGAGCTTCAACATCCCCGATAGCGAGGCGCTGCCGGTGGTATTCGACCTGCTGCAGGAAGAAGGCCTCTGCTTGGGCGGCTCCTCGGGCATCAATATCGCGGGCGCGATGCATATGGCGCGCGAGCTTGGCCCCGGCCATACGATCGTGACGGTGCTGTGCGACTACGGCAACCGCTACCAGTCGAAGCTCTTCAACCCCGACTTTCTCAAGGGCAAGGGTCTGCCTGTGCCGGAATGGCTCGACCGGGCCCCGCGTGAGATGCCGGAGGTGTTCGAGGGATGATCCTGCGTCTGGCGCGTCTGCTATTGCTGGCCGTCGCGCTGGCGCTTCCGGGGATCGTCTTTGCACAAAGCCCCGAGCCGCCGGATTACAAGGCGTGGGAAAAAACCGCGACCGAAGCCGAGCAGATGGTGCAGGCCGACAAGGCGCAGCGCCAGGAATTCGACAAGATCCGGCAGGAGGTCGTCAACTGGCGCGAGAAATTCAAGGCGGCCGAGGATATCAACGCCAGCCAGATCTCGACCGTCAAAGCGCAGATCGAAGCGCTCGGACCTCCGCCGAAGGAGGGCCAGAGCGAGGACAAGGCGATCGCCGACCGGCGCAAGAAACTCAACGACGAGTTGGCGCAGCTGCAATCGCCGGGGTTGCGCGCGACCGAGGCCGCGAGCCGCGCGGATTCCATCGTTGCCAATATCGACCAGCTTCTGCGCGCGCGGCAGACTGACAAGCTGTTGCGGCTCACACCCTCGCCGCTGAACCCGATAAACTGGCCCGAGGGGCTGAAAGTGCTGTCGGAACTGACCTCCGAGCTTGCCTCGGAGATGGGCCAGCAGCTCAATGACACCGATCCCTATGCCAGTGCGCGCAACAACGCGCCCGCGATCGTGGGCTTGCTGTTGGTGGCGCTGCTTCTGGTGGCGCGCGGCCGGACATGGATCGACAAGCTGGCCGATGTGCTCGAGGCGCGGCTGGCGCGCAATGCGCAGAGGGTGATCGATTTCATCGTCTCGCTGGGGCAGCTCCTGCTGCCGATCGCGGGGATCGTGCTGCTCGAAGCTGCGCTGGTTCAGACCGAACTCTTCGGCTCGCGATGGATGGAGCTGCTCATAGCGATCGGCGTGGTGCTGAGCGCGGCCTTCGTCGCCTTCTGGCTCTCGGGCCGCATCTTCCCGCGCAACGACCGGCAAGTCGCGCCCTTCACCCTGCAAAGCGAGCGTCGCCGCGAAGGTCGGTTGCTGACGATCTCGCTGGCGGTTTTCGCGGCGATCCAGGGCCCGTTCGGCGATTGGCTCGTCGCGCGCGGGCAGGATGTGATCGAGGGAAGCGCGAAAACGGCCGAAGAGATCGATGCGGCGGGGCATACGCTCGATGCCGGTTTCGGCGTCTTGGTCTTCCCGCTGCAGGTTCTCGCCGCGATCGCGCTCTTCCGCTTCGGGCAACTGCTGCGGCGCCACCTGCGCAACGAGACCTCCGGCTCCGAGGAGGGCGCGTTCCGCGACCGGCTCGTGGGGGCGCTCGGCAATGCGCTGATCGCGGTCGCGGTGGTCGCGCCGGTTCTGGGCGGTATCGGCTATATCAACGCCGCCAACGCGCTGATCTTCCCGACCATCCTGACGCTGGGGCTGATCGCGCTGCTCCTGGTGCTCAACCAGTTCTTTACCGATGTCTATGTGCTGGTCGCCCGGCGCGAAGATGACGGGCGCGACTCTCTGATCCCGGCGCTGATCGGCTTCCTGCTTGGCCTGCTCGCGATGCCGCCCGCAGCTCTGATCTGGGGCGCGCGCCCGGCCGATCTGGCCGAGATGTGGACGCGTTTCCAGAACGGTGTCTCGGTCAGCGGCGTCACGATCTCGCCTGGCATTTTCCTGACCTTCGCGATCGTCTTCGTGATCGGCCTGATGGTTACCCGGCTCCTGCAAGGGGCGCTGAAAACCTCGCTTCTGCCGAAGACCAAGATCGACAAGGGCGGGCAGAACGCTATCGTCTCGGGCCTTGGCTATTTCGGCATCTTCCTCGCCGCGGTGATCGCGATTTCCTCGGCCGGGATCGACCTCAGCTCGCTCGCCATCGTCGCCGGTGCGCTCTCTGTCGGTGTCGGTTTCGGTCTGCAGACCATCGTGCAGAACTTCGTCTCGGGCATCATCCTGCTGATCGAGCGCCCGATCTCCGAAGGCGACTGGATCGAGGTCAACGGCCAGATGGGGATCGTGAAGGCGATCTCCGTGCGCTCCACCCGGATCGAGACCTTCGATCGCACCGAAGTCATCGTGCCCAATGCGGACCTGATCTCGGGGCAGGTGACGAACTGGACGCGCGGTAATGTCACGGGGCGCCTGATCGTGCCGGTCGGCGTGGCCTATGGCACCGACACCCGCAAGGTTGAGACCATCCTGCACGAGGTGGCCGCGAACCAGTCGCTGGTGATGATGAACCCCGAGCCGGTCGTGATCTTCAAGGGCTTCGGCGCGGACAGCCTCGATTTCGAGGTGCGCGTGATCCTCTCGGACGTGAACTTCATCCTCCGCGTCCAGAGCGAGATGAACCACGAGATCAATCAACGCTTCGCCGAGGCCGGGATCGAGATTCCCTTCGCACAGCGCGACGTCTGGTTGCGCAACCCCGAGGTGCTGCGGCCCAATAAGGAAGACGCCGAGGCGCAATCCGACAAGGCCGAGGACAAGGGGTCGGAGGACAGTGACGACACCGCCTCCAAGCGCCCCGTCAGCCGCGCCGAGTATGGCAAGCCTCAACCCGGCGAAGGTCCGGAAGGGTTAGAACAACAGCGCCACGACAGTTCCGATGGAGAGGCCGATGCAGGAGACCGTTAAACAATCGCAGCAGCAAAGCTACCGTATCCACCCCTATGCCCGCGATCTCGAAGTTCGGGTGACCGGACTGACCGACGAAGGCGGCATCTATTGCGCGGATTCGATCTTCTACCCGACCGGCGGCGGCCAACCGGGGGATAGCGGCAAGCTGGTCTGGGACGGCGGCGAGATCGAGATCGCGACCACCGTGAAGGCCGAATCCGGTGCGCCCGGCGCGGTGATCCTCGTGCCCGCCGAGCCGCAGCCCCTGCCGCCTGTCGGTGCTCAGGTGCAGCAGCATCTCGACTGGGAACGCCGCCACCGCCACATGCGCGTCCATACCGCGCTGCACCTGCTGTCGGTCGCGATCCCGCTGCCGGTGACGGGCGGACAGATCGGGTCCGACAAGGGGCGGCTCGATTTCGATATGCCGGAGAGGCCTGAAGATCTGGAAGCGATCGAACGGCAGCTGAACGATTGGGTCGCGCAAGACCTGAAAGTGGTCGAGCATTGGATCACCGATGCCGAACTCGAGGCGCAGCCAGAGCTGGTCAAGACGCTGTCGGTCGCGCCGCCCAAGGGGCAGGGCTGGGTGCGGCTGGTCGCGATCGGCGAAGCTGCCGACCGCATCGACCTGCAGCCCTGCGGCGGCACCCATGTCGCCTCGACCGGCGAGATCGGTGGCCTCCGACTCGGCAAGATCGAGAAGAAGGGCAAGATGAACCGCCGCATACATCTTCATCTTGCCTGAGAACTGCGGGCCGGGCAGGGGCGCTGCCCCTCTGCCTTCGGCATTCACCCCGGGATATTTAGACAAGCCCGAACGGACATGGCTGCATCGGGCTTGCCGAAATATCCCGGGTGAGCGCTGAAAGCGCGGGGGCAGAGCCCCCCAATGAAAAAGGCGACCACTGGGCCGCCCTTCGTCATTCATGGAAGCTGGATCAGGCTTTCGGGCCGATCATCTGCTCGGGGCGGACGACCTTGTCGAAGGTTTCCTCGTCGACGAAGCCAAGCTTGATCGCCTCCTCCTTCAACGTGGTGCCGTTCTTATGCGCGGTCTTCGCGACCTTGGTCGCGTTGTCGTAGCCGATCGTCGGCGCGAGCGCGGTGACCAGCATCAGCGACTCGTGCAGCAGCTTCTCGATGCGCGGCTCGTTGGCCTCGATGCCGGCAACCATGTTGTCGGTGAAGGCCGAGGCGCTGTCGCCCAGAAGCTGCATGGATTGCAGCACGTTATAGCTCATCATCGGGTTGTAGACGTTGAGCTCGAAATGGCCTTGCGAGCCGGCGAAACCGATGGCCGCGTCATTGCCCATGACATGGGCGCAGACCATGGTCAGCGCTTCGGCCTGCGTCGGGTTCACCTTGCCCGGCATGATCGAGGAGCCCGGCTCGTTTTCCGGCAGGATCAGCTCGCCCAGGCCGCAGCGCGGGCCAGAGCCCAGCAGGCGGATGTCGTTGGCGATCTTGAAGAGCGAGGCGGCCACGGTTTTCAGCGCGCCCGAGAACATGACCATCGCGTCATGCGCGGCGAGCGCTTCGAACTTGTTCGGCGCGGTGACGAAGGGCAGGTCGGTAATCTCGGCCATATTCGCCGCCACGGTCTCGGCCCAACCGACTTGGGTGTTCAAACCGGTGCCGACGGCGGTGCCGCCTTGGGCCAGTTCGTAGATGTCGCCGAGCGAGGCTTCGACGCGCTCGATTCCCTTCTTCACCTGATGGGCGTAGCCGGAGAACTCCTGGCCGAGGGTCAGCGGCGTCGCGTCCTGCGTGTGGGTGCGGCCAATTTTGATGATGTCTTTGAAGTCCTCGGCCTTGGCTTCCAGCGCCGCGTGCAGTTTGCGCAGACCGGGCAGCAGCACGTCGCGCGCCTGCATCGCGATCCCGACATGCATCGCGGTCGGGAAGGTGTCGTTCGAGGACTGCCCCATGTTGCAGTGATCGTTCGGGTGGACCGGGTTTTTCGACCCCATCTCGCCGCCCAGAATTTCGATCGCGCGGTTCGAGATCACCTCGTTGGCGTTCATGTTCGACTGCGTACCCGATCCGGTCTGCCAGACCACGAGGGGGAAGTTGTCGTCGAACTTTCCTTCGATCACTTCGCCGGCCGCCTCGATGATCGCATCGGCGATCTTCGCGTCCAGCTTGCCCTGCGCCTTGTTGGCCATCGCGCAGGCTTTCTTGATCACGCCGAGCGCGCGGATGATCGGGACCGGCTGGCGCTCCCATCCGATCGGGAAGTTCATGATCGAGCGCTGCGTCTGCGCGCCCCAATATTTGTCTGCAGGAACTTCAAGCGGGCCGAAGCTGTCGGTTTCGGTGCGGGTCGCGGTCATCTGGGCCTCCATGATTGCGCGCAATCTTTCGCACGCACTGATAGGGCCCGCGAAGGAATTTTGCAACGGTATACGGAGGTATACTTGGGGCGGCTCTCAGATCTGTGCGGCGATCGCATCCCGGTCGATCAGCGAATGCACCTCGCGGATGCGGCCATCTGCAACGCGATAGAAGACATGCTCGTCGAACCTCACGCGGCGGCCATTCACCGGCAGATCGAAGAGCAGTCCCACGGGCGTGCAGTCGAAGCGCAGCCGTGCTGCGATCACTGGCGGATCGGCCGCAAGCGTTTCCGCATCGAAATGAAGGTCGGGGATCGCGCGATGGTCACTCTCGAGCATCTCCCGGTAGCCCGCGAGGCCAAGCGGGCGCGCATTATGAGTGACCGCGGGATGCACGAAATCACCGAGACGCGCCCAGTCCTGTTCGTTCAGGCAAGTCAGATAGCCGCGATAAAGCGACAGAAGCGCTTCGCGGTCCGGAGGCTCCGACGCCACCGGGTTACTTGCGGAATTGATCGAGGCTCACGACCTCGGCCTCGCCACGCGCGGCGGGGGCCGCCTCTTCTTCCTCGGCCACCTCTTCCTCTTCGAACTCGTCTTCGTCGTCATATTCCTGCGTCTCGAAACGCAGGCCGAACTCTACCGAGGGATCGACGAAGGTGGTGATCGCGTCGAGCGGCACATAGAGCGGCTCGGGCGAATTGCCGAAGTTCAGCGTGATCGAGAAACCGTCCTCGCCCACTTCGAAATTGTCATACCAATTCTGGATGACGATCGTCATTTCCTCGGGGTACCGTTCGCGCAGCCAATCGGCGAGTTCGGCGTCGGGATGACGGGTATCGAAGGTGATGAAAAAGTGGTGTTCACCGGGCAGGCCATTCGCCGCGATGTCGCTCAGCACTGTCTGGATCAGCCCGCGCATCGCGTGATGCATCAGGTTTCCGTAATCAATGGATTGCGTCATGGCCAAGTCCCTTTCTTCTCGGCCTCAAGCATAGGGGATTCTTGGCGGGCCGCAAGGCGGGCGAGGGAGCGCGAAGCGCGACTTTGCGGGGACGCGCCAGCCTCGTCGCGATCGATGCTTTTGCATCCTAGAGGCGAGACGGGGGAGCGTTTCTGCTTACTCCAGCATCTCCCCGGGTAGGCAGAGCGCGACCCTGTCGGGGGCATCAGTTCCAAGCCCTAGAGCAGCGCGATCACGTCGTGAGTGTTGTAAGCTTCCACGATTTTTTCTCCGCGAAATCGCATGGTCAATTGTCCGGTAAACCCCACCGAACGCGCGGTCTGCGCGGATTTTCCCGCGACTTTCAGAAGCGTCCAGAGCCAGTGGCCGCATTCGACATGGCGTAGCACGGCTATCTGAATTCCGTGTAAATGCGCCCGCAACGCCGGCACCCGTTCGCCGAAAACCTCCGGTCGAATCTCGAGCCCAGAGATCAGTCCTTTGGTCAAGGCATCCGCGTCAAACAACCCGTCGATCTCGTCCAGCCGATCCTTTCGGGCGAGCATTGCAGGCACGAATATCAAACCGGTTTACGGTGATCGAATGAACAAAGGGGGGAAGAAATGCAGGATTCTGTTGCAAGGCTCCTGCGGGCCCCGCCTTACGCGGCTAAGCGCAAGGAGTTAAGTTTCGGTTACCCGAGCTGCTTACGCAGCCAGAGCGACCGGAGCACGGTTGTCGTTGGCAACTGTACAATTTGCACCGATAACGGTGGTGGCTCACCGGGACAAAGCAAACATCTTTACACGTTCGTCGATCCTATTTCGGCCCCATTCTCCCCCAACGAGGGTTGATTGGTGGAGCCGCCGGGTACCGCCCCCGGGTCCGATCCGCTTATTACATGCGCGTTTATGCCCATAGTCCCCGTTGCCGGGAACGCTTTGGAATATAGGGGGAAGATCGGGGCGCTTCAAGGCGTCGGATGGGATGAATGCGCATTAACCGGACGTGAACTGGCAGCACGCTATAGCTCGAGTCGGGTCAAGAACTGGCCATGGAGGGGCGCGATGCGCGACAAGACGATCCTGATCGATCTCAGCACGAGCTATCAGTTCCGCCATTGGCGCCCGATGGGCATCCTGCGGGTGGAACATGAGGTCTGGCGGGCGTTTGCCGCGCACTTCGGCGTGCGGACGGTGCCAGTGATCTATGACGAGGCGCGTGGCGGGTTCTATCGCATCCCTCAGGCGATCTTCGAAGAGGTCATCTTTCGCAACGGTTTTCAGCCGGAGGCGCCTGCGCGCGCCCTCACCGCGCCGCGCCGCTGGCGGTCATGGGCGCGGATCGGGCGGTTTGTCTGGCGAGTCTCGCGCAGAATGCGGGTGGTCGGATGCGACTCGGGGCAGGGCGCAAGACCTAGCGAAGCTGCCCTTCGTGCGCGGCGTGAGAGCGTCGCGGCGGAGGAATTGCTGCGGCTGAGCGGTGACGAATATGCCCAGATGCGCCGCTGGCTCGTACGGCTCGAGCGGATCGCTCCGCGTATCGCGCCGCGCATCCGCGCGCTCGATGCGCTCAATCACCGGGCGCATTACGGGCTCATCGATACGGTTCATGACGAGATCTGCGCCGATCGAAACCGGATTTCGCCCGAGGAAGTGAGTGACTATGTCTCGGCCGGCGGATTCTGGGGCGACGCGCGCTACCGCGCGGCCTATGAGATGCGCCAGTCCCACGGCTGGCGGCTGAGCTACTACATTCATGACCTGATCCCGATCCTCTGGGGGCATGTCGCCGAACCCACGACGCGCAAGACTTTTCCGCCCGCGCTGCATTGGATGCTCTGGGGGGTGGATCGGATCTGGACGAATTCAGAGGTGACGCGGTGCGATCTGCTCGCCCACGCCGCCAGTTGCGGCTACCCCGAGTTGGACCCGACCCAAGTGCGTGTCGTTGCCCTCGGTGCCGATGCGGTGGCGCGAACCACGCCCGCCGACGATCTCTCGGGAATCTTCGCGCACCGAAGCCTGGAGCCCGGGCGTTACGTCCTCATGGTCGGCACGCAAGAGCCGCGCAAGAACCACGCATTCGCCTATCGCCTCTGGCGGGAGCTGTGTGCGCGGCACGGCGGCGATGTCTTGCCCTTGGTCTGGGTGGGGCAGCCCGGCTGGTCCATCGACCCGCTGCTCGCGATGGTGCGGGCCGATCCCGGCCTGCCGCATGGCGCGATCCGCATCCTCGACGATGTGGACGATGCCGAGTTGCAGCTGCTCTACGGCAACTGTCGCTTCACCATCTACCCCTCCCATTACGAAGGGTGGGGCCTGCCAGTCGTGGAATCGTTGCTGCATGGCAAACCCTGTCTCACGTCGGATGCGCCGGCGCTGATCGAAGCCGGGGGCGGGGCCTCCGAGGCGATCGGTCTGTTCGAGGGCGAGCGCTGGCTTGCGCGCACCGAGGCGCTGATGGTGGACGAGGCGGCCTATCGCGCGGCCTGCGCGCATGTGGAGCGGTTCAAGCCGCATAGATGGGCCGATTTTCGAGTGGCGTTGACCGAAGGTTTCGACGTGGACTCGTCGGAGAAATCTTCACGTCCCGCCACATTCTACGCGCTTCCCGAAAACGCCACGACCTACCGGGAGGACGCCGCATGAAGATCGCCGCTTTCGGTCATTATCCGATCCACCGCCCGCTACATGGCGGTCAGCGCCGGGTCGCAGCCATTGCGCGGCAGGCGCGGGCGGCGGGGCATATCTTTCGCTATGTCCCGATCTATTCGACGCGCAGCTATCCCGACGGCTCCCCGGACGAGCAACGTACGGCGGTGCCGATGGCGCTGCTGCCGCGTCTCCACGATCCGCAGCGCCGAGAGGATCTGCATATATCGGACGCTCTCGCCGCTCATCCATTGATCCCCGGGCTGATCGGCGAGTTGCGCGACTTCGCTCCCGACGCGGTGCAGTTCGAGCATCCCTGGCTCTATCCGCTTTTCGCCGAAGCGCTGGAACGCGACCCCATCCTGCGCCGCGCCCGGCTCATCTATTCCGCCCATAATGTCGAGGCGGCGCTGATCGACCCGCATTGGCGCGCGCAGGCGGAAGCGCTCGAAGCGGCGCTCGTCGCGGCGGCCGATCTGGTCATCGCGGTCTGCGAGGCCGATGCACGGCACTTCGCGTGCCAGCAGGGCGCGCCGGCGATCGTCGTGGCTCCGAACGGCTGCTGGGCGCCCGATCCCGAGGCGCGTCCACCCGCACCGTTGGATGGGGCTTACGCACTCGTTGCGGGCTCGGCGCATCCGCCGAACGCCACGGGCTATTGGGCGTCTTTTGGCGAAATTCCGGGGTTCCTTCCGCCGCGTAGCCGCCTCGCCGTCGCGGGGGCGATGACCCAACTTATTACCACCGACGCCCGCTATGAACGTTACGCGCAGATGAACGCGGAATTCGTCGCGCCCCTGGGCGTGGTGGCGGAAGAAACCTTGAGTGGTCTTCTGCATCACGCCCGCGCCATCTGCCTGCCGATTACCGAGGGAGGCGGCACCAATCTCAAGACCGCGGAGGCGCTTTTGTCCTGCAAGCCCGTCGTCGCGATGCGCCCCGCGATGCGCGGGTTTGAAGACGCGGAGGGGCTGAGCGGCGTTCATGTCGCGGATGATCCGGTGCAGTTTCGTCGCTTGTTGCGCGATGCCATGACGGGGGCGATCGGCTCGCAGCGCCGCCCCGAAGACGTGGCGCAATATGGCTGGCCCGCGCAGCTCGCGCCTCTGATGTCCCGCTATGAAAGTCTCGCCGCATGACGGATTTATCCCTGCAGCCCGTCGCCTTTGCCGATCCGGAACTGGCCGCGCAGATGCGCGCCACGCCTGCCGCGATCGACACGTTGTTTCAGGCCTTTCTCGGGCGGCCTGCGAAAGCGCGGGCGCAGGCCGCGTTGAAAGAGCGGCGCGCGAGCGTGGCCGATGTCGAGCGGGAGCTGCGCGGGTCGGAGGAATATCGACGCAAGGCCCGGCTTCTGCGCGATCAGGATCGCAGCCAGTACGATCGCGCGATGCTCTACATTGCGCCGGCGCGGGCGGTGTTCTGCCCGATCGCGAAGGTCGCCAATACCTCGGTCAAGGATTGGGCTCTGCGGTTGGTGGGCGATGGACGACCCGAGCCGGGGATGTCGCATTACTGGCTCGATTCCGGGCAGAGCCGCATGCAGGCACGCCACTGGGCCTTCGCCGCACGCGCCCGCGTTGATCACGCGCCGGATTGGGTCTCGGTCGCGCTTCTGCGCGATCCCGTCGATCGGCTCGTCAGCTGCTATTGCGACAAGTTCGGGCGCAATCGTATGCAAGACTCGGTGCTCCATCATACCCGGTCGGTCTATGCGTTCTTCGCGGGGGGAGACGCGCCGGACCGGGAGATGGTCGAGCGCGGGCTGAGCTTTCGCCAATTCTGTTTCTACATCAACGCCACTGCGCGCGAGGTGCAGGACAGCCACTGGGCGGCACAGTGGAGCTACCTGCAAAATCGCCGCTGGGACAGGCTCTTCGCGCTGGAAAAGATCGAGAGTTTCGAGGCCTTCCTGCGTGAGCGCCTGCCGGAGGATCTGCGCGAGATCCGGCTCGGGCTGACCAATGCGGCGCAAAAGACACGCGGGACGCCGACGCGCGATCTCTCCGATGCGCTGCCGGGGGACTGGATGGCGGCGCACACCCCACCTTACGAGGCGTTCCTGACGGACGATATTCGCGGCTTCATAGGGGATTACTATGCGCTCGATGCGCGGCTGCATGCGCAGGCGCTGGCCGAGAGCTAGCCTGGCCGGATAGGCGCCTCAGTCGCCTTCGGCCGGGATGCCCAGAAGCGTGATCGCGACCCCAAGCGCAGCAAGTGCCCAGAACGCGTGGCGCTTCGTCCCTTCGGTTTGCAGTGCGGCCAGCACTGCTTGCAGCGCGTAATAGCCCGCGAAGGCGCGCGAGGCGTAGGAGATGATCTGGAACAGGTCGGTCGTCCAGGTCAGCACGATGCCCGCGCCGATCAACACCGGGTAGGCCGCCTTTTGCGGGATCTTCCCACGCGAGAATTCCGCGATCAGACCGCCCGCGCCACCGGTATCGGCCACGGCAGCGGAGAACTGCGCGGCCAGCGCCGCGGCTACCAGCATGGCCGGCAGGATCGGGGCGACGACGCGCATCATGTCGATGATCGCGGTCTCGGTCAGGTTATGGGCGTTGGGCGTGAAGATGTAAGCCAGCAGCGCGATATAGACCATGTAGATCGCGGTCGCGAGCATCTGCGCCCATTTCATCGCAGCGACCCGGGTGTCGGCATCGTAGCTCTTGCCCAGATAGCGCGCGGTCTCGAACCCCTGCACGGTCACGATCAGGCCGAAGAGCAGCCGTAAAGAGTCCCACGGCCCCAGCGTCGGCGCATCGACCACAAGATCGCCCGCGACTGCGACCTTGCCGAAATAGACCGCAAGGCCGAGGATCAGTCCGGCGATGATCGCGAGCTTGAGTGCGACCGAGGCATATTCCATCTGCTCGAGCCGTTTGAACCCGCCCGAGAATCCGGCGATCGCGACGATGGCGAGCATCGTCGTCGTCACCGCGCGCGCCGCGAAAGCCGTGTTCCACGGCGTAAGCGAAACCGCGAAGGCCCCGAACAGGTTGAGGTAATAGGCGACCGAGATGACATAGGCGAAGGCGAGTGCGAGCTGTGCCACCTCTTCGATGCGCTTGACGGCGCGGGTGTCGGGCACGTCCTCGGCGCGGATATTGGCGCGCACGGCCGCGCCGAACAGCCATCCCAAGCCACACAAGGCCGCCATCGCAAGCGGCGCGAAACTGCCGTAGCGCACCTCTAGGATCGGCCCCAGCACCAGGAAGCCCGAGCCGATGATCGAGGCCAGCGGCGTCACCATGGCGCGCCAGCGCGGCAGGTCGCGTAGCTGCGGCAGGAACATCGCGGCAAGGACGATCAGGGCGAGAATGAGAATGGCTGCGTCGAGGATCATGGTCGGTCTCAAATGGTCGGTTGCACGCAGCTAGCACGAGGGGGGCAATTAGAAAGGGCCGCGTCAGACGCGGCCCTCGGGTTGTGACGTATTCGGCGCAGTGATCAGAAGCCAGCCTTGATCTTCTCGAACTCGGCCAGTTGCTTTTCACGCAGCTCCGGCGAGTTGGGCGTCTGTGCGAGGACAGGCGCGTTGATCTCGGTCAGACCTGCCGTTTCCAGCTGCTCCGGCGGGATCAGTTTCATCGCCTCGGTGTTCGTGTGACCGTAGCCGATCTCGTCGACGAGAACCGGGCCCGCCTCCGGGCGCAGCCATGCGTTCATGAAATCGTAAAGCTTTTCTTCCGAGCCGGGACCGTCCTTGAGGTTCACGAAGCCGCAGAACCAGGTCGACGAGCCCTCTTTCGCCTCGCGCTGGAAGGCGACCGGATAATTGTCGTCCTGCAGATAGGCGACGCCGTCATTCCACGACCACGCGACCAGAACCTCGCCCGAGGCCATCAACTGCGCCTGCTGCGAGGGGTCGGTCCAGTAAGATTGCACGTTCTTGTTGGCTTCGCGCAGCCAGTCGGCGGCGGCCTGGAACTGCTCGTCGGTGACATTGGTCCAGTCGGTCACGCCGGTCGCGAGATAGGCCAGCGCCCAGACGTCGTCCGAGCTGTCGGGCAGCGAGGTGCGGCCCGCATATTTCGGGTTCACGAAGACATCGAGGCTGGCCACGTCTTCGGCCGGGACTTTGTCGGGATTGTAGGCGATCGCGGTCGCGCCCCAATCGGTCGGCAGATACCAGACGTTCTTGTCGTCATCGACGAAAATCTTCGAGTTCAGGTATTTGGGGTCGATATTCTTGAACTCCGGGATCTTGGAGACATCCCAGGGCTCGATCAGCCCGGCGTCCTTGTATTTCGAGATCATCTGCGAACAGGGATGGGCGGCATCTGCTTTGAAGCCGGAGGCGAGTTTCTGATAGGCTTCGTCGTCATCGCCGTAGAAGGCGTAAGTCGGGCTGTCGCCGTATTTGTCGATATAGGGCTGGAACAGGCCCGGAATTTCGAAGCCGGCCCAATCGAAGATAGTCAGGTCCGGATCGGCGGCCCGCGCGGGCGCGCTCAGTGCGGCCACGGCGATCCCCGCCATAAGGAGAGCAGAAGTCTTCATTGTATCTTCCCTGTTTTGTGTTCGTTTTGTGAAAACGCTAGAGCGGCTTTTTCGCCCTCGCAAGAGGCATTTGCACGGCCGTTAGGCAGGAGCGCCGGGTTTGACGGTGCGGCGCTATGGTCAAGCGGGGCGGATGCGGAAAATTTGGGCGCGACTGAACCGGATCGGGCGCGGCGCGTAAGGAGAGGGAGGCAAAGGAGACGAGCATGAGTGACACCCCCGTCCTGTTATGGCTGCGGCGCGACTTCCGATTCCACGATCATGAGGCGATGGCGGCGGCCGCGAAGACCGGTGCCCCGGTGATCCCGGTCTTCATCCATGACGACCAGGTCGAAGCCTTGGGGGCGGCGGCGAAATGGCGGCTTGGTCTTGCGGTGGAGGCATTTGCGGAAAGCCTCTCGGAGAAAGACTCGAAGCTGATCCTGCGCAAGGGCGCGCCGCTTACGGTGCTCCGTGCGCTGATCGAGGAGACGGGCGCGGGCGCGGTCTATTGGTCGCGCCGCTACGACAAGCCGGGTCGCGACACCGATACGGAGGTGAAATCCGCGCTCTCCGACGACGGGATCGAGGCGAAAAGCTTCACCGGGCATCTGCTGTTCGAACCGTGGACGGTGGAGACCAAGACCGGCGGCCCCTATAAGGTTTACACGCCCTTTTGGAACGCGGTGAAGGGCACGGATGTCGCGCCGGAAGTTAAGACAGTGTCTGAACTTCGCACGCCAAGTAATTGGCCAAGAAGCGAAAAGCTGGACGACTGGAGGATGGGAGCGGCGATGCGGCGCGGTGCGGCCATCGTTGCGAAACATGTCAATGTCGGCGAGCGCGCCGCGCAGTCGCGGCTGTCGAATTTCCTGCGCGATCGCCTCTCGGCCTACAAGACTCAGCGTGATGTGCCCGCTTCGGGCGGTACCTCGGGCCTGTCCGAAAACCTGACTTATGGCGAGATCTCCCCGCGTACGATCTGGCATGCCGGTTATCGCGAGATGGCCGAGGGCAACCCCGGTGCGGAAACCTTCCTGAAGGAGCTCGTCTGGCGCGAATTCGCCTGGCACCTGTTCTTTCACTGGCCCGACATGGCCGAGAGAAACTGGCGCGACGAGTGGAACGGCTTCGACTGGCGGCGCGACAATAACGACGCCGAGGCGTGGCGGCGCGGCATGACCGGAGAGCCTTTCGTCGATGCGGCGATGCGCGAGATGTATGTCACCGGCACGATGCATAATCGCGCCCGGATGATCGTGGCCTCTTATCTCAGCAAGCACCTGATGACCGATTGGCGGGTAGGCTTGCGCTGGTTCGAGGACTGCCTGATCGACTGGGATCCGGCAAGCAACGCGATGGGATGGCAATGGGTGGCAGGTCCGGGGCCGGACGCGACGCCCTATTTCCGCGTGTTCAATCCGGAGACGCAGCTGGAAAAATTCGATAAGGACGGGTGCTACCGGAAGGATTTCATCGCCGAGGGGCAGGCCAATCCGCCCGGGACGGCGACGGATTATTTCGAAGCGATCCCAGAGAGTTGGGCGCTAACGCCGGATCAGGACTATCCCGATCGACTGATCGATCTCAAGGAAGGGCGGGAGCGCGCCCTGGCCGCGTATGAGCAGCACAAAGGCTAGGCTGTAGCGCTGGTTCGCGGGCTTAGATCAAGGCGTCAGGCGTAGCCTTGATCCGGGTCTCGCGGCCCATGAAATCCAACAGCAGCCAGACCCGTCTCTCGGCATCGACCCTTTCAACCGTCGCCACAAAATCCGCGAACGGCCCGGTCGTCAGCGTGACCGCATCGCCGGGCGCGTAATCCGGCAGCGGCTGAACTTGATCTTGAGTATCGCAGCGCGCGCGCAGCGCCTTGATCATCGCGTCGGACACCGGCGTCGGGCGACCTGCAAGCGCCACGAGCCGCGTTATCCCCTGCGTCCCGTTCACCGCGCCGAGATGCGCCGAGCCAGGTGTCTCGCGCAGGAAAAGATAGCCTGGAAAGAGCGGCGTACTGCGGGTCACAAATTTGCCCGCCTGGCGCCGCGTCGTCTCGATCATCGGCAGGAAAACCTCGAACTTCTGGCGCGCCAGATTGCGCCGGGCGATGGCGGCGCTGTTGGGCTTGAACTGCGCCACATGCCACGCGCGGGCCGGGCTCTGATCGGTCATGGCTTGGGCCTTTTGTCCAACCGGGGTGTGCTTTGCTGACTGATGGATAGGGCCTGACAAGTCAATCTGACAAGGCGAATTCGTGCGTAAAGATGCGCGCCAAAGTGGTTCCGAGCGTCGTTAACGTGGCGTTAGGAATGACCGTGCAAAGCTCCGACATGGCAGGAGAAACCTGCCGAGATGGGGAGGATGCACATGATCACTCCGGTTCTTCTAGCGGGCGGGTCGGGAACGCGTCTGTGGCCGCTGTCCCGACGCAGCTATCCGAAGCAATTCGCCGAACTGACAGGGCCGGTAACACTGTTTCAAGCGACGGCAGAGCGGTTGTCGGGCGCGGGTTTCGCGCCGCCGCTGGTGCTCACACAATCCGACTTCCGCTTCATCGCGACCGAGCAGCTTGCCGCGGTCGGCATTGATCCCGGCGCGGTGATGCTGGAGCCCGAGGGGCGCAACACCGCCCCCGCCGTTCTCGCCGCGGCGCTCTGGCTCCGACGCGAGGCAGGGGAGGAGGCGCTGATGCTGGTCGCGCCCTCGGATCATGTCATCGCCGATGCGCAGGCGTTTCAGGAGGCGATCGCAGGCGCGGAGCTTGCGGCGCGGAGAGGGCGGTTGGTGACCTTTGGCATTACCCCCGACCGGGCCGAGACGGGGTATGGATATCTCGAACCTTCTCAGGAGTCAGGCGTCGGCGGCCCCGTGCCCCTGGTCCGGTTCATCGAAAAGCCCGATCTCGTACGGGCGCGCGCCCTCTATGAAAGCGGCGATTACCTATGGAATTCCGGCCTCTTTCTGTTTTCCGCGGGCGCGATCCTCGAGGCCGCGCGAACCCACGCGCCGAGCCTCCTCGCGCGCGTCGAGGCGGCATTCGCTGCCGCGCGCGCCGATCTGGGTTTTCTGCGACTCGACCCGGATACCTGGGGGGATGCGCCCGACATCTCGATCGATTACGCGATCATGGAACGCGCGGGCTGCGTCTCCGTGATGCCGGTGCAGGCGGGCTGGTCGGATCTGGGCGACTGGGAGGCGGTGCGCCGCGCGGCCCCCGCTGCGCGTTCCGACGGGGTGGCGCTGTCGGGCGCTGCCACCGCGATCGATTGCCGCGACAGCCTGCTGCGCTCGGAAGACCCGCGGCTACAGATGGTCGGGATCGGGCTCGAGGACGTGATCGCGGTGGCGATGCCCGACGCGGTCCTCGTCGCGCATCGCTCGCGCGCGCAGGATGTGAAAGCGGCGGTTAACGCGCTCAAGGCCCGCGACGCTGCGCAGGCGACAGACTTCCCGCGCGATCACCGACCCTGGGGCGGGTTCGAGAGCCTCGTCACCGGCGATCGGTTTCAGGTGAAGCGGATCACGGTGAAGCCCGGCGCGGCGCTCAGTCTGCAAAGTCACCACCACCGGGCCGAGCATTGGATCGTCGTTCAGGGCACCGCCCTCGTGACGCTTGGCAAGGAAGCGCGCCTCGTTACGGAAAACGAATCCGTCTACATTCCGATCGGCGAGACGCACCGGCTCGAAAACCCCGGAATGATGCCGATGGTTCTGATCGAAGTGCAGACCGGGGCCTATCTCGGGGAAGATGACATCATCCGCTACGAAGATGTCTACATGCGCGCAGTGGGCGAATAGCACGTGCTCGGCGGCGGGTCGCCGCCCGGCAGTGCAAATCGGTGACAATTCCTTGGAAAAGCAGCAATTCGCGTTTCAGAGGAGTGCGACTCTCTGCTAGGTCTCCAATTGATTGTGACCGAGGCGGATTTTCCTGACATGTTGGCGCGCCCCTACCGCTCCCGTTTTCTCTTCTTTGCTATGGCGAGCAGTGCGCTCGCGAGTCTCGGCTTCGGCCCCGCCTGCGCGCAATCGGCCGACAGGGCCTGGGGCTATAACAGCTATGGCATCCCGGGGCTGATCGACATGCCCGTCGCGGGCAGTCGCGAGGATGCGGAGCTTGGCTTCAATGTCTTCGCCTTCGCCGGACAGACGCGCGTCTCGGCCGCGTTCCAGATCACGCCGCGCCTGTCGGCTGGCTTCCGATATTCGACGATCAAGAACTACATGGGCGGCGGTACGCTCTACGATCGCAGCTTCTCGATCCAGTATCGGTTCCTCGACGAGGGGCGCTTCTGGCCTGCGATGGCGATTGGCCTCAACGACATGACCGGCACCGGGATCTATTCCGGGGAATATGTCGTGGCGACCAAGTCGATCTCACCGAAACTGCGCGCGACGGCGGGGATCGGTTGGGGGCGGCTTGGGTCGAATAACGGCTTCGACAATCCGCTGGGCGTGCTGAGCGATCACTTCAAGACGCGCGGAGATCGCACCGGGGCGCAGGGCGGGACGTTCCAGCCGCAGCAATGGTTTACCGGGGATGCGGCACTGTTTGCGGGTGTCGAATGGCAGGCGACGGACAGGCTGCGGCTGATGGCGGAATATTCCTCCGACGCCTATACGCGCGAGGACGGTCCGACCTTCGATCGCAAATCCCCGGTCAACATCGCCGCGCAATACAAGATCAACGATCAGGCCTCGATCACGGCGGGCTATCTCTACGGAACCGATTTCAGCGTGCAATTGAGCTACGCGCTGAACCCCAAGCACAACGCGCATCCGAGCGGGCTGAAAGATGCACCGCCGCCGGTCGTACCGCGCGCGGGCATCGAGGCGGCGCAAAGCTGGACGAACGATCCGGCCTATCTGACGGCGAAGCTGCGCCCGGCCTTGGCGCAACAGGGACTGGTGCTGGAAGGTGCGAAGCTCAGCGGCTCCACCCTTGCGATCCAGATTCGCAACGACCGATACAACGCGCCGCCCGAAGCGCTCGGGCGCGCCGCGCGGGTGCTGAGCGCGCAGGCCCCTGCTATGGTCGATCGCTTCGCGATCACCCTGTCGGAAAATTCGCAGCCCGTCTCGACCACGACAATCCGTCGGGACGACCTCGAGGCCTATGAATTCCACCCCGTCGGCGGCGAACTGATGCGCGCCCATGCACAGATCGACGGCGCGCCCCCTCGGCTGCCGGTCGCGCCCGGCACCTACCCGCGCTTTTCCTGGGGTGTCGGCCCTTATTTGCTTCCGGGCCTGTTCGACCCGGACGATCCGTTGCGCGCCGATCTGGGCGTAAGCGTGCAGGCGCAATACGAGATCGCGCCAGGCCTGTTGCTGTCGGGGCGCGTCAACCAGAAGGTGATCGGCAATCTCGATCAGGCGAACCGGCCGTCGGATTCGGTGCTACCGCATGTGCGCTCGGATGCGTGGCTCTATTACAAGGGGTCGGGTCCGACGATTCCGGAACTGACGGGGGCCTATTTTTTCCGTCCGGGACGCGATCTCTTCGGGCGTGTGACGGCCGGCTATCTGGAGCCGATGTTCGCGGGCGTCTCGACCGAGCTTCTCTGGGCGCCGGAACACAGCCGCCTCGCCCTCGGGGCCGAGCTTAACCGGGTACGCCAGCGCGGCTACGACCAGCGCTTCGATCTGCGCGACTACGAGGTCACGACGGGCCATCTATCCGCTTATTATCAGTTCACCGACCAGTTCTATACGCAGCTCGATGTCGGCCGTTACCTCGCCGGCGACTGGGGCGCGACGCTGAGCTTCTCGCGCGTTTTCGACAATGGCTGGAAAGTCGGGGTCTATGCGACGAAGACCGATGTGTCCTCGGAAGATTTCGGCGAGGGCTCGTTCGACAAGGGCTTCATGATCACCATCCCGCTGCACTGGGCGACCGGGCAGCCGACGAAGCAGCGCTATTCGACGGTGATCCAGCCGATCGTGCGCGACGGCGGGGCGCGGTTGGGTGTGGCCAACAGGCTTTACGGGATGGTGCGCGAAGATCAGCCCGCCTCCTTCGACGGAAATTGGGAGCGGTTCTGGCGATGAGATCACTTGTTTTCGGCGCGGCGCTGCTGGCGGTCGCTGGCTGTGCGCAATTCGACAAACTGGGCAACACGATGACGCTTCCGGGCGGAGGGGCCGTGGGACAGGGCGCGCCCGTGCAATCCGCGACGAATGGCGAAGGTGTGGGCGTGAAGGTGGTGACGCGAGCAGTTCCGAAGCGCGGGCTCGAAGTTGTCATTCCGTCGCGCGACGCGAATGCGACCCTGTCTCTGGCCGGGCGGAATGGCACCGTCGAGACCTGGCGGTCCGGAGACGATATCACTGTGTCGGTCGATCGGGGCGTGGTGGTCGCAACCCGCGGCTTGGGCGACGATCTGATGGCGGCGGATTCGGGGCCGACGCTCGCCGCCCTTCGCAGCGCCAAGATGGACGCCTATCGCCGGACCTACCGCTTCCTTACGGCGGACAATCATGCGGACTATGTGTTGCTCGGCTGCAAGATGACTGCGGCTGGAAACGAAACCCTCGCAGGGCTAAATTTGTTGCGCCACGAAGAACAATGTCGCAATCCGAAGATGGCAATAACCAATATTTACTGGACCGATGAAACGGGACGGATCCAGGCCGGGCGGCAATGGGTTTCCCCCACTGTGGGGCAGATCGCGATCGGCGTGCTCGACCAAACTGAATGGGCCTCGGGTATCAATTAACCCTATGGTTCACCAAAAGATTAATGTAAGATAATAATGTCTTACCTATCCCAACCTGATCGGAGGTTTCGATGACGAAGTTCTTTACGGGTGCCGTTGTAGTGGCAGCCACTCTTGCTGGTGCCCTTCCGGGTGCGGCCCAGAACCTGCAAGCGCCGGCCAATCTTAGCCACGACGCGCTCGTTGCCTGGGCAAAAGCGAATAATGTTTGCGACACGGCTGTGGTCGACGCTGTGTACAATAATAAAGGTGAGGCCGTGGTATCCTGCACGGCGGCGGCGAATAGCAACCTCGGCGGTGCGACCCCGGTCGTTGCGGTGATCGTTGGCGTCGGCCTCGCGGCAGCTGCTATGGGCAGCGGCGGCACTAACGGGACCAACGGAACCAACGGCACCAACTGATCCGCGCGATCCGTGATCTTTCGAAAGGCCTCGCTTGAAGCGGGGCCTTTTTGATTCCGCCTAACCACAGGGGAACGCAGCAAAACTATCCAAATCGACAGTGCTCCAGGCCTTACAAATGCGCACTGATTCGCTCGAGTTATGATATGACAATCATAAGACGGGTGTTTGAGTGTTGGGGTAGGAGCCGATGTTGACAGGACTCGCGATTTTTCCTCTCGCGGCCTTGGTGTGGATGATGCTCTGGGAGAGCATTGCGCCTGTGCAGGATGAAGCGCCGTATCGCGAGGTGGCCAATTAGGAAATCGCTTGGGCCGATCTGGGCCCGGGCAAGGTGGTGACGAGCGCCGATCCGCGCAGGATAGGTAAGACTCGACGCGCCGGTCGGCGCTCGGCCCCACCGCTTGGAATACGCCGGGCGAAGACGCGCGGATTCCGAGGTGATGCGCGTGAGCTCTCGCGTTACATATCGATCCGTGCGCGGCGCGCGGTCGCCATTGCACGACGAAGCTTGCTGCCAAGCGCGACGCGACGATAGATCAGCATGTAGCAGACAAAAACCACGCCGACCCCCGCACCGAGGGATGCGGGTGAAGTCGCGCTGATCACGGTGATGGAGCACGCGATCAGGCTCAGTGACCAGAGAACGACCGAGGTGATCGGATTGCGCATCTCCGGATGTCCGAGTGCTTCGGCAATTCGCTTCGCACGGCTGCGATAGACGAGGCTGTGCAGGTGCAGCCTATCCGCCGCGCCGGGATGGGTTCCGTCGCGCTTCAGCCTGCGGCGAATCGAGACGACCGTCTCGATCCACGGATAGGCGAGCGCGAGCACGGCGATCAGCGGTGAAATCTCGGGGTTGCGGGCGGGCAAGACGATGCCGATCACGGCGAGTACGAACCCTGTCGCATAGGCCCCGGCGTCCCCGTAAAACAGCTTTCCGGCCGGAAAATTCATCACGAAGAATCCCGCGATCGAGCCGATCATCAGCAGACAGATCGCCAAGATCGGCCCGTCATTGGTCTGCTCGGCGATAACCGCGAAAGCAGAAAAGACGATGATCGCGCTGCCGGAGGCGAGCCCGTTCACCCCGTCGATGATGTTGAGCGAATTGGCGATCCCGCCGATAGCGATGGCGCTGAGTGCGATCCCGAACGCCGGGTAGCGCAGCAGGTAATCGAGCCCTGGGATATCCGCGCGTTCAATGTGGTAGCCGGACACGAGGCAAAAAATCAGCCCCGCACATACGGTGGCGAGCAGGCGCCACTTGGCGGAGACTTTCTTGGTGATGTCCTCGATCGCCCCGGAGCCGAAAGCAGGGCTCGCGCAGAGGCAGATCGTCCACCAAAGCGCCTGTGTCTGCGCATCCAAAGTCAGACCCGCAACCAACGCACCTGACAGAAGGGCAAAGCCGCCGATCCGCGGGGTCGGGGCCGCGTGGATTTTCTGGATGCCGTGATCGCCGTCGAGCGTGAGCTTGCCATGAAAACTCTTTGTTGCAACGATGAGGGCTGCCATCAGGAACGATGCCAGGAAAGCCGTCACAACATATTCAAGGCCAATCATACACTGCCCTCTTGCATGAAAAAAATATTATCGCGGCGGCAGATGTTAATATTCCGCTAACGCGTCATCGTAAAAAATATCGATAATCGTACGGATACTCTTGCTCGACAGGGATACTTAACTTTTTTCCGGAGGGTCAACGGCTTTTGACTCGCGTTAGGCGAAAAACGTCAGAAAACTTCACTCACCTGTTCGCGACCAATGCGTTCGCGACCAATGCGTTCGCGACCAATGAGGATGAGCTCCTGTCGCGCGTATGCTCACACGATCGGGGCGAAGTTCACGCGGTTCCAGCGGGTGGGAGGCTCGCCGTCAGGTTGAGTGATTTGAGCCAGAATCGCGCCTCGACGCGATTGGACGGTTGAAAACGGCGACAGCTTGTCTATTCAGAGGCGCTAGACGAAACCCGGTCCCGACCGCATGGCCGGAACGGATCAGAAGCTTGGATTAAGAGGCTCAGGAGGGCACGATGGGGGCAGTGACGAGGATTTTTGTGGCGCTCTGCGCGTCGCTCTTTTTGGCCTCCTGCGACACGTCGACCACCAATTTCCCGGTAAATACCCGTAACGTCAGTTCCGTCGAGGATCCGGCAGCGGGCGATGTCGCGATTGTGCGGCTGAGCCTCGCCAACGTCTCCACATTCGGCGCGCCCTCCGATCTGAGCGGCGGGCGCACGACCCTGCCTTCGAATGGCTATTGGAACTACCGCATCGGGCCGGGCGATCTGCTCGATATCGTCGTCTACGAACATCCCGAACTGACCTCGCCCGCAGGCTCGACCCGGACGCCCGCCGAGGGTGGTCTTCGCGTCAATTCGGACGGAACTTTCTACTATCCCTACGTCGGCAACGTGCGCGCCGCGGGCCGGACGCCCGAACAGGTGCGTGCCGATCTCTCGCGCAAGCTGAAGGAGTTCATCCCCTCGCCGCAGGTTTCGGTGCGCGTGGTGGGCTACAACTCGCAGACCGTGTCGGTCACCGGCGAGGTCGGCAAGCCTGCGCGGATCCCGCTGACCTCCAAATCGCTCACGCTGCTCGATGCGATCAACGAGGCGGGTGGTCTGAACGATGCCGCCGATGCGCGTCGGGTTCTTGTGCGCCGCGGCGGGCGCAGCTACGCGGTGGACTTGCAGGCCTTCCTCAATCAGGGGATCGCCTCCAACAACCCGGTACTGCGCAATGGCGATGTCGTCTCGGTGCAGCGCGCGACGAAGCTGGAAGCCTATCTGCTGGGGCAGTTGGTGAAGCCCGGTCCGATCGACCTGACCAAGGACGACGTGAGCCTCACCGAAGCCGTCACCGCTGTCGGCGGATTGAACACCAATCAGGCCGATGCGCGCGGCGTCTTCGTGTTCCGTGACACGCCGAGCGGCGTGGTGGTGTTCCAGCTTGATACGTCGAGCGCAGCGGCCTTTGTCGTAGGCACGAAATTCTTCCTGCACCCGCAGGACGTCGTCTATGTCACGACCGCGCCGGTCGCGAAATGGAACCGTGTGGTCTCCAACATCCTGCCGACGCTGAGCACCGCTCGCGCGGCCTCCGCACTGGCGAACTGAGCGATGGCGAAAGTCGGATCCATCCTCGTCGTCTGCGTCGGAAATATCTGTCGCTCGCCTGTGGGCGAACGGCTTCTCGCTGCGGCACTGCCTGAGTGCAAGGTCACCTCTGCCGGAATCGGCGCGGTGGTCGGCGCGGGCGCGGACGAGACCATGAGCGAGGTCGCCGCGGAAAACGGACTGAGCCTCGACGGCCATGTCGCGCGCCAGTTCACCGCCGAGATCGGGGCCGAGCACGAGCTGATCCTCGTGATGGAGGCTGGCCACAAGCGCGAGATAACGCGCCGCGCGCCGCAACTGGGCGGGCGGGTGATGCTGTTCGATCAATGGATGGGCAGCAAGGGGATCGCCGACCCGTACCGCGAGCCGATCGAGGCTCATCGCAAGGCATTTACCGAGATTTCCGCCGCGAGCGAGGCATGGGTCTCGCGCCTCGCGCCGAAACGGTGAGCGGCGTAACTGGCGGCGCGCGTGGGTTTGGATAAGCATTTGAGAAATTGAGCGGGACAGATGAAGCAAATTTCCGAGATAACCCAGAGACATGCTGCGCAGCCCGAGGTCGAGGATGACGAAATCGACCTGATGGCGCTTGCCGGCGCGCTTTTGGGGGGCTGGAAATGGATCGCGCTGGCCTTTGCCCTGGCTGTGATCCTCGGCGCTTTCGTCGCGCTGCGCAAACCGGTGGTCTACGAGGCGAACGGCCTGTTGCAGCTCGAGCAGTCGCAAAACGGTCTGTCGGCGCTTCCGGAGTCGATGCAGACGCTTCTCGGCAGCGATGTTGGCGGCAAATCGCAGGCCGAGACCCAGATCGCGATCATGTCGTCGCGGCTGGTGCTGGGCGATGCGGCGAACAAGCTCGACCTGCAGAACTTCGTCATTCCGCGCCGGCTGCCGCTTATCGGCATGCTTCCCGCGAACCTGCACTTGCCCGATCCGGGCCTGTTCACCCAATACCAGTGGAACGCAGAGACGGTTCAGATCGGTAAGCTGAAAGTGCCCGCTCAATGGCAGGGAGAGCCGATGACGCTGACCGTGACCGGCGCGGACAGCTATCGCGTCACGCTGCTCGACGGCACCGAAGTCAGCGGTACGGTCGGCCACGAAGTTACCGCGCGCGATGGCGATTTCGCGCTTGCGCTATCCGAGATGGATGCCCCGGTCGGCCGCGAGTTCTACATCGGGCGCCGCTCTCTCAACGCGACGATTCAGGCGATGCGCGAAAACTTTTCGGTCTCCGAAAGCCCGCGCGGTTCGAACATCCTGCATACCGCGTATCAGGACACCGACCGCCAGCGCGCGGAAAAGATCCTCAACGCGATCGCGGCGTCTTTCGTGGACCAGAATATCGAGCGCAATTCGGCCTCCGCCGAGAACAGCCTCGAATTCATCCAGAAGCAATTGCCCGAGGCGCGCAAGAACGTGTCCGAGGCGGAGCAGGCGCTCAATGCCTATCGCCAGAAGCAGAAATCGGTCGACGTGAAATACGAGACCCAGGCCCTGTTGGAGCGCGTCACGAAGATCGAGGGGGAACTGTCCGCGCTCGATCTGAAAGAGGCCGAGCTGAAGAACCAGTACACGGTCAACCACCCCGCCTATCAGGCGCTGCTGCAAAACCGCAAGGAACTGCAAGCGCAGCTGGAACAGGCGAAGAAGGCGACCCAAGGGCTGCCGGAGACGCAGAAGGACATCTTCAATCTGCAGCGTAACCTCGAAGTGGCGCAGCAGGTCTACACCCAGCTTCTCAACCGATCGCAGGAATTGCAGGTCGTGCGCGCCTCGACTGTCGGTTCGGTGCGCGTGATCGACAAAGCCTATGCGAGCATCATCCCGGTTGCGCCGCGCAAATCGCGGATCGTCGCGCTGGCGGGGATACTGGGTCTCATCATTGGCGCAGCCTACGTTCTGATCCGTCGCGCGCTGCGTCACGGAATCAAGGGCGCCGAAGAGATCGAAGCGCTCGGTCTGCCAGTCTTCGCAACCGTTCCCTTCGCCAAGGAGGCGTCCGATCTACGTCACCGCAAGGGCGACCTGCCGATCTTCGCGCTTGAACATTCAGACGCCGTGACGACCGAAGCGCTGCGATCCCTGCGCACTTCGCTGCATTTCGGGCTACTGGATGCGCAGACCAACTCGATCCAGGTGACCTCGGCCGCGCCGGGGGTGGGCAAGACCTTCCTTTCGATCAACCTCGCCGTAGTCGCGGCGCAAGCGGGGCAGCGAGTTTGTCTGATCGATGCAGATATGCGCAAAGGCTATCTCGCGCGGTTCCTGCATCTGCCGAAGACGGTGGAGGGCCTTTCGGATTATCTCGGCCACGAGAAGGCGCTGGAAGAGGTAATGCGCGACGGGCCGGTCGAGGGGCTGAAGGTGATCACCTCGGGCCGCTACCCTCCGAACCCGTCGGAACTGCTGATGCGGGCCGAGTTCGGGACCATGCTTCGCCAGCTCGACAGCGAGTTCGATCTCATCATCGTCGATGCGCCGCCCGCGCTTGCGGTCACCGATCCGGTGGTGATCGGGCGCTCCGTAGGCGCGAGCATCGTGATCGCGCGCCATCTTGAGACGATGCAGGGCGCGGTGCGTGCCGTGCAGGCGAGCTTCGAGGCGGCGGGCACGTCGATCACGGGCGCGGTCCTCAACGGCTTCAAGGCCGAGGCGGCCGAGCGTTATGGCGGTCATTACCAATATCACTATAACTACCGCTACAGCTACAAATCCGACGATTGAGCAGGGCCATCCCGGTCCGTGACCGGGGCGGGAGGCGCGACTGCTGCGAAAACTGCTGGGCCGGGCGAAAATCTCGAAGCTCGGGATCACCACGCCCGAACCGCGACCAGGCCGCCATGGCATCCCCGGGAGCGGGTGCCGCATTTGTTGAAACCGATCGCCACGCGCGGGAGGGAAGGCGGTTGCGCGGAAGCGGCGCGATCAGGCATGGCGACGTCGAGAGCAATGGAGCGGCCAAAACGTGGCCTCTCCTGTCCCATCTTGCGCGGATTGTTTCGATCGCGCTTTGCGCCCGCTGGGAGGCCCCTTACATCCGCAGGCGGAAGTAGCTCATCTCGATATTGCTCTCCATGCCGGTATCGCAATGACCGAAGCGCGAGTTGGAGGTGCCGTCGATCTTGCCGCCAGAGACGATCGCGACTCCTTCGATCCCGTCTGCCTGCGCCGAGAAGCTTACATCCTTCATCGCGAGGATCTGACCGCCGTAGAAGGAAATTTTTGCCGCCGAAGAGACACCGCCCATCGTGATCAGCTTCGCGCCGCCATCGGGTGCGCAATTGTCGTCGCGCCCGATCCGCAGCCCCTGCGGCGCCGAGAAGCTGCGATCATCGGTCGAGGTGTTTGCGAAGATCGCATTTTCCAGCGCGACGCCGTTGCCGAATTTCACCGGGCAGTTCGCGATAACCGCGACCTCGGAGATCACGCTCGGGTCGGTCGTCACGGACCCGTCGACCTTGTTCGGGACCGAGATCGTCACGCTCGAATTGCAGTCGAGTATGTAGAGATTGCCGGGCGCGAAATCGGTGGTGTCGAGCTTCGTCCCGTTGAGGAAGGTCGGCGTCCGGTTCGTAATATAGGAGGGCAAATAGCCAGTGCCGTCGCGCATGGATTCGATGATCTTCGGAATGCGGTCGAGCACGCGCAGCTTGTAGAAGGAGGTGCGCAGCGCCTCTTGCAAGCCGTCGTTCTGCTTGAAGCCGGATGCGGGGATGTCGAGCTTGCTGGTGTCGGGCATCGACACGATCGCGCCGCTCTCGAACATGTTGTTCTGGTTGAGCGACACGTATTGCGCCGCGTAGAGGCAGAAGCCCGACGCGAAGCTGTTGCCCGATTGCAGGTCGATGACACCTTTCGCGGCCAAGCCTTCGGTGAGGCAGGCGGGCTGGTATGCTTCGGCGACGGCGCCGGTATTGATCTGCCACCCGTCCTGACCGATCACCTTACCGAAGAAGGTGGGCGCTGCGTTCGCGCGGTCGGTGGTGCGATGCGCCATCACGCGCACCGCGGGGCTGAGATCGAGGTCGGGGGCGTAATCCGTAAGGAAGCGATTGTTGGTCGCGTCGTAATAGCCGAAGGTCACATCGTCTTTGGTGATGACCGAAGTCGCATCGTCGGAGCCGAGGTTGGAATGGGCCAGCTCGGCCGCGCGGGTCCTCGCCTCGTCTTTGGTGATCAGGGGGTCGGAAGCAAGATACATCGCACCGAGCGCGGCAGCATCCGTCGCATCCTGCATCTGCACCCGCTCGCGATAGCCGTTGGAGACGTCGAGCGCGAGACTGCCGACGGCGAGGAACAGGATCGTCCAGAACAGCGAGAGCTGAGTGATCATGCCATCTTCTTCAGCGGTGAAATCGGTAATCGTTACGCGGCTCATCTCAGGACTCCATGTAGCGGTAGTCGCGGACCGTGAGGTCCATGTTCAGAACTTTGGTGAAGAGGCCCGTCGCGACGAGTTCGGACATCGGGATCGTCACGCGGGTCTCGATGATCCCGTCGGTGACGCTCGTGTCGAGCGTGTAGGTGTTTTGGTCATAGGGAAGGAGCGCGCGCAGCCGCGCCATGGTGTCTTCGTCATTCTCGAACCGCCCGACCGAATAGGCGCGATCGACGTCTTGCACGATGCCGAGGATGCGGGACTGGGCGTTGAAAATGAGGGAAACGTCGACGGTTACCGCCAGCATTCCGACGAAAAGTGGCAACCAGAGCAGCGCCTCGATCGTCGTGGCGCCGTCTTCGGCCGACAGAAAACTCATTAATCGTTTCAAGGAGGGATACCCCGTGGCTGAAAACGTCCTTTTACATGTTCCTTAGGGAGAAAAAGGGAGTTGTCGCGGCGTAAATGTGGCGAAAAGTGGGTTACGATCAATAAATTAAGGTTTAACAGCAAGATTCTACGAGCGTGTGGCCCGGGAGCGGTCTTTGTCGCGTGGCATTGCGCCGCCCAGCCGGCGCGCCTAGAACCGGGCCAGATCACAGCCCGCCTCGGAGCCCGCCCATGACGCCAGCCGCGCGCTATGCCGCCGCCATCGATATTCTCGACCGCATCCAGTCGGGCGAGGTGGCCGAGCGCGCGCTGACCAACTGGGCGCGAAGTCACCGTTTCGCGGGTTCAAAGGATCGCGCGGCGATCCGCGATCACGTCTTCGACGTGCTGCGCTGCAAGGCAAGCGCAGCGCTTGCCGGAGGCGGGGCTGCGGGGCGCGCGCTCGTCGCCGGGTTGCTGCGCCTGCAAGGCGTCGATCCCGCGACGATCTTCACCGGGGAGGGCTTTGCGCCTGACCCCTTGTCCGAAGTCGAGCGCGCCGCGCTGACCCATGCCTTGCCCGACGATATTGCCCAGCTGGACTGGCCCGATTGGCTGCGTGATCAGCTCGCTTCCGATCTTGGTGCGGATTTTGACGCCATCTCCGAGGCGATGCGCGCCCGCGCACCGGTTTTCCTCCGCGTCAATCTTGCCAAGACGGACCGCGACCGTGCGATCGCGGCGCTCGCGAAGGACGGGATCGAAGCCACGCCGCACCCGCTGGCCGCGACCGCGCTGGAACTCGGCGCGGGGGCGCGGCGCATTCAGCAGGCCGCGGCTTACAAGGACGGTCTGGTGGAGTTGCAGGACGCGGCCTCGCAAGCGGCGATCGCGTCGGTGCCGCTCGGGCCCGGGGAGCGTGTGCTCGATTATTGCGCGGGCGGTGGCGGCAAGTCGCTGGCGCTGGCGGCAGCCTGTCCGGAGGCGCTGATCGCAGCGCATGACATCGATGCGGGCCGAATGCGCGATTTGCCCGCGCGCGCGAAACGGGCCGGGGCGAAGGTGTCCCTGCGCGCGCCGGGGGATCCGGGGACGGGCTACGATCTGGTTCTGGTCGACGCGCCATGCTCGGGCTCGGGAACGTGGCGACGCACGCCGGATGCGAAATGGCGTCTGAGCGCCGCGCGGCTGTCGGAACTGGTCGCCTTGCAGAGCGAAATCCTCGACGCCGCGCGCGGCTTTGTCGCCCCCGGCGGCCGCCTCGTCTACATGACCTGCTCGCTGCTTACGGTCGAGAATGGCGCGCAAATCGCCAATTTCGCCATGCGCCACGGCTGCGAGGTGCTGTCGCAGCGCCAGATCACGCCGCTCTCGGGTGGCGACGGGTTTTTCGTGGCCCATCTCCAGCTTTGAGTTTCCCGAACTGGCGCTCGCCTTCTCACGGTCGCGTGATTGACTCGCGCGTTCGCTGAAAGTCTAGTCTCGTTAATTGGGTTTTAAGTTTTTTGCCGCGCTATGGGACGAAGACGTCAGGCAGGGAGGAGAGTGTGGGGCGGAACGAATTGATGCTGCAGCCACTCTCGAAGACGATGGCCGCGCTGGCGCCAGGTGCGGTTTATCTGCTGCTTGCTGCAGGGATCGCGGCTGCGGTTGCCTTCGTGATGCCCGACGAGGTTGTGACCTGGGCCATGTTTTCCGTCGCCGGCACGCTCGTGATCACGGCGGGCTGGTTGCGGCTCGCCTTGGCGCAGGAGCGAAGGCGACGGGCGCGGCAGCAGGAAACGATCGCGAATTTCGTCGCCCATGACGCCGCGCCCAGCTTCACCACGGACCCGGAGGGCGAGATCGGCTATCAAAACCGCGCCGCGCTGGACCGGTTCGGCTCTCGCGGCGGGCAGGGGCTGGCGCGAACCCTTGCGGAACTTTTCGCCGATCCGGGCGCGGTGCTGCGTCGATTGCAGAGCAAGGCGGAGGCGAAGGGGGCCGCGCGCGAGGATCTGGTGACCCGGCGCGGCCATCTGCGTCTCTCGGTGCACCGCATCGGCTCTGGCGATTTTCTGTGGCGTCTCGAAGACATGGCCGAGAGGGCGATTGGCGGGCGCGGTGCGGAAACGATCAGCCTGCCGATGCTCACCGTCTCCAAGGGCGGCACGATTCTGTTCATGAACGAAGCGCTGAGGCGGCTCGTCGGAGAGCGGGTGCGGTCTCTCGACCGCATCTTCACCGATCTTCCGCTGCGCTCGGGCGAGGAGCATGAGATCAAGGGGCAGGATGGCCCGGTCACGGCAGTCGTAGCGCAGCTTCAAGGCGCAGGAGGACGATCCGAGGTCTATCTGCTCCCGATCCCCGGACCGCGCGCGGCAGAGGAGGGCGCGAATTTCGAGGCGCTGCCCGTCGCGATGCTGCGTCTTTCCGCGCATGGCCGGGTGCGCGCGGCCAATCGCGCGGCGCGCGGCCTGTTGGGCCGGATCGAGCCGCAGTCCCGTCTGTCGGACTTGCTCGAAGGGCTCGGCCGTCCGGTCTCGGATTGGGTGAACGATGCCCTCGCCGGTCGTGCCGATGGCCGCCCCGAAGTGCTGCGCGCCCGACGCGGCGACAAGGAGGTCTTCCTGCAGGTCACCCTGTCGCGGATCGTGGAAAATGGACGCGCGGGGCTGCTGGCGGTGCTGTCCGACGCGACGCAGCTCAAGACGCTCGAGGCGCAATTCGTGCAAAGCCAGAAGATGCAGGCGATCGGCCAGCTCGCGGGCGGGGTCGCGCATGATTTCAACAACCTGCTCACGGCGATCTCGGGGCATTGCGACTTGCTGATGCTGCGCCATGACAAGGGAGATGGCGATTACGCCGATCTTGACCAGATCAGTCAGAACGCCAATCGCGCCGCGGCGCTCGTCGGCCAGCTACTCGCCTTCTCCCGAAAGCAGACGCTGAAACCCGAAACCCTCGATCTGCGCGACACGCTGTCAGACCTGACCCATCTGCTCAACCGGTTGGTCGGCGAGAAGGTCGCGCTGAGCGTCAGGCACGAATGTGATGCCGGACGGGTGCGTGCGGATAAGCGGCAGCTCGAACAGGTCATCATGAATCTCGTGGTGAATGCGCGCGACGCGATGCCCGGCGGCGGCGAAATCCGGATCGAGACCGAAGCGTTCCATCTGGCCGAGAACCGCCCGCGCGACCGCGTCACGGTGCCCAAGGGCGATTATGTTGCGATCAAGGTCACCGATACCGGCTCCGGGATCCCCGCCGACAAGCTCGGCAAGATTTTCGAACCTTTCTTCACCACGAAACGCACGGGGGAGGGGACCGGGCTCGGCCTCTCCACCGCCTATGGCATCGTGAAGCAGACCGGGGGCTACATTTTCTGCGATTCCGTCATAGGCACGGGGACGAGCTTCACGATCCTGCTGCCCGCCTATGACTTGGCGGAGGAGGCCGAGGTGTCGCAATCGGCCGAGCCCGCGCCCGAGCTCGAGCCTGCGACAAAGGCGCCGGTGCCGCCGCGCGCCGCAGCATCGACCATCGCGCCCAAGGTGGAGATCGCACAAACCTCCGTCCCTGACAGCCACGTCATCGCCGGTGACGCGACCGTACTTCTCGTCGAGGATGAACCGCCGGTTCGCGCCTTCGCCTCGCGCGCGCTCCAGCTGCGCGGCTACACCGTGCTCGAGGCTGAGAGCGCCGAAGAGGCGTTGGAATTGCTGGAAGACTCGGAGCTGAAGGTGGATATCTTCGTCACCGATGTGATCATGCCCGGTCTCGACGGGCCAAGCTGGGTGAGGCAGGCGCTCGAGGCGCGGCCGGGCACGCGCACGGTCTTCATGTCGGGCTATGCCGAGGAGGTGTTCCAGAACGGCAGCTCGCCGGTGCCCGACTCGGTCTTCCTGCCGAAACCTTTCTCGCTTGGCGAATTGACCGCGACTGTGCAGGAGCTCCTCTCACGCTAAGGCGCGGGTGACCCGATCGTAGAGCGCGAGATCTTCCTGCATCGCGGTCCGCAGCGCCTCCTCGGTCTCGGGGGCGAGCCCGGTCTCGACTGCAGGCGGCACGTTCACCCGCGGCAGGGTTATCGCGAAACCGAGCCGATCTTCGAGGAAATGCACGAAATCCTCGATCCGCTCATAGGGAAAAATCCGGTCGACCAGCGTGTTGCCATCGTCGTCGCACAGGAACGCCGACTGACTGGGCACGTCGCTGAACCCGGCGCGCGGATCGTCGATATAATCGCGCGCGAACTGGTCGAAGGAATAGCCGGCGGAGATGTCGCTCTCCTCGATCAAGTCGCGCAGCCGAAAGCGATAGAGCGAACGCAGCCAGTCGAGCGGCTCGCGCATCAGCGCAACCGTGGTAAAGCTCGCATCGGTTTTCGCGGCAAGAAGCGGCTCGAGATGGTCCCGGAAATTGCGGGCGGAGGCGTGTTTGAGAACCGCCGGACGTGTCAGCGCGACATCGGCGAGGGACTCCAGAGCGGTTTCGACCGCCGAGGAGCCCGCTTTCGGCGTGGCCAGAAAGACGAGTTTTTGTGTCCAGAAAATCAGCATCTTGGCGGGTCTAGCTCCTAACTCCGCCGGTGATAATCATTCGGTTCGCGTCGGTAAACCGTTTCTTAAGGGTAAATGCGGTTCAGTAGGGCTATCAGAATTTTATTGTAATGTTCATGTTTCGTGCGCATAGTGCGAACAGAACATGAGGTGAACATCCGCGCGAGGGCGTCGCATTGCCGACCGGCCGTCGCTGTGAAATAAGGAAGCGGACAAATGGCAGTAGCGAAGCTTTTCGACATGGATAAATCTCCCAAGGCAGACAAGCAGAAGGCGCTCGACTCGGCGCTGGCGCAGATCGAGCGGCAGTTCGGCAAAGGCTCGATCATGAAGCTCGGCGGCGAGACGCCCGCTCGGGAAATCGAAGCGACGTCGACCGGCTCGCTCGGTCTGGATATCGCGCTCGGGATCGGCGGTCTTCCGAAAGGCCGGATCGTCGAAATCTACGGGCCTGAAAGCTCGGGCAAGACGACGCTGACGCTCCACGCGATCGCGGAAGAGCAGAAGAAGGGCGGCGTCTGCGCTTTCGTCGACGCCGAACACGCGCTCGACCCGCATTATGCACGCAAGCTCGGAGTCGATCTCGACGAGCTGCTGATCTCGCAGCCCGACACGGGCGAACAGGCGCTGGAAATCGTCGATACGCTGGTACGCTCCGGCGCGGTCAGCCTCGTGGTGGTCGACTCGGTCGCGGCGCTCACGCCGAAGGCCGAGATCGAAGGCGATATGGGCGACCACACCGTGGGCGCGCAGGCCCGCCTGATGAGCCAGGCGATGCGTAAGCTGACCGCGTCGATCGGGCGTTCGAATTGCATGGTGATCTTCATCAACCAGATCCGGATGAAGATCGGCGTGATGTTCGGCTCGCCGGAAACGACCTCGGGCGGCAACGCGCTGAAATTCTACGCCTCCGTGCGCCTCGACATCCGCCGCATCGGCTCGATCAAGGATCGCGACGAGGTGGTGGGCAACCAGACCCGCGTGAAAGTGGTCAAGAACAAGGTCGCCCCGCCGTTCAAGCAGGTCGAGTTCGACATCATGTATGGCGAGGGTATCTCGAAGATGGGCGAACTGGTCGATCTGGGCGTCAAGGCGGGGGTCGTCGACAAGGCCGGCGCCTGGTATTCCTACGGGGACGAACGGATCGGGCAGGGCCGTGAAAACGCGAAAACCTTCCTGCGCGAACATCCCGATGTCGCCTACGAGATCGAGGATAAAATCCGCGCCAGCCACGGGCTCGAATTCGACAATCTGTCCGAAGACGATGCGCTGACCGAAGACTGATCTTCGCCGCGAATTCTTGCAAAGGCCGGGAGCGCAAACTCCCGGCCTTTTGCGATTGCTGGACAGGGGGAAGGGCGGGCGTTAAACGGGAGCGAACAAGCCCGATCAGGCGAGACAGGACACTATGCCCAGCCTTAACGAAATCCGCTCCACTTTCCTCAATTACTTCGAGCGCAACGGCCACCGGGTCGTTGACAGCTCGCCCCTCGTTCCGCGCAACGACCCGACGCTGATGTTCACCAATTCCGGCATGGTGCAGTTCAAGAACTGCTTCACCGGGGTGGAGAAGCGTGACTACAACCGGGCGACGACCGCGCAGAAATGCGTGCGCGCCGGGGGCAAGCATAACGACCTCGACAATGTCGGCTACACTGCGCGCCACCATACCTTCTTCGAAATGCTGGGGAATTTTTCCTTCGGCGACTATTTCAAGGAAGGCGCGATCCCCTTCGCCTGGGAGCTGCTGACCAAGGATTTCGATATTCCGAAAGAAAAGCTGCTGGTCACGGTTTACCATACCGATGACGAGGCGGCGGAGATGTGGAAGAAAGTCGCGGGTCTACCGGACGAGCGGATCATCCGCATTCCGACTTCGGACAATTTCTGGCAGATGGGCCCGACCGGGCCGTGCGGTCCCTGCACCGAGATTTTCTTCGATCACGGCGATCACATCTGGGGCGGCCCGCCCGGCTCGCCCGAGGAAGATGGCGACCGCTTCATCGAGATCTGGAACCTCGTTTTCATGCAGAACGAGCAGTTCGAGGACGGCTCGATGCGCGCGCTCGACATGCAGTCGATCGACACCGGCATGGGGCTCGAGCGGATCGGCGCGCTGCTGCAGGGTAAGCACGACAATTACGACACCGACCTGATGCGCCACCTGATCGAGGCCTCGGCCAACGCGACCGATGGCGCGCCGGACGGGCCGGGCAACGTGCATCACCGCGTGATCGCGGATCACCTGCGTTCGACCTCGTTCCTGATCGCGGATGGCGTGATGCCCTCGGCGGATGGACGTGGTTACGTCCTGCGCCGGATCATGCGCCGCGCGATGCGTCACGCGCACCTGCTGGGCGCGAAGGATCCGGTGATGCACCGTCTTGTCCCCTCGCTGATCCGGGAGATGGGCGCGGCTTACCCCGAGCTTGGCCGGGCGCAGGCACTGATCGAAGAGACCCTTCTGGGCGAGGAAACCCGCTTCAAGACAACGCTCGACCGTGGGCTCAAGCTGCTCGACGAGGCGCTTCTGGACCTCCCCGAGGGGCAGAAACTGCCGGGTGAGACTGCGTTCAAGCTCTATGACACGTTCGGCTTCCCGCTCGATCTGACGCAGGACGCTCTGCGCGAGCGGGATCGCGAGGTCGACACCGAAGGGTTCGACTCCGCGATGGAAGAGCAGAAGGCGAAGGCGCGCGCCAGCTGGTCCGGCACGGGTGAAGCCACCAATGCCGCGATCTGGTTCGATCTGTCCGAGAAACTCGGCGCGACCGAATTCCTCGGCTATGACACCGAGACTGCCGAGGGGCAGATCACCGCGTTGGTAACGGACGGAGCCGAGATCGACACAGCGACCGGCGAGGTTCAGGTCGTGGTCAACCAGACCCCGTTCTACGCTGAAAGCGGCGGCCAGATCGGTGATCGTGGCTGGATCGTGACCGACACAGGTAAAGCCGAGGTTACCGACACCAAGAAAGTCGCTGGCGTGTTCATCCATTTCGCGCGTGTGACCGAAGGCGAGATTGCCAAGGGGCAGGGCGCGAAACTGGAAGTCGATCACGCCCGCCGCAGCGCGATCCGGGCGAACCACTCGGCCACGCACCTGCTGCACGAGGCGCTGCGCCGCACGCTGGGCGATCACGTGGCCCAACGCGGCTCGCTCAATGCCGAGGATCGTCTGCGCTTCGACTTCTCGCACAACAAGGCGCTCAGCCCGGAGGAAATCGCGAAGATCGAGCGCGAAGTGAATGAATTCATTCGCCAAAATACGCCGGTCGACACCCGGATCATGACGCCGGATGATGCTCGCGACCTGGGCGCGCAGGCGCTGTTTGGCGAGAAATACGGCGACGAGGTGCGCGTCGTCTCGATGGGCGAACTGGCCAATTCCGGCAAAGGCACGACCGGCAATATCTATTCGCTCGAGCTGTGCGGCGGCACCCATGTGAAGCGCACCGGGGATATCGGTACTTTCGTGCTGACGAGCGAAGGCGCGTCGTCGTCTGGCGTGCGCCGGATCGAGGCGCTGACCGGCGATATCGCGATGGCCGAACTGCGCCGCCGCGACAAGCTGCTCACCGAGATCGAAGGGCTGATCAAGACCTCCGAGCAGGATGTGCTCGGGCGTCTGCAGGCGATCCTCGACGAGCGCAAGGCGCAGGCCAACGAGATCGCGCAGCTGCGTCGCGAACTTGCGATGGGCGGTGGTTCTTCCGGCGGCCCGGACGTAAGTGAAATCAATGGCTTGAAGTTCGTGCCTCAAGTGGTGTCCGGCGTGACCGGCAAGGACCTTCCCGGCATCGTGGACGAGTTGAAGGACAAGGTCGGTTCCGGCGTGATCCTCGTCGTCGCGGATGCGGGCGGCAAGGCGGCCGTGGCGGCTGGCGTGACCAAGGACCTGACCGAGCGTGTGAGCGCGGTCGACCTGGTGAAGGCCGCGGCGCAGGCTCTTGGTGGGAAAGGCGGCGGTGGTCGTCCCGACATGGCGCAAGCCGGCGGGGCCGATCCATCGAAAGCCGAGGAGGCCGTTGCGGCCGTGAAAACTTTGTTGGAGGAACTTTGATGGCAGGCGCATTCTGGATCGCCCATGTAACCGTGAAAGACGCCGAGGCGTATGGCAAATATGCCGAAGGCGCGGGGCCCGCGATCGCGAAACATGGCGGGCGCTTCCTCGCTCGCGGTGCGCGTTACGTGCAGCTCGAAGGCAATGACCGCGCGCGCAACGTGGTTGCCTGGTTCCCCTCGCTGGAGGCGGCCGAAACCTGCTATCGCTCCGACGACTATCAGGCGGCGCTGGCCCATGCCGAAGGCGCAGCCGAACGCGATCTGGTGATCGTCGAGGCGATGGACGACGTCGAGTTCAAGTGAAGATCGTCGCGTAAATCGCTGATCAGAAGTCCGAAAAGGGGTGGCTGGGGCTGCCCCTTTTCGTTTTTGGGCGCGCCGAATTTTGCTCTGGACCTTTGGGCGGGCGACGGCTTATCTTCTCGCCATGACCACGAAGACCATCATCATCTGCTGCATTATCCGCTGACATCGTCACGCGGGCCGGTCTTCTCTTTCCAAAAACGACATGACCTTGTAAGCCCGCCGGCAGGTGCCGCCGACCCTTTGCGAGGACTTATGACCCAGATCCGTTTGCGCAATTCCCTGACCCGGAAGGTCGAGGATTTCCATCCCATCGATGCGAAGAACGTGCGGATGTATCTCTGCGGGCCGACCGTTTACGACCGCGCCCATCTCGGCAACGCCCGGCCCGTCGTGGTGTTCGACGTGCTCTACCGGCTGCTGCGCCACGTTTACGGGCCGGAGCACGTCACCTATGTGCGCAATTTCACGGATGTGGATGACAAGATCAACGCGACGGCGCTGGCGCGCAAGGAGGCCGGGGCCGAAGGGTCGCTGGAAGAACTGATCCGCGCGCGGACCGAGGAGACCATCGGCTGGTATCATGCCGACATGGATGCGCTCGGCGCCTTGCGCCCCGATCAGGAACCGCGCGCGACGGATTATATCGGCGCGATGATCGCGATGATCGAAAAGCTGATCGAAGACGGTCACGCCTATGCCGCCGAGGGGCATGTGCTGTTCCGGGTGCGCAGCTACAAGGACTATGGCGCGCTGTCGGGGCGGACGGTCGACGACATGATGGCGGGCGCGCGGGTCGAGGTCGCGCCCTTCAAGGAAGACCCGATGGATTTCGTTCTCTGGAAGCCTTCGGATGAGGGGCTGCCGGGCTGGGAGAGCCCGTGGGGCCGCGGCCGTCCGGGCTGGCATATCGAGTGCTCGGCCATGAGTTACGAATTGCTCGGTGCGTCGTTCGACATCCATGGCGGCGGGATCGACCTGCAATTCCCGCATCACGAGAACGAGATCGCGCAAAGCTGCTGCGCCCATCCCGAGGGCTCTTTCGCGAATTACTGGCTGCATAACGAGATGCTACAGGTCGAGGGCAAGAAGATGTCCAAGAGCTTGGGCAATTTCTTCACCGTGCGCGATCTGCTCGACGGCCATGACGGCGAGAAGGGCATTCCCGGCGAGGTGATCCGGTTTGTGTTCCTGCAGACGCATTATACGAAGCCGATGGACTGGACGGCGGAGAAGGCGCGGGCGGCGGCTGCGACCCTGCGCAAGTGGCGGACAACTGTTGATGGGGTCACACCTTCACCCGAGGCGGCGCCGGAGGTGATCGCTGCGCTCGCCGACGATCTTAACACGGCGGGTGCCATCGCGGCGCTGCATAAAATCGACGATCCAGCAGTTCTGAAGGCTTCCGCTGCGATGCTCGGCCTGCTTGACGATGGGATGGGCGATTGGGTCGCGGCACCGGAGGCCGATCTCTCGGGCCTCGCAAACAAACTCGCGGCTTTGCGTGCGAATGCGATGGAAACCAAGGACTTCGCGCCGGTCGATGCAATGAAACAGGCGCTCGTCGCGGCAGGTGTCGAGGTGCGCATGTCGAAGGCCGGGGTGGACTTGCTGCCCGGATCCGATTTCGACCCCGCCAAGCTGGAGGGTCTGTGATGGTTTACGCAACGCAGGTTTGCCCCCGGCCCGAGGGTGGGGGCATCTTCGCCCCCGCCCTGGGGGGCGGGTCGGGGGCGAACCGGATCGCAAGCGATCCGGTGGTTCTTGGACCCTTAGGGCGCGGCCCGACGTGCCGCTGGGCAGAACGTAACCTCGACGGAGGCAACCAATGACCAAACAACGCCTCTATCTCTACGACACGACGCTCCGCGATGGGCAGCAATCGGCGGGCGTCCAGTTCTCGGTGCCTGAGAAGATCGAGATCGCCAAGGCGCTCGACGCAATCGGCATCGATTATATCGAAGGCGGCTGGCCCGGGGCGAACCCGACCGACAGCGATTTCTTCGAGGCGCGGCCCGAGACGCGCGCGACGTTCACCGCGTTCGGGATGACCAAGCGGGCAGGGCGCTCGGCCGCGAATGACGACGTGCTGGCGGGCGTGATGAACGCGAATACTCCCGCCGTCTGCCTCGTCGGCAAGACCCATGATTACCACGTCACCACCGCGCTCGGGATCACGCTGGAGGAGAACCTGGAGAATATCCGCGCCTCGGTCGCGCATATGGTGGCGCAAGGCCGCGAGGCGCTGTTCGATGCGGAGCATTTCTTCGACGGCTACAAGGCGAACCCGGACTATGCGCTGGAGTGCTGCCGTGCGGCCTTTGAGGCGGGCGCGCGCTGGATCGTGCTTTGCGACACCAATGGCGGCACGCTGCCGGGCGAGATCGGCAAGATCGTCGAGGCGGTGATCGCGGCGGGCATTCCCGGCGACCGTCTCGGCATCCATTGCCATGACGATACCGGCAACGCCGTGGCGGGCAGCCTCGCCGCGGTCGAGGCCGGTGCGCGCCAGATCCAAGGCACGCTCAACGGTCTGGGCGAGCGCTGCGGCAACGCGAACCTGATCACGCTGATCCCGACGCTGCTCTTGAAAGAGCCTTACGCGTCGACGCTCGACACTGGCATCAGCCATGAGAGCCTGCGCGGGATCACCAAGCTCTCGCGCAAGCTCGACGATATCCTGAACCGGGTGCCGCTGCGCTCGACGCCCTATGTGGGCGCCTCGGCCTTTACTCACAAGGCTGGTCTGCACGCTTCGGCAATCCTCAAGAATCCAGACACTTACGAGCATATCGATCCGGCTGTGGTGGGGAATACGCGGCTGATCCCGATGTCCAACCAGGCGGGCCAATCGAACCTGCGCGCGCGGCTCAAGGGGATGGGGATCGAGGTCGAAAAGGACGATCCGCGCCTCGCGCGTATCCTCGATCTTATCAAGGAACGTGAGGATCAGGGCTATGCCTATGACGGCGCTCAGGCGAGTTTCGAGCTGCTCGCGCGTGCCGAACTGGGGCAGCTGCCGAATTTCTTCGAGGTGAAGCGCTACAAGGTCACTGTGGAGCGTCGGAAGAACCGCTACGACAAGATGGTTTCTATTTCGGAAGCCGTCGTGGTGGTCAAGGTCGGCGGCAAGAAGATGCTCTCGGTCTCGGAAAGTATGGACGAGCAGGGCCATGACCGCGGCCCGGTGAACGCACTCTCGAAAGCTCTGTCGAAGGATCTGGGCCCCTATCAGAACCTCATCGACGACATGAAACTGGTCGATTTCCGGGTCCGTATCACCCAAGGCGGCACCGAGGCCGTGACCCGCGTCATCATCGACAGCGAAGACGGCGCAGGCCAGCGCTGGTCCACCGTGGGCGTGTCGCCGAACATAGTCGACGCGAGTTTCGAGGCGCTCCTCGACGCGATGATCTGGAAACTGCTGCGCGACGGGGCGCAACCGGCATGAGCGATCTGGCCGCCTCCCTGCAAGCGTCAGCCGAGGCCGTGCGCCAGGGCGATCCCGATCGCTTCGCCGCGACGATGGCCGCGCCCGCCGAACTGCGCGACCGCCTCTGGCCGCTTTACGCCGTCAATCTTGAGATCGCGCGCGCCCCTTGGGCTTCGTCAGAGCCGATGGTCGCCGAGATGCGACTGCAATGGTGGGTCGATGCCCTCGAGGCGCTGTCCGAAGAGCGGGAGCCCCCGCACGAGATCGGCCCCGCGCTGGTGTCGGTCGCAGCGCCCGCCCGCCATCTGATTGCTGCCGCCGAGGCTCGACGCGCCGACTGTTGGCCCGAACCTTTCGGCGATGTTTCAAGCCTTTGGGCCTATCTCGACCAGACCGCTGGAGCGCTGTACTGGGCCGCTGCCGAGGCGCTCGGCGCGCCAAATGAGGCCGAGATCGCGGTGCGCAGTTTCGGCGCGGGCGCCGGGTTGGCGGCGCTTCTGCAGGCATGGCCCGACCTGGCTGCGCGCGGTCGTCCGCCACTTGCTGCGCCCGACGCTGAGACCTTGCGCCAGCTCGCGGCCGAGGGGCAGGCGCGCCTCGATCCCGCGCGCAAGCTGCGGCTCGGCGCCGCCAAGGCCGCGCTTCTACCGGGATGGCAGGCGAGAGCCGTCCTCGCGCGCGCGCGCGGCTCAGATGACCCGCTCGCGCCGGGAGCATTGGTGCTGTCGGAATTCCGGCGTCGCTCGGGTCTTCTGCGCGCCGCCTTGCTTGGTGTCTGAGCGCGTCTGCATCGTAGAGCGCAGGAAATTTTCCGAAGTTAGAGGAATCTTCAACTCTTCGCCGGATGGTGACCGCGATTGCCCCGATCTGTCGGGTCGCTGCCGCAGTTCGCCGGAGGACGTTGATGCGCTTTTTCGACAATCTCAAACTCGGATTGAAGTTACCGCTGATGCTGGTGGCGATCGCAATGGTCGCACTGACGATCATGGGAATTTCTGCCTATCGCACCGCGCACGGGTTGCTGGAAAGCGAGGGGAGGCAGCGTCTCGGGCGGACGCTCGAGGCGCGCGCGGCGCTGGTGGAAGACTGGGCGCAGCGGCTTGCTTCCAACACGCGCACGATCTCGGCCAATCCCGACACGGCCCGGGCGCTTTACGAGTTCACAAGAAGCGTTGACAACCTCGACTCCGCGGCGATCGATAGTTTGAGAAACGGGACGGCCGAGGCCGGCGCTTCCGCGGGCGAAGTGAGCGGCCCTCTGCGGGACTACCGCCTGCTGCAGGACCGCTATGGCCCTGTGATCGAACAGATTTTTGCTGAGCATGGATTGGACGATCTTTATCTGGTCGATCGCGACGGTCGCATCGTCTTCGCGGTTCGCGATCACGCCGCGATCGGCCACCCACTCAGGGACGAGCCCGCCGGCCTGAAGGAGGCCGCGACAAAGGCTTTGGACTGGTTGAACGCGCCGCGGCGCATGGTGTCGGCAAGCACCGTCGCCGTGCCTCCGCCGCATTTCAACGCCGGCGAGGGGCGGTTTTTCGCAGCGCGCCCCGTGCGCAGCGGCACCGGCCTCAACCTCGGAGCGGTGGTCTTGCAAAAGCCCATGACACAGCTTGGGCAGATCATGGCCAACCCGCGCGGCATCGGCGAGACCGGGGAGGGGTTCCTGATCGATGCGGAAGGTCGGCTGATGAGCGACCTTCGCTTTCCTGACGCCGCACCGAAGCCGGGAGAGGCTTTGCCCGAGGCGACCCTGAATGCCGTGAAACAGGGGCAGGATGAAGTGACTTCGCTTTCGGGACACCCGGCAATCGAACGAACATTGGCGCTCACCCTGTTCGATGAACCCTATTGGGCGGTCGTGGAACAGGACAGGGCAGAGCTTTTCGCGCCAGCTACGTCGCTCGCCCGCTCGATGCTTTTCAATGCGTCCTGGCTCATCCTTCTGCTTGCGGCGCTGTCGACCTTGATGGCGCGATCTGTTTCCAATCCTCTTAAAGGACTTGAGAAGTCCATCCGCAAGATTAGCGAAGGGGATTACACCGGTGAGATCGTGCAGACCCGTCGCGGCGACGAGGTCGGCGCGATCGCCTCGGCGCTGAGCAACCTGCGCAATGAGCTCGATCGTGCCGAAGCCATCCAGCGCGAGGCGACCCGACAAGGCGCAGCCTTTGCGAATGCCTCCGCCGCGCTGATGATCGTCGATCAGGATTTCCGCATCACGCATGTCAACCGTGCGCTGGTAGAACTGGTCGCATCCCGGATCAAGGAGTTTCGCGTCGTCAGTCCCGACCTTGATCCCGACGGTCTCGTTGGCCGGTCGATGGACGACTTCCATGCGGAGCGGCATCACGCGCGTGCGCTGCTCGATGATCCCGGCAAATTGCCGCTTCATGTCGATATCAAGGTCGGTGATGGCCGTTTCGGAGTCGACGTCACCAATTTTGTCGATGCCGACGGCAATCAGGCCGGTTTTGTCGTCGAATGGCAAGATGTCACCGAGCGTCGCATGAAGGATGCGCTCGTTTCGGCCATCGAGCGTGGCCAACTCGTTTGCGAAGCGGACCCTGCGGGCTTGGTGACGCGAATGAACGCAAATATGCAGACGCTCCTTGGAGCGCAGGCGCAAAACCTGACAGGGCAGCCGCTGAAGGAATGGCTGAGCCCTATCGATGGCAGCGATCCTTGGCCCACGGTCGCCGCCGGGCAGTCCGTGACCGCCCGCTTCACGATGCGCGCCCCGGAGGGAGATGCCTACCTGCTCGACGGAACGCTGAATGGGATCTCGGACAAAGCCGGTCGCTTGATGAAGATTTTTCTCATGGCGAATGACGTGACTGCGGCAGAGACCGCTCTCACCGCCGCGCAGAACCGCAACCTTGCAATGCTGGAGGCGCAGAAATCGGTGGTCGAGTCCTTGCAGGTCGGCCTTGCCGCCCTCTCGCGGGGCGACCTGAGCCTGACTCTCGACATGGAGTTCACCGAGGAATACGAGGCGCTGCGCAATGACTTCAATGATGCAGCGCGAAATCTCGCTGCAGCAATCGAAACCGTGATAGACAACGCGGCGGCGATCGATACCGAGGCCCGTGAGATCGCGTCGGCCTCTGACGATCTCAGTCGCAGAACCGAACAACAGGCCGCCACGCTCGAAGAAACGGCTGCCGCGCTCGATGAACTGTCATCGTCTGTCACAACCTCGGCGCAAGGGGTGGCCGAAACGGATCGCGTGGTCTCCGAGGCCCGTAATAGCGCCGAGACATCGGGCGAAGTGGTGAAACAGGCAATTCAAGCTATGGGCGAGATCGAAACCAGCTCGCTTCAGATTTCCAAAATCATTGGCGTGATCGACGAAATCGCGTTCCAGACCAACCTTCTCGCACTTAATGCCGGCGTCGAAGCTGCGCGCGCGGGTGAAGCGGGGCGCGGCTTCGCCGTCGTCGCCTCAGAGGTGCGTGCCCTCGCGCAGCGCTCTTCGGAGGCCGCTCGCGAGATCGATGCCCTGATCACCGCGTCGAGCGAACAGGTTACGCGCGGCGTCGGCCTCGTCCATGAAACCGGTCGCGCCCTCGAGGGTATTCTCGGCGCGGTGATGGACATTTCAACGCGCGTTTCAGAAATTGCGGGCGGCGCGCGTGAACAGGCGGAAGGACTCAAGGAGATCAATACCGCGGTCAATCAGCTCGACCAGGTGACCCAACAAAACGCTGCAATGTTCGAAGAAACCACAGCGGCGAGCCACGCCTTGACCACAAACGCGACTTCACTGCGCGACATCACAGCGCAATTTACAGTCAATACGCAGTCACTCTCGCCGCCTGCGCGCGAGCGCTCCGAGTTGTCGCAAGTAACATCGAACGAAAAAGACGGGAACGTCGAGCTTTCGCGCGCGGTCGGCGACACGACGCCGCGCGCCGCCAGCTTTGCAGCCGAAGACTGGGAAGAATTTTGAGTTCGCGCGAGGGAAAACTGATGCCGGATGATTTTGCTTCCGCCAAACGGGTTCTCATCGTCGATGACTCCGCTACGATGCGTAAGCTTATTCGGGCGCGCCTCGCGACGGACCGGCGGCTTGTCGTGGTCGGCGAGGCGGCAGACGCGTTCGAGGCGCGCGAAAAAATAAAAATGCTTTTGCCCGATGTGATCACGCTCGATGTCGAGATGCCGCGAATGAGCGGTCTCGTTTTCCTCGAACGCCTCATGCGTTTACGGCCGATCCCCGTGGTCATGGTGTCGACAGAAACACATAAAGGATCGCGTGCGGCAATCGAAGCGCTCGCCCTCGGAGCGATTGACTGCGTTGGAAAGCCCCGGTTCGGTAATCTCGAAAGAAGTTTCGAAGTGCTTCCGGAAATTCTTCTCGCAAGTGCGAACGCGCGACTACCTCAAAGAGCGCGTGATCGCGCCGCGATTACACCCGCGCGAAACTTTCGGTGGGACGGTCAAATCGTGCTTATCGGTTCCTCGACCGGTGGTGTCGACGCGCTTGAGACGATACTGAAAGGGTTTCCCGGGAATTGCCCTCCCACCCTCATCGCGCAACATATGCCGGAAAGCTTCCTAGCGAGCTTCGCCGAACGACTCGATCGCATGATAGCGCCAAACGTTCGCCTCGGCATGACGGGGACGTCTCTTGAGCAAGGTCATGTTTATCTCGCGCCTGGTGGCGCAACGCATCTCACGGTTCGAAACGCGAAAGCTCCTGAAATCGCATTGATCGAGAGCGAGAAGCGAAACGGGCATCGCCCGTCAGTAGATGTGCTATTCGAATCTGCGGTCGAGATAGCGGCGAAGGCGGTCGCTGTTTTGCTCACCGGTATGGGAAGGGACGGGGCGGAGGGAATGTTGCAACTTCGCAGAGCTGGTGCACATTGTTTCGCCCAAGATGAAGCGACATCGATCGTTTTTGGAATGCCGCGTGCTGCTCTTGAACTTGGAGCCGCGTCCTATTCGGTTCCGCTGCAAGAGATTTCGCAAGAAATTCTGACTAGATCTGCTCAGATTTCCGCGCCGGACGGCAAGGTGGGTGGTACATGAGCGCCGTTGCTTCAGGTCGGCCAATCCACATTTCGCAAGGTGAGTTTCTTGTCGCAGGAGCGGGAGCGCAATCTATCACGACCATCCTTGGTTCCTGTGTGGCCTGCTGTCTTTACGATGAGAAAGCGCGTGTCGGCGGAATGAACCACTTTCTCTTGCCAGATACCACCGGCTCAACTTTTCAAGCGGCAAGCTTTGGTGTGAACGCAATGGAACTGCTGATAAATGAACTGATCAAGCAGGGTGCGCAACGTGGTGACCTTTGCGCGAAGCTCTTCGGTGGCGCGCGCATGGTCAATGGACTATCGGATATCGGATTGAAGAACAGCAAGTTCTCAATCGAGTTCCTCGCCAAGGAGGGTATCCCCTGTGTCAGCCAAAGCCTAGGGGGCTCGCAAGCGCGTCGGATAGTGTTTTGGCCTGACACCGGGCGAGCGCGCCAGAAGCTGCTCGGGGATGCAGAGGTTCTTGAACGCGAGATTGCACCAGCGCCGTCTCTCGACATCGAGTTGTTCTAGTACGTCGGATGAAAAACACGTTGCCTTCCTTGGTAGTTCGGGCATGGCTTAATCGAGTCTCAAAATGTATTCGGAAGCCGAGCTACTTCAAAACCAACTGACGTCACCGTCAGTGGCGCGTTTTTGAAACTCGGCAAAATGCTCGGGATCGAGAGCTGCTGCAAGGTCTTGAAGCCGAAGTGAGGCAAAAACCGTGTCTGCGTCGCAGGCGAGGTCGGGCGATATCTGCTCAGAGAGCTTGTTGACGAACTGCCCGAGGTCTTCAAGAGATTGACTTAAGAAATCAATGCTTTGAAGCTCACGAACGATATGCGGCGAGAGATCGCCGTCAATCCCGCTTGCTGAAAGCGTTTTCTGGAGTGAAACCGACAAGCGCGCGAGCGTTTCCAATTCTCGCCCGACACATGCGGTGATGTCTCTGACTGGGAGTTGGCGGGCGTATTGCCGCATTACAAACGTCCCACGACAGCTTCGATACACGCTTTCAGTTCGGGCGGGGTGAATGGTTTTTTAATGAAGTTGTTCATCCCAAGACGTCGGCCAGTCTCGATGATTTCGCGATCGGCTCGTCCGGTGATCAGGATAAATCCTAGCCCCTTCGTGCGTGCGTTCTTTCGCATTGCCTGAAGGAACTGCAAGCCGTCCATTCCGGGCATGTTGTAGTCAGAGATCACAAGATGAACGGGCTTGGCTTCGAGGCTCTGAAGTGCGCTTTGACCGTCGGTCGCGTATCCGACCTGTCGAATTCCCATCGCGTCGAGCGCTTGCATAATGAGACCTCGACTCGTCGACATGTCGTCGACCACGAGGATACGCAATTGGTCTCTCAATGCCATGAAGTCAGATCCTGCTGGTTCGATTTGTCAGTTGATAGGTCGTGACGCCTGCGGTTCGGAGATTCGAGTGTTTCCCGTCCGTTACCCGTTCAGAATGGCCAACAAAGAGGTATCCCCCTGGTGTCAGCTGTTCTTCGAACCGCTCCCAGAGCAGGGCCTGCGCTGCCGGCGCGAAGTAGATGACGACGTTGCGACAAAAAATCACGTCGAATTTTCCGCGCATTGGCCAGCGGTCGTGGAGATTGAGTTCACGGAACTGCACAAGACCGCGAAGATTCGCGTCAACTTGATAATCTTCGCCTTCCTTTCGAAAATATTTTTTGCGCAGGTTCTCTGGCACCGCCTCAAGCGCAGCTGCGGGATAAATCCCCTTCGCGCCCTGTTCGATCATGAGAGGATCGATGTCGGTTGCGAGGATGCGCAGGTTCAGGGTCGCGAAATCGGGAGCGAGCTCGGCTATTGTCATGGCCATCGAGTAGGCTTCTTGACCGTTCGAGGATCCCGCTGACCACAGACGAACGCGGTCTCCGCGACGGGCTTCTTCCAGGAGGGGGGGGAGCACTACTTGGCGCAGTGTCTCGAAGTGGTGGTTCTCGCGGAAGAAATGGGTGACATTCGTCGTGAGAGCCGAAACCATGCGACGGCATTCGTCGCGCCCCCCCTCGGAGCTCACGAGCGCAATATAGTCCTTGTAGGTTGCGAGCCCTAAGGCCCTGAGCCGTTTAGCAAGACGGCTTTGGACCATCGAGGTTTTGCCGGGCGCGAGCACAATGCCCGTCGTGTCGGAAAGGAGCTGTGCGATCGCTCTAAACTCCGCCTCTGTCGGCGCGACTTGCCCCAATGTGGACTGCGGAGCGTTCATGCGGCCTCGATCGCCTCTTGCGGGAGTACGGACGTGAGGTCGAGGATCCGGATCATCCGGCCTTCGACGATCGTGAGCGCCGAAATGTAGCGTTGCGAGATGTCGGCGTTGAGATCGGGCGGAGGTTGCATCTCCGAGCGGGGGAGGGCGAGGATGTCGGAGACCGCGTCGACGAGGAGTCCTGCAGTTTGCCCGCCGACCTGAACGACGATTATCACGTTGCGAGCATCGCCTGCGACCGGTTCCATTCCCAGGCGAACGGAAAGATCTACAACGGGCAGAACCGTGCCACGCAAGTTGATCACGCCGCGTACGAAGGTGGGCGCGTGGGGCAGTGGGGTGGCGCGGGTCCAACCGCGGATCTCGCGGACCGACATGATGTCGACGCTGTATTCCTCTTCGCCCAGACGGAAGGAGAGGAGCTCGACTTCGGCGGCTTCAGATTTGGACGAAATGTCTTCGGTCATGGCTTATCCTGCGAGTGAGAGATCGATGGCGCGGGTGTTGCCCGAGGCGGTTTGCACGAGATCGGCAGGGTCGAGAATGAGCGCGATCTGACCATCGCCGAGGATTGTCGCCGCAGCGACGCCCGGAATGTGGCCGTAGGACTGCTGTAGGCCTTTGATCACCACCTGCCGTTGCTCGAGTATTGAATCGACGACAAGTGCGGATCGGGCGCCGTCTTCCTGAGCTGTGAGCAGGACGACATCTCCGCTATAGGAGTTCTTCGGGTCTCGGTATCCGAGTTCCGCGCCGAGATCGAAAAGGGGCACGAAGGCACCGCGCAGGTGGATCACATTGGTCGATGGCCCGAGCGCGCGGATGTCTTCACTCGTTAGCGTGGCCGTTTCAAGGATCGACGAGAGAGGTACGACGAGGGTTTCTCCGGCCACATTGACGACCATGCCGTCGAGCACGGCGAGTGTCAGCGGCAGGGAAATCGAAAAGCAGCTGCCTTTGCCGGGGGCGGAGGTGATCGAGATTCGACCGCCGAGGGATTGAATCGAGCTTTTGACGACGTCCATGCCGACACCCCGACCTGAAAGCGCCGAAACCTGATCGGCGGTGGAGAAGCCGGGCAGGAAGAGCAGGTTGTCGATTTCGCTGTCCGAGAGTTGGGCATCGGCGGCGATCAGGCCTTTTTCGACGGCTTTGCCGAAGACTTTCTTGCGGTTGATGCCGCCGCCGTCATCGCTGACTTCTATGACGACCCGGCCGGAGCGATGGTGGGCCGAGAGGGTGACGATGCCTTCGCGTGGTTTGCCTGCGGCCACGCGCGTGTCCGGGGCTTCAAGACCATGATCGACGGCGTTGCGGATCATGTGGGTGAGTGGATCGGCGAGGCGTTCGATGACGGTCTTGTCGACCTCGGTGGTCTCGCCTTCGGTCTTGAGGCGGACATCCTTTCCGATTGCCGAGGAGGCCTCGCGAACGATCCTGGCCATTCGCTGGAACAGCGGTTTGACCGGCTGGGCGCGGATCATCATTACGCTGTCCTGGATGTCGCGAGTGAGCATCATGAAAGCTTCGAGCCCAGTATTTACGGCTGAGTTGGGCGGAAGCCCGGCTTCGGCGACGGATTGGGCGAGCATCGCTTGGTTGATCACCAATTCGCCGACAAGGTTCACCAGACGATCGATACGCTCGATGTCGACGCGCACTGTGGCACCGTGTTCGGCGGCCGGCGCGGGGGTGGCGGCGGCCGCGGGCTGCGCAGCGGTTGGCTTCGCAGTCTCAGCTTGATGCCCGGTGGGGGACGGATCGGCCTTGCGCGAGGGGGCTGCGGGCGCGGCCTCGGCTCCCTCTTCCGCTCGGGGAGGGGCGGCGTTTTCCGAACTCTGCGCCTCCGTTTCAAGATCTTGGCCGTGGTCTTCCTCTTCGTGGGCGTATTCGCGCAGTTCGCTATCGATGTCGGGGAGCCCCGCGGGGGGCACTTCGGGTGTTTCTAGTGTCGGGGAGATATCGAGCTGACAGACATCTTCGACGAATTCGAAGACCTCGCGAATTTCGTCTTCACCGATATCGCCGGTGATCTGTACCGACCAGCCGAGATGGTTCTCCTCGGCGTCGAGCGCGTCGAGCGACGGGACCGCAGTCGTGTCGGTCACGACGGAGATATCTGCAATATCGGAAAGGGCTCGCAGGAGTTGGAGCGGTTCGTTGCCAGAGGCGTAGAGAGCGGAATCCGGGCGGAACTCCAGGTTGAAGCCCGACGGAGGTGCCTCCACCGGCACGAAATCGAAGTCGAGATCGAGCGCAAGACCCATAGGTTGGAAATCTGAAACCTCATCGTCTTCCGCTTCCGCCACGCGCTCTGCCCCGCTCTCGCCCAAAAGCGCTTCGAGAGACTGCAGGCACGCCTCGGCGGTTGCGGGTTCAGGTGAGCCTTCGCGGGCGGCGTGGATCTCGTCGGTGAGCAAATCGGCCGCCTGAAAGAATAGTTTCACCGCTTCGGGCGTGAGGGCGAGCCTTCCGGAGCGCAGTTCGTCCAGCACGGTTTCGAAGCGATGGGCGAAAGCGACCAGCGCATCGAGGCCGAAGGCGCCGGCGCCGCCCTTGATCGAATGGACCGCCCGAAAGACGACGTTGATCGTTTCGCCATCGTCGGCCCCTTCGTCAAGGTCGGAGAGCGCGTCTTGCAGGCTTTCGAGCAGCTCTTCGCATTCGATGAAGAAGGACGCTTTGATTTCTGCCATCGGGTCGGACATGTCGCGCTCCTTATCCGGCAACCATGTTGAGCGCCTTGACCAGCTTGGTCGGGTCGAAAGGCTTCACGATCCAGCCGGTCGCCCCGGCGGCGCGGGCGCGGGCTTTCAGCTCTGCCGCGGATTCGGTGGTGAGGACGAGGATCGGGGTGGCGCGGTGGCGTTCTTGGCCGCGCACAGCCTCGATGAAGCCGAACCCGTCGAGGCGCGGCATGTTGATGTCGGAGATGATCGCGTCAGGCTCCAGCCCGTCGAGAACCTCCAGCCCGTGCACGCCGTCTTCGGCGAGATAAAGCTCCATCCCGGCGTGTTCGAGGGTGAGTTTGAGCATGTCGCGAATGGTGCGGCTGTCGTCGACCGCGAGGACTTTCAGGGTCATACGGCCTCCGCATCCGGCTGATGTTGCAGATCGGCGCGCGGAAGGCCGAACCGGGCGAGAGCGCTGTCGAATGCCTCGGAACTGGACGTGATCTCGAGGCGATGGCCCGCGCCTCGTGCGGTTTTCGCCGCGGACACCAGCAGCTGTAGCCCCAGCGCCCCGAGATGGGTCACGTTGGAGGCATCTAGCGCGACGTCCTGCGTCGCCACGCATGTCAGCGACTCATGCAGCGAGCGCACGGTCGCAAGATCGATCCGGTCGGGCAGGGTAAGCGCAGTCATGGCGCCACCGGAAAGTCACGAAGGCAGGGCGTACGCATCGGCAACCTCTTTCAAACACATCCGTGCAAGAGGTCTAAGTCCAAGCCGTTAAAATAGGCTTGACGGAAACGCGCCTATCGCGACATCCGCGAAGAAAGATAGGAGGCGCAGCCCTGCAGCGCTGCGTAATCGTCTTCGATCACATAGACCGGGAAGGCGCGCAGGAACTCTGAGAAGCGGCCCTTGGCCTGCATCGCTTCGGCGAAGCCGAATTCCTCGAGCCACGGCACGACGCCGCGCGCCGCGCCACCGATCAGGTAGATGCCGCCGAAGGGCAGGTGGGTCAGCGCCAGATCACCCACGACACGGCCCAGCATCTGAACGAACAATTGCCCCGCCGCGACGGCTTTCTCCTCGCCACGGGTGATCGCTTCGAGGATCTTCTGCCCGGACGTGGTCGCGTCTTCCTCGCCCCGGAGATAGGCGTAGAGACGTTCCAGACCGCGGCCCGACACGACATGCTCGACACTGGCGAAATCATGTTTCGCATCGAGATAGGTCTTGAGCGCGAAATCGGCCTCGGTCTCGATCGGCAAGGTGGTGTGCCCGGCCTCGGACGGGGGGACGACGCGGCCGCCGGGGCCCTCGTGCACGGGAGCCGCGTTGAAGCCGGTGCCTATGCCGACCACCAGCCGCGCGGAGCCTTCCTTCGCGGGCAGCCCGGGCAGGATCGGACGCACGGCATCCTCGGCGAGACTTCCCAGCGCATGACCCTGCGCCTGCAGATCGTTGAGCACGAAGACCTGATCCGTCCCGGTCAGGCGCGCGATATTGTCGGCACGGATTATCCAGGCGAGATTGGTCATCTCGGCTACGTCGTCGCGCACCGGGCCGGCGGCGGCCACGCAGGCACCCGCAATGGGACCGCAATCCTCGTCGCGGATATATTCAGCGAGAATCTCCTCCAGCGCACCGCGGCCCAGATTGGGATAACGACGGATCGTTGAATGGATCAGCTTGCCGTCGCGGGCCATCGCGACCCGGGTATTGGTGCCGCCGATATCGGCCAGCAGGGTGATTTGATCGCTCATCCGCGGCTCCCCAATGCGTCTTTCCATGCCAAATAGGACGCTTTCGGGGTGCGCTGCAAGCTGTCGAAGTCCACGTGGACGAGCCCGAAGCGTTTCTCGTAGCCCAAGGCCCATTCGTAATTGTCCATCAGTGACCAGCCGATATAGCCCTTCACGGGGGTGCCCTCGGCGATCGCGCGCTGCACGGCGGCGAGGTGCTCGCTGTAATAGGCGATGCGATGCGGGTCCTCGACCTTGCCATCCTCGACCACGTCGGGCGCGGCCATGCCGTTCTCGGTCACGTAGAGCGGCAGGTCACCGGTATATTCGTGCGAGAGACGGGTCAGGAACTGATAGAGCCCCTCGGGATAGATCTCCCAGCCCATCGCGGTTTTCGGCAGCGGGCCGTCGACCTCGTGATGTGCGGGCCACGGGCCCTCGGTGGGCGCGATGCGCTTGCAGGTGTAGTAATTGAGCCCCAGCCAGTCGAGCTTCTCGCCGATCAGAGCGAAATCGTCTTCCCAGTTATGCGGCATGTGCGGCGCGAAGGCTTCCATCACCTGCTCGGGGTAACGGCCCTTGAAGATGCCCTCAACGAAGAAGCGGTTGTAATAGGCATCATAGAGATCTGCAGCGGCGGTGGCCTCGGGGCTGTCATCGGCGGGGATCGGGTATTCCAGATTGCATACCGCGCCGAGGTTCTTCATCCCGTGCGCGCGCATCACACGCGTCGACTTGCCATGGGCGAGCAGAACGTGATGCATCGCATGCGCCGTCGCGCGAATGTCGCGCAGGCCCGGCGCGTGATGGCCGAGGAAGTGGCTCAGCCAACTGACGCACCAAGGCTCGTTGATCGGGGCGGCGGACCAGATCCGGTCGCCCAGACGATCCGCGATGACCTGCGTGAAGTCGGCGAACCAGGAGGCGATATCGCGGTTGCGCCAACCACCCTTGTCGGCGAGCGGCGCGGGCAGCTCCCAGTGATAGAGCGTGAGCGCCGGTTTCAGCCCGCGCTCCAGCATCCCGTCGACCAGACGGTCGTAGAAATCCAGACCCTCGCGATTCACCGGGCCGCGACCTTCGGGCATCACGCGCGCCCAGGAGGTCGAGAAGCGGTAGATGTCGAATCCCGCATTGGCGATCAGGTCGAGGTCTTCTTCCCAGCGGTGGTAGTGATCGCAGGCCACGGCGCCATTCTCGGCGCGCACGACATTGCCCGGTGTGGCGGCGAATGTGTCCCAGTGGGTCGGGCCTGCGCCACCGAAGGAATGCCCCTCGATCTGGTAGGAGGAGGTGGCAACGCCGAACTGGAAATCGGCAGGAAAATCAGAGCGTTTCGGGAGCATCTTCATCCTGTGTGTAAAATTGGTTTCAATTCGGGCGCGGCGCGCCTCATTGTGCGGGGACGGGTCCGGTGGACTGGCCGAGAACCAGAACCGCCTCCATCAGTTCGTGGCGCGGTCTGCGGTCGCCGCTCTCGATCTGCTCGATCAGCAGCGCCGCGCAGCGTCGTCCCGCCTCGCGCACCGACGAGCGCGTCGCGGTGAAGATCGGCTCTTCCGCCGTGCCGTTTCTCAGGTAGCCCAACTCGTCGTCATGGGTCACGATTGAGACATCGCGCCCCATCACCAGCCCGGCCTCTTCGATGCCGCGTCGCGCCCCCATCGCGGAGAGCAGCGAGGCGGTCAGGAAGGCGGTCGGCGGGTCGGGCCATTGCAACATCTCGCGCGCCGCATCATGGCCCTGTGCCTCGGTCATCTCGCCCTCGACGATCAGGTCGGGATCGACCGGAAGGCCGCGCGCCCGGAGCGCCGCCTCGTAGCCGCGTCGACGCCTGCACGCGAAATCCATCTCTTTGATGCCGTTGATCAGCGCGATCCGCCGATGACCCAGGTCGAGCAGGAAATTCGTGGCCCGCTCGAAGGCGCGCTTGTTGTTCACATCGACCCAGCTGAAGGCGGAATCCGATCCGCTGACCCGCCCGTGCAGAACGTAAGGCAGCCCCAGCGCGTCGAGCATCTCGATCCGGTGATCCCCGACTTTCGGGGCGTGGATCAGCACGCCGTCGACATTGCCTTTCGAGCGCAGTTCGGCATAGGCGCGGGCCTCGGAATCGTCGGGCACGATCGTCATGACCATGTCGTAGCCCCGCTGCGCATAGACTTCACCCGCGCCAGCGATGAAATCGGCGAAGACCGGGTTCACGATCTCGTGCCGATCCGAGATCGGGATGATGTGACCGATCGCCATCGTCCGTCCCGTCGCAAGCCGTTTCGCCTGCGTATTGGGGTGGTAGTTCGCGGCCTCGGCAGCTTCGCGCACGCGGCGGCGCGTGGCTTCCGAAACTTCCGGATAGCCATTGAGCGCGCGGCTCACCGTGGTGGGGGACAGCCCCAGTTCCTGTGCCAAGGTCTTGAGATTCATATCGGGTTCTAAAAGCCAAACCGCTTTGGATTGGAGGCGACACTAGGCTTAGCCTCGCACGCCGTCAATGCTGCGCGCGCGGCGTTCCTCCCGCTGCGCCGCGGCGTGCAGCTGCGCGCAACCAACGACGATATAGAGTATATTTGAACACGACGAGAGCGCGTTTTGTTGACATCGCTGCGAGGCTCTGAAACGGTCGCAGACGTCCAAAGCGCTTTGGGTCGGGCGAGTCGCCAAGCCGAAAAGCGCGACACACCGGGAGGATTTCATGACCAAACATCTGATGCTTGGGATCGCGGCGCTGGCGCTGTCGGCCGGGCTCGCTAACGCGCAGGATCTCAAATTCGCGCCGGGCAGCGACGGCGACAAGTTCGACTGGCAAAGCTATGACCAATTCAAGAGCGACACCGATCTGAGCGGCGAGACGCTGACGATCACTGGCCCGTGGACCGGCAATGACAAGGCGCTCTTCGAGAGCGTTCTGGCTTATTTCGAAGCCGCGACCGGGGCCAAGGTGAACTACTCGGGGTCGGAGAGCTTCGAGCAGGATATCGTGATCGCCGCCAAGGCCGGCACGCCCCCGAATATCGCGGTGTTCCCGCAGCCGGGCCTCGCATCGGACATGGCCCGCCAAGGATACCTGACGCCGATGCCCGACGGAACGGGCGACTGGATCAAGAACAATTACGCCGCCGGAAAATCCTGGGAGGATCTGTCCACCTACAAGAACAAGGATGGCGAGGCGCAGACCTTCACCTTCCCGTTCAAGGCGGACCTGAAATCGCTCGTCTGGTACGTGCCGGAGAACTTCAAGGAAGCGGGCTACAAGGTGCCTGAGACCATGGAGGATCTGAAGGCGCTGACCGAGCAGATCAAGGCCGATGGCGGTACGCCGTGGTGTATCGGTCTGGGTTCGGGGGCTGCGACCGGCTGGCCGGCGACCGACTGGGTCGAGGATATCATGCTGCGCACGCAGTCGCCCGAGACCTATGACGATTGGGTCACCAACAAGCTGAAGTTCAACGATCCCAAGGTCGTCGAGGCGATCAAGGATTACGGTTGGTTCGCCAAGACCCCCGGCTTCGCCGAAGGCGGCGAGCAGGCGGTGGCCACCACCGACTTCCGCGACAGCCCGAAGGGTCTCTTCGACTTCCCGCCGAAATGCTACATGCACAAGCAGGCGAGCTTCATCCCGACCTTCTTCCCCGAAGGGACCAAAGTCGGTCAGGACGTGAACTTCTTCTACTTCCCGGCCTATGCAGACAAGAATCTGGGTAAACCGGTTCTCGGCGCGGGCACGATGTTCGGCATCACCAAGGACTCCAAGGCTGCCGAGGCCTTCATCAAGTTCCTCGAGACGCCGATCGCCTCGGAAATCTGGATGGCGCAATCGGGCTTCCTGACGCCGAACAAGAACGTCAATCCGGCGGCCTTCGCCAATGACGTGCAGCGTCACATGAACTCGATCCTGCTGGATGCCACGACCTTCCGCTTCGACGGGTCGGACCAGATGCCGGGCGAGATCGGTACCGATGCGTTCTGGAAGGCGATGGTCGCCTACACGACCGGTGACGAGACCGCGCAAGAGGCCGCCGACGCGGTCCAGAAGCGCTGGGACAGCATCCAGAAGTAACCAACGCCTGCGCCCCCGGAGCGTTTTTCCGGGGGCGTTTGCATCTTTACACGCCGGTTCGGGGAGGGACCTGATGTCACCGATCTTGCAGGGGCTGATAACGATCGCGCTCGGGGTGGGCGGTTGTGTGGCCTATTTCTACGCCGCCAACATCGTCCTCGACCGAGTCATCTTCCCGCCGAAAGGCGCCGATCCGGGGCGCAACATCAACCGCGCGAACATGGTCCGCCCCTGGCTGTTCCTGTTCCCGGCGATCTTCGCGCTCGGTCTGTATCTCGCCTATCCGGTGGTGGGCTCGTTCTGGCGCTCGCTGTTCAACCGCGATGGCGGGACGTTCATCGGCCTTGGCAATTACGAGCGGCTCGCGATGGATGCGAGCTTCCGTCAGGCCGTGTTCAACAACTTCCTCTGGGTGCTTGTCGTGCCTGCGCTCGCGACCTTCCTCGGCCTGCTGGCCGCGCAGCTCACCGACCGCATCAAGTGGGGTAACATCGCGAAATCGCTGATCTTCATGCCGATGGCGATCTCTTTCGTGGGTGCTTCGCTGATCTGGAAATTCGTCTATGCGGTGAACCCCGATATCGGGATGATCAACGCGATCCGCGTGGCCTTCCACATGCAGCCGCTCGACCCGTTGCAGGTGCCGTTCTGGAACAACTTCTTCCTGATGGTGATCCTGATCTGGATCCAGACCGGCTTCGCGATGGTGATCCTGTCGGCCGCGCTGCGCGGGATCCCCGAGGAGACGATCGAAGCCGCGGTGCTCGACGGGGCGAACCCGTTCCAGCTGTTCTTCAAGATCAAGGTGCCTCAGATCATGCCGACGATCGTCGTGGTCTGGACCACGATCACGATCCTCGTGCTCAAGGTCTTCGACATCGTCTACGCAACGACGGGCGGGAATTTCGGCACCCAGATCCTGCCCAGCTACATGATGCAATACATGTTCCGCGACGACGGGCGCGCGACGGCTGTGGCCTTCGTCATCATGATCATCGTGCTGCCGGTGATGATCTGGAACATCATTCAAGCCCGTAGGGAGACGCGCTGATGGCCGCTATCGCAGGACAGAAATCGCGCCTGACATGGGCGGTGCAACTCTCGGTCGTCTTCATGGTGGTGCTTTGGCTCGTGCCGACGGTGGGGCTCCTGGTCAGCTCCTTCCGCACGACGGACCAGATCAGTCAGTCGGGCTGGTGGGACGCGGCATTCTCGGTCGAGAAAGCCTTCCGCGACCGCATCCCGGCCGACGGTGAGAAACAGGTCGACGGGCTCTACGTGCTCGAGGGCGATCTGCTCAATAACGGGCAGAACGCGAATGACCTGAAACCGGGCACGACGATCACCGCTTTCGGCACCTCGGGCATCAAGCCGGGCGCCTACAAGGCGGGGGAGACGGTCGATACCGGCGATGGCGGCACGCTGAGCGTCGCCAAGGACGGCACCTACAAGGCCACGTCGAAGACGAGCTTCGAGGGCTCGGGCCCGCGGGTCTATTTCGTGGCCGAGATGCCGCCCGCCTTCACGCTGGCCAATTATCGCAACGTGCTGTTCTCCGACGGCATGGGGCAGGCCTTCATGAACACGCTGACGGTGACGATCCCGGCGACGATCATCCCGATCCTCGTCGCGGCTTTCGCGGCCTATGCGCTGGCCTGGATGGAGTTCCCGGGCCGTGGCCTGTTGATCGCAGCCGTCGTGGGCCTTCTGGTCGTGCCACTGCAGCTCGCGTTGGTGCCGCTTCTGCGGCTCCATCAGGAGATCGGCATCGGGCAAAGCTTCCTCGGGATATGGCTGGCCCATACCGGCTTCGGCTTGCCGCTCGCGATCTACCTGCTCAGGAACTACATGGTGGGTCTGCCGCGCGACATCATCGAGAGCGCGAAGGTCGACGGGGCGACAGATTTCCAGATCTTCATGAAAATCGTGCTGCCTTTGTCATTCCCGGCGCTCGCTTCTTTTGCAATCTTCCAGTTCCTCTGGGTCTGGAACGACCTACTTGTCGCGAAAGTCTTCCTTCCGGCCAATGACGCGTCGAAGGTGATGACCGTGAAGATCGCCGACGACCTTCTGGGGTCGCGCGGCGGCGATTGGGGTATTCTGGCGTCCGCCGCCTTCATCTCGATCGCCGTGCCGCTCCTGGTGTTCTTCGCAATGCAGAAATATCTCGTCCGCGGTCTGCTGGCGGGTTCGGTTAAAGGTGGTTGATGAAAACCCTTACAAAGAAAGAAGACTGGTGGCGCGGAGCAGTGATCTACCAGATCTATCCGCGCAGCTTTCAAGACAGCAATGGCGACGGCATCGGCGATCTTCTCGGGATCGTCAGACGCCTGCCGCATGTCGCGAGCCTCGGGGCGGACGCGGTCTGGATTTCGCCTTTCTTCACCTCTCCGATGAAGGATTTCGGCTATGACGTCAGCGATTACACCGATGTCGATCCGATGTTCGGCAGCCTTGCCGATTTCGACCAGGTGATCGCGACGGCCCATGCGCTGGGTCTGAAGGTGATGATCGATCTGGTGCTGAGCCATACCTCCGATCAGCACCCGTGGTTTCAGGAAAGCCGGTCGAGCCGGGATAACCCCAAGGCCGACTGGTATGTCTGGGCCGATCCCAAGCCCGATGGCACGCCGCCCAATAACTGGCTGTCGATTTTCGGCGGGCCGGGCTGGCATTGGGACAGCCGGCGCGAGCAGTATTACATGCACAACTTCCTCGTGGAGCAGCCCGATCTGAACTTCCACAATCCGGAAGTGACGCAGGAATTGCTCAACGTGGCGCAGTTCTGGCTGGAGCGCGGCGTCGATGGCTTCCGCCTCGACACGATCAATTTCTACATGCATGACGACGAGCTGCGCGATAACCCGCCGCTGCCGCCGGAAGAGCGTAACGATCAGACCGCGCCCAAGGTGAACCCCTATAATCACCAACGCCACATCTACGACAAGAACAACCCCGAGAACCTGCGCTTCCTGCGCAAGCTCCGAACGCTGATGAACAATTACAACGCTGCAGCCGTCGGCGAAGTGGGCGACAGCCAGCGCGGGCTGGAGATTCTTGGCGAATACACCTCCGGCGCGGACAAGATGCAGATGTCCTACGCGTTCGAGCTTCTGTCGGGGCACGAGCCGCTCAAGGCGGAGTTCATCAAATCCGTGTTCGACAAGGTCGATGCGGTCGCCAAGGACGGCTGGGTCTGCTGGGCCTACTCGAACCACGACGTGGAGCGCCATATTTCTCGCTGGAACCTGACGCCCGCCTCGGCACGGCTCTATACGACGCTGATGATGTGCCTGCGCGGATCGCTCTGTCTCTATCAGGGCGAGGAGCTCGGGCTGCACGAAGCGGAACTGTCCTTCGAAGATCTGCAAGACCCCTACGGCAAGGAGTTCTGGCCCGAGTTCAAGGGCCGCGACGGCTGCCGGACCCCGATGGTCTGGGAGCGCGACGCCGCCTATGCGGGCTTCTCGCAGGCGCGCCCGTGGCTTCCGGTGCCGACCACGCACCAGAATATCGCGACCGATGTGGCCGAGCACGACCCGGCCTCGCTCCTGCACCATTACCGCCGCGCGATCGCGTTCCGTCGCAATCACGACGTGCTTCGGACCGGCGCGATGGAGGATATGTATTGCTCCGGCGACCTGCTGGTCTTCACGCGCAGGAACGAGGAGGAGACGATCCTGTGCTATTTCAACCTGTCCGATCATCCGGTGAACGCCACCGTTCCGCCGGGCAACTGGGTGACGGTCGGGGGCGAGCTGGGCTCGATCCGCCCGATGCCCGATCACACTTTGCATCTCGGCCCGTGGCAGCCGAGCATTCTGCGCCTCGACGAACACGGGGCTTGAGGGGGAGACAATGGCCGAACTCAAACTGGAAAACGTCGCGAAAAGCTATGGCGAGGTGTCGGTCCTCAAGGACATCAACCTCGACATCAAGGCCGGAGAGCTGATCGTCTTCGTGGGCCCCTCGGGCTGCGGGAAATCGACACTTCTGCGGATGATCGCGGGGCTGGAGAAGATCACGGGCGGGACGCTCGAGATCGACGGGGTACGGATGAACGACGTGCCGCCCTCGAACCGCGGCATCGCGATGGTCTTCCAGTCCTACGCGCTCTATCCGCACATGACGGTGCGCGACAACATGGCCTTCGCCCTGAAGATCGCGAAACAGTCGAAGGAAGAGATCAACGCCGCCGTCGAAAAGGCCGCGAAGATGCTGCAACTGACCGATTATCTCGACCGTTTGCCGAAGGCGCTCTCGGGTGGTCAGCGGCAGCGCGTAGCGATCGGGCGCGCCATCGTGCGCGACCCGAAGGTGTATCTCTTCGACGAGCCGCTCTCGAACCTCGATGCGGCGCTGCGCGTCGCGACCCGGATCGAGATCGCCCAGCTGAAAGAGGCGATGCCCGATCGCACGATGATCTACGTCACCCACGATCAGGTCGAGGCGATGACGCTCGCGACGCGGATCGTGGTTCTGGCCAACAAGGGGATCGCGCAGGTCGGCACGCCGCTGGAGCTATACGAGAAGCCGCAAAACGAGTTCGTCGCACAATTCATCGGCTCGCCTGCGATGAACCTGCTGTCGGGCGAGATCACCGAGACGGGTGAGATGACCACCGTGAAACTCGATGGTGGCGGCATCGCGCGATCCACCATCGCGACCCGTCCGGAAGACCTGTCGCGCCGGGTCAATATCGGCGTGCGCCCCGAGGATTTCGAGCCCGTCGAGGGCGAGGGGATCTACACCGGAAAGGTCGATATCGTCGAAGCTTTGGGCGAGGTGACGCTGCTTTACTTCGAGGCGGAGGGCAGTCATGAGCCGATCATCGCGAAACTGCCCGGCATCCATCACGACCGTCGCCACAGCGAGATTAAGCTCGGCGCGGATCCGTCCAAGGTACACCTCTTCGCGGACGGTCAGTCGCTTCTCTACCGCTGACGGACGCAAACAGGCCATCGCGTATCCCTCTGCCCGTTAGTTTGAGGTGAGATAAACGGGCGGAGGCAATCATGGCCGATTCGGATTTGGGTGAACGTGTAGGGCGTCGCGCGCGCGGTGGTGGCGGGGCAGCCCGTCGGGCCGAGCGCACGGCCGTGAAGGTGGAGTTCTCGCGCTTCATCACGCGCAATATTCCCGACATGGAAATCCTGAACGAGGAAGCCCTCGAGATCATCGAGCATAACGCGGAAACCGTGCTCGAAGAGATCGGCGTGAACTTCGTCGAAAACCCCGAAGCCCTGGAGCGTTGGCGCGAGGCCGGCGCCTCGATCGAAGGCGAACGCGTGCGCATCCCGCGCGGTCTGGCCCGCAAGCTCTGCGCGACCGCGCCGTCGCAATTCACCCAGCACGCCCGCAACCCCGAGCGCAATGTCGAGATCGGCGGCCGCAACCTCGTGCTGGCCCCGGTCTATGGCCCTCCCTTCGTGCGCGACGCGCAAGGCGGTCGCCGCTACGCGACGATCGCGGATTTCCGGAACTTCGTGAAGCTCGGATACATGTCGAAATGGCTCCACCATTCCGGCGGCACCGTCTGTGAGCCGACCGATGTGGCGGTGAACAAACGTCACCTCGACATGCTCCACGCCCATATGACGCTGTCGGACAAGCCCTATATGGGCTCTGTTACCGAACCTTCGCGCGCCGAGGACAGCGTCGAGATGTCGAAGATCCTCTTCGGCGAGGAGTTCGTCGACAACAACCCCGTGATGACCTCGCTCATCAACATCAACTCGCCGTTGACCTTCGACAACACGATGATGGGCGCGCTGGAAATCTACGCGCGCAACAATCAGGCCTGCATCATCTCGCCCTTCATCGTGGGCGGCGCGATGGCGCCGGTCTCGGTCGCGGGCACGCTGACGCAGGTGCTGGCCGAGGTGCTGGCGGGCGTGGCCTATTCCCAACTGATCCGTCCTGGCGCGCCGGTGATCTTCGGCGCGTTCGTGACCTCGATCGACATGAACTCGGGCGCACCCACGTTCGGCACGCCGGAAGCCTCGCTGATCACGCTTGGTGCGGGCCAACTCGCACGCCGTCTCAACCTTCCTTACCGCTCGGCTGGCGGCTTCACCGGCTCGAAACTGCCCGATGCGCAGGCCGCGTACGAGAGCGCCAACACGCTCAATAACGGCCTCTATGCGGGCGTGAACTTCATGCTCCATGCCTGCGGCTGGCTCGAAGGCGGGTTGGTGTCGTCCTATGAGAAATTCGTGATGGATGCCGATCAACTGGGCGTCCTCCATCGTCTGGCGCAGGGCGTCGACGCCTCGGAAAACGGGCAGGCGATGGACGCGATCCGCGAGGTTGGCCCAGGCGGCCACTATCTCGGCTGCGCCCATACGCAGGCCAATTTCAAGGACGCGTTCTGGCGCACGCAGCTGCTCGATTACCGTCCCTTCGAGACCTGGGAAGAGCAGGGCGCACCCGACACGATGGCGCTCGCGACGAAGCGGGTCGAGAAGATGCTCAGCGAGTATCAGCAGCCCGCCATGGATCCGAGCATCGCCGAGGCGTTGGCGGCTTATGTCGCACGAAAGAAGGCAGAAGTGCCCGACGCTTTCCTGTAACGGCTCACTCTTCCTCGATCTGATAATCCCGCGCGATCCCCTGGGTCGCGCGGCCCCATTCCGAAGCCTGCACCCGCGCCTGATGCGCCTCGAACGCGTCCCGGTCGGTGAAGCGTTCCGAGACCGTGAAGACCAGCGGATCGGCTCCTTGCCTGACTTCGAACATCTCGCATCCCGGCTCGGCATGGGTGAGCGCGATGTGCTCGGGCAGATGGGCACGAACGATCCCGACCTCGGCAGCATCGGCGCAGATCAGGCGCCCGGTTAGTTTGACGACCATCTTTGTCTCCCCGAAAGAAAAGGCCCGCGCCTTTCGGACGCGGGCATCAGCCCTCGGACGGGGGCCTCGGGCGTTCGCAGCTTAATTCCTTCCACTGGAAGGAATTTGCGGCCCCAGAGGGGGCCGCCGCGGCTCACTCCCACTCGATCGTGCCGGGGGGCTTCGAGGTGATGTCGTAGGTCACCCGGTTGATGCCTTTCACCTCGTTGATGATCCGCGTCGCGGTCTCGCCGAGGAATTCGTGGCTGAACGGGTAGTAATCCGCGGTCATGCCATCAACGCTCGTCACCGCGCGTAGGGCGCAGGCGTAATCATAGGTCCGCCCGTCGCCCATCACGCCGACGGTGCGCACCGGCAGGATCGCGACGAAAGCCTGCCAGATCTCGTCATAAAGCCCGTGCTTGCGGATCTGGTCGATATAGACCGCGTCGGCCTTGCGCAGGATCTCCAGCTTGTCGCGGGTGATCTCGCCGGGGCAGCGGATCGCGAGGCCGGGGCCGGGGAAGGGGTGGCGGCCGATGAACGACGCCGGCAGACCCAGCTCGTGACCGAGCGCGCGGACCTCGTCCTTGAACAGCTCGCGCAGCGGCTCGACCAGTTTCAGGCCCATCTTCTCGGGCAGGCCGCCGACGTTGTGGTGCGACTTGATCGTGACGGAAGGGCCGCCCGAGAAGCTCACCGATTCAATGACATCGGGATAGAGCGTGCCCTGCGCGAGGAATTCCGCGTTCTCGATCTCGCCCGCGTATTTCTGAAACACGTCGATGAAGAGGCGCCCGATCGTCTTGCGCTTCACTTCAGGGTCGGTGACGCCTTCCAACTCGCCGAGGAACAGCTCGCTCTCGTCGGCATGGATCAGCTTGATATTGTAATGGTCGCGGAACATCGTGACCACTTCTTCGGCCTCGTTATGCCGCAGCAGCCCGTGATCCACGAAGACGCAGGTCAGCTGATCGCCGATCGCCTCGTGGAGCAGGATCGCGGTGACCGAGCTGTCGACGCCGCCCGACAGGCCGCAGATCACATGGCTGTCGCCGACCTGCTCGCGGATCTGCTTGATCGCCTCGTCGCGATAGGCATCCATCGTCCAGTCGCCGGTGAAGCCCGCGTCGCGCACGAAGTTCTCATACAGCGTCTTGCCGTTCGGCGTGTGATGCACCTCCGGGTGGAACTGCACCGCGTAGAAGCGACGGCTCAGATCGGCGGTGATCGCGTAAGGTGCGCCCGGCGAGGTGCCATAGACCTCGAAGCCAGGCGCGATGCGGCTGACATGGTCGCCATGGCTCATCCAGACCTGCTCGCGGCCCGCGCCATCCATGAACCAGCCGGTGAGCAGATCGATCCGCGTCTCGGTCGGCGTCACGTAGGCGCGCCCGAATTCGGCGGAGCCGTGCTTGGCCTCCACCAGACCGCCCAGATCCTGCATCATCACCTGCTGGCCGTAGCAGATGCCGAGGATCGGCACCCCAAGCTCATAGGCCGATTTCGGCGGCCGCGGAGAGCCCTCTCGCGTGACCGAATCCGGCCCGCCCGAGAAGATGATCGCTTTCGGGGCGAACTCTTTCAGGAAGGCGTCGGTGACGTTCTGATAGGGATGGATTTCGCAATAAACATTCAGCTCGCGAAGCCGCCGCGCAATCAGCTGCGTGACTTGAGAACCGAAGTCGATGATGAGGAGGCGCTGATGGTCTGTCATGCCGATGGCATTAGGACGCGTTTTCGCGCTTGGCAAGAGGGCAGCTTGCGCAACGGTTGTTTATCGCGCGTGTTGCTTCTTCGACATCGCCGCTCAGCTCTCCGGATAGCCACCCGGGATCAGCGGCCGGATTTTCAGCCGGGTGATCCGGTTGTCCTTGCGGCCCGCGACCTCGAAGCGGAAGCCGTGGAAGGAGAAGACCTGACCCTCGGTCGGGATGGTCTGCGCCTCGTGGATCACCAGACCGGCGACGGTGTTGGCCTCGTCATCGGGCAGCGTCCAGTCGGTCTCGCGGTTCAGGTCGCGGATCGTCATCGCGCCGTCGACGATGTAATCGCCGTTCTCGGTGGGTTTCAGGCGTTTCTCGGACTTGGGATCGAACTCGTCGGTGATCTCGCCGACGATTTCCTCGAGGATGTCCTCCAGCGTCAGCAGACCGCGCAGATCGCCATATTCGTCCACCACCAGCGCGAAATGGGTGCGACGTTTCAGGAACTCTTGCATCTGTTCGTCGAGCGGCGTCGTCTCGGGGACGAAATAGGGCTTCATCATCACTTTGGAGATGTCGAGATCGGCCACGCTCTCCAGCGTCCCGTCGCCCCCGCGCACGACTTTCTCGACCGCGCGCAGCAGGTCTTTCGAGTGGATCACGCCCACCACGTTCTCGCGCTCGCCGCGATAGAGCGGCAGCCGCGTATGAGGTGAAGACAGCACCGCCGTGAGGATCGCATCGGGGTCTTCCTCGATGTCGATCATCTCGATCTGGCTCCGGTGGAGCATGATCTCTTCGACCGTGCGATTGCCAAGGTCGAGCGCGCCCAGCAAGCGGTCGCGATCTTCCTTGTCCACCGTGCCCTCGGATTGCCCCAGCGCCAGCGCGCCCGCGATTTCCTCGTGGATCGAGAACATATGGGTGTTCTTGTCGGTCCGCATCCCGAAGGCATAGAGGATGCCGCGCACGATCATCCGCACGATGGCGACGATCGGGGCGAGGACGAGGGTCACGACGCGGATCGGGCCCGCGACTTTCGAGGCGACTTTCTCCGGCAGGGTGATTGCGTAGGTCTTGGGCAGGACTTCCGAGAAGACCAGCACCAGCACCGTCATCACCAGCGTCGCGAGCGCCACGCCCGATTGCCCGAAGACCCGCGTAAGCAGCGCGGTCGCCAGCGAGGCCGAGAGGATGTTGACCACGTTGTTGCCCAGCAGGATTGCGCCGATCAGACGCTCGCTATCCTCGGTGACCTCAAGCGCGGTCTGCGCGCCACTTTCGCCCTTGTCGGCCTGCGCGCGCAGCTTCGCGCGGCTGGCCGCGGTCAGTGCGGTTTCCGAGCCCGAGAAGAAGGCCGAGAGCGCCAGCAGCAGAATGATCGAACCGGCGGTGAGCCAGAAGGCAAAATCGAGAGTGTTTTCCATGGTGTCAGGTTATGGGGCGCGGGCAGGACGCATTCAAGCGGTGCCGTCACTTTTGCCGCGCGGTTTCGCCAGCGGGTGATGGGTCAGCACCAGCTCCTTGAGCCGTTCGTCCAGCACATGGGTGTAGATCTCCGTGGTCGACAGGTCCGCATGCCCCAGAAGCATCTGAATCGCCCGCAGATCGGCACCGCCTTGCAGAAGATGGGTGGCGAAGGCGTGGCGCAAGACGTGGGGCGTGACCTTGGCGGGGCTCACCCCGGCCTTGACCGCGATATCCTTCAAGAGCTTGTGAAAGCCCTGTCGCGTGAGGTGACCTTCCTTGCCGCCCGACGGGAAAAGGTAGCGCGAGGGCGGCGCGCGGTGTTCGATGCGCGCCTGTTCCTCGGCCTCGTCGCGTGCGCTAAGCCAGTCGGCAAGCGCCTCGCGAGCGGGGGGCGAGAGCGGCACCATCCTCTCCTTGTCGCCCTTGCCGCGCACGAGTAGCATCCGGGGGTCGCCGCGCGCGGAGGAAACGGGCAGGGAGACCAGCTCGGACACCCGCATCCCGGTCGCGTAGAGCAGTTCCATCAGGCAGCGATTGCGGATCTGGTCCTTTTGCGAGCGGCCCTGATCGCGGGCAGCCTCCAGCAGAGCCTCCACCTCCCCGAGGCTCAGCGTCTTGGGCAGGCGCTGCGCGCGCCCGGGGCCGGAGATGCGGATCGCCGGATTGTCCGCGCGCCAGCCTTCCTCATAGGCGAAGCGGTAAAGCTGCCGGATCGCGGAGAGTCTGCGCGCGCGGGTCGATTTCGCCAGACCCTCTGCCTCGCAGCGGATCAGGTAGGTCTCGATATCGGCGCGGGTGAGGCTGGCGTAGCTAAGCCCCTTTGCCTGAAGAAACCCCGCGAAGTCATTGAGATCACGCCCGTAACTCAGGATCGTGTTGCGCGCTGCGCCCGCTTCGGCGGCCTGAGCGTCGAGGAAGATCAGCAACCATTGCGGATCGGGCGGCGCGTCTGAACCGGGGCCGGTCACGGGGTGTCTCCGAGTACGATCATCTCGATCGCGGCTCGCCGGGCGACGGTTTCCAGCCCGGCGAGCCGTAGTAGGCTCAGACCCTCCCGAAGTCGCGGGTAATCGCCTTTCGATCCCTCGCTTACATCGCCGATCGCTTCGATCAGGGCGAGGCCCAGCTGGTCGGGCAGCAAGCTCTCGTAGCGAGCAGGCGGCGCAGCGGGGGACGCATCGAAGACGGATTTCAGCGCCTGATCGCGGGCCCCGGTCGCTGGCGCGGTTCCGGTATCGCCCGCAGCAAGCGCCTTGAGCAGCTTGGCCCGCGGTGACTGCGGCGCCGATTTCAGGGCGTTCTCTTCGTAATTCGGGGTGAGCAGGCTCAGCTCATAGGCGATGCGCCCGGCGCGGCCCGGCAGGTCCATGCCCGCGAGCCGGTCGCCGAACAGGGTGCCCAGCACCGGGACCAGGTCTTCCGGGGCCATCGCATCATAGGCGGCGGGCAGGGCGGTCGCGATCGCATCGGCTTTGCCGCTCTCCAACGCATCATCCAGCGCGCTCACCGCCGACACGCGATCCCAGAGCGCGCCCGACGCGGCTGCCTTGCGCTCTGTATAGAGCCCCAGCAACTGGTTCGGGTCGAGCACACCCGCGCGGGCCAGCCGCTCGGCGGCCTCCAATTGCGACTTCCAGCCGTTATTCTCGGTCAGATCCGCCTGTGCGAAGGCCAGCGGCAGCGTCGCAGTAGGCAGCGGCTGACCGATCGCCTCCATCATCTTGAAAGCCAAGGGCGTGACGTGATCGGGCGGCGGCGCATCGCCGGCCTCCTCGGCCAGCGCCGGATCGAGGAATTGCTCCAGCAGCGACTGGTCCTCTGCCGGGATCTGCCCCAGCGCACTGCCGGTGCCATAGGTCAGCTCGGCCGTGTCCCATTGCCCGTTGCGCGCCAGGCAGAACACCCGCGCCGCGTAGGATGGTGCGATGCCGGGAGTGCGCTCGATGATCTTGCAGGCGCGGTTTTCCTGCCCGAGAAGCAGCGCCACGTCGAAGCTGCGGCGGAAAATCTCGGGGCTCGCCGTGCCTGCCTGTCCCAGAAGGGCATTCGCCTGTTCCAGCGCACCCATGTCCAATAGCCGGTCGATCCGGGCGAGGAAGAGCTGGTTGCGTTGCGCCGGCGTCTCGATCTGGGGCGGATTCAGTTCCGCCAGCAAAAGCGTCAGGCTCAAGCCCTGCAGCGCGGGCAGCTGATCGAGCGGCATTGCCCGCAGCGCCTGCGCCAGTTCCGGCTCGGGCGTCTTGCCCCAGAGATCGCGCGGCAATCCGGTGCGATCCGGGGTCAGAAGACCCAGGCTGTCGGCGGAGGGCGCATCGAGCGAGAGCACCGCGATATCCTCGATCCCGCCCGCGCCGGTGACCGGAGCATGCGAAGAAGTCGAGCCGCCGCGCGGCGTGGTCGCCAGCGAATGTGAAAGCCAGTCGATTGCGGACATCGGGCTGCCGGTCGTCGCGGAGGCATCCACCGGCGTCGTCGATTGCGCGGCGGCCGGACCCGCCACGAGACCGCCAAGCGCGAAACCGCTCAGCCAGATCAGGCCGAGGATCGCCGGACGGCGATCAGTTGCCACTCGCAGTATCTCCGTCGGTCCCGGCATCGGTACCCGTCTTGGTGCTCCCATCGGAACTACCCGCGCCCGCCGCGGCACCCGTGCCGTCGGGCAGGGTGACCTCGATACGCTGTTCCTGGCTGTCGGGGCTCATGTCGCCCAAGTAAGCAAAGCCGATCACGCCGATCGCGCCAAGCACCAGAAGGATGACGATAAGCTTGAAGATGCGCCCCATAATCTCTCTTTTCTGCCGTCTGTCGCGGCCCGTCCCAGATCGTGTCTCTCGGCGGGCGGGCCGTTCTTGGTTGCGGTTTCGCGTTGATCATATATGGCATTTCAGGGAAGTTCACGCCATTCAAGGGGTCCTGCGTCACGATTGTGCAAGGCTCCGCCGATGGCAAGCCTTGTCCGCCCCGCCGGGATTGACAGGGCAGGAATACCGCAGGCGACGCGAGGCAGGGGGCGCAGTGGAAGGCGAAACCGGGAAAGTGGGCCATCTGACGCGCTCCGTCGTGCTCGTGGGCATGATGGGGTCTGGAAAGACCGCCGTTGGTACCGCGCTGTCCAAGATGCTCGATTCGCCGTTTCTCGACAGCGACCACGAAATCGAACGCGCCGCCCAGATGACCGTGGCCGAAATTTTCGCCCGCGATGGCGAGCCGTTCTTCCGCGCCCGCGAATCGGAAGTGCTGGAGCGGCTGCTGATGGGGCCGCCCGGCGTCATCTCCACCGGAGGCGGGGCTTTCCTGTCGGAAAAGAACCGCGAGTTGATCAACCGGCTGGGCGTGTCGGTCTGGCTGAAGGCGGATCTGGAGATCCTGTGGAATCGCGTGCGCCACAAGAACACGCGGCCCCTGCTGCGCACGGCCGACCCGAAACGGACGCTGAGCGACCTGCTCACGGCGCGCCTTCCGCATTACGAGAAAGCCCAAATCGTGGTGGAGGCCGAACCGGGCCTCTCGGTGCTGGGGATGGCGCGCAAGGTGGTGAGCCATCTGCGCGAGGTGGATGGATTGATCGAAGAGGTGAAAGATGCGTGAGATCCTGCCGGTCGAGCTGGGCGAGCGTTCCTACGAGGTGCGCATCGGCACCGGGCTCTTGGAAAACGTAGGCACCGAGATCGCACCCTTGCTGCGCCGTCCGCGCGTGGCCGTCGTCGCCGATCAGACGGTGGCCGATCTGCATCTCGCAACCCTGCGCCGCGGTCTTGGCGATATCGAGATGGTCTCGCTGACCTTGCCGCCGGGCGAGGGTACGAAGAGTTGGCCGCAATTCACCCGCACCGTCGAATGGCTGCTGGAGCAGAAGGTCGAGCGCAAGGATATCGTCATCGCTTTGGGCGGCGGCGTGATCGGCGATCTGGTGGGGTTTGCGGCCGCCGTGCTGCGCCGGGGCGTGCGCTTCGTGCAAATCCCGACCTCGCTTCTCGCGCAGGTCGACAGTTCCGTGGGCGGCAAGACCGGGATCAACGCGCCGCAGGGTAAGAACCTGATCGGCGCCTTCCATCAGCCTTCGCTGGTGCTCGCCGATCTCGACGTGCTTGGCACGCTCGAGCCGCGTGATTTCCTCGCGGGCTATGGCGAGGTGGTGAAATACGGCCTTCTGGGCGATGCGGATTTCTTCGACTGGCTCGAGGCCAACGCCCCCGAGATGGCGGCGGGCGACATGGAAAAGCGGCTGCACGCTGTGAAACGCTCGGTCGAGATGAAGGCCGAGATCGTGGCGCGCGACGAGACGGAGGAGGGCGATCGCGCACTCCTCAACCTTGGTCACACGTTCTGCCACGCGCTGGAGGCCGCGACAGGCTATTCCGACCGCCTCCTGCATGGCGAGGGCGTGGCGATCGGCTGCGCGATGGCGTTCGAGCTCAGCCAGCGCCTCGGCCTATGTTCGCAAGAAGCCCCGAGCCGCGTGCGCGCCCATCTGCGCGACATGGGGATGAAGGCCGATCTGGCCGATATCGAAGGCGATTTGCCGGGGCGCGACGCGCTGATCGACCTGATGGCGCAGGACAAGAAAGTGCTCGATGGCAAGCTGCGCTTCATTCTCGCGCGCGGCATCGGGGAGGCTTTCGTGACGTCGGATGTGCCGCGCGATGTGCTGGCGGGCGTGCTCGACGACGCGCTCGCCGCGCGGTAAGCTGATTTCCCAGTTGCGAGCCGCGCGCTCCTTCTTTATACGCCGCTTCAGGCACCCATAGCTCAGCTGGATAGAGCGCTGCCCTCCGAAGGCAGAGGCCGAAGGTTCGAATCCTTCTGGGTGCGCCATTTCCCCCAGTTTCCGGAATTTCAGCGCCTTGGGGGCGGCACAGACGCTATCGAGACGGCCCTGAGACAGACCCGATGAGAGATGCGATGACGACAGATGACGCCCTGATCCGCGCAGCGAAGCTCTCGGTCGCGCCGATGATGGACTGGACCGATCGCCATTGCCGCTACTTCCACCGTCAGATCAGCTGCAATGCGCTGCTATACACCGAGATGGTGACCGCACCCGCGGTGATTCACGGCGACCGCGAGCGGCTGCTGGGGTTCGACGATGCCGAGCATCCGGTGGCGCTGCAGCTGGGTGGCTCGGATGCCAAGGAACTGGCCGAGGCGGCGCAGGTCGGTGCGGATTTCGGATACGACGAGATTAACCTCAACTGTGGATGCCCGTCGGATCGCGTGCAATCCGGGGCCTTCGGCGCCGTCTTGATGAAGACGCCCGATCTGGTGGCGGAGTGCTGCGCCGCGATGATCGCCGCGCAACCGGTTGAAGTCACGGTGAAATGCCGCATCGGGGTGGATGACCAAGACCCGCAGGAAGTGCTGCCGGAATTCATCGAGAAAGTCGCCGCCGCAGGCGTGACCCGGATCACGATCCATGCGCGCAAAGCGTGGCTGCAAGGCCTTTCGCCCAAGGACAACCGTGAGATCCCGCCGCTCGATTACCCGCTCGTCCACGCGATGAAGGCGGCCTATCCGCAGCTTCACCTGTCGATCAATGGCGGTATCAAAGATCTCGCCGCGGCGGAGGCGGAACTGGCGCAAGGGCTCGACGGGGTTATGGTGGGCCGCGCGGCCTATCACCAGCCGATGGAGGTGCTCGGCGCCGCCGATCAGCGCATCTGGGGGCAGGGCGAGGCCCGCGATCCTTTCGACGTGGCGCAGGCGATGATCCCCTATATCGCGCGCCATCTCGAGCGCGGCGGCAGGCTGCACCAGATCACCCGCCACATGCTCGGCCTGTTCCACGGCAAGCCCGGCGCGCGGCGCTTCCGGCAGATTCTGTCGGAAGGCGCGACCCGCGACGGCGCCGGGGTTGAACTTTTCGAGAGTGCGTTGTCAGCGGTACGTGAACGGGTTAACTGAGCGGAACCCAAGGAGATTTCCGACATGCCCGATTTCGCCACGCTCGCGCCGCTCGTCCTGATCCTGATGGCAGTGGGGGCGTTCGCAGGCGTTCTGGCGGGGCTTCTGGGCGTCGGCGGCGGCATCGTCCTCGTGCCCGCGTTCTTCTATCTTTTCAGCGGGTTGGGCTACGGGTCGAGCGATCTTATGCAGGTCTGCGTCGCAACCTCTCTGGCCACGATCATCGTGACCTCGATCCGCTCGGTCATGGCCCATAACCGCAAGGGCGCGGTCGACTGGGACATCCTCAAGCAATGGGTCGTCCCAATCGCCATCGGTGCGATCATCGGGGTGCTGGTGGTGCATCAACTGCGCTCTTCGACCATGCAGATCATCTTCGCGGTCATGGTGCTGCTGATCGCCTGCTACATGATGTTCGGCAAATCGAGCTGGCGGATTTCGGACGGGCTGCCGGGTGGCATCTTCCGCGCGTGGTTCGGCCCGCTGATGGGGTTCCTCTCGGTGCTTCTGGGCATCGGGGGCGGGTCGATCGGTACGCCGATGCAGACGCTGCATGGCATTCCGATCCACCGCGCGGTCGCAACCTCGGCAGGCTTCGGCGTGACCATCGCGCTGCCCTCGGCGATCGGCTTCCTGCTGACCCCGGTCCCCGACGCGCCGCCTTACTCGATCGGCGCGGTCAACATCCCCGCCTTCCTGATCGTCATCGCGATGACCACGCTCACCGCCCCCTTGGGCGCAGCGCTGGCGCATAAGCTCGATCCCAGGAAGCTCAAGCGTGTCTTCGCGGGTTTTCTTATGCTCGTCGCGCTGAACATGCTGCGAAAAGCGTTCCTCTAAGTCTCTTCGGGCTTGCTGAAAATATCCCGGGGGGCGCGAATGCGCGGGGGCAGCGCCCCCCTCCGTCACTTGATCTTGCGCGCCTTAGCCTCGTTCCAGAGCGCATCCATCTCGGCCAGATCGCTGTCCTTGGGCGCTTTCCCGCGCGCTTCAAGTTCGCGCTCGATATGATTGAACCGATTGGTGAATTTCAGATTGGCCGCGCGCAGGGACGCCTCCGGGTCCAGCCCCAGATGCCGCCCCAGATTGACCATCACGAATAGCAGATCGCCATATTCCTCGGCCAGTTCCTCCGGCCCTAATTCGTCGCGCGCCTCTTCCAACTCGCGCGCCTCCTCGACGATCTTGTCCAGAACCTCATCGGTCGAAGGCCAGTCGAACCCAACACGGGCCGCGCGGTTCTGCAGCTTAATCGCACGCGTCAGCGCGGGCAGGCCCAAGGCGACCCCGTCCAGAACACCGACACGCTCGGATTTGCCTGCAGCCTTGCGCTCGGCCGCCTTGATCGCTTCCCAATCGGCGGTTTGTTGTTCGGCGGATTTCTCGCGGCTCTCCGACCCGAAGACATGCGGATGGCGCGCCACCATCTTGGCGTTGATCGCGCGCAGCACGTCGGAGATGTCGAAACGCCCGTCCTCGGACGCCATCTGCGCGTGATAGACCACCTGCAGCGCGAGATCGCCCAGCTCTCCGGGCAATTCCGCCCAAGCCTCGCGCGCGATGGCATCGGCGACCTCATGGGCTTCCTCGATCGTGTAGGGCGCGATGGAGGCAAAATCCTGCTCCAGATCCCACGGGCAGCCGGTCTCGGGATCGCGCAGGCATTCCATGATCGCGGTCAGCCGGGTGAACTGATGCGCGGCGTCTCCCGTATCGTCAAAGATCAGGGCATCGTCGGGTTTGGCCATTGCAGCTTGCCTCCTGCCATGCGAATGCCTCTGGCCTAACCAGCCCGCAAGGGGAAGTCCACTATGCCCGTTCTCAACCGTATCGCCGATCTCGGCCCGCAAATGACCGAATGGCGGCACTGGCTGCATCGCCATCCCGAGCTGCGCTTCGCGCTGCACGAAACCTCGGCCTATGTCGCGGCCCGGTTGCGTGAGATCGGGGTGGACGAGATCCATGAGGGCATCGCCGAGACCGGTATCGTGGCGCTGATAAAGGGGCAGGGCGCGGGCCCGACCGTGGGCCTGCGGGCCGATATGGACGCTCTGCCGATCACCGAGGAAACCCATGCGGACTATGCCTCGGAAACCCCAGGCAAGATGCATGCCTGCGGGCATGACGGGCATACGGCGATGCTTCTGGGCGCGGCGGCCTATCTCGCCGAGACCCGAAAATTCGCCGGGACCGTCGCGCTGATCTTCCAGCCCGCCGAGGAAGACGGCGGCGGCGCCGAGGTGATGGTCGAGGACGGCGTGATGGAGCGCTTCGAAATCTCGCGCGTCTACGCGATCCACAATGCGCCGGGGCTGCCTTTCGGGCATTTCTACACCACGCCCGGTCCCTATCTTGCGTCGGTCGACGAGGTCCGCGTGACGGTGACGGGGCGCGGCGGCCATGCGGCGACACCGCAGGGTTGCATCGATCCGATCCCGGCGCTCTCGGCGATGGTCTCCTCGCTGCAGACGGTGGTCGCGCGCAACGTGGGCGCGGGAGATGCGCTCGTTATCTCGGTAACGCAGATCCACGCGGGCACCGCGCTCAACATCATCCCCGAAAGCGGCTTTCTCACTGCTACGATTCGCTGTTTCGAGCCGGAAATCCGGGATCTGGCCGAGAAACGGATCCACGAGATCTGCGAAGGTATCGCGGCGGCGCACGGTGTCAGCGTCGAGATCGAATACGAACGTGGCTACCCGCCCACCGTGAACGACCCTGACGAGACCGGCTTCGCCGCGGAGGTCGCAAGTGAAATCGCGGGCCCCGAGCGCGTGGTCACCGATGCTCCGCGTGAAATGGGCGCCGAGGATTTCGCCTATATGCTGGCCGCGCGGCCCGGCGCCTATCTGTTCATGGGCACCGGCGAGGGGGCGGGGCTCCACCATCCGCGCTTCGATTTCAACGACGAGGCGGCGCCGGTGGGCGCATCGCTGCTCGCACGTCTGGCCGAGCGCGCGCTGCCGCTGGCCTGACGGCCACCGGGTGCCCTTTCCCCTAGGTGCAGGTATTCCGGGGACGCTCCGCAGGAACGGGGCAGAGCCCCTCTTTCCGCGTCGAGTGTCTCCCTTTCGCGACGCGGGCCGCACACCGTTTCCGTCGCTCTTTGTCGCGACCGGGCGACGACCCCGCGCTGCGCGCCTTCTTTCGCACCGTCAACGCGACGTGAGGACGCGCGTGCCGGGGCCGCTTCGCCTTGCCAAGCCTCAGGGCCACGGATAGGGTGCGCGCCGACAACCGGGGCGTCATGCCCCCAAGGCCCATGACAAAGGACCATAGATCATGTTCGTGACCCCCGCTTTCGCGCAGGCCGCCGGTGGCGCCAGCAACCCCGCCGCCGCGTTCGGCCAGTTCCTTCCCCTGATCCTGATCTTCGTGATCATGTATTTCCTGCTGATCCGTCCGCAGCAGAAAAAAGCCAAGGAGCACAAGGCGATGCTCGAGGCGCTGCGCCGCGGTGATCAGGTCGTGACCCAGGGCGGTATCCTCGGCAAAGTCACCCATCTCAAAGAAGACGGCGAAGTCGAAGTCGAGATCGCGCAGGGCGTGAAGGTCCGCGTTGTGAAATCGACCATCGTGCAGGTTCTCTCGCGCACCGAACCCGCCAAGACCTCCGAATAAGCCATATAAGGCCCGTCCCCCATGTTGCATATTTCGCTGTGGAAGCGCGTGCTGATCCTGATCGTCGTTGTGATCGGGCTCGTCTTTGCCGCGCCGAACATCTTTTACAACCGGGTGGAGGGGCATAACGATGCCGTTGCCGCCGCTGCGAAGGGCCAGGCCCTGACGCCCGATCAGCAGGCCGCGCGCGGGGGCTGGCCCGACTGGCTGCCCTCCGACATCGTGAACCTCGGTCTCGATCTGCGCGGCGGCGCGCAGCTTCTGGCCGAGGTCAATGTCGACGAGGTCTACAAGGCCCGCGTCGATGCGCTCTGGCCCGAGTTCCGCAAGGCGCTCGCCGCCGAACGCGGGACGCTCGGCTCGATCCGTCGGCTCAACGCCGATCCCGGCGTTCTGCGCATCCAGATCGGCAATGCCGACCAGATCGCCGAAGCCCAGAAGATCGCCGAGACGCTGAACAACCCGGTCTCCTCGCTGACCGGCGTGGGCCAGAAGACGCTCGCGATCACCACCCAGGGCAACCAGCTTATCGTCCAGCTCTCGGATGCCGAGAAAGCCGCGACCGACGACCGCACGATGCAGCAATCGCTCGAGATCGTGCGCCGCCGGATCGACGCCGCTGGCACCCGTGAACCCACGATTGTGCGCGAAGGCTCCGACCGCATCCTGATCCAGGTGCCGGGCGCGAGCTCCGCGCAGGAGATCAAGCAGCTGATCGGCACCACGGCGAAACTGACCTTCAACTCGGTGATCGGCACCAGCTCGAACCCGAATGAAGCGGTGGGCTCGGATCAGGAAATCCTGCCCTCGGCCGACCAGAAGGGCCTCTATTACATCCTCGACAGTGTTCCGGTCGTGACCGGCGAGGACCTGACGGACGCGCGCCCCGATACCGATCAGAACGGCTATCCGGCGGTGGCCTTCCGCTTCAACGCGAGCGCGGCGCGCACCTTCGGCGATTACACGCAGAACAATATCGGCAAGCCCTTCGCCATCGTGCTCGACAAGAAGGTGATCTCGGCCCCGACGATCCAATCGCATATCGCGGGCGGCTCGGGCATCATCACCGGCCGCTTCACGGTGAAAGAGGCGACCGATCTGGCGCTGTTGCTGCGCGCCGGCGCGCTGCCTGCTTCGATGAATTTCCTCGAAGAGCGGACCATCGGCCCGGAACTCGGCGCGGATTCGATCGCCGCGGGTAAGATGGCGGCGGCCGTGGGCGCGGTGCTCGTGGTGGTCTTCATGATCGCCTCCTATGGCACGTTCGGCGTCTTCGCCTCGCTGGCGCTGGGGATCAACATCGCGCTGATCTTCGCGATCATGTCGGCAATCGGCGGCACGTTGACGCTGCCCGGTATCGCTGGGATCGTGCTGACAATGGGGACCGCGGTCGATGCCAACGTGCTCGTGTTCGAACGTATCCGCGAGGAGCTGCGCAATCAGCAAAAGGCGAAAGCCGCCAGAGCGATCGAACTGGGTTACGAGCGCGCGATGTCGGCGATCATCGACGCCAACGTGACCACCTTCCTCACCGCGGTGATCCTCTTCGTGCTGGGCGCGGGCCCGGTGCGGGGCTTCGCCGTCACCTTCCTGATCGGGATTATCACCTCGGTCTTCACCGCGATCTGGGTGACGCGGCTGTTCGTGAGCCTCTGGTTCGCGCGCCGTCGTCCCCGCGAACTGGTTCTGTAAGGGAGATCGAGACATGGCATTCCGTCTGAAACTGGTCCCCGAAAAGACCAACTTCGACTTCTTCAAGCATCAGGTCGCGACCTTCGGCTTCTCCGTCGTCATGGTGCTGGCCTCGATCGTGCTCGTGCTGACCATGGGTCTGAACCTCGGCATCGACTTCCGGGGCGGCACCACGATCCGCACCGAGGCAGACCAGACCGAGCCGGTCGATATCGGCGCCTATCGCTCGGCCATCGCGCCGCTCGGTCTGGGCGACGTGCTGATCACGCAGGTCTATGACCCCAACTTCCGCGCCGATCAGAAGGTCGTCACGATCCGCATCCAGGCGCAGGACGGGCAGGAGGCGATCAGCCCCGAGACCCAGGCCAAGGTGCTGGACTCGCTCAAAACGGTGAACAAGGACATCAAGATCGTCGCGACCGAGTCGATCGGCCCGAAAGTCTCGGGCGAGCTGATCTGGACCGCGATCTGGTCGGTTCTGGCCGCGGTCGCCGCGATCCTCGTCTATATCTGGCTGCGGTTCGAGTGGCAGTTCTCGGTCGGCGCCGTCGCGGCGCTGATCCACGACGTGACCGTTACCGTGGGCATATTCGCGCTGTTCCAGATCAAGTTCGACCTGTCGATCATCGCGGCGCTGCTGACGATCCTCGGCTACTCGATCAACGATACCGTCGTCGTCTTCGACCGTCTTCGCGAGAACCTCGTGAAATACAAGAAGATGCCGCTGCGCGAGGTGATGAACCTCTCGGTCAACGAGACGCTGTCGCGCACCGTGATGACCTCGGGCACCACGCTGCTGGCGCTGATTTCGCTGCTCGTTCTGGGCGGCGACGTGATCCGCAACTTCGTCTTCGCGATGACATGGGGCGTGATCGTGGGTACCTATTCCTCGGTCTATGTCGCAAAGAACATCGTCCTGTTCATCGGGCTGGACCGCAACAAGGAGAAGAAGGACCCCTCGGAGAAGTTCTTCGACAAAACGGATGTCGCTACTGACTGAAGCCAATTTCGGGGCCTCGCTGCCGATCGACGGTTACGGGCCGGGATTTTTCCGCGTCGCCGGAGAGGTCACGCGAGGCTCGATCTGGGTCTCGGGAGAGGAGATGGGCAGCTGGGGCGGTCTGGACGACCGCGCGCCGCTGCTCGCGCTCGCAGGAAAGCTCGACGTGCTGTTCATCGGCACCGGCGAAGAGATCGCCCATCTGCCGAAGGACCTCGTGTCCGAACTGGAGGCCGAGGGACTGATGTGCGAGGGCATGGCCACGCCGTCGGCGGCGCGTACCTATAACGTGCTGCTGTCCGAAGGCCGCCGCGTCGGCTGCGCGCTGATCGCGATGCCGGAAAAACCCGACGCCTCCGAGACGCCTGAATGAGCATGCTGTCGGTCGACGGGCTCGCAGTGTCGCGCGGGGGGCTTCCGGTGCTGGAAGACCTGAGCTTCACGCTCGACGCCGGTCATGCGCTAGTGCTGCGAGGTCCCAACGGGGTCGGCAAGACGACGCTCCTGCGCACCTTGGCGGGGCTGCAACCGGCTCTGGCGGGGACAGTCTCGGTGCCGCCGGAAAGCATGGCCTATGCCGCCCATTCCGACGGGCTGAAATCGACGCTGACCGTGCGCGAGAATCTCGGCTTCTGGGCGTCGGTCTATGCGACCCGCGATATCGAGCCGGCGCTGGCGCGGATGAACCTCAAAAGCCTCGAGACACGGCCTGCGCATAGCTTGTCGGCGGGGCAGAAACGCCGCCTTGGGCTTGCACGTCTTCTGGTGACCGGGCGCCCGATCTGGGTGCTGGATGAGCCGACCGTCTCGCTCGACACGGCCTCCGTCGCGCTGTTCGCCGAGGCCGTGCGCGGCCATCTCGCGGGCGGCGGAGCGGCGCTGATCGCGACCCATATCGATCTTGGGCTGGACGAGGCGAAGGTCCTCGACCTGACGCCCTTCAAGGCCAAGATGCCGGAAGAGGGCGGGATGCAGGGTGCCTTCGACGAGGCCTTCCTGTGACGTACCGTGGCGCGGTCTGCGCGGTCGGGAGCCTCCGGCGGGGATATTTGAACCAAGGCGAAAGCAGCTGCGCGTTGTTTCGGCTTGGCCGAAATATCCCGGGGGATGAGCGGCGCAGCCGCGAAGGGGGCAGCGCCCCCTTGGCTCGCGCAGGAGGCCGGACATGATCGCGCTTCTAATGCGAGACCTGCGCCTCGCGGTACGCGCAGGTGGCGGCTTCGGGCTCGGGCTCGCGTTTTTCCTGATCGTGGTGACGCTGGTGCCTTTCGGCGTCGGCCCCGAGGGGAAAGTCCTCGCGCGGATCGCGCCGGGGATCCTGTGGGTCGGAGCGCTTCTGGCTTGCCTGCTCTCGCTCGACCGGATCTTCGCGCTCGATTACGAAGATGGCTCGCTCGATCTGCTGGTCACCGCGCCTGTGCCGCTGGAAGGGGTGGTCTCGATCAAGGCGCTTGCGCATTGGATCACGACCGGGCTTCCGCTGGTCGTCGCGGCGCCGATCTTCGGGATCTTGCTGCATCTGCCGCAAGGGGCGCATGTCTGGATGGTGGTTTCGCTTCTTCTGGGCACGCCCGCGCTTTCGGTTCTGGGCACGTTCGGGGCCGCGCTGACCGTCGGGCTGAAGCGCGGAGGACTTTTGTTGTCGCTGCTGGTCTTGCCATTCTACGTGCCGACCCTCATCTTCGGGGCGGAGCTCGTGCGCCGTGGCGCCGAGGGGATGAACACCGAGACACCGCTTCTGATGCTCGCCGGGATCACGGCGGCGACGATCGCGCTCGTGCCCTTCGCCTCGGCCGCCGCGATCCGCGTCAATCTGCGCTAGGGCTTCCCGCGCGCATCCCATGATAGGAAGAGCCAACCTGGCCAGAAGGTGAGCAGAACAACAAGATGTCGATCTGGGAATACGCCAACCCCGTCAAATTCATGAAGACCACGGACAAGATCCTGCCCTGGACGGTGGGAATTGCCGCGATCACGCTGATCGTCGGGCTGGTCTGGGGCTATTTCTTCGTCCCGGCCGCCGAGAATTTCGGCGGCTCGGTGAAGGTGATCTATGTCCATGTTCCCGCCGCGATGATGGCGATCAACATCTGGGTGATGATGGTCGTGACCTCGCTGATCTGGCTGATCCGGCGCCACCATGTCTCGGCGCTGGCCGCCAAGGCCGCGGCGCCGATAGGCGCGGTGATGACGCTGATTGCGCTGATCACCGGCGCGGTCTGGGGCCAGCCGATGTGGGGTACCTGGTGGGAATGGGATCCGCGACTGACCTCGTTCCTGATCCTGTTCCTGTTCTACCTCGGCTATATCGCGCTCTGGGCCGCGGTCGAGAACCCCGATACGGCCGCCGATCTGACCGGCGTGCTCAGCCTGGTCGGCGGGGTCTTCGCGGTGCTCTCGCGCTATGCGGCGAATTTCTGGAACCAGGGCCTGCATCAGGGGGCGACGCTCTCGATGGATTCCGAGCAGCACATCGCGGATGTCTACTGGTTCCCGCTGCTTCTCTGCATGGCCGGGTTCATCTTCTTCTTCCTCGCGCTGGTGCTGATCCGCACCCGCACCGAGGTCCGCGCGCGCCGTCTGGGCGCCATCCAGCAACGTGAGCGCATGGCATGAGTGATACGACCGAACAAGGCGGAACCGTCACCGAGGGCGGCGTCGTCCTCGTGGACCCGTCCACCAAATCCTACACCTACACCGTCAATATCGCCTGGGCCTCAACGGTCGTGCTTCTGGTGCTGATCGTCGTCGTCTCGCTGATGCGGGGCGCGAAGGTGAAACGTCAACTGGCCGAGGCCGAGGCCCGCCGGAAAGGGGGCGCACATGGTTAAGCCGCTGATGCTATTGCCATTGATCGTGGTCGTCGGATTTGTTGGTGCGGCTTATGTGGGGATGCAGCGCGAGAATCCGACGCAAATCCCCACCGCCTTTGCGGGCAAGCCCGCACCGCCGGTGCAACTCGAACCGCTGGGCGATTTCAAACCCTTCACCGATGCCGATCTGAAGGACGGCAAGGTCAAGCTGGTGAATTTCTGGGCCTCGTGGTGCGCGCCGTGCCGGGTGGAGCATCCCAACCTCGAAGCGCTCTCGGACGAAGGCATTCCGATCTATGGGGTCAACTACAAGGACAAGCCCGCCAAGGCGCAAGGTTTCCTCAGCGAGATGGGCAATCCCTTCGCTGAGCTCGGTGCCGATCCGAACGGGAAGATGGCGCTGAACTGGGGCGTCTACGGCGTGCCCGAGACCTTCGTGATCGATGGCGCGGGCAAGGTGCTCTATCGCTTCGCCGGCCCGCTGACCGAGCGCGTGATCGCCTCGGATCTGCGCCCGCTTCTGGATGGCGAAACCGCCGCGAAATAAAGGGCAGGGCGCAGGCGCGCTTCTCTGACATCGGACAGCTTCAAAAGCAAAGGCCCCCGAACCGGGGGCCTTTCTTGTTTCTGGCTTAGAACGGGATCTCGTCGTCGAAATCCGAGCGGCCACCGCCGCCGCCGCCGCCCGAGGACGGGCCGCCATAGCCGCCGCCGTCATCGTAGCCGCCGCCTCCCGAGGACGGGCCGCCGTAGCCACCGCCACCGCCGCCCGAGCCGCCCGAGCCGCCAGGCCCGTCGAGCATGGTCAGTTCCGAGCGATAGGGGCGCAGCACGACCTCGGTCGAGTAGCGGTCCTGACCGTTCTGGTCCTGCCATTTGCGGGTCTCGAGCTGGCCTTCGATATAGACCTTCGAGCCTTTGCGCAGATATTGCTCGGCCACTTTCGCCAGCGGCTCCGAGAAGATCGCGACCGAATGCCATTCGGTGCGCTCCTTGCGCTCGCCGGTATTGCGGTCGCGCCACGTCTCGGAGGTGGCGATGCGCAGGTTGCACACCTTGCCGCCGTTCGAGAAGGTCCGCACCTCTGGGTCGCGCCCCAGATTGCCGATCAGAATGACCTTGTTGACGCTGCCTGCCATATTGCCTCCGCCTGCGATTCTAGAATTGGTCCCAAAGGGTATAGAGCAGAGCCCCGCTGGAGCCTAGGGGCGAAGCTTCGCTCAACCGTGACGGAAAGCGGCGAAATCCCGCGTGCATCTTTGGTTTGAGAGCGATTTCGGCACCGCATTTCCAACCTTGCGTCGATAGCTGGCGGTCCGGGTTTGCCCCAGGTCTGCACGAGCCGGACGGCACCAGGGGACGACCCCGCCCGATCCGGTCGAGCAAACCCATATCCCATGAGGAGATACCCCATGAAATACCTGATGCTGATCGCCGCGAGCGCTACGATTGCCGCTGCTTCCACTCTCCCCGCACTCGCCGAAGGTGGCGAAGGCGACGTGGCCCCGGCACAAGAGCAGAAGCTCGCAGCCGAGCTGAAAGATCAGGGATACCAGGTTCGCAGCATGGAAACTGATGGCGGCTATATCGAGGTTTACGCGATGAAGGACGGCAAGCGCGCCAAACTCTTCTTCGACTCGAACCTCAAGCAGGTGAAGCGTTCGGACAGCAACTGATCCGATCCTCGGGGACGGGCCGGCACGATCGGCCCGTCCTCTTCACGCCAGTCTTTCCCGAAAGCAGCAGGAGGGCCCGATCATGGCCATCGAAGACGCGAGCTTTACCGATCTTCCGTCGCATGAAACGTCTCACGCAGAACCGCCGCCCGTTGGCGCGCATAGCGTCTGGGACCCGTTCGTCCGGGTGTTCCACTGGTCGATCGCGGGCCTCTTTACCGCCAACGCCTTCTTCACCTCGCCGAAGAATGATCTGCATCACTGGATCGGCTACACGGTCGCGGGGCTCGTGATCGCGCGCATCCTCTGGGGGGTGTTCGGGACGCGTCATGCGAAGTTCAAGGATTTCCCGCCATCGCCCACCGGCGCGCTGACGCAGCTGCGCGATATGGCGACGGGGCGGCGGCACGCGCATCTGGGCCATTCGCCACTCGGCGCGCTGATGATCTACAATCTTTTGATCACGCTTCTGGTCATCGCGGGCTCGGGCTACCTGATGACGACTGACGCCTATTGGGGCGTGAAATGGCCCAAGGAAGTGCATGAACTGGCCGTCAACTGGGCCGAGGTTTCGATTGCCGCCCATATCGCCGCCGTCGTCTTTGAGAGCCGTCGGTTGCGCGTGAACCTTGCGCGCGCGATGATCACCGGTAAGAAGGTGTTCCGCAGCAACAGAGGGTAAACGCCCATGGCGATATCGCGAGCGCGAGTCTCGGTCTGGACGAAAGAGGGCGCATTGGTCGCCCTCATCTTATTCCAGACGGCCTGTGCCGCTCTCTTCGTGGCAGACGTGTTCAACGACATCCGCGAAGCCGGACGGTTCACGGTGGATCTCAACATGGAGCTGTTCGCCAATCTCGGCCTGATCGCGGGCATCGTCGTCGAGGCGACGGTGCTCTGGGCGCTCCTGCGCCGTCAGGCGCGCGCGGATCGCACCATCGGGGCCGCACAGGGCGCGATGGCCGAGATGATGGGCGCGCAGTTCGACCAATGGGGGCTGACGCCCGCAGAGGCCGATGTGGCGGCCTTCACCATCAAAGGGTTCTCGGTCTCGGAGACCGCCTCCTTTCGCGGATCGAGCGAGGCGACGGTGAAATCCCACCTCAATTCAGTCTACCGCAAAGCAGGGGTCTCGGGCCGCTCCCAGCTTGTCTCGATCTTCGTGGAGGAGCTGTTTCACGGCCCCATCAAGGCTGATGCGAAAGCGCAACAGGCACGCGCAATCTGACGTTAGGGAAGCGAGTCGGCGGGAGATTGCCGAGGCATTCGGCGTTTTCCTTTAACTTTTTGCCGATTTCTTTATAGTTTGGCCCCGAAAATATGGACAGTGAATGGTAAGGGGCCGATGCGTAGGATGATCGGAATTCTCGGGCTTGCGGCGATCGCCGCGGCAACGGTGATGGCGGGCCCGATGAGCGCCCAGGCAGAGGGGCTGAGGCTCCAGGGTAACTCTTCGAAATCGCGTGCGATGCTGTTCCGAAACCAGACCAACATCCTCGACACGCGCGCAGCCCAGCAATACGAACATTCCTCGCGGCTGCGACCCGGCGGCAAGCTGGCCCAGACCGCCAGTGCCGAGAGCGTTCCACGCTACAACGGCAAGTATCGCGGCCAGTATATCAACACCGCGAAATCGGTGGCCTCGCGCCACGGCATTCCGACCGACCTGTTTCTGCGGCTCGTGCAGCAGGAGAGCGGCTGGAACCCGCAGGCGCGCTCGCACAAGGGGGCGATGGGGCTGGCGCAGCTGATGCCCGCGACCGCCGCGAAACTGGGGGTGAACCCGCGCGATCCGGCGCAGAACCTCGAGGGCGGCGCGCGCTACCTCAAGATGATGTATGATCGCTTCGGAAGCTGGCGGCTGGCGCTCGCGGCCTATAACGCTGGGCCGGAGGCGGTCGCGAAACATAACGGCATTCCGCCGTATCGCGAGACTCGCAACTATGTGCGGGTGATCCTCGGCGGTTGATCCGTTATGCGCCCGAAATCATGAAAAGCCCCGCAAGATCAGAGATCTGCGGGGCTTTCTTTATGTTTTGCGTTAAGGAAGCAGTCTAAGCGGCAGATTTTACGGAATGATTCGGGTATACTTGGTGCCCGCGAGCGTCGCGCCCGCCATCAGACCGGCCTGGCCGAAGACCAGCGCGATGATCGGCGCGGTCGAGGTCAGCGTGGAGGCCGAAATCGCGCCGCCCTGATCCGGCACCGCGTAGCGCGCATCCGCGCCCAGTTGCCAGCCATCGCCGCGGCGGAAGCTGGACAGCGCCTCGGGCGTCATGAAGAACAGGGCATGGGCATATTGCTGCGCGCCGATCTGCAGACCGAAACTCGCCGCTGCCGCCGCGTAGTAATCGACCGTCACGTTGTTGATCCGCAGTGCGCCGCGCCCGAAAGCCCCACCTACGCCGAAGCCCGCCTCGGTCATCAGCGGCATCCAGAGCACGCCCACCGATTTGTTCTCGAGGTCGCGCGTGCCGGGATATTTCGTCAGAAGGTAGTTCCGGGTGGCATCGACCCGCGCGTCCAGCTTGGCACTGCCTGCGCTGCCCACGCCGTTGCCGCAGGCCGCAAGGCCGAGCCCGGCACCGCCCATCGCCAGAAGGGTCCGTCTGGAAAGTTTCGTCATGTCTGTCGCTCCGCTCGATATGCCCGATCTCGCGCCGGGCTGAATGGTCTTATTACGACCGCTTGGCACAATTAATAGACGAGGGAACCCGCTTTGTCACTTCTTCTTGAGCCAATTCACGCCGAAGTGGCAAGACCCTGCTCAGCCGTTACCGAGCAGTTTCGCGGCCTCCGGCGCGAAGTAGGTAAGCACGCCATCGCAGCCCGCGCGGCGGAAGCTCATCAGGCTTTCGAGCATGACCTTCTCGTGGTCGAGCCAGCCGTTCTTCACCGCCGCCATGATCATCGCGTATTCGCCCGAGACCTGATAGGCATAGGTCGGTACGCCGAACTGCTCTTTCACGCGGTGGCAGATGTCGAGATAGGGCATCCCCGGCTTCACCATCACCATATCCGCGCCCTCGGAGAGATCGCGCGCGACCAGCCGGATCGCCTCGTCGGAATTTCCGGGATTCATCTGATAGGTTTTCTTGTCGCCCTTGAGCGCACCGGTGGCGCCGACCGCGTCGCGGAATGGTCCATAGAAGCCGGAGGCATATTTCGCGGCATAGCTGAGGATCGTCACGTCCGAATGACCCGCGCCTTCGAGCGCCGAGCGCAGCGCCGTGATCCGCCCGTCCATCATGTCCGAAGGCCCGAGGATATCGGCCCCGGCTTCGGCCTGCGCGATCCCCATTTTCACAAGACATTCAACGGTTTCATCGTTGAGGATAACCCCGTCGCGCACCAGCCCGTCATGGCCGTTCGCATTGTAGGGGTCGAGCGCGATATCGGTCATGATCGCGATCTCGGGCACCTCGGCCTTGATCGCGCGGATCACCCGGTTGGTGATGTTCTCGGGGTTCCAGGCCTCTTCGCAGGCCTCGGTCTTCACTGCCGGATCGGTATAGGGAAAGAGGCAGATCGCCGGGATGCCAAGCTTTGCGGCCTCTTCGGCGGCGCGCACCGCGCCCTCCAGCGTGCGGCGCACGACGCCCGGCATCGAGGGCACCTCGACATCCGCGCCCGGCACGTCGGTGATGAAGATCGGCCAGATCATGTCCTTCACGCTCAACCGGTGTTCCTGTGCCAGATCGCGAAGCGCTGCAGTGCGGCGCATCCGGCGCAAACGGGTGTGGGGGAAGGGCGGAAGGATCGGATTCATCGGCTGGCTCCTCTGGCTCGGGCAAAATGGGTGCCACGGATCGATGTAACAGGCAAGCGCGGCAGATCCGCGCGGGCTTCCGCTCGGGGCTGGGCTGGTCTATGCATCGTCAGGAGGGGGCGCGACACGACGACCCGGAAGAACGAGGGCGAGGGGCTTGGAAGTTTTCGACACGATCGCGCGGCTGATCGACCTGCGCAGCTTTTCCAACCTGTGGTATTGGATCGCCTTGGCCGCAGTCTGGTCTTCGGCCTCGCATTGGGTGTTGGGCGTGCCGTGGGACATGGTGATCCGCGCGCGCCGCAAGGGGGGCGACGCGGGTCAGGATCTGGCCGCGATGACGGCGCTGAGCGCACGGCGGCTAAACCGCATCCGGCGCGATGCCGGGTTCTCGATGTCGATCACCATCCCCTTCATGTTGAGCTTTCTCATCATCACCGGGTTCATCTACGGCTCGGAGACGGCGCAGGCTTTCGCTCTGCTGCTGGTGCCGATGATGGCCGTGTTCGGCTTGAGCCTGCGACTGGCGCATAAACTCGATGCAGAGCCCACGCTTGCGCATGACCCGGCGATTGCGATCAAGGCACTCTCGCGCCACCGGGTGAACGTGCAGGCGATCGGCGTGGTCGCGATCATCGTGAGCGCGCTCTGGGGAATGTATCAGAACCTTCTCGCCTCGATGCTGGTTTGACGCGCGAAGCAACTTGACACCGGAGACAGGCCGGATACCTCGCTTGGCTATGGAGCATTTTCTTCTCTCGGGCGCCCCGGAAGGGTTCGACGCCGCCTTGCTGGCCAAGGAACTTGCCAAGGGCAAGTCGGTCATCCATGTCGCGCGCGACGATCGCCGTCTGGCGGCCATGCGCGGGGCACTTGCGTTCTTTGCGCCCGAGGCGACGGTGCTGGACTTCCCGGCATGGGATTGTCTGCCCTATGACCGCGTCTCGCCCAATGCCGATATCTCCGCCACGCGGATGGCGACGTTGGCTGCGCTGGCTTCGGGGATGCCCGGGCCGTTCGTTCTGTTGACGACGCTTTCGGCTGCCATGCAGCGCGTGCCCGCGCGCGAGGTTCTGGCGGGCGCGAGCTTCACCGCGCAGGTCGGCAAGCGGATCGACGAGCAGGCGTTGCGCGAATTCCTCGTCCGGATGGGCTTCTCGCAGGCCTCGACCGCGTCCGAGCCCGGCGATTACGCGATCCGCGGCGGCATCATCGACATCTTCCCGCCCGGCGAGGGCGGTCCGGTGCGGCTCGATCTGTTCGGCGATGTGCTGGACGACGCGCGTGGCTTCGACCCGGTCAGCCAGCGCACGACCGAGAAACTGAAAGGCGTGGAGCTGGCGCCGGTCTCCGAGGTCATCCTCGACGAGGCAGCGATCACCCGCTTCCGGCAGAATTACCGGATCGAATTCGGCTCGGGCGGTGCGGAAGACCCGCTTTACGAGGCGGTTTCGGCAGGGCGCAAACAGGCGGGGATGGAGCATTGGCTGGGCTTCTTCCATGAAAAGCTCGAGACCATTTTCGACTATCTGCCCGATGCGTCGGTGATGCTCGACGACCAGATCGCGGCGCAGCAGGAAAGCCGTTGGGACGGCATCGCGGATCAGTATGACACGCGGCGCGAAGCGATGACCCGGCGCGACCGGCTGGACTCCGTCTACAAACCCGCGCCGCCGCAGCTTTTGTATTTGAACCCAGAGAGTTGGGAGGCGGTGTTGAAACCGCTTCGCGTGCTGCGCCTGCAGGTGATCCCGGCACCGCCCGGTCCCGGGATCCTGAATGCGGGCGGGCGCGTCGGGCGCAATTTCGCGCCCGAGCGCAAGGTGGAAAACGTCAGCCTGTTCAGCGCGTTGAAAGACCATATTCAAGCGCGTCTGGCCGATGGTCCCGTGGTGATCGCCTCGTGGTCCGAGGGGGCACGTGAGCGCCTGAAAGGCCTGATGGAAGACGAGGGCGTGATCGGCGCGAAGCTGATCGGATCGGCGCGCGAGATCGGGCCGGGGGTGAACCTCACGGTCTGGCCGCTCGACGAAGGGTTCGAAGCCCCGCGCGATGGCAGCGAGATGACCGTGATCTCGGAGCAGGACGTGCTGGGCGAACGGCTCGTCTCGAAGCCGCGGCGCAAGCGCAAGGCCGAGAACTTCCTGACCGAACACACGACGCTCTCGCCCGGCGATCTGGTCGTCCATGTCGATCACGGGGTGGGCCGCTACAAGGGGCTGGAGACGGTCACGGCCCTTGGCGCGCCGCATGAATGCGTGCTCTTGGAATATGCGGGCGGGGATCGCCTTTATCTTCCGGTCGAGAATATCGAACTGCTCAGCCGCTACGGCCATGAGGAGGGCTTGCTCGACAAGCTTGGCGGGGGCGCATGGCAGGCCAAGAAGGCCAAGCTGAAGGAACGCATCCGCAAGATCGCCGACAAGCTGATGCGGATCGCGGCAGAGCGTCACCTGCGTCACGCACCCATTCTGGAAGCGCCGCATCACGAGTGGGAAAGCTTCGCCGCGCGCTTCCCCTATACCGAGACCGACGACCAGATGAGCGCGATCGAGGATGTGGTGGACGATCTGAAATCGGGCACGCCGATGGATCGTCTCGTCGTGGGCGATGTGGGCTTCGGCAAGACCGAGGTCGCGATGCGCGCGGCCTTCGTCGCCGCGCAATCGGGCATGCAGGTCGCGGTGATCGCGCCGACGACGCTGCTTGCGCGCCAGCATTACAAGACCTTCGCCGAACGCTTCCGGGGCACCGCGCTGAATGTGAAACCGCTCAGCCGCTTCGTCTCCGCCAAGGAGGCGACGAAGACCCGCGAGGGGCTGCGCGACGGCACGGTCGATATCGTGATCGGCACCCATGCGGTTCTGGCGAAATCGGTGAAATTCGCCAATCTCGGCCTGCTGGTGATCGACGAGGAGCAGCATTTCGGCGTGCAGCACAAAGAGCGCCTGAAAGAGATGCGCTCGGAAATCCACGTGCTCACGCTGACCGCGACGCCGATCCCGCGCACGCTGCAACTCTCATTGACCGGGGTGCGCGACCTGTCGATCATCGGTACGCCGCCCGTCGACCGCCTTGCGATCCGTACCTATGTCTCCGAATTCGACACCGTCACCGTACGCGAGGCGCTTCTGCGCGAGCATTACCGCGGCGGGCAGAGCTTCTATGTCGTGCCGCGAATTTCCGATCTTCCCGAAATCGAGGAATTTCTGCAAACCCACGTGCCGGAGGTGAAATATCTCGTGGCGCATGGGCAGATGGCCGCGGGCGAGTTGGACGACCGGATGAACGCCTTCTACGACGGCAAATACGACGTCCTTCTGGCCACGACGATCGTGGAAAGTGGCCTCGACATCCCGACCGCGAACACGATGGTAATTCATCGCGCCGACATGTTCGGCCTCAGCCAGCTTTACCAGATCCGGGGCCGGGTAGGCCGCGCGAAGACACGCGCCTATTGCTACCTGACGACGAAGCCGCGCATGCCGCTGACGCCACAAGCGCAGAAAAGGCTGCGTCTGCTGGGCTCGCTCGACAGCCTCGGGGCCGGGTTCAACCTTGCGAGCCAGGACTTGGACCTGCGCGGCGCGGGCAACCTGCTGGGCGAGGAACAGTCGGGCCATATCCGCGAGGTGGGTTACGAGCTCTATCAGTCGATGCTGGAAGAGACGATCTCGAAGCTGAAATCGGGCGAACTGACCGAGACGGCGGATGGCGACTGGTCGCCGCAGATCAATCTCGGCGTGCCGGTGATGATCCCCGACAGCTACATCCCCGATCTCGACGTGCGCCTCGGCCTCTATCGTCGCCTGTCGAGCCTGACCACCAAGGTCGAGCTGGAAGGGTTCGCCGCCGAGCTGATCGACCGCTTTGGCGAACTGCCGAAAGAGGTCAACACGCTGCTGCTGGTCGTCCGGATCAAGGCGATGTGCAAACGCGCGATGATCGCCAAGCTCGATGCCGGGCCGAAGGGCGCGACCGTCCAGTTCCACAATGACAAGTTCCCCAACCCGCAGGGGCTCGTGGAATTCCTGACCGCACAGCGCGATCTGGCCAAGGTGAAGGACAACAAGCTGGTCATTCGCCGCGACTGGAAGAACGACAAGGACAAGATCAAGGGCGCCTTCGCGATCGCCCGCGATCTGGCCGAGAAGGTTATCGAGGCGAAGAAGACGAAGCCCTGAGCGGCTCCGCGCGGAACATCACCTGTCCGCGCGGCAGCATCCGGTCATCGCGGATAAGGCGCCAGCCAGCCGCCTCCGCCATCGCATAGAGCGCGGCTTCCGAAAGGTGATAGGGCGCGCGGGTCGCGTGGGTGACGACGCCGTCGTTCTGTCGGTGGATCGTGGCGCCTTCGGGGGCGAGGAATACTGTAAGCAGCAGGCACTCCAGTTGAGCAAAGCGCCGCAAGCCGTTGAAGCAATGTGCAATCGCGTCGCCTTCCAGATGCGGAAAGACACCGAAAGCGATGGCATGGGTGACCGTGTCGGTCACGACAGCAAAACCGAAATCCGCGTCTTCGACCAGCTGCATAGGATCGAGCCGGTCGCGCGCCTCCAACTCCGCCGCATAGCCCGCAAGCATCAGTGCGCGCGAGGCATCCGTGGCCCAGTAATGGCCGGGCTCCAGATAGGGCACCGCCTTGCAGCCCAGCCGCAACGCCCCCGCACCGATATCGAGAAGGACATGATCGGGCCGCAGCCCGTGATCCAGAAGCGCGGCCATCTGCGCGCGGCCCGTCTCGTCCCAGCGGCCGCCCACGATGTCGCGGTGGCGTCCCTTGGCGAGCGCCTCATCATAGAACCCGGGGCGGGCATAGGGCGACGACATCGGTGAGGCTCCGTGACAAGGGCGATGCGCGCATATGTAGCTTTTGCACCTGCGCGTAAAGCCCCGTCAGCCGGTTTCCTGCGTCTTGCGGATCAGCCACCAGGCGAGGCTCGAGCAGGTCAGCGTCGCGATCACCATCGGCAGCGCAGTGCCGTTGAAGGACAGGCCCACCGGGGCTGCGATGATCACCGCGCCGACGGTCGAAATCGCCGACACGATGGACGCCGCCATGCCCGCGATATGGCCCATATGTTCCAGCGCCAGCGCGTTGAGATTGCCGAAGGTCAGGCCCGCCATCGCGAAGACCGAGACCGAGTAGATGAAGATGAACGGGAAGCCCGCCGCGCCGTCAGTGAACCCGAGCAGCACCAGCACCAGCATTACCGCCGAGATCGCCACCTGGGAGATATAGGTCCCCTTGACGATCTTGCGCATCCCCAGCCGCATCACGTAGCGCGCGTTGAAGATCGTGGCCGAGCCCGCGAGCAGCGCGCCGATCGCGAACCACATCGGGAAGGTGTCGGTGACGCCATGCGCCGCGTAAAGCTGCTGCGCGGTGGACAGCAGGCCGAACATCTGCCCGAAGCCCAGCGTCATCGTCACGATATAGAGACGCACATCCGAATGGGTGATCACCTCCAGCGCCGCGGCGCGCAGCTTGGATACGCTCAGCGGTCGGCGATCCTCGGGGGCGAGCGTTTCGGGTTGGCGGATCATCAGCCAGCTCACGCCGACGCAGCCGAAGACCATGAAGGCCCAGAATACGCCGCGCCAGCCCGCGAGAGCGATCACCAGTTGGCCGACCGAGGGGGCGACGGCCGGCACGAGGATGAAGATCATCATGATGAATGAGGTGATCTTCGCCATCTCGCGCCCGGCGAAGAGGTCGCGCACCAGCGCCATCACCGTGATCCGCGGACCCGATGCGCCGATCCCTTGCAGCACCCGCGCCGCCAGAAGCGCTTCGAGGCTTTGCGCATGGGCGGCGACGAAGGCACCGACCATGTAGATCGCAATCCCCCCCGCGATGGTCTTGCGCCGCCCCAGCGCATCCGAGATCGGCCCGGCGAACAGCGTGCCCACGCCCATGCCCAGCACGAAGGCGGTCAGCACCAGCTGCGCACGGTTGACCGCGTCGGGGCTCAACTCTGCCGCGATCTGCGGCAGTGCCGGCAGCATCGCGTCGATCGAGAAGGCGACCGTCGCGATCAAGGAGGCGAGCATGACCGTCAGTTCGGGCAGCGAAAGGGGCGTGCGCGCCCGGGGCGCGTCAGAGATGTGGGACATTCTGGGGGACTTTCCGAGAGTCGGATCTATTCGAAACGCGAGCATAGGGAGCTGCGCCGATTTGGCCAGAGGGCCGGGCGCGCAGCCCCCTGTGCGCTCACGCGATAGTGACGGCGGCTGCGACGCCGGACAACTCGGTCAGTGCTGGGTCGCGTCGGACGGTGTGCCGGACAGCTCGTCGATGACCTGCAGCCACAGCTCGGTCGGTTGCGCGCCGCTCACCAGATGAGCATTTGCGACAACGACCGAGGGCACCGCGTTGATCCCACGCTCGCGCGCATGTTGTTCCTTGGCGACGATCGTGTCGATATCGGCATCCGAAGCCAGAAGCCGCTCCACCAGTCGCGGGTCCATCCGCGCCGCCTCGGCCACTTCACACAGCACGGTCGAGTCGCCGATATTGCGCCCGTCGCTCCAATGTGCGGCCAGCAGCCCCTCCATCGCCTCTTCCTGCCGCTCTTCCAGCCCCGCCCAATAGAGCAGGCGATGCGCGTTGCGGGTGTTCGGCTGATGGGTGACGCGCTCGGGGTGGAAATCGTAGCCTTCGGCCTCCGCGATCTCGAGCAGCTGCACATGCATCTTCGCCGCCCCGTCCTGACCGAACTTCGCCTGCAGGTAATCGGCGCGCGCCATCCCCTCGGGCGGCATGGTCGGGTTCAGCTCGAATGGCTGCCACGCACGCTGGAACGGGTGGTCGGGGCGTTGGGCGAGCGCCCGGTCGAGCCGCGCCTTGCCGATGAAGCACCACGGGCAAACGGGATCGGCGAAAATATCGAGCGTGATCATGAGGTGACCTCCTGTTGCAGCATGGTGCGGATTTCCGAGCGCAGCACCTTGCCGTTGCGGTTGCGGGGCAGGGCGGCGATATGGGCGTAAAGGCGCGGCTGCTTGTAGCGTGCAAGCCGGGCCTCCGCATGGGCGCGCAGCGTCTCTTCCCCGGCGTCGCCGGTATAGGCCAGTGCGATGACGCTTGCATCGACTTTCACCGCGATTTCGACCGCGGCCACGTCGCCTGCGCCGGGGCAGTCATGCATGACCTCCTCGACCTCGATCGGCGAGACGCGAAAGCCGCCCGCATTCATCATATCATAGCCGCGCCCGAGATAGGTGATCGCACCATCTTCGCCCATCGAGACCGTGTCGCCCGTGACGAACCACGGGCCGATCCGGCGCGCCGCAGTCTCTTCGGGCGAATTCCAATAGCCCAGATAGAGCCCCGGATCGCTTTCATGGATCGCCAGCTGACCCGGCTCGCCGCGCGGCACCGGTTGCCCGTCTTCACCCAGCACGGCGACATGACGGCCAGCCTGCGGATAGCCGCAGGTGCCGGGCGGCGCGGGATGGTCCGGACTGCCCGAGATGAAGGTCGAGCATTCGGACATGCCGAGCGCCTCATAGACCCTGGTGCCCGTCGCCGCGATCCAGGCTGCGCGCGTGGGCTCCGGCAGCGCCTCGCCCGCGCTCAGCCCATGGCGTAGCTTCGGCAGCGATAGCGCCTCATGATGTTTCAGGATTTGCCGGTAGACTCCGGGAGCGGCGGCGAAGATCGTCGCGTCGAAGCGCTTGAGCAGCAGGGGCAGGCTGCGCGGCTCTACCCCGTCCGCCGGGATCAGTGCGGTGGCCCCTAGTGTCCACGGGTCCATCAGCCCGGTGCCGAGCGTATAGGTCCAGTTGAAGGCGCCTGCATGCATCAGACGGTCGTCGGGCCCCATGCCATACCAGCCGCGATACATCATCTGCCGCGCCCAGATCGCGCGATGCGCATGCATCACGGCGCGCGCCGAGCCGCCCGTGCCGGAGGTGAAGATCATATAGGCGAGGCGGTTCGGATCGCCCATTGCGTAGTCGCAGGGGGCGGCGTCCCCGGCCTTGCGCAGAATATCGGCGGGGATTGCGCGCGCCGGATGCTCGGGCAGGGCTATCCCATCGCCCGCCACGACAGCCGCCGGATCGAGATCGCCCGCCAGTTTGGTAATCTCCGCCTCGGTCAGCTGCGCCGATGTCGGCACCGGCACCAGCCCGGCTGCGATGGCGCCAAGGAAAGCGATGGGAAATTCCGGACCGTTGCCCAGCCGCAGCATCACGCGATCTCCGGGTATCAGCCCCGCGTCGAGCAACAGCGTTCCCGCACCGCGCACCGCCGCGGTCAGCCGCCCATATGACCAGCGCTGCGCGCCCGAAGGCTTCACGATCTGCATCGCCAGCTTGTCCGGGGTCGCCGCGCCTGCCGCCAGAACATGCGCGGCCATGTTGAAGGCGCTCGGCGGGGCGGGGATCGGGTCTGTGCGGTAAACGGAATCCATGCCGCCTAGCTAGGACGCGGCGCGCGCCCGAGCAAGCCCGAACGCGCGCCCTTCACTCTGACTTCGCCTTGGCGAAATTATCTTGGGGTGGGACGAGCTGCCTTCCAATGGAAGGACGCCCCGCCGAACGCCCGGAGCGCAGAGGAAGGGCCACGACGCAGCGGGGGCAGAGCCCCCTGCAACTTTAGCCATGTGCGACCGTGCGCGGGAGCAAAGCGCCCATGTGGAGCAAAGCGCCCATGTGACGTGAAGTTTGCGCGCCTATGCGCGGGCTAAGCTTACTCGTCCTCTTCCTCGTCGTCGCCGAAGCGCGCGTCGTCGTCATATTCGTCCTCGCCTTCGGGGACGTATTTCGACGAGGCCGCGATCGAGTGACCGTCATGAGTCGGGTCCATGATCACGTCGGAGGGCAATTCGCCTCGCATCCAGTCGCGAATTTCGTCGCGCGCGTCGGCGGGCTCCTGTTCGGTCAGCTCGGCGATATAGCGGATGAAGGCTTTCTGATCGCCGTCGATCTCGTCAAGCTCGGCCTCGTCGGCATCCGGCCACCGATCCACGATAGCCTCGTAAAATGCCGCCCAGTTTTCCTCGATATGGTGCCATTTCATCGCTTTTGATCCTTTTCTTCACGGCTCGTGTCGCGGGTGACCCTCATACTGAGAAAGGGACGCGCGCGGGGCTTTGCAAGGCACAAGGCCGAGATAGCTCGCGCGGTTCCATATCGCCTTGAATTCCAGGAGTTACCTGAACCAGCCCTGCACCGAACGGGCACCGCCCGAGATGTCGTCGCCCACACCGGCCACCGTGTTGCAGCCCGCCATTGCCGCAGCGATCGCTGCCAGAAGGATGAGTTTCTTCATTGTCCTGCCTCTTCGTACCACCAGACATCGGGCTCGAAGCCCGGCCATGCCCCGTATAGCGGGGTCTTCTCAGGGTAGTGAAGCTGCTTGATATGGGCGATCCGGTCAACCGGTGCGTACCAGATCGGAATGACATAGCGGCCCGCAGTCAACACCCGGTCGAGCGCACGGGTCGCGGCGACGAAATCCTCGTGGCTTTTCGCATCGAGCATGGCCTTCACCATCGCTTCGGCGGCTGGGGAATTCATGCCCATCCAGTTGCGCGAGCCGGGCTCTTTCACGCCTTTCGAGCCCCAGTAGAGGTTCTGCTCGTTGCCGGGCGACAGTGACAGAGCGCGCCAGTACCACGCCATGTCGAAATCATAGGAATTGGTGCGCTGTGTGTATTGCGCATCGTCGATCACGGTCACTTTCGGGAAGATACCCAGCTTCTTGAGCGCCTCGGTGTAGATGTCGACGATGCTTTGCGTCTCGGCCGCGCCCTGTTGCAGCACGATCTCGAAGGTGAAGGGCTTGCCGTCCTTCTTGAGCACGCCATCGCTGTCGACCTGCCAGCCGGCCTCTTCCAGCAGCTTCGCGGCGGCGCGCATGTTCTTGCGGTTGCGCACGCCTCCGTCGGACGTAGGCAGGCTGTAGCCGTCGATCGTGCCGGGCGGGAGCTGATCGGCGAAGGGCTCCAGCAGGGCCTTCACCTTGCCCGCAGCGGCGCCGTGCTCCATCCCCAGCTCGGAATTCGAGAAATAGGACGAGATCCGCGGCTCCGCGCCGCCATTGATGGTCTTGTTGATGAATTCAAAGTTGAACGCGTCGATCATCGCCTGGCGCACCCGCCAATCCGCGAAAACCGGGTTGCGGGTGTTCATCACCAGCCCCTTGATCCCCGAGGGACGCCCGTTCGGAATCTCGGATTTGATCACGTCGCCCGATTGCACCGCCGGGAAGTCGTAGTTCCGGCCCCAGTCGGCCGCGTTCCATTCGGTGTAGCTGTCGGTCTCGCCGCCCTTGAAGGCCTCGAAGACGACGCCGCCATCGCCGAAATAATCATAGCGGATCGTGTCGAAATTGTTCCGGCCCTTGTTGAAGCCCAGATCCTTCCCCCAGTAATCGGGGTTGCGTTTCAGCTCGATATATTTGCCCGGTTCGACGCGGCCCACGACGTAGGGGCCGGAGCCGATCGGAGCCATATTGGTGGTGGAGGCGAAGTCGTGCCCCTCCCATTGCGACTTCTCGAGAACCGGGCGCATCCCCATGATCAGCGCCATTTCGCGGTCCTTCACCTCGGGTTTGAAGGTGATGCGGACCTTGCGATCGCCGGTCTTCTCGATCTTTTCGACCTTCGACCAGGCGTTCTGATAGCGCGGATGGCCTTCGGTCCCGAGCGTCTTGTAGGACCAGATGACATCCTCGACCGTCACCGGGTTGCCGTCGGAGAACTTGGCCTCGGGGCGCAGGGTGAATTCCACCCAAGTGCGGTCCGGGTCGGTCTCGACCGATTCGGCGAGAAGTCCGTAGAGCGTGAAAGGCTCGTCCATCGAGCGGCCCATCAGCGATTCGGCGACATAGCGGCTGATTCCTTCCGCCGGTCTCCCGTTCAGGATCCACGGGTTGAGCGAATCGAACATGCCGGCCACGCCAAATCTGATCTCGCCGCCCTTTGGGGCATCGGGATTGGCGTAGGGCAGATGGGTAAAGCCTGCGGGAAGTGCAGGCTCGCCGTACATTGCAATCGCAGGTTGTGGCTCCGCGGCGGCGATCCCTGTAAATACAGGGGCGAGCCCGAAAAGAGCCCCGCCGAGTAAATGGAAAAACACCGATCTCGTCATGTTAACAATCCCTGCCTTGCCTGCATTTATTGGCGCCAAGCTAGCGAGAGGTTTGAAACTGCGCAAACTTTTCCCTTGGAGAGCGGCGCAGGATTGCTTATAAGGGATGCACTGCTCGATAGGTTTCTTGCCTGTATGAAACCTGCCTCATGACTTGACGCCCGCCCTAGCGCGGGCGTCTTTTTTTACCTCATTACCCAAGAAAACAAGGCCCTCACCGCGATCTCACGCGGTATTGCGCTTGCAGCATGGCGTTCGCACGCGCGGCGCGGCATGATCCCGGCGAATCCGTCACTTACGTCACCGAAGGAGAGAACATGTCGCTTCAGGGAAAAACCGCCGTCATTACCGGGTCGAATTCCGGGATCGGTCTCGGGGTCGCGCGCGAACTCGCGCGCGCGGGCGCCGATATTGTCATAAACTCCTTCACCGACCGCGACGAGGATCATAAGCTCGCCGCCGATATCGCATCGGAATTCGGTGTCACCGCGCGCTACATCAAGGCCGATCTCTCGAAAGGTGCCGAAGCGCGCGCCCTGATTGAGCAGGCGGGCAAATGCGATATTCTCGTGAACAATGCTGGCATCCAGCATGTCTCGCCGATCGAGGAATTCCCGGTCGAGAAATGGGACGCGATAATCGCGATCATGCTGACCTCGGCCTTCCACACCACCGCCGTCGCGCTGCCGATGATGCGCAAGGCGGGTTGGGGCAGGGTCGTCAATATCGCCTCCGCGCACGGTCTGACCGCGTCGCCCTATAAATCGGCCTATGTTTCGGCCAAGCACGGCGTCGTGGGCCTGACCAAGGTCACAGCGCTCGAGACCGCGAAGGAAGACATCACCGTCAACGCGATCTGCCCGGGCTATGTGAAGACCCCGCTCGTCGAGGCGCAGATCCCCGACACGGCGAAGGAATACAACATGACCGAGGAAGAGGTGATCGAGAAGGTCATCCTCGCGCGCCAGCCGTCGAAGGAATTCGCGACGGTCGAGCAGATCGGCGGCACCGCCGTGTTCCTGTGCTCGGACGCGGCGGCGCAGATCACCGGGACCACGATCTCGGTCGATGGCGGCTGGACCGCGCTGTAACCTGAAAGACTGGCGGAGCGGTTTCGCTCCGCCTCTTCAATAGGGGCGCGACGAGAGCGTACGCTCATGCGCCTGACGATGCGCGATCACGGCCTCCAGCCGGTTCTTCACCCCGTATTTCTGCATGATATTGGTCATGTAGAACTTCACCGTCTTCTCGCTGATCGCGAGGCGCTTGGCGATTTCGCGGTTTGTCTTGCCGCGCTCCAACTCGCGCAGCACCTGCATCTCGCGGTGGGTCAGGCTCTCGCTCTCGGATTTTTCCTGCCCCGAAAGCGCCGCCTGCAGCAGCGCCGCCGCGAAGCTCGGCGAAACGAATGTGCCGCCGTGCAGGATCGCGTCGATTGCCGCCTGGAGTTCCGAGACGCCGACCCCTTTGAGAATGTAACCCTTCGCCCCCGCGCTCATCGCTTCGATCGCGGTGGCGGGCTCGTCGCAGGCGGTCAGCAGGATGCATTGCATGGACGGGTCGTGATCGATGATCTTGCGAAGCGCGTTCAACCCGCCGCCGGGCATGCTGAGATCGAGGATCATCACGTCGGGCCGTCGCGCCCGGGCAAGCTCGATCGCGTCGATGGCGGAACTGCCTTGATCGAGCACGTCGATATCGAGCGCGTCCTGCAGCACGGCGCACAGCCCCTGCCGGAAAATTGGATGGTCGTCTACAATACAAGCCGTCGTCGGCACAAAATCGGACATCGAAATACCCCTTGAACGATCCCGCGACCGCGTTCCCCAACGCGTGAAGGCCAAGCCATCCGGACTGTCGCGAAATCCGTCTTCCCCCCGGACGTCCAGAATGAAGAGGTCTTGAAGAAACACAATAAAGAAAGACGCTTATCATCTAGCCCCATCGGTGTATGGGCGTAGCTCCAAAGGTTTACCTTTGCGTCACTTTCAGGGGCGTTCCGGTTCGAGCGGGATACGGCAGATCACCTCCGATCCCTGCGGCTCAAGCAAGCGGAACTCGAGCGTGCCTCCCAGCGATTGCGCCCGGAATTGCATCCCCGGCAGACCAAGCCCGCCCTCGCGGTATTCGCGCTCCTGCGGGAGGGTGTAGCCGGGGGCCGCGCCGCTGTCGCTTATGCGCAGAACGAAATCGCCATCCTCTTGATAGGTTTCGATTTTCTGCGTCGAGCCTGGAGCGTGTCGCGCGGCATTGGCCAGCGCTTCCTGCACGATCCGGCCCAAGGTGCGCCGCGTCGTCTCGGACAGTTCCGGAGCGTCAGGTGCGAGCGAAAGCGTGACCTCCAAACCGGTGCGTCGGCGGTGATCGGTGGCGAGCGTTTCGACCAGCGCGGCCAGCGTCGGCGCAGCGTCGAATTGCGGCGCGACCAATCCGCCCGAGATGGCACGGATTTCCTCCATCGTCTTGCGCGCAACTTTTTTGATTTCCGAGACAATCCCGGCCGCTTTCGCTTCATCGGTCGCCCCGGGCGAACGAATCAGATGCTCCAGCCGGTCGATCTCCAGCACCAGGTAGGAGAGAAGCTGGCAGGCGCCGTCATGCAGGTCCGCGCCGATCCGACGTTTCGCGCGCTCGTCGATTTCGGCGGCATTCCGCGCGGCTTCGGCGATCGAGCGGTGCAGTTGCGAATTGCCGAGCAGCAGCCGCTCGCGCTCGGCGAACTGGCGGCGGAGCTCGACGGTCTGGCGCTCGATCGTCAGGCTGCCGCGCTGCACGATCAGGAACAGCATGGTGAACACGATGATCGCCACTGGCCCGACAAAGAGCCATGTCGTCTTGGCGGAGGTCAGCAGCGCGCCCCGGACCACATCGGCGTTCTGATAAAATTCTCCGACGGCAAGAATGGTGCCGGTCTCCAGGTCGCGCAGCGGCGCATAGATTTCATAGAGATGTACGCCCAGCGCGCGCTCGGCATCATGGGCCGCGTCCTCGAGATCGGGAAACCTTCCGAAGACATTCCCCTTGAGAGCCTCGAAGATCTCGTCGTCGGGCAGCACATGGCCAAGCCCTGCATCGGGCGCGAAGATCAGCTTGCCCTCGCGGCTCCAGATCTTGATGGCGAGGAAGTTGCCCTGTTTGCGAAACCCCTCCGCGAGCGCGTGCAGCGCGGCGAGATCTTCGGCGCGCAACGCGTCCGATCGGCCCAGCGCCTGAACATGCGGCTGCAGAAGGTTCTGCATGTAGAAGGCGGCAGTGTCGGCAGAGGCGTCGAGAAGCCGGGTCGTCGCGCGGTTGTTGATCCAATAGGCGAGGGAAGCCAGCAAGAGGCTCAGCACCAGGCCCAGACCCACCAGAAACTGAAGGGATAACGAAAATCCCAGAAACCAGCGCAGCGGGTTACGCACCGGCTGCACCCGGTCCGGGGCCCCCACATCCCCGACCTTGGTCGCATCGCTCTTAGACCTTCGTCCCATGTTCCCTTGCGTCCTTTGGCGAGGAGCGTTCCCGACCATAGGGGAAAATCGCGTTGGACCTAAGACAATTTTCGTCGTCCCGATTCGATGGCCTCATGGAAACAGGAAAAGCGCCGAGCTTGTGGGGGTGTCGGCGAGAGATGCGGCGCAGGGGTGTTTGCCGTCTCGCACAGCCTCCTATGAACCGAGCTTCGGCAATGGGTGTGACACGGACCGCGATGCGCGGGCCGAATTGGTCTTAGGGGGCTACCATGACGATCAAACTGGCCGGAGCCGATCTCGATTATCTGCTGCAACAGGCAAATATCCTGAACGATTATTCGCGACTGACGAGCGCGCTCGACCCGAACGGGGTGCGCGAAGTGTCGGGCCACAACAACAACCTCGCGGGCGGCTATACCGTCGATGAGAACGGCAACGTCGTCTGGACCGGCGGTGGCAACGTGCATCCCGATTGGGGGCAGGCCGATACCGAGTTCCTGCGTATGTTCATGACAAACCACCCGACCGAGCCGGAATACGGCACCTCTTATGCGACCGTGCAGAAGATGTGGGTGACGCTGGTGCTGCCCGACAGCGAGGGCCGTCTGCCCGGCGATCTCGATTATGTCCCGACCTCGAAGCCGGTGCTGGTCGACAACCCGATGTCGATGTCGCCCTCGATGTTCGTGGCCGACTCGAACGGCGTGGCACCGGGTGCACCGGGCTACCTGCCAACCGTCAATGCGACGTCGATGATGACCGCGATGTCGGACGCGCAGCCGGAATACCAGTTCACAAGCGATGGCTCGACGCTGGATATCCTCAACAGCTCTGTCGTGGTGGATTCGACGCCGCGCCTGATCTCGCAGCTGATCAGCAGCTCGAATGTCGACATGACCGATCCGAACTACAACCCGGCTGCGGTCGCGGCGATGAACGCGCTTGGCGGCTCGGCAGTGGATGTGTCGAACTCCGTGGTGGGCGATATCACCACCGCATTCATCCCGAATCCCGGCGTGCTGGGCGGGGTGAGCTATAACGAATGGTTCGTGGCCTTCGGTCAGTTCTTCGATCACGGGCTGGATTTCATCCAGAAGACCGGCGGCGTGGTCATGATCCCGCTGAGCCCGAACGATCCGCTCTACGTTGATCCGATGTATGCGCCGAACCCGGATTACGTGGATGCGGCGACCACGCCGAACGTTCCCGAGATGATCGCGACGAACCCGTCTTACATTCCCGGCGTCTCGAACATGATGATGCTGAGCCGCGGGAAACTGTCGAACCCCGATACGGATTTCGACGATCAGGGCAACCTGCTGCCCGGCGTGACGCCGCTCTACAACAACAATACCGGCCTGATGATCGATCAGAGTCAGACCTACGGCTCGCACGAGTCGGTCAACGCGCTGCTGCGGCACTACGATGCGAATGGCGTCGTCACTGGCAGGCTGATCACCGGATCCGAGGACGGGATCGTCCATCGCCAGGATGCGAATGGAAATCTCGTGGCGCTCGACGTTTCGGACGGCTCGGCAATCGCGCCCGATGGTACGGAGGTCACGGGTAAGGAAGAGCTTGCGACCTGGGCCGACATGAAGGTCAACGCGATGCGGATTGGCGTCGAGCTGATCGACACGGATGTGCTCGATTGCCCGTGGATCAACGCCGATGCGATCGGTCGGCTGAACTTCACGCCGCAGCAGGATTTCCACTTCCGTTCGGATCAGAGCATCGCCGATATCGACGAGATGTTCGCGATGACGCCTGACGGCGTCGATATCGACGGCATGACCTACCACTCCTACGCGCAACTGGAAGCCGCGGGCTACGATCCCTTTGTGCGTTGGACGCTGCAGGATGCAATGGACGGCCATTGCGCGGCGGCTGATATCGGCGAAGTGCGCACGACGAACCAGCCGATCCTGATCGATATCGCGCATGGCGCGACGCCGGGCCTCGACTTCCAGGGCAACGAGCTGAACCCGGCCTCGGATCCGAATTCGGGCGCTTTCACCTATGACGACGCGCTTCTGGCCCGTCACAAGGTCTCGGGCGACGGCCGCGTGAACGAGAACATCACGCTCACCTCGGTCCACCACGTCTTCCACGAAGAGCACAACATCCAGGCCCATAACATCATGATGTCGGCGGTCCGCGATGCGATCGAGACCGGTGACCTCAGTGGCCTGAACGGGACCGACGCGGCCAACGAGGGCTGGCTCGCGGTGGATGTCGATCAGGCGACCTTCGACAGCTGGGCCGGGACCGACCTGACCGACGACGTGGCTGTGCAGGCCATCGTGGACAGCCTCACCTGGGATGGCGAACGCGTCTACCAGGCCGCACGTCTGATCACCGAGAGCGAGTACAACCACGTCGCGGTCGATCAATACATGACGACGCTCTACCCGGCGCTGCCGGAATTCGTGTCCTACTCGGCCGATATCAACCTCAATATCAGCCTTGAATTCGCGCAGGCGGTGTTCCGTCTGGGTCACTCGCAGCTGCGCGAAACCGTGCAGATCGCGGTGACTGACGACGCCGGCGTCCATCCGGGCGAGCCGGGCTACGTGCCGACCTATGTCGAAAGGGGTCTCTTCGACGTCTTCCTCAATCCCGATCAGTTCGACGCCTACGGCGCATCCGGGATCGCTGCGGGTCTGCTGTCCCAGCAAGGCAACGAGATGGACGAATTCGTCACCGCGGCCCTGCAGCAATCGCTGGTCGGCGTGCCGCTCGACCTGGCCGCGCTGAATATCGCGCGCGGTCGCGATGTCGGGCTGCCGACGCTGAACGAGCTGCGCCAGCAGGTCTTCGACGGGCTGATGCAGAATACCTCGAACAACGCCAATGGCGCGGGCATCGCGCCCTATCACAGCTGGGAAGATTTCGGCGCGCATCTGCGCACCCCGGAATCGCTGGTGAACTTCATCGCGGCCTATGGCCGGGACGAAGCGGGCACGTTCAAGCTGCAAGAGGCGCGCGACGCCTATCAGGCGGGCACGGGCGAGCTGTGGCAGATCCGCGAGAAGGCGCAGGCGATCATCGATGCGGCGGCGGATGCGTCCGATCCGCGGCATGACGCGGCGCTGATGTTCATGCGCGGCTCGGGCGAGCCCACTTACACTCCGGGCGAGGGCTGGACGCTCTCGGGCGGTTCGGGCGATCAGGGCTTCTGGGATATCGACCTCTGGGTCGGCGGTTTGGCCGAACAGCCGATGTTCGATGGCCCGCTCGGCACGACGTTCAGCTTCATCATGCTGGACTTCACGCAGCGCCTGCAGGATGGCGACCGGTTCTATTACCTCTACCGGATGCCGGTCGGTCACCATCTGGGCGACCAGATCATCGGCGAGCAATTCGCCCACCTGATCATGCGCACCACCGGGCTGGAGCATATCCCGGATGCCTTCGCGACGCCCTCGGCCACCTATGTGCTCGACGGCGAGACCTCGGCGGGCACATTCAACGACAATGCCCGCGATGGTCTGGTGGCGGATGGCACCGACGCCTACCAATACAACGATTACTTCAACGCCACGCTGGAGCGGCTGCCCGACGAGGTGCGCCAGATCGACGTCGGCAATGGCAGTTTCGAAGATCAGGTCATGGGCAATGGTGTCGGCACGACCAACACGAACGGCACCTACCTGAACGGCGCGCCGCAGGGTTGGCAGCTGACCAATGGCGGCACCTGGGCGCCCGAGACCGAAGTGCTCTCGGCCGATCCCAATCCGCCGGTGGACGGCGCGATGCTGACCGGCGATCAGGTCGCCTACCTCGGCGATGCCGCAATCCTGTCGAAGACGGTGCAGACACCGCTCGTCGAGAACGCGACCTATACACTGACCTTCGACGTGATCGACCGTCTCGACCGTGAAGCGACCGGCGGCGAGGCGAAGCTCTTCGACAGCAACGGAAACCTGCTGGGCTCGGTCATCTTCGACCCGCCGACCGTGAACGGTGGCAAGGTGACGGTGACGCTGGTGAGCGACCCGATCCCGGCTTCCTCTGCGGGACTGGACCTGCGCATCGTGATCGAGAAATTCGATCTCGCGGGCTCGATGGACCAGATCCTGATCGACAATGTCCAACTCACCGAGAGCATCCCCGGCGGTCCGGCCAATGACGGCCATATCACGGTGATCGGCCTCTCCGGCGACGACTTCATCGTCGGCGCTCTGGGCGATGACGTGCTCTACGGCGACGAAGGCAACGACCGCATCGAAGGCGCGCAGGGTAACGATCATATCTATGGCGGCGACGGCGACGATTACATCACCGATTACGAGAACGACGACTTCATTCTCGGCGGACTCGGCAACGACACGATCTTCGCCGGTCCTGGCGTGCTCGATACGGCGCATGGCAACGAGGGCGATGACGAGGTCCATGGCGGCGACGGCATCGACGAGGTCTTCGGCGACGACGGCGATGACCGGCTCTATGGCGAGGGCGACACCGACCTGATGATGGGCGGTGACGGCAACGACTACATGGATGGCGGCGACAGCGTCGACGAGATGTTCGGCGGCAACGGCGCGGACTGGATGGTCGGCGGCGTCGGCGACGACAACATCAACGGCGGCTCGGGCAACGACCTGCTAGAAGGCGGCCTCGGCCCGACCGCGAACGATGGCGACCGCCTCAACGGCGACAGCCCCGCGCAGCTCAACCCGGTGATCGAGTTCAACGGCGACGGCACAGAGGGCGACATGGATATCGGCTCCTACGAGGACGCCTATATCAACGTGATCGCGAACCTGCAGACCTCGAACAACGCAGGCACCGGGTCGGTCCTGATGGACCAGTATGCCTTCCTCGAAGGGCTCGTCGGCTCGCAATACAATGACGAGCTGACCGGCGCGGACGAGAACGGCATCGGCTCCAACGGGATGAACAACTATCTCGTGGGCGGCGGCGGCGATGACAAGCTGACCGGTCTGGGCGATGGGGGCGACGAGACCACGGGTCAGGCCGATTTCATCTTCGGCGACAGCGTGGTCGTGGACTCGAACCTCTACTGGATCGGCGACAACCGTCACGACCAGTCGGTGGTCGAGGTCGACCGGATCGAGAACTGGTACGGCACCGGCGACACCCGTGTGGTGTTCTCGGACGGCTCGCTGGGCCACATCCTCGGCGACACCGGGGCGGAGGGCACCGACACCGCGCTCTATACCGGCAACCGCGACGACTACCGCATCGAGCTGATCGCGATGAACGGCCAGCAGGCGGTTCGGATCACCGATCTACGCAGCGGCACCGACAACCAGGGGAACCCGGTCGCGACCGATGGCGTGGATATCCTCGTCGGCGTCGAATTCGCCAAGTTCGCGAATGGCGAGATGCTCTCGCTCGCGGCGGACCCGATGTCCGACATCATGTGGAATGTGGGCGGCGGCGGCGGCGTTCTGGGGACACTCACCGCAGACGTGCCCTTCGATGGACAAGCGAGCTATCAGCTGGTCTCGGCCTCGACCGGGCTCAGCCTGAGCGGAGCCAACAACGCGGGTGTGCAGCTTGACGGCGGGGTGCAGGACAACTTGAACCTGAGCCTCGAAGTCACCGCCACCGATACCGCCGGTACCCAGGTTACCGAGACCTTCGATATCGTCACGGGCGATCAAAGAAGCAATTTGATCGATCTCTCGATGGCGACCAATGACACCGTGATCTACGGGAAGGGCGGCGGAGACACGATCATCGGCGGCGCGGGCAATGATACCATTGTCTGGCGTGCCGGGGACCGGCGCGACCTCGTCGACGGCGGCGCCAATGGCAAGGCGGGCGACCGCTTCGTGATCAATGGCAACAACGGCTCCGAGACCTTCGTGATCTACACGATGGCGGCGGCGATGCTGGCAAACCTCAATGTGCGAAATCCCTCGGCCGAGATCGTCGTGACCCGCAACGGGAATGTGATCGCGGAATTGAACAATGTCGAAGAGATCACCGTCAACACGCTCGACGTGACCGCTGGCAACGTACCCGAAGGCGGCACGACCGGGGGCGACACGGTCCAGATCGTGGGCGATTTCTCGGGCACGAGCCTCGCCTATTCCACGATCACCATCAATGGCGACGCGGGCGACGACACGGTCGACATCTCGGGACTCACCTCGGATCACCGCATCGTCTTCAACGGCGGCGGCGGAGATGACATGGTGGTCGGCAGCGAACGTCCGCAGGACGAAGTTCACGGTGCCCGATATGGCACGCGCTCGGAGAGTTCCGATCAGGACGGCTCGAACAGCGGCAGCGATGGCGGCGCCGACGACAGTTCCGACGACGCGATGTCCGACGGGGTGGTGCTGGTCGGCGACGACACCGCCGAGACCTTCATCGGAATGGAGGGCAATGACGTCATCTTCGCAGGCGGCGGCGCGGACAATGCGCTTGGCAACGGCGGCGACGACATGATCTTCGGCGATGGCGGGGCGGATCGCCTCTTCGGCGGCGACGGTGACGACGTGATCGAAGCCGGCAAGGGGCATGACATGGTCTTCGCCGATGATGGCGACGACACGGTCATCGCGACCGAGGACGACGGGGCCGACAGCTACTGGGGCGGAGAGGGCTCGGATACGCTCGACTACGCCGCGATCCAGGCCTCGGTCGAGGTCGATCTGGGCCACGGCACCAACGGCCACGGCCAGGTGATGATCGGCGAGACCGCCGACCAGATCTACAGCTTCGAGAACGTCATCACCGGCAGCGGCGACGACACGATCATCGCCAACGGCGCGGTCAACGTGATCGATGGCGGCGGCGGCCACGACACCTTCGTGTTCAACTCCGCAGCCGATGCCGACGGCGACCGGATCAACGGCTTCGCACCGGGCGACAAGATCGACCTGAGCGGGATCGACGCAGATCAGGGCGCGGCCGGTTCGCAATCCTTCGTCTTGTTCGCGGCTGGCGATTTCAGCGCCGCGGGCGAACTGCGGGTCTCCTTCGAGATGCGCGACGATGGCGAGCACACCATCATCGCCGGCAATGTCGACGACGATCTGGATGCCGATTTCGAGATCGACCTCACGGGTCATCACATGCTCGACGCCTCTGATTTCAACGGAGTGAACTAAGGGTTGGCGCCCGGCGGAGGGGTCCGTCGGGCGCTTTGTACATAAGTCTCAAGATCTTGGTGGGAGGATCACATGAGCAACGCACGTCGTCGTTTTCAAGCCAGCGAAGAACTCGTTTCCGAGCGTCTGGGCCGTTATCGCGGTCTGATCGTCTTTCTCCTCGGACTGTCCTTCGTGATCAGCCTGCTCGCGCTGACGGGCTCGTTCTACATGCTGCAGATCTATGACCGGGCGCTGACCAGCGGCTCGGTTCCGACGCTGCTTGCACTCTCTGTTCTGGCCATCGCGCTCTATCTGTTTCAGGGGCTGTTCGATGTGCTGCGCAACCAGATCCTCGTGCGGGTCGGTGCGCGGATCGACAACCGCCTCGCGCCGCTCGCGCATCGGGTGGCAATCGAAATGCCCCGCTTCGGCTATTCCACGTCCGAGGCGTTGGAGCGCGGCCGCGACGTCGACACGATCCGCAGCTTCGTCTCGGGGGCAGGGGCCATCGCGCTTCTCGACCTGCCGTGGATGCCGCTGTTTCTGGGCTTCGTCTACATGCTGCATCCGCTATTGGGTCTGCTGACAATCGGCGGTGCCTGCGTGCTGATCACGCTGACCGTCATCACCGAGATGCTGTCGCGCCGTTCGGGCCGGGAGTTGCAGAAGGCCTCCATCGCCCGCGCGATGATCGCCGATACCAACACGCGCAATGCCGACGTGCTGCACGCGATGGGCTTCGGCCGCCGCGCGGTGGAGCGGTTCGGCACCGCCAATGCGGAGCACCTGCGCCTGCATGCGCGCACCAGCGACATCACCGGCACACTGAGCGGGTTGTCGAAGGTCACGCGGATGATGCTGCAATCGGCGCTTCTGGGCCTCGGCGCGTATCTGACCATCGTGGGCGAGCTGTCGCCCGGTGCGATCATCGCCTGTTCGGTCGCAGCCTCGCGCGCACTCGCGCCGGTGGAAATGGCGATCGGCAACTGGAAGGGCTTCACTGCCGCGCGCCGCAGCCATGCGCGTCTGCGCGACACGCTGGCGACGCTCGAGGATGACGACAGCCTGATCGCTCTGCCCGCGCCGACCGAGAGCTTCACGGTCGAGGGGATGACGGTCGTCGCGCCGGGCTCCGGCGCGGTGCTGCTGGGCGATGTCAGTTTCGATCTCAAAGCCGGCGATGCGCTCGGCCTGATCGGGCCGTCTGGCTCGGGCAAGACAACGCTCGCCAAGGGCATCGTCGGGATCTGGCCGCTGCTGCGCGGGCATGTCCGTTTCGACGGGGCCGCGCTCGACCAGTGGCGCGTGGATCTGCTGGGCGATCATATCGGCTACCTGCCGCAGGAGGTTTCGCTGATGGAAGGCACGGTCGCCGAGAATATCGCGCGCTTTGCGCCGGACGCGACGGATGCCGATGTGGTGGCGGCGGCGAAGGCCGCGGGTGCGCATCAGACGATCATCCATCTGCCCGATGGCTACCAGACGCAGCTGGGCCCCTTCGGCACCTCGCTCTCGGCGGGGCAGCGTCAGCGGGTCGGTCTGGCGCGTGCGCTCTACGGCGCGCCGTTCCTTGTGGTACTGGACGAGCCGAACTCGAACCTCGACGCCGATGGCGAAGCGGCACTCAGCGCGGCCATCGCCTCGGTCCGCGCGCGTGGCGGCATCGTGGTGGTGATCGCGCATCGCCCGAAGGCGCTCGAATCCGTGAATCTCGTGGGCTTCGTCCAGGGCGGCAAGCTGGTGGCCTTCGGCCCCAAAGACGAGATCGTGAACCGCTCCGTCGGGCTCAAACCGCTGCCCAAGGGAAAACCCGCGGCACCGGCGGCGGAGCTGGGAGACAGTATCGAGCAGGCGGTGGGCTGAGCCATGGAACAGGACAAGCTCAAGCTCGGTATCCCGGACGACGAAGCGGCCATCGCGCCGATGCAGAAATACCGTGCGCCGGAACGGCGCTCGGTCTGGCCCGGCCGCGCAGCGGTGGGGCTGGTCGCCATTGCCTGGGCTGCGCTCGCGCGCAAGCTCTTCGGCACGGATGCGGCGCAGGCGGAAGGCGTTCAGGATGGACCGGCCCACCCCCCGGCAGATCCCGACGCCCCCGCCGGCCCGCAGACGCCGAACGCGCATCACATCCCCGAAATGGGGCCGAGTGACGTGCTTACGGAGGAAAACACGCCGCCCGATCCGTTGCCCGACAACGTGATCCTGTTCCCAGGCGCCAATCCCGCGCCCTTCTCGCTCTCGCCGCAGCGATGGCACGCTAAGCACAAGGCGACGGTGGAGGCGCAGGGCGATACGCTGTTCTTCCCGGACGCGATCGAGGTCAAGGAACTCGATCTTCCGAAAGTGCCGGTCTTCACCTCGACCCGTGCAGCTGCACGCAAGGCGCGTGAAAGCCGGGGCGCTCCCGATGAAGCCCGTCCTCCGGACGCGGCGACCGAAGCCCCCCGCAACCGTGCGCCGGAGACGAAGGGCCCGGTTCGGCTGTCGCCCGGACGGCGGGATGAGAGCTTCTTCATCGTGGCGGCGGTCCTGCTGACCGGGGCGAGCGACCCCGATGGCGACCCGCTCTCGATCCTGTCGATGCAAGCGCAAGGCGGCGAAGTGATCGCCCATGGCGCGGGCGAATGGCTGATCAAGCCCGATCAGGGCTTCGAGGGCGAGCTGGTGATCACCTACGATCTCAGCGACGGCGAGTTGTCGATCGGACAGACCGCGACCGCGCTGATCCTGCCACCCGAGTATCACGACGTGATCGGCACCGCCGAAGACGATCTGCTGCTCGGTACGCCCGACCGCGACGCGATGCGGGGCGAGGGGGGCGACGACATCCTCTATGGCCGCGAGGGCGACGACATGCTCGACGGCGGAGAGGGCTGCGACGTGCTGATCGGCGGCGCGGGCGCGGACGTGATCTATGGCGGCGCCGGCAACGACACGGTCTTCGCGGGCGCGGGTGACGACATTGTCTTCGGCGAGGCCGGGGCGGACCTGCTGCATGGCGAGGACGGCAATGACTATCTCGACGGTGGCTCCGGCGCGGACAGCCTAGATGGCGGGGCGGGCAACGACACGTTGGTCGGCGGCGAGGGCTCCGATCTGCTCGACGGTGGCGCGGGCGAGGACCTCGTGACCGGCGGCGCGGGCGAGGACCGCATCGTGGTTTCGCAAATCGCGGAGGCTACGGGCGACAGCTACGATGGCGGCGCGGGCTCGGACACGCTCGATCTGCACCGCATCGCGGAGGCGGTCACCGTCGATCTGTCTTCAGGGACAATGACGAGCGAGACCGGCGAAGCGACGCTCGTCAGTATCGAGAACGTCGCTTCCGGCGCCGGAGATGACCAGCTGATCGCGAGTGATGCCTGCAACCTGTTCAGCGGCGGCGAAGGCGAGGACGTGTTCGTCTTCACCTCGGTCTCTGCGATCCGCAACGCGGGCGCGGGCCATGACCGCATCACCGATTTCGAGCCCGGCGACCGGATAGACTTCTCGCATATCGACCCGATGGGCGAAGGCTATGGTGAAATGCGGCTGTTCTACGCCGGTGCCAATGGCGAGGTCGCCGAGGCGCGTGGAGGCGTTTTCGTGGCTTACGAGATCGAAGACGGCGACGAGGGGCACGAATTCACCATCGTGAAAGCCAAGCTCAGCGCGCAGCACGAGGATGGCAGCGTCGAGGATTACGACTTCGAGATCGAACTCGACGGCCATCACACGCTGGAAGAAGCCAATTTTCTGTTTGACTGCGACGCGACCGTCTGACGGGCGCTCGCGAGTTTTTGGTGGGGGGAACCGAAAATGACCAAGACTTACCATGATCCGGCCCTGTTCTCGATCCGTGCGCGGATCCTGTTCGCGACGGCCTTTCTGGGCGCGCTGATCCTCGTCTTCGGCGGATGGGCGGCGCAGGCGAAACTCTCCGGCGCGGTGATTGCGCAGGGGCAGGTTGCAGTGAAATCGCAGCTGAAGGTCGTGCAGCACCCGGACGGCGGCGTGATCCGCGAGATCCGCGTGGAGAACGGCGATCTCGTGCAGGCGGGGGATGTCGTGCTGAGCCTCGACGACACGCAGCTGCGCTCGGAACTGGGGATCGTCGAGACCCAGATCCGCGAGCTTACCGGCCGCCGCGCGCGGCTCCTTGCAGTGCGCGACAGCGCCGTCGAGATCGTGTTCCCGGAGGGGTTCGATACCACCGAGGAAACCGCCGCGATCGCGGATGGCGAGCGCCAGCTTCTGGCCCATGACCGGGCGATGCAGGACTTGCGCCGCGACCAGCTTTTGTCTCAGGTCGACCAGTTCGACGAGGAGATCCGCGCGCTCGAAGCGCAGCGCCACTCGAACGAGATCGAACGGCGTCTGCGCGGCGAAGATCATGCCCGGCTCGAGACGCTCCTGAAGAAGGGGCTGACCGAGAAAGGCGCGATCACCGAGATCGAGCGCGACATGGCGCGGCTCGACGGGGTCTCCGGAGAGATAGAGGCAAATATCGCGCGGGTGCGGGGCCAGATCAGCGAGTCGAACCTGCGCATCTTGGAACTGGATCATCAGGCGCGCACCGCCGCGCAGAAGGAGCTGCGCGACATCGACGCGCAGATGGCCGAACTGCATGAGCGCGCCGTGGCCGCGCGCGACCGGCTCTCGCGCACCGAGATCCGCGCGCCGATCGCAGGGGTGGTGAACGAGTTGGGCGTGCATACGGTGAACGGCGTGATCGCGCCCGGGGAGCGGGTGATGGCGATCGTCCCCGATGGCGAGCTGATCGTGGAGGCGCGGCTGCGCACCACCGATATCGACCAGGTCATGCCGGGGCAGCCGGTGCGGCTGCGTTTCACCGCGTTCAACCAGCGGACGACGCCGGAAGTGGCAGGCGAGGTGCGCGTCGTCGCGGCCTCGGCCACGAAGGACGAGAGCGGCGGTAACTACTATCTCTGCACCGTCGCACTGACCGAGGCGCCGGTGCTGCCTGACGGGCGGGGCCTGCGCCCGGGGATGCCGGTGGAGGTGTTCTTCCAGACGGGGGAGCGCACCGCGATCTCCTACCTGCTCAAGCCGGTCGCCGATCAGGTGCAGCGCACGATGCGCGAGGACTGAGGGCGCGAGGACTGAGATTTGATCCGGGGCGGGCCAATGTCCGTCCCCGTTTCATTATGGATCAGTTGGCCGCTTGCGCCGCGCCCTTCGGCACCAGATGGGTGATCCCCGTCGCCGCTGCCCGCGCCAGTGCCGGATCGAGCGACATCGGGATATATTCGCCCGAACGCCACAGCTCTGACAGGTCGTCGTAATGGCGGCTCAGCGGATGGCCCGATTGCCCGGTCGAGATGATGAAGACCGAGCTGTCCGGATCGGCGAAATCGAGAACTTCGCGATAGCCCGCCGCATGGACATTGGCGAAGCGATCGGGCCCGTCGCCGCCCTTGGTCCGCCCGCGCATCAGGGTGAAATCGCCACCCGACGTCGATTGCCGGATATTCACGAACCATTTCAGCCCCGGCACCTTGCCCAGCACCGGATTGTCCTGCTCGGCGACATGCGCGTCGCCCCAGCGCCAGCTTTCGATATTCGGCCCGTATTTCTTCGACAGGTCCAAGAGCGCCGCGTCGAGCGATTGCCGCGCGATGTCGCTGCAGGTCTCCTTGGGCGCGGATTGGATGATGTCGCACCAATGGCTCGCGCCTTGGGTGTCGCGGAAGACGCGCTCGATGAACAGCGGCTCCAGGTGGTCGAACTTCTTCGCCAGCGGACCCAGCTCGTCGCGGATCAGCCGGTTTTGCAATTCGCGCATCCAGGCGGCGTAGATCAGCGGCTCGGGCAGATGCTCGGACATCTCGCCATCCCAACTCGCCAGCATCTCCAGCGCGCGCTGACGCATCCGCTCGGGCGTGCCGTCAGGCGCGGGATCGCCGGTATACCACAGGTTCGCGCCCACCAGCGGCAGCAGGCCGCGCGCGGCGGGCGAGACGGTATCGAGCTGCGCCGAGATGAAACTGTCGCGCGAATGCACCTCGCGCTCGCCCATCAGTTTCGACAGGCGCTGGATGCGCTGCGTGTCGCCCCAGTGGAACGAGACGTTATAGGGGAAGGGCCGGTCCACCGTCTTGTTGTTGGTGTTCACGACGATGCCACTTTTGGGCTCCACGAATTGCGGATTGTCCTTGAAGGGCAGGGCGCCTTTCCAGCGGTTTTCGGGTTTCCAGCCCGCGTTGGGCATCCGACCCTGCGTGTCATTCGCCCGGTCGCGCAGCGGGATTTTCCCGGCGGTGACCAGCGCCACACCATCCTTGTCGGCCAGCGTGATATTCTGTGCAGGCGCCACGATCTCTTTTGCGGCGTCGAGCGCCTGCGGGATCGATTTCGCCCGCATCAGGTCCATCGCGCCGGTCATCGTGGTGTCTTTCGGATCGAAGGCCGTCCAGCTGAGCGACATCACCGAATGGGGCGGCGTCACCGTCGCCAGATCGAAATGGCTGCCGGGCAGAACCGGGCCGTTATCGGTCCAGCGCAGGGTGAGTGTCACGGGTTTCGCGTCCTTCACCTCGACGATCACCCGCTTGGTCTTGAAATGCTTCCAGCCATCGGGCGTGCGGTATTTCGTCGGATCGTCGGGGTCGATTTCCTCGATATGCAGGTCCTGATCGTCGACATAGGCCGTGGTCAGCCCCCAGCCCAGATCCTTGTTGCGGCCCGACAGCACGAGCGGCATCCCCGGGATCGTGCCGCCGATCACGCCGCCCGATTGCAGTTGCAGCCGCGCGAGATACCAGATCGAGGGCGCGGTGAGCCCCAGATGCGGATCGTTGGCCAGAAGTGCGCCGCCCGCGGCCGAGCGGTCAGGCCCCGCGGCCCATGCGTTGGACGCCCCGGCAGAGCCGCGCTCGGGGAAGGGCGAGAACGCGCCGGGCGCGCCGTTCTCTGCCGTCTGGATGCCTTTTTGCATTGTCGGGAACAGGCTGGCGTAATCGGGCAGCGCGGCGGTCGCCTGTTGCGGATCGTCGGGCATGATGTCGCGCACGAGATCCTTTCCGGCGAGCGAGACGCGGGCGCGCAGCACCTCGTCCTGCAGCTGGTTCGACAGCTGCACCGCCATCAGCTTCATGATCGCGAGCGAATCCGCGGGCGTCCAGTAGGAGATCTTGCTGTCAAAAAGGAAGAATTCCGGCGCACCGCGCCCCATCGCGCCCTCGTTGACGATCTGGATCCACTGGTTGACGCCGCGCGCATAAGCCTGAAGCGCGGCCTTGGTGTAATCGTCCTGCGATGCCACCGAGTCGACCGCCGCCTGATAGAGGCCCAGTCGCCGCATCAGCTCGTCGGTCTTCAGCGTCTCCTGCCCGAACACCTCCGACAGCCGCCCCTGCACCGTGCGGCGCATCAGCGTCATCTGCCAGAGCCGGTCCTGCGCATGCGCCAGACCGAGGGCGAAGAACACGTCCGGGTCATTCCTGCCGAAGATATGCGGCACGTCCTCGGTGGAGCGCACGATCTCGACCGGGGCGGTGAGGCCAGTGACCTTGTAGGTCGCGTCGTAATCGGGCAGCGAGCGCGAGGCGAAGAAATAGATCAGCCCCCCGATGAGCACCACGCCCACGATCGCGGCCATGATCAGCCGAACGCCCCATCGAAATGCCTTGTACATCGAGCCCTCTGCGCGCCTCACCCGGAATCCCTCCGACCGGCGCATGAGTTGACGCGCCGGGATGGCGCGTTACTAGTTGAGCCCGACGCTACAATCAACGCGCTCGCGCTTCACGGGGCGCGGTTTCGTATTCACGCAAGGGAGAGGTCGATGGCGAAAGTTGCATTTCTGGGGCTTGGGGTGATGGGTTATCCGATGGCGGGGCATCTCGCATCGGCGGGCCACGAGGTCACGGTCTATAACCGCACGGTCTCCAAGGCCGAGAAATGGGTGTCCGAACATGGCGGTTCCGCCGCGCCCACGCCGCGCGAAGCGGCCAAGGGCGCCGATTTCGTGATGTCCTGTGTCGGCAACGACGACGATCTGCGCGAGGTCTGCCTTGGTAAGGACGGCGCATTCAAGGGGATGAAAACCGGCGCGGTCTTCGTCGACCACACCACGGTTTCGGCTGCCGTGACCCGCGAATTGGCGGGCGAGGCGGCTGGCCACGGCGTGGCCTTCATCGATGCGCCGATCTCGGGCGGGCAGGCGGGGGCCGAGAACGGTCAGCTGTCGGTGATGTGCGGTGGCGATGCGGCGGCCTATGACAAGGCCGAGCCGGTGATCGACGCCTATGCCAAGATTTGCCGCCGTCTGGGCGAAAGCGGCGCCGGGCAGGTGACTAAGATGTGCAACCAGATCGCGATCGCGGGTCTGGTGCAGGGCCTCGCGGAAAGCCTCCACTTCGCCGAGAAGGCCGATCTCGACATCGCCGCCGTGGTCGAAGTGATCTCTCAGGGCGCGGCCGGCTCGTGGCAGATGGCGAACCGCTACGAGACCATGGCGAAGGACGAATTCGACTTCGGCTTCGCGGTGGACTGGATGCGCAAGGATCTGGGAATCTGCCTGAAGACCGGCGACGAGATCGGGGCCTCGCTGCCCGTCACCGCGCTGGTCGACCAGTTCTACAAGGACGTGCAGGCGATGGGCGGCAACCGCTGGGACACGTCCTCGCTGATCGCCCGTCTGCGCAAGCTGGGCTGAGCGGGCAGGGCGGCGGGCCATCGGGTCCGCGGCCCGCCCTTGCCGCTTCGGCGCTTGGCCCATAAACCTGCGCCATGCGCATCCTCGAGAACATCATCAGCGACCGCGGCTCGAAATACGCGGTTTCGGGCGGGCCCTGCACCTCCGAGGAGGAGGCCAAGGCCTTCGTCAAGGAACTCTGCCGGAAAAAGAAATATGCCAAGGCGACGCATAACACCTGGGCGCTTCTGACGGCAGACGCTCCGGTTAAGAACGACGACGGTGAGGCAGGCGCCGGCATGGTGATCCTGCGGATGCTCGAGCGCGAAGAGCTCTATGACCACATCATCGTCGTCACCCGCTGGTTCGGCGGCAAGCATCTGGGCGGCGACCGATTCCGTCATGTTCAGGAAGCGGTTCGCATTTATCTCGAGGATCTGCGCGCAGGCTGACATGCGCGCTTATCGCAGCGCCAGAACCGGGATCGCCGACGCGTCAGTGCCGGAGATATGGCCGACCGTCTTGGCCCCGCCGCTCTGGCTCAGCGCCTTCACAACGTCAGAGGCCAGCGGCCCCGCCGCCGACCCGTCGCTCGGCACCAGCCCGTCATCGCGAGTGATCGCCCCCATCCAGAGCCGCGCGCCTGACGCATCGGTATAGCGCGTCTGCCACATTCGCAGCCGCGGCAGCTCGTCGGTCGCGTCACCCTCCGGAACGCGGGTGAAGCCAAGCTCGCTCGGCTTGTTGTTCCAGAAAAGCGGTGCGAGGGCTGCTCCGGGGCGTATCGTGTCGCGCACCGCTCCGAAGGCCGCGCCCGCCAGCGTCTTCAGCGTCACCGGATCGGCGCGCTGCCAGCCGATGGATGTCAGCGCCGCGGTAATCTGATCGGTGTTCGCCGCCCACATCCCGAGCGAAAGCGGGAACTGTTGCTCCGCATCGAGCGTCTGCGCCATCAGCGGCGCGTCGCTCAACGCCTGCGGCTCGGCCCCTTGGGCGATCACGATCAGCGGCTGCGCGACGGGCGGCGGGTTCAGCGCCTTGGAGTAGTCGCGCACCCGAACCATCGTGAAGCCCATAAGCGCGAGCGTCACGACTCCGATCACGCCGATCTGCCAGCGAGGTCGCGTGCGCGGCGCCCCGGCCCAACGCGGATAGAGCCACTCGGCCACGGCGATGCCCACGAGCAGGCACAGCGCGCCGAGAAGCCAGCCGCCCATCACGTCGCTCAGGTAATGCTCGACAAGGTAGAGACGGCTCAGCCCGATCAGCCCGGCGAACAGGAACGCCAGGAAGCTCGCGCTGAGTGCTCCGATCCGGGATAGCCGCCAGAGGAGGAAGACCAGCATCCCGTAAAAGGCGACAGAGAGTGTCGCGTGGCCGGAGGGAAAACTGCCCGAGGTTTCGTGGAAATAGCCGAGGATCGAACGCGGCCGCCCGAAGCCGGCCTTCAGGATTATCACCGAAACCAAATCGAGTCCGAGCGAGACCACGAGCCCCGTGGCGAGATCGAAGCGGCGCAGCCACGCGAGCCAGACGAGGGCCAGCACGAGCAGCGCGGCCACGAGCTGCGTATCGCCGAGCGCGGTGATCCAGGTGAAGACCTGTATGAGACCCGGCGTCCAGAACAGCCGCATCAGAGCCGCCAGCCGTGCGTCGATCTGCACGATCGGATCGCTTTGCAGGAAATCGAGCGACAGCCCGACCAGCACGGAGGCGAGGTAGAGGAAGGCCAGTGCGAGAAGGCTCAGCGGCAGTCCGGAGAATTTAGTCCGGTCGAGCCTGCGCGCGATCCAGGCCGCCGTTTTCGGATGGCGCCCTCCCCAGCTGTCGACGCGGGGGTGGCGCGCGATGTCGTCCATCAGACCGCCCGCCATCGCAAGGAGATAGGGCACCGCCCGGTCGAGTCGGCGCAGAATCCAGAAAAGCACCGCGGCGATCACGACAATGCCAAGCACGAACAAGGTGTTGCGCGTCATCATCGGGCTGAGCTGGGCGAATCCCGCGCCAAGCGCATAACCGAAGCCGACATGGAAGACAGCGTAGGGCAAGCCGCTCAGCAGGTTCCAGATCCGGAAGCGTCGCGTCTCCATCCCGGCGACGGCGGCGGCGAAGGGAACGAAGCCCGCGACGGGACCGAGGAAACGCCCCATGACGATCGCCAAGCCGCCATGGCGGGCAAATAGCTTCTCCGCGCGTCGATAGGCGGCCATGCCTTCGACATTCCAACGCCCAAGCATGCCGCGCCGTGCATGACGACCGAGCCAGAAGGTCGCCTCGCCGCCGAGCACCGAGCCGATCGCGACGAACCACAGCAGGTCGAGCAGGTCGAGCATCCCCCGCTGAACCATCACCCCGCCGGCGTCGACGAGAAGCGTTCCCGGCAGGAACAACCCGGTTGGCAGGAAGGCCTCCAACCCCGCCGCGGCCCCGATCACCCAGTAGCCGAAGATCCCCAGAGCGGCGAGATTCGGGAGCACTTGGTGGATGGCGTCTAGCATGTCAGTCCTTTGTCAGCAGGTTGCGCGCACCGCCGGAGATCAAGAGCGCGATCTCGGTCAGCGCGAGATAGGGCGAGGTGCCGGGCGGCAGCGCCACGTAATGCGGCCGCCATTCGGGGCGGAATTTCTGTTTGAACCGGCGCAGCCCCTCGAAATTGTAGAAGCTTCCGCCGTGACGATAAATCAGGTTTCCTACCCGGCTCGTGAGCCGCGCGGAGGCGCGATCGGGCAGCCCCGCCAGCGGTGCGAGGCCGAGGCTCAGCTCGGTCGCGCCGCGATCGCGAAGTGCCTCGATCAGGCCGAGGAACAGGAATTGCATGACGCCGTCGGCGGCTTCCGGGCGATATCGCATCAGGTCGATCGCGAAATGTTGCGCTCCGTTGCCGCCCAGAAGGTTCGCGAAGCCGAGGATCTCTCCCTCGCAGCGGATCAGGGCGATCTCGCAGTGGTTGAGGTAGCGCGGATCGAAGCGTCCGATCGAGAAGCCTTTCTCGCGGCCTTTCTGACCGGCGAGCCACGCATTGGAGATTTCCTGCAGCGTCGACAGCAGCTCGGGCGCATGCGGCGGAGCGGCGAGTTCGAGCGTGTATCCTTCGCGCAGGGCGCGGTTCTGCTCGGCCCGCATCGTTTTGAATTTCGACCCCGAAAGCGAGAACTTCTGCAGGTCGATCACGGCCTCTTCGCCGATCTTGTGCAGCGCGTAGCCCATCTCGATCCAGAGCGGCAGATTGCGCGTCGAGACCTCGTAGAAGACGGGGGTGAGCCCCTCGCTCACGGCGCGTTCGTGAAACTCCCATGCCAGTTGCCGCGCAACGTCCGGCGGGCCGACGGGATCACCAAGGACGACCCGCATCCCGCCGCGCTGCGCATACATCAGGAAAGCGGAGCGGTCGGAGGAGAACATCACGCATTTGTCGCCCGTCAGCGCGAACCAGCCCTGCGGCACGTCCTGCGCGGCGAGGATCGCGGCGACCGAGGCATCCTGCTCGGGATCCACGGAGAAGGCGAAGTGGCGTATCGGGCGCAGCATCAGCCAAAGCAGGAAGCCCAACAGCAGTGCGCTGATCAGAAGACCTGCGCGAAGCGCCCGCGGTGTCGGCGAACGTGCGGTGAAATCGAGCCAGAGCGCGTTCGAATAAGGATGCGCGGCATAGGCGAGGAAGAAGAAAACCGCCGCCGAGGCCACCATCCCCACGATCACAGCCAGCCAGAGCGGGCCGTAGCCCCCTTCGGTGAGCGCGACCTGCCGGTGGAATGCGCGGCGAAACGGCAGAAGCACCAGCGCGGCAAGTGACAGGACGATGGCGTTGTCGATGTCGAGATCGGCCGCCAGCACCGAGATCACACCGAGCACGAGCCCGGCGAGCGCCAGCCAATAGGCGAGCCGCACCCGGCGAACCAGACCATGCGAGAGGACGATCAACAGCACGCCCGCCAAGGCGCAAAGCTGGGTGCCGCCCTCGGCCAGAACCGCCGTGATCAGCCCCGGCTCGCCGCCTTGCTGGCCCAGTACGGGCATCAGCGCGACGATAACCATCCAGAAACCGAGGCCAAGCACCGCGACCCCGGCGATCCTTGGCGCGATACCCTCGATGCCGCTGATCACCGGGCGCATCGGCTCGGATATCTCGCCGAAGACACGGGTGGCCCAGCCGCCTGCGAGACGCGCCTCGTTCAGCGAGACCACCACGAAGGCGATCACGAAGGGCAGCAGGAAATAGATCATCCGGAAGGCCAGCAGGCCCGCCGCGGCATCGCCGAGCGGCACGCCTGCGGGCAGGGCGGCGATCACCACCGTCTCGAACACGCCGACCCCGCCGGGCACGTGACTGAGAATGCCGACCATGCTGGCCGCAGCGTAAATCGCGACGAAGCTCGCGAAAGGTGGCGTGCCTGCGGGCATCAGCACCCAAAGCGCGCCCGCCGCCATCGTCGAGTCGAAGAGCGCCACGCCGAGTTGCCCGACAAGGATACGCGGGGCCGGCATCGCGATCTCGCGGTCGCGGATGCGCAGGGCGCGCCCCGTATAGGAAAGGTAGAAGGCGCCGCCCAGGATCAAGGCCGTCGCGGCCAGCGCGCCGACGCGGATCACTGACTCGGGCGCCGAGATGACGCCGGCGAGCGCAGCAGGATGCACGGAAAGCGCCAGAACGCCCACCATCGTCAGCCCGAGCCCCATCGCGATCGCGATATAGGAGGACAGCGCCGCGACCTCGAACGCGTTCAGCCCGGCGGCGGAGTAAATGCGGTAGCGCACGGCGCCGCCCGAGATCACGCTGATCCCGACCGTGTTGCCGAAGGCGTAGCCAAGGAACCCGCCAAGCGCGACGGTGCGCAGGGGCAGTTTTTTGCCGAGGTAATGCAGCGCCCAGAAATCATAGCCGACAAGCGCCACGTAGCCCAGCGAGGTCGCCCCCACGGCCGCGCCGAGCGTGGGCCACGGCGTCGCCCTGATCTGCGCGATTACCTGGCGCACGTCGATGCTGGCGAGCAGATGATGCAGCGCCCAGAGCCCCATCAGGAACAGCAGCAGCCCCAGCGCGATCGGCCAGAGTATCTTGACGCGCGACGAGGCAGGGGCGGCTTGCGCCGGATCAACGTGAACCATCTTGTATTTCCAAGTTTTTCCAATCTCTGGCGGAACGATCGCAGAAGGAATTTATGTCCTTCTTAAAATTCCGTAAGAAATCGCTTCCGATGGCATCTTATCGACCGAGACGGCGCGGCTGACCAGAGGCAGAACACCGGAATGCGAACGGCGTCGAGAGCAAACGCTCCCGACGCCGTCGCGGGTCCGAGACGTGGCGGCAGGCTGCAATTCGGGGCCCGCGCGCCGCGTTTTTCCGGTTTGGTTAGATCTTCAGCCAGGCGGCGCCGTTCGGGCCGAGCGACAGGGTGCCGTCCTCCAGCGTCGCGGCGAGGCAGGGGCCGACAAGCTCCCCGTCCGCGTCGAGCGTCACCGGATCCGGGCCGAGGTTGAAGTAGCAGGCGAATTTCGTCTCGCCATCGTCGCGGATGAAGCCGAGGATCGGGTCCGGCAGGTCGAGGAAGGTCGACGCGCCCTTGCGCAGCACCGGGTTTTCCTTCCGGAAGGCCAGCACACGACGGTAATAGGCCAGCACAGAGTGCGCGTCGGCCTCCTGCACCGAGACCGCCCGGGCGGCTTGCGGCGGTTTCACCGGCAGCCACGGCTTGGCCTTGGAGAAGCCCGCATTCGTGCTTTCGTCCCAGACCATCGGCGTGCGGCAGCCGTCGCGGCCCTTGTTCTCGGGCCAGAAGCGCAGACCGGGCGGGTCGGTGAGCTCGTGATATTCCATCTCGGTCTCGGTCTGGCCGAGTTCCTCGCCCTGGTAGATACCGATCGTGCCCTGGAACGAGGCGAGCATCGCGATGGCCAGCCGTGCGATGCCGTCCTCGGTGCCGTATTTCGCCCAGCGGGTCACATGGCGCTGCACGTCGTGGTTCGAGAAGGACCAGCTCGGCCAGCCGTCGGGGGCATTCTCGAAGAAGCCTTCGATCTTGCCGCGGAAATGCGCGGGCGAGAATTTCGGTCCCAGCATGTCGAAGCTGTAGGCCATGTGGAGGCGATCGACGCCGCGCGTGTATTCCTCCATGAGCCCGAGCGCGCGATGCGGCGCTTCGCCGACTTCGCCGATCAGAGTCCGGTCTTCGTATTCGTCCATCACCACGCGCATCTTCTTGAGGAAGGTGATGTTCTCGGGGCGGTTCTTGTCGAACTCGTGATCCTGCATGTCGTAGGTCGAGACCGGCGGCCAACGCTCCGGGTCGGGTTCCATCGCCGGGTTGTCGCGCAGCTTGGGGTCGTGGAAGTAGTAGTTCACTGTATCGAGCCTGAAGCCATCGACGCCGCGATCGAGCCAGAAACGGAAAATGTCGAGCAATTCCGCCTGCACCTCGGGATTGTGCAGGTTCAGGTCGGGCTGTTCGATGAGGAAATTGTGCAGGTAATACTGGCCGCGCTCGGGGGCGTATTCCCAGGACGAGCCGCCGAACACCGCCTGCCAGTTGTTGGGCGGGCTGCCGTCGGGCTTGGGATCGGCCCAGACATACCAGTCCTTCTTCGTACCGCCTTTCTTGGAGTCCTTGAACCACGGGTGCTGATCGGAGCTGTGCGAGATCACCTGATCGATCACGACCTTCAGGCCCAGTTCATGCGCCCGCGCGACCAGCGCGTCGAAATCCTCCAGCGTGCCGAATTGCGGATCGATACCGCGATAATCGGACACGTCATAACCCATATCGGCCATTGGCGAGGTGAAGATCGGCGACAGCCAGATCGCATCGACGCCCAGCGAGGCGACATGATCGAGCCTGCGCGTGATCCCCTTGAGATCGCCGATCCCGTCGCCCGAGTCGTCTTGAAAGCTACGCGGATAAATCTGGTAGATAACCGCTCCGCGCCACCAATCCTTCGCCATGAATCGCTCCTCTTTCAGTTTCCTGTTGCCCGTTAACGCGGCAAGGGTAGACTTGTTAGCGCAAACGGCAACAGCTGCTCAGATGGTTTCTACGCCGTCGCTTGACCTTGAACAGGGGGCGGCTCATCAATCAATTGCTATCTGAAGAGATCCGGAGACCTCCCCCTTGAAAGACACCCAATTGCCCAGTGCCGAGACGGTTCGCGAAGAAATTTTGCACCACATCACATTTTCGATGGGCAAGGATCCCGATCACGCCTCGGTCTATGATTGGCGCATGGCACTCAGCCTCGCGATACGCGACCGGGTCGTGGCACCGTGGTTCGCGGCCACCCGCCGCACCTGGGAGGAAAAGCGCAAGCGGGTCTACTATCTCTCGATGGAATTCCTGATCGGGCGGATGCTGGAAGATGCCGCGATCAATCTCGGGCTGCGCGCGATCTGCCGCGAGGCGATCGAAGGGTTGGGGCAGGACTGGGAGACGGTGGTCGAGAACGAGCCGGATGCCGCGCTTGGCAATGGCGGGCTGGGGCGGCTGGCGGCGTGCTACATGGAGAGCATGGCGACGCTGGGCTGCCCGGGCTACGGCTACGGCATCCGCTACGAGCACGGCCTCTTCAAGCAGCGCTTCGAGGGCGGGCGTCAGGTCGAGACGCCGGAGGATTGGCTCAAGCAGCGTCATCCGTGGGAATTCGAGCGTCCCGAGGCGGCCTACGAGATCGGCTTCAAGGGCCATGTCGAGACGCTGGACGGCAAGCCGCATTGGATCCCCGGCGAGACGGTGCTGGCCGAGGCCTATGACATGCCGATCATCGGCTGGGAGGGCAAATGGGCGAACACGCTGCGGCTGTGGTCGGCCAAGCCCACCGAGCTCTTCGACCTCGCGCGGTTCAATCACGGCGATTACGCCGCCGCGGCCGAGCCCGAGGCGCTGGCGCGGACGTTGAGCCGCGTGCTTTACCCGGATGACACGACCTATGCGGGCAAGGAGCTGCGGCTCAAACAGGAGTATTTCCTGACCTCCGCCGCGCTGCAGGACATCATGCGCCGGCATCTGGCTTCGGGCTATACGCTCGAAGAGCTGCCGGACTATGTCGCGATCCAGATGAACGACACGCATCCGGCGATCGCCGGGCCGGAACTGATCCGCATCCTCGTCGATCTGCATGACATGGAGTTCGAGACCGCGCTCGAGATCACGATGCAATGTCTGGGCTATACCAACCACACGCTGCTGCCTGAAGCGCTCGAACGCTGGGCGACCTATCTGATGGGCACGGTGCTGCCGCGCCATATGCAGATCATCGAGAAGATCGACAGTTGGCACCGCCGCACCTATCCGAAACGCGCGCATTTCGTGGGGATCGTGAAGCATCAGGAAGTGCGGATGGGCGAGCTGGCCTTCATCACCTCGCACAAGGTGAACGGCGTCTCGGCGCTGCATACCGAGCTGATCAAGCGCAACCTCTTTCCCGAGCTCGACGCGCTGCATCCGGGGCGGATCATCAACCAGACCAACGGGATCACGCCGCGCCGCTGGCTGCGGATGGCGAACCCGGCGTTGTCCCACCTCATCATCGACGCGATCGGCGAGGGCTGGGAGGCCGATCTCGACAAGCTGCGCACGCTGGAGCCTTACGCCGATGACGCGGGCTTCCGCGAGGCCTTCATGGGCGCGAAACGCCATAACAAGGTGCATCTCGCGGAGTGGGTGCATGAAAGCCAAGGGATCACCATTGACCCCGACGCGATCTTCGACATTCAGGTCAAGCGCATCCATGAATACAAACGCCAGCTGCTGAACATCCTGCAGACCATCGCGGACTGGCATGCGATCCGCGAGAACCCGCAGGCCGATTTCCAGCCGCGCGTGAAATTCTTCGGCGGCAAGGCCGCGCCGGGCTATCACACCGCGAAACAGATCATACGGCTGATCAACGACGTGGCGCGGGTGGTGAACAATGACCCTTACGTCGATGGGCGCCTCAAGATCGTCTATCCGCCGAATTACAACGTCTCCATGGCCGAACGACTGATCCCGGCCGCCGATCTGTCAGAACAGATCTCGACTGCGGGCAAGGAAGCCTCCGGCACCGGCAACATGAAGTTCGCATTGAACGGTGCGCTGACCATCGGCACGCTCGATGGCGCGAATGTGGAAATCCGTGAACAGGTCGGCGCGGAGAACTTCTTCCTCTTCGGCATGACCGCCGACGGGGTGATGGAGCGCCGCCGCGATCCCGAACATGCGCGCAACGCGATCCTTGCAAGCCAGCCTTTGCAGGACGTTTTGCAGATGATCGCCGAGGGACGTTTCTCTCCGGAGGAACCAGAACGCTATCACGATCTTGTTCATAACATGTGGCACAGCGATTATTTCCTCGTTGCCTCCGATTTCGAGGCCTACCGGACCGCCCAGAAAGAGGTGGACACGGCCTTCGCCGATCGCGCAGGCTGGGCGAAGATGGCTGTTTTGAACACCGCGCGGATGGGGTTCTTCTCTTCCGACCGGGCAATCAAGGGCTACATGGACGAGATTTGGACCACGCGATCTGCCCTGTGAACCAAGGAGCGATATGACACTTTCCCGCGACGAGGCCGAAGCGCTGATCGAAGCGCATCATCCCGACCCGTTTTCCGTGCTGGGTCTTCATGACGGGAAAATCGTGGCACTCGTGCCCGGGGCGGACGAGGTCTGGGCGCTCGGGAAAAAGGACGTCGCGCTGGAGCCTGTGGTGCCCGGGGTCTTCGCCGGAAATTGGAGCGAGAAAACCTATTGTCTCCGCGCGCGACGCGACCAGACGACATGGGATTTCGACGACCCTTACAGCTTCGCGCCGGTGCTTGGACCGATCGACGAGTATCTGATCGGGGAGGGGACGCATAAGCGTCTCTGGGAGAAGCTCGGCGCCCATGCGATCACCCACCAAGGCGTCGAAGGCGTCCATTTCGCGGTCTGGGCGCCCAATGCGCGCCGGGTCTCGGTCGTGGGTGAGTTCAATTTCTGGGACGGGCGGCGCCACCAGCTGCGCCGGATCGGTGCGTCCGGTGTGTGGGAGATCTTCGTCCCCGGCATCCATGAAGGCGCGCTCTACAAGTACGAATTGCTCGACGCCGCGGGCACGGTGCTGCCGCTGAAGGCGGACCCGGTCGGCTTCGGCGCGGAGCATCCGCCTGCGCAGGCCTCGATCGTGCGCAAGCTGGGGCTGCACCGCTTCGGTGACAGCGCATGGTGCCAGACCCGGGCCGAGGCGCAGGAACGTCACGCGCCGATCTCGGTCTACGAGGTACATCTAGGTTCGTGGATGCGGATCTGGGACGATGGGGGCAGGCCGCTCTCGTACCACGAGTTGGCCGAGAAGCTGGTCGATTACGTCTGCGACATGGGTTTCACCCATATCGAGTTGCTTCCCATTACCGAACACCCGTTCGACGGCTCCTGGGGCTATCAGCCGATCGGGCTTTACGCCCCGACGATCCGCCACGGCCGCCCCGAAGAATTCGCGGAGTTCGTCGATGCCGCACACCGGAAAGGGCTCGGCGTCATCCTCGACTGGGTGCCGGGCCATTTCCCGACCGACGATCACGGGTTGAGACATTTCGACGGCACGGCGCTTTACGAGCATGCCGACCCGAAAGAGGGCTTCCATCAGGACTGGAATACGCTGATCTACAATTACGGGCGGCGGGAAGTGTCCAACTACCTGCTTGCCAACGCATTGTTCTGGCTGGAGGAATATCACCTCGACGGGCTGCGCGTCGATGCGGTGGCCTCGATGCTCTACCGCGATTACTCACGGTCGGCGGGCGAATGGGTGCCCAACAAATATGGCGGGCGCGAGAATCTCGAGGCGATCGAATTCCTGCAGAACATGAACGCGGCCTCTTACGGCGGCGCGGAAGGCATCATGACGGTGGCCGAGGAAAGTACCGCCTATCCCGGGGTCACGCAGCCCGTGCATGAGGGCGGGCTCGGTTTCGGCTACAAGTGGAACATGGGCTGGATGAATGACAGCCTGCGCTATTTCGCGCGCGATCCGCTATATCGCAAATTTCACCATAACGAGCTGACCTTCGCGAGCTCGTACGTTTACAGCGAGAATTTCATTCTGCCGATCAGCCATGACGAGGTCGTGCACGGCAAAGGCTCGATGCTGGGCAAGATGCCGGGAAGCGAGCCCGAGAAATACGCCAACCTTCGGGCCTTCTACGCCTTCCAATGGGCGCATCCGGGCAAGAAGCTTCTCTTCATGGGGCAGGAATTTGGCCAGTGGTCGGAATGGAGCCACGAGCGCGAACTGGACTGGTATCTTCTGAACGATCCGCGCCACGAGGGGCTGCGCGCGCTGGTGCGTGACCTCAACCGGCTCTACCGCGACACGCCCGCGCTGCATTGGGGCGATTGCGAGCCGCAGGGTTTCGAGTGGATCGCGGCCAACGATTCCGAGGCCTCGGTCTTCATCTTCGAACGCCGCGCGCCCGGCTCCGATCCGGTCGTGGTCGTCGCGAACCTGACCCCGGTCGAACGCAGCTACCGCATCGGTCTGCCCCAGAGCGGCGAATGGTGCGAGATTTTGAACACGGATTCCGAATTCTATGGCGGTGGCAACCGCGGCAATCTCGGCGCGATCGCCGCTGAAGACCACGCCCATGGCCGCTGCGCCCATAGCGCGGAGGTATATTTGCCGCCGCTGTCAGTCGTGATGTTCACGCCCGCATAAGCGGTGCCCAGAGGAGGGGGAGGATTATGAAACCACAGCCCAACACGCGCCTGAGCGCACAGGCCATGGCCTTCGTGCTGGCGGGCGGCCGCGGGAGTCGCCTCAAGGAGCTCACCGACAGGCGCGCGAAACCCGCGGTCTATTTCGGCGGCAAGACCCGGATCATCGATTTCGCTCTGTCGAACGCGCTCAATTCCGGCATCCGCAAGATGGCCATCGCCACGCAATACAAGGCGCATTCGCTGATCCGCCACATCCAGCGCGGCTGGGATTTCTTCCGCGCCGAGCGGAACGAATATCTCGACATCCTGCCCGCAAGCCAGCGCGTAGCCGATAGCCGCTGGTATGCGGGCACCGCCGATGCGGTCGCTCAGAACATCGATATCGTTGAAGATTACGGCGTGAAATACGTCATCATCCTTGCCGGCGACCATATCTACAAGATGGATTACGAGGTGATGCTGCGCCAGCATGTCGAGACCAAGGCCGATGTCACCATCGGCTGCCTGACGGTGCCGCGCATGGAAGCGACCGCCTTTGGCGTGATGGCCATCGACAAGACCGGCCAGGTCACCGATTTCCTCGAAAAGCCCGCCGACCCGCCCGGCATGCCCGGCGATCCCGATCACGCGCTGGCCTCGATGGGAATCTATGTCTTCGACTGGGAATTCCTGCGCGAATTGTTGATCCGCGACATGGAGGATCCGAATTCAAGCCACGATTTCGGTCATGACCTGATCCCGCAGATCGTCAAGCACGGCAAGGCTATGGCGCATAAGTTCTCGGATAGCTGCGTCACGACGGGACTGGAGACCGAGCCTTACTGGCGCGACGTCGGTACGGTCGATGCGTTCTGGCAGGCCAATATCGACCTCACGGATTTTACGCCGAAGCTAGACCTCTATGACACCGAATGGCCGATCTGGACCTATGCCGAGATCGTGCCGCCCGCGAAATTTATCCACGATGAGGACGGACGACGGGGCTCTGCGATCTCCTCGCTGGTTTCTGGCGATTGCATCGTCTCGGGTGCGGAGGTGCGCAATTCGCTGCTTCATACGGGCGTGCGTGCGCATAGTTTCGCAAGCCTCGAGGAGGCGGTGGTGCTGCCTTACGTCGATATCGGGCGACATGCGCGGCTCAGCCAATGCGTGATCGACCGCGGCGTGCAAATCCCCGCAGGCCTTGTCGTGGGCGAGGATCCGGAAGAAGACGAGAAGTGGTTCCGCCGGTCGGAAGGCGGGGTCGTGCTGATTACGCAGGCGATGCTCGACAAACGCGCGGCGGCATTGGACTAACTGGGGTGGATAGCGGGGCGCTGCCCCGCACCCCGGGATATTTGGAAAGAGCGAAGACATGAAACGCGTGCTCTCGGTTGCGTCAGAAGCGGTTCCACTGATCAAGACGGGCGGTCTGGCCGATGTGGCAGGCGCGTTGCCCGCCGCTCTCAAAGGGCAGGGCTGGGAGATGCGGGTGATGATCCCGGCCTATCGCGGAATCCTGAAAAAGCTGAAATCGCCGAAACCAGTATGGGAAAGCGAGAGCCTCTATGGCGGTCCGGCGCGGCTGGTGCTGGGCAAGGCGGGCGGCATGGAGGTTCTGGCGCTGCAGGCCGACCATCTGTTTGACCGTGACGGGGGCCCGTATTCCGAAGACGGGCGCGACTATCCCGACAATGCCGAACGCTTCGCAGCCCTCAGTTTCGTCGCCGCCGAGATCGCGCGCGAGGGCGCGGGCAAATGGCAGCCCGATCTGGTGCATTGCCACGATTGGCAAACCGGGCTCGTGCCATGGTATCTGCGCGGCACCGGGATCCCGACCGTGATGACAATCCACAACATCGCGTTTCAGGGCCGGTTCGGCCGCGACAAGCTGGCAGCCCTCGGGCTGCAGGCGTGGGATTTCACCCGCGAAGGCGTGGAGTTCTGGGGCGACATCTCGACGCTCAAGGCTGGGTTGGTTGCGGCGAGCGCAATCACCACGGTCAGCCCGCGTTATGCCGACGAGTTGATGCGCGGCGAGTTCGGCATGGGTTTGGAAGGTGTCATTCAGGCCCGCGCGGGCGATCTGCACGGTATCCTCAACGGCATCGATCTGGAGGTCTGGAATCCTGAGGCCGATCCGGAGGCGACGTCTTTCTCGGCTACGAAGCTCGGTGGGAAATCTAATAATCGCAAGGCCTTGGAAGCCGAGTTTGAACTGGATGCGCCGGGGCCGCTTGCGATTCTGATTTCGCGCCTGACAGCGCAGAAGGGGATGGATCTGATCGCCCCGGCGCTCGAGCCCTATCTCGAAGCGGGCGGTGGCCTTGCCGTGCTTGGATCGGGCGATGGCTGGGCCGAGGATGCGATGCGCGAGCTTGCTGCGCGCCATCCCGGTCGGGTTGGCGTGAAGATCGGCTATGACGAGGCGCTGAGCCACCGGATGTATGCGGGCGGCGACGCGGTGCTGGTGCCCTCGCGGTTCGAGCCCTGCGGGCTGACGCAGCTTTACGGGCTGCGTTATGGCTGTATCCCGGTGGTCTCTGCCGTCGGCGGTCTGGCCGATACGGTGGTGGGCGCAACGCCCGCGACAGAAGCCGCGGGCGCATCGACCGGCATCGTATTCCATCCCGTCGACGATCTGGCGCTGCGGCAGGCGCTGATGAAGTTGATCGCGCTTTACGGCGATCGAAAAGGCTGGTCCGCGATGCAGCGCCGCGCGATGAAAACCGACTGGGGCTGGGAGCGGTCAGCCGCGCGCTATGCCGCGCTGTATGACGACCTTGTCGCTCGATGAAGATCACCCCAGGGAAACCGGACCCGCTGGGCGCGACGCCCTGCGAAGGTGGCGTGAATTTCGCGCTTGCCTCGGCCCATGCCGAGAGGGTGGAGATATGCCTGTTCAACGGCGAGAAGGAAGAACGCATAGACTTGCCGGGACGGTCGGGGCCGATCTGGCATGGCCTCGTCGCGGGGCTCAATCCGGGCGCACGCTATGGCTACCGCGTGCATGGGCCCTGGGCCCCCGAAGCTGGACATCGCTTCAACCCGGCGAAGCTGCTGATCGACCCTTACGCGCGGCAGATCGACTCGAAGATCAGCTGGCAAGCACCTATGCAATATGGAAAATCCAGGCCAGACCGACGAAACAGTGCGAGCGTTGTGCCGAAGTCGGTCGTGACCGATATCGAGCGGCCCAAATGGGATCGCCCGCGCCACAGCTGGTCGGAAACAGTGATCTACGAGGCCCATCCCAAGGGGCTGACGATGACCCATCCGGACGTGCCCGTGGCGCTGCGCGGCACATGGGCAGGGCTCGCCTCTGATCCGATCCTGTCGCATCTCGCCGATCTTGGGATCACCGCGATCGAGCTGCTGCCGAGCTGCGCCTATCTCGACGACCGCTTCCTGGTCGAGAAGGGGTTGAGCAACTACTGGGGCTACCAGCCGATCGCCAATTTCGCGCCCGAGCCGCGCTATTCCGGGCCAGATCCGCGCGGCGAATTCCGCGACATGGTGCGGCGCTTCCATGGCGCCGGGATCGAGGTGATCCTTGATGTCGTCTACAACCATACGGGTGAGGGCAACGCGGTCGGGCCGATGCTCAGCCTTCGCGGCCTCGACAATGCGAGCTATTACCGCCTGACACGAGACGGCACCTATATCGACGAGACCGGAACGGGCAATACGCTGGACCTGTCGAACCCGCTTTGCCTGCGTCTGGTGATGGATTGCCTGCGCCATTGGGTCGAGGAGATGGGCGTCGATGGCTTCCGCTTCGATCTGGCCGCGACGCTCGCACGCGGATCGTCGGGGGCCGTCGAGGCGCATTCGCAATTTCTCACCGCGATCGAGCAGGATCCCGTCCTGCGGAATGTGAAGCTGATCGCGGAGCCGTGGGATATCGGGCCGGGCGGCTATTACCTCGGTGGCTTCCCGCATCCGTTCACCGAATGGAACGACCGTTTCCGTGACGACGCGCGGCGCTTCTGGCGCGGCGATCGTGGGATGGCGGGCGATCTGGCGCGACGCGTCGCGGGCTCGGCGGAGATCTTCGACCAGATGGGACGGCCCGCGACGGCATCGGTGAATTTCATCACCGCGCATGACGGATTTACGCTGCAAGACCTCGTCTCCTATGGCGAAAAGCAGAACCTCGCGAATGGCGAGGAAAACCGCGATGGCCATGATGCGAACTTCTCTGAGGCGCTCGAGGACCCTGAGGCGCAGGCTTTGCGCAAACGCGCGTTGCTCGCGACGCTGCTGATGAGCCAAGGCGTTCCGATGCTGCTGGCGGGCGACGAGATCGGCAATTCTCAGGGCGGCAACAACAATGCCTATGCGCAGGATAACGAGGTCGGTTGGATCGACTGGAGTGGACCTGACGAGACTTTAACAAAATTCGTCAAACGCTTGATAGAGATACGAAAAAATCACCGCGTCTTGCGACAGAACCGCTATCTGCATTCGCTGATCCGCAAGCAGGACGGGATGCGCGATCTGATCTGGCGGCTCGCCTCGGGGCACGAACCCGAGCCGCATGATTGGAACGATCCCGAACTGCGCTGCATCGGTGTCGAGATCCGTGGCGCCGCCGAGGGGCCGGCAGGCGAGGCCGGGAGCGAAGCGGTCTATGTGATCCTCAACGCAGGGCCCAAACAACAGGTGCGGTTACCTCCCGGTCGCTGGACCTGCTTGATCGATTCCGCGTTTCCTGAACGGGAGGCGGAACAATTGGGCGCCCCTGAGGCTTGCCTTGCCGCACAATCCGTTCAAGTCTTTACCCGCGCAACAGTGCAGGAGAAATCATGACCCGCCACGCGACCCAGCCCATCGACGGCCAGAAACCCGGAACCTCGGGGCTGCGCAAGAAAACCCGCGTTTTCATGCAGCCGAACTATCTCGAGAACTTCGTGCAATCGACCTTCGACGCGATCGGCGGCGTGCGAGGCAAGACTTTGGTTCTTGGCGGAGACGGGCGCTATTTCGGGCGTGAAGCTGCGAGTACGATCCTGAAAATGGCGGCTGCCAATGGGGCCGCGCGGATGATCGTGGGGCAGGGTGCGTGGCTCTCGACGCCCGCCGCCTCGAACCTGATCCGGCAGCGTCAGGCGAACGGCGGCATCATCCTCTCGGCCAGCCACAATCCGGGCGGCCCGGACGAGGATTTTGGCGTCAAATACAATAGCTCCAATGGCGGTCCAGCGCCGGAATCGATCACCTCGGCGATCCACAAACGCACGCAGGAGATCACCGAATATCATCTGCTCGACGCGGCAGACCCGGATCTGGACAGCGTCGGTGAGACGAAACTGGGAGAGATGACCGTCGAAGTCGTCGACCCCGTGACCGCCTATGCCGACCTGATGGAAACGATATTCGATTTCAACGCTTTGCGCGATGTCTTTAAGGCGGGCTTCCGGATGCGGATGGACTCGATGTGCGCCATCACCGGACCTTACGCGGTCGAGATCTTCGAGAACCGTCTCGGTGCGCCGGCGGGGACCGTGACCCATGGCACGCCGTTGCCGGATTTCGGCGGTATGCATCCCGATCCGAACCCGACCTGGGCGCATGAGTTGATGGACGAGATGATGGGCGAAAACGCCCCGGATTTCGGCGCGGCGTCGGATGGTGATGGCGACAGGAACATGATCCTTGGCGCGGGCACTTATGTCTCGCCGTCGGACAGTCTTGCTGTGCTGGCCGCAAATGCGCATCTCGTGCCGGGCTACAAGGACGGGCTGAAGGGCGTCGCGCGCTCGATGCCGACCTCTGCGGCGGCGGATCGGGTGGCCGAGGCGCTCGGCCTCGATTGCTACGAGACGCCGACGGGCTGGAAGTTCTTCGGCAACCTGATGGATGCGGGGCGCGTGTCGCTCTGTGGCGAGGAGAGCTTCGGCACGGGCTCCGACCATGTGCGCGAGAAGGACGGGCTCTGGGCGGTGCTGATGTGGCTCAACATCCTTGCCGTGCGGAAGATGTCGGTGGCCGAGATCATGGCCGATCATTTCGCGCGTTATGGCCGCAACTACTATTCGCGCCACGATTACGAGGCGCTGCCGACCGAGCAGGCAGAGGCGATGCTGGACGATCTCCGTGGCCGCCTTGGAGAGCTGAAAGGGACGCAGGTCGAAGGGCTTACGGTCGAAAGCTCAGACGAGTTTTCCTATACTGATCCGGTCGATGGCTCGGTCGCGGAAGGTCAGGGTTTCCGTATTCTGTTCGAAGGCGGCTCGCGCGTCGTGCTGCGGCTGTCAGGCACGGGCACCGAGGGCGCGACGCTGCGCGTGTATCTCGAGCGCTATGCGCCGGGACCGGACGGTTTGGACCATGATCCGCAAGAGGCGCTGGCACCGATCATCCGGGCGACAGAGGCGCTGGTGGGGATCCGAGAGCGCACGGGGCGAGAGAGGCCCGACGTCATCACCTGATCCCGTCAGGGGGTAAATCCGGCCGCAAAACAAAGTCGGGGGGCTGAAATCGCCCCCCGTTTTCATACTGCATTAATACCTATAATCGGTATTATGTAAATTCGGAATGCGATTTGACGCCCATTATGGGGTCAAAACCGTGCTCCCGACCGTTTTCCGGCCCTCCAGCGCCTCATGGGCTGCAGCAACATCCTCCAGAGAAAATGTCTGTGGCACGTCGATCTTGATGTCGCCTTTTCCAATCATCTCAAAGAGTTCTGCGGCGGAGTTGCGCAACCACCCCGGTTGATCCGTGTGTTGGAACAAGGTCGGCCGCGTCAGGAACAGCGAGTTACGCGCAAGATCGCCGATCTTGAACTGATCCGCCGGTCCCGAGCTTTGTCCGAAGCACACCAGCGTGCCGAAGCGCTTGAGCACATCGAGCGACGTCATCACCGTGTCGGCGCCCACCGAGTCATAGACCGCCGCGACGCCTGCGCCGTCGGTGAGCCGTTTGACCTCTGCGCCGAAATCCTCAGTCCGGTAATCGATCACCGCGTCATATCCGTGCTCAAGAGCACGCGCGCATTTCTCAGGCCCGCCAGCCGTACCGATCGCGCGTACGCCCTTGGCCTTGAGCCATTGACCCGCGATCGAGCCGACGCCACCAGCCGCCGCGTGGAAAAGCACGGTGTCACCGGACTTTACAGGATACGAGTGATGAATCAGGTAATGCACGGTCAGACCTTTAAGCATCACCGCTGCCGCGACTTCGTCGGAAATATCGTCCGGGATCGGCACCACGTTTTTCGCCGCGATCACCCGGTGGCTCGCATAAGCGCCGTTGGGCTGCGTATAGGCCACGCGCTGTCCGACCTGCAGATCGACGCCGTTGCCGACCGCCTCGATGACGCCCGCCGCTTCACCGCCGGTGATCAGATCGCTCTCGACGGGCCACGGATAGAGGCCGGTACGGAAGTAAACATCAATGAAATTCAGACCGATAGCGGTATGTCTTAAGGTGATTTCACCGGGTCCGGGCTTGGGAACCTCTATTTCGATCTTGTGGAATTGGTCGCGCCCGCCGGGGCGCGCGATTGCCATCGCATAGGCCATGATATCCTCCCTGTTGCCGCGCAAAGGTACTCCGCGCGGCCCCGGCGTCAATCCGGGATCGGATGCGGAAGGAAGGCGCCGTTCATCTCGACGATCTCATCCCAGACGCGCAGCGCCAGTTCGCGCGGGCGTTCGCTCTCGCGGCGCACGAGGAACCAATGACGCATCAGCGGCAAACCAGGCGCCGGGATCAGCGCCAGGCGTCCGGTCTCCAGTTCGTCCGTCACCGTGTGCAGGCTAAGAAACGCGATGCCGAGACCCGCCATCACCGCCTGCTTGATCGTCTCGTTGCTGTCCATCTCCAGCGTGTCATAGAGCCGCCCGTCGCCGACCCGGTCGAGCCAGCGCGACATCAGGATCCGCGTCCCCGATCCTTCCTCGCGCGAGATGAAGGTCTCGCCGAAAAGCTGCTCCAGATCGTCGGCCTTGGCGATCAGCGGATGGCCCGGCGGCGCGACCAGCGCATGCGGATGCTGGCCGATCGGTTCGGCCACAACGGGCGGATGGCGCGGCGGTCGGCCCATCACGGCGATGTCGAAACTGCCGCGCTCGATCCCCTCGATAATGGCCGAACGGTTGCCCACGCGCAGTGCGACCTCGATCTCGGGATGTGCGTCTTGCAGCATCTTCACCAGCCGCGGCGCGAAATACTTGCCGGTGGAGACGACGCCGAGCGTGATCCGACCCACCTGCCCCCGTGCGATGGCGCTCAGCGTCGCTTCGGCCTGCGACAAGTTGTCCTCGATCCGCAGCGCGCTCTCGCGCAGCGCTTTGCCTGCTTCGGTCAGCTCGGATCCGGCGCCATCAGCGGCACGCTGGATCAGCTTCATCCCGATCGCGTCCTCCAGTCCCCTGATTTGCGTATGAATTGCTGGGGTTGTGAGGTTCAGGCTCTCTCCGGCAGCCGTCAGCGAACCGCCGCGAGCCACCGCATCGAGCGCGCGTAATTGCTTCAGCGTCACAGCATTCATCCGCATTGGGTTTCAAATTTCCTTAACGCACATTCCCTTTATTTAAATTTCATAAAAAACAGATCCGGGCAATGGTCTGGCTCACAAGAACATCGTCTTTGGAGGAGGAGAAGATGTCCGTGAGTTTCGACGGCCTCGGTATTTCTGCCGATCTTGCCGACACCATGACCCGCTTGACCAGCGTCGGCGCCCAGCTTGCCCGCATGATTGCGCGCAACGGGCTGGACGGAAATCTGGCGGAAGCGGCTGGCACCAATGCCGGTGGCGACGGGCAGAAAGCGCTCGACGTGATCGCGGACGAGGCCTTCATGGCCGCGCTGCGCGGTGGTGCGGTGCGCCATTACGCCTCGGAAGAGCAGGACGAGGTGGTCGATTTCGGGACCGGCACGCTCGCGCTCGCCATCGATCCGCTCGACGGGTCTTCCAATATCGACGTGAATGTCTCGATCGGCACGATCTTCTCGATCTTCGAGGCAGCCGACGACACGGAGGCCAGCTTCCTGCGTCCGGCGAACGAGCAGATCGCGGGCGGCTACATTATCTTCGGACCGCAGACCGCCCTGGTCGTGACCTTCGGGAAGGGTGTGCAGCAATGGGTTCTCGAGCCCGGAAGCGACATCTGGCGCCGCGTGGCCGATCCGAAGCCCCTGCCCTCCGAGACCTCGGAATACGCGATCAACGCCTCGAACTACCGCCACTGGCCGCAGCCGATCCGCGCCTTCATCGACGATCTCGTCGCCGGCGCCGAAGGCCCGCGCGGGCGCAACTTCAACATGCGCTGGATCGCGTCGCTGGTGGCCGAGACCCACCGCATCATCTCGCGCGGCGGCGTGTTCCTCTATCCCGGTGACGACCGCGAAGGCTACCAGCGCGGACGCCTGCGGCACGTCTACGAATGCGCGCCAATCGCGATGCTGATCGAGCAGCTCGGCGGCGAGGCCACCGACGGCGCCGATCCCATCATGTCCGCGACGCCCGACCGGCTGCATGCCCGCACGCCCTTCGTATTCGGCTCGGCCAGCAAGGTCGCCCGCGTCGCCGCCTATCACGACTTGCCGCAGGATGAAGCCCACGCGCTCTTCAATACCCGCGGCCTCTTCCGGAGCTGATACATGTCCAAGAAACACCCCATCATTTCCGTCGTCGGTTCCTCCGGTGCAGGTACCTCGACGGTGAAATCGACCTTCGACCAGATCTTCCGCCGCGAGGGAATTTCGGCGGTCTCGATCGAGGGAGACGCCTTCCACCGCTACAACCGCGCCGACATGAAGGAAGAGCTGCAGAAGCGCTATGACGCCGGCGATCAGGGCTTCTCCCACTTCTCCTACGAAGCCAATGAACTCAAAGAGTTGGAGCGCGTCTTTCGTGAATATGGCGAGACCGGCAAGGGCAAGACCCGCCATTACGTCCATGACGATGCCGAGGCCGAGAAATGGGGCACGCCTCCCGGTCATTTCACCGACTGGAGCGATTTCGCCGACGAGTCCGATCTGCTTTTCTACGAAGGTCTGCACGGCTGCGTGGTCAATGACGAGGTGAACCTCTCGGCGCTTGCCGATCTGAAGATCGGCGTGGTGCCAGTGATCAACCTCGAATGGATCCAGAAGATCCATCGCGACCGGGCCTCCCGCGGCTATTCGACCGAAGCCGTCACCGACGTGATCCTGCGCCGCATGCACGCCTATGTGCATTGCATCACGCCGCAATTCACCGAGACGGATATCAATTTCCAGCGCGTGCCGGTCGTCGACACTTCGAACCCGTTCATCGCGCGCTGGATTCCGACCGCGGATGAGAGCCTCGTGGTGATCCGCTTCAAGAACCCGCGCGGGATCGATTTCCCTTATCTCACCTCGATGATCAACGGCTCGTGGATGAGCCGCGCCAACTCGATCGTCATTCCCGGCAACCGTCAGGATCTGGCCATGCAGCTGATCCTCACCCCCCTCATCGAGCGCCTCGTGCGCGAAGCGAAGCGGGCTTGAGAAGGATGAACAAGGCGATGAAAGATATTCAAATTACGCAAGAAACCCGGATGGCGAATGCGATCCGCGCGCTCGCGATGGATGCGGTGCAAAAGGCCAATTCTGGCCATCCCGGCATGCCGATGGGCATGGCCGATGTGGCGACGGTTCTGTTCAACCGCTTCATCAATATCGATCCCACCGCGCCGAAATGGCCCGATCGCGACCGCTTCGTGCTGTCGGCCGGGCACGGTTCGATGCTGCTCTACGCGATCAACCATCTGCTGGGCTATGAAGACATGGGCATGGACCAAATCAAGGCGTTCCGCCAGCTGGGTTCGCGCACCGCTGGTCACCCGGAATACGGCCATGCCGACGGGATCGAAGTGACCACCGGGCCGCTTGGTCAGGGTGTCGCGACCGCCGTGGGAATGGCGATTGCCGAGAAGATGAAGAACGCGCGCTATGGCACCGATCTGGTTGATCATTTTACCTATGTCATCGCGGGCGACGGCTGCCTGATGGAAGGGATCAGCCACGAGGCGATCGACCTCGCGGGTCATCTGGCGCTCGGCAAGTTGATCGTGCTGTGGGACGACAATTCGATCACCATCGACGGCGACACCGATCTCTCCACCTCGATGGATCAGAAGGCGCGTTTCGCCGCCGCCGGCTGGCATGTCGTCGACTGCGACGGCCACAGCCCGACCGAGATCGCCGCTGCGATCGAGGCCGCGCGTCAGGATCCGCGCCCGTCGATGATCGCCTGCCGCACCATCATCGGCTTCGGTGCGCCCAACAAGCAAGGTGGCCACGATGTCCACGGCGCGCCGCTGGGTGACGCCGAGATCGCTGCCGCGCGCAAGCAACTGCATTGGGACCATCCGCCGTTCGAAATTCCGGCCGCGATCTACGAGGAATGGGGCCGGATCGCCTCGCGCGGCGCGCGGGCGCGGGCGGAATGGGAGACGAGGCTGAACGCCGCGCCCGCTCGCGCCGACTTCCTCGCCGCAGAAGAGGCCGACACCAGCGCCCTGCCCGCCGCGATCGCCCTCTACAAGCGCAAGCTGTCGCAGGACAGGCCCAAGGTAGCGACCCGCAATGCGAGCCAGATGGCGCTGGAAGTGGTCAACGCCACCCTGCCCTTCACCGTGGGCGGCTCGGCCGATCTGACCGGCTCGAACCTCACGAAATCCTCGGGCATGAAATCGATCACGCCTACCGATTTCACCGGCGATTACATCCATTACGGCATTCGCGAGCACGGCATGGCCGCTGCGATGAACGGTATCGTGCTCCATGGCGGGCTGCGGCCCTATGGGGGCACCTTCCTGGCCTTCGCCGATTACTGCCGCCCCGCAATTCGTTTGTCGGCACTGATGGGCGTGCCGACCTGCTATGTCATGACCCATGACTCGATCGGCCTCGGCGAGGACGGTCCCACCCATCAGCCGGTAGAGCATCTGGCCTCGCTCCGGGCCATTCCTAACCTGCTCGTCCTCCGACCGGCCGATGCGGTGGAGACCGCCGAGGCCTGGGAAATCGCCATGACCTCGACGGCCACGCCGACGATGATCGTGGCCTCGCGTCAGGGTTTGCCGACGGTTCGCATCGAACATACGGACGAGAACCTCACCGCACGCGGCGCCTATCTGCTGCGCGCACCCGAGGCCCGCGACGTGACGCTGATCGCCACCGGGTCCGAAGTTGAGATCGCAATGGCCGCTGCCGAACAACTGGCCGAGCAAGGGATCAAGGCCGCGGTCGTCTCCGCGCCGTGTTTCGAGCTTTTCGAGAAACAGGACGCGGCCTATCGCGCCGAGGTTCTCGGCGATGCCCCGCGCGTCGGCTGCGAAGCCGCGATCCGTCAGGGCTGGGATCTCTTCCTGCGCCCCGAGGACCGCTTCGTGGGCATGACCGGTTTCGGAGCCTCGGCCCCTGCCCCGGCGCTCTACGAACACTTCAACATCACGTCCGAAGCGATTGTTTCGGATGCAAAAGAACTGATCTGAGGGACTAACGAGAATGACGGTTAAAGTTGCCATCAACGGGTTTGGACGTATCGGCCGCAACGTGCTGCGCGGGATCATCGAGTCGGGTCGCACCGATATCGAGGTAATTGCGATCAACGATCTGGGCCCGGTCGAAACCAACGCCCATCTGCTGCAATTCGACAGCGTCCACGGCCGCTTCCCGCAGGAGGTCACCACCGGCGAGGACTGGATCGACGCAGGCCGCGGCAAGATCAAGGTCACCGCGATCCGCGACCCGAAGGAGCTGCCCTGGGGCGACGTGGACATCGCGATGGAATGCACGGGCATCTTCACCGCGCGGGAGAAAGCTGCCTTCCACCTGGAGAACGGCTCGAAGCGCGTGCTCGTCTCGGCCCCGGCGGCCGGTGCTGACAAGACCATCGTTTACGGCGTGAACCACGGTGCGCTGACCAAGGACGATCTGGTCGTGTCGAACGCGTCCTGCACGACGAACTGCCTTTCGCCGGTCGCCAAGGCGCTCAACGACGCGATCGGCATCTCGAAAGGCTTCATGACGACGATCCACAGCTATACCGGCGACCAGCCGACGCTCGATACGATGCATTCCGACATGTATCGCGCCCGCGCCGCCGCGCTGTCGATGATCCCGACCTCGACCGGGGCTGCGAAGGCCGTGGGTCTGGTGCTGCCGGAGCTCAACGGCAAGCTGGACGGAGTCGCGATCCGCGTGCCGACGCCGAATGTCTCGGTCGTCGATCTGGTCTTCGAGGCCGCGAAAGAGACCACTGTGGAAGAGCTCAACGCGGCTATCCGCACCGCCGCTGACGGCCCGATGAAAGGCATCCTCGGCTACACCGACAAACCCAATGTTTCCAGCGACTTCAACCACGATCCTCACTCTTCGGTCTTCCACATGGACCAGACCAAAGTGATGGACGGCCGGATGGTGCGCATCCTCAGCTGGTACGACAACGAATGGGGCTTCTCCAACCGCATGGCCGACACCGCCGTCGCGATGGGAAAGCTCCTCTGACCGCGGCGCGACCGGTTAGGCCCGCAACGTAAGGCCCACAACGTAAGGAACACCTGATATGGCACTGATTACGCTCAGACAATTGCTCGATCACGCCGCGGAATACGGCTACGGCGTGCCGGCGTTCAACATTAACAACATGGAACAGGGTATCGCCATCATGAAGGCGGCGGCGAAATGCGACGCGCCCGTCATCATGCAGGCCTCGCGCGGCGCGCGCAGCTATGCCGGCGACATCATGCTGCGCCACATGATCCAGGCGCTGTCGGAGATGTATCCCGATATCCCGCTGTGCATGCATCAGGACCACGGCAATAATGAGGCCACCTGCCTCACCGCGATCCGCCACGGCTTCACCTCGGTGATGATGGACGGCTCGCTGAAAGAGGACATGAAGACCCCCGCCGATTGGGATTACAACGTCGCGATTACCAAGCGCGTGGCCGATATGGCTCATTGGGTGGGCGCTTCGGTCGAGGGCGAGCTGGGCGTGCTCGGCAATCTCGAGACCGGCGAAGCGGCGGAGGAAGACGGCTCGGGCGCGGTTGGCAAACTCAGCCACGACCAGCTGCTGACGGATCCCGACGAGGCGCTGGATTTCGTCAAGCTGACCAAGGTCGATGCGCTGGCGATCGCCTGCGGCACCAGCCACGGCGCCTACAAGTTCTCGCGCAAGCCCACGGGCGACATCCTCGCGATCAGCCAGATCGAGAAGATCCATGCGAAGATTCCGAACGTCCATCTGGTCATGCACGGCTCGTCCAGCGTGCCGCAATATCTGCAGGACCTGATCAACGAGTCCGGCGGCGAGATGCCCCAGACCTACGGCGTGCCGGTCGAAGAGATCGAGCGCGGCATCAAGTCGGGCGTGCGCAAGGTGAATATCGACACCGACAACCGAATGGCCCTGACGGCTCAGTTCCGCAAGGTCGCGCAAAGCAAGCCGACGGAATTCGACCCGCGCAAATTCATGATCCCCGCGATGGAAGAGATGGAGAAGCTCTGCCTCGACCGCTTCCAGCGCTTCGGCACCGCCGGGAATGCCAGCAAGATCAAGGTGATCGACCTCGACGACATGGCCAAGCGCTATGCCGAGGGATCGCTCGACCCGGTGATTTCCGCGGCCAAGGCCGCCTGACACACCCGCGATCCCGGCAGTCGAGCGCCCGGGGCCGCAGTTATCGGATTTAGGGAGACAAGGAGACCCCGATGAACCAGCATGCAAATCCCGGTAAATACAGCGCCGGCGTCAAGGAATACCGTGAAACCTATTGGGAGCCGAACTACACCCCCAAGGACAGCGACGTGCTCGCCGTCTTCAAGATCACGCCGCAGCCCGGCGTCCCGCGAGAGGAAGCCGCAGCCGCCGTCGCCGCAGAAAGCTCGACCGGCACCTGGACCACCGTCTGGACCGACCTGCTGACCGATCTCGACTACTATAAGGGTCGTGCCTACGCGATCGAGGACGTGCCGGGAGATGACGAGAGCTACTACGCTTTCATCGCTTACCCGATGGGTCTGTTCGAAGAGGGCTCGGTCGTCAACGTCTTCACCTCGCTCGTGGGCAACGTCTTCGGCTTCAAGGCCGTGCGGGCCCTGCGTCTGGAAGACGTGCGCTTCCCGCTGTGGTTCGTGACGACCTGTGACGGCCCGCCCCACGGCATTCAGGTCGAGCGCGACAAGCTCGACAAATACGGCCGTCCCTTCCTGGGGTGCACGATCAAGCCGAAGCTGGGTCTCTCGGCCAAGAACTACGGCCGCGCGGTCTACGAGGCGCTGCGGGGGGGACTCGACTTCACCAAGGATGACGAGAACATCAACTCGCAGCCCTTCATGCGCTGGCGTGACCGTTTCGAGTTCTGTCAGGAAGCGATCGACAAGGCCGAGCGCGAAACCGGCGAGCGCAAGGGCCACTACCTGAACGTCACCGCGCCGAACATCGAAGAGATGTACAAGCGCGCCGAGTTCGCCAAGGAGATCGGGTCGCCGATCATCATGTCGGACTACCTGACGATGGGCTGGGCCGCGCAGGCCTCGCTGAGCCGCTGGTGCCGCGATAACGGCATGCTGCTGCACGTGCACCGCGCGATGCATGGCGTGATCGACCGCCACCCCAAGCACGGCATCAACTTCCGCGTTCTCGCGAAGATGCTGCGCCTTCTGGGCGGCGACCACCTGCACTCGGGCACCGTCGTCGGCAAGCTCGAAGGCGACCGCGAGGCGACGCTCGGCTGGATCGACCTGATGCGCGACAAATACGTCAAGGAAGACCGCTCGCGCGGCATCTTCTTCGATCAGGACTGGGGTCAGATGCCGGGCGTGCTCCCGGTGGCTTCGGGCGGCATCCACGTCTGGCACATGCCCGCGCTGGTCAACATCTTCGGCGATGACAGCTGCCTTCAGTTCGGCGGCGGCACGCTGGGCCACCCCTGGGGCAACGCCGCGGGCGCAGCGGCCAACCGCGTCGCGGTCGAGGCCTGCGTCAAGGCACGCAACGAGGGCCGCGATCTCGAGAAGGAGGCGAAAGACATCATGACCTCGGCCGCCAAGCACTCGCCCGAACTCAAGATCGCCATGGAGACGTGGAAAGAGATCAAGTTCGAGTTCGACACCGTGGACAAGCTGGACGTGGCGCACCGCTAAGGCGCGCCCCTCCCACAAACGCCTGAGAAAGGACTGACACCATGAGTGAAATGCAAGATTACGGCTCCCGCATCTCGGACCCGAACAGCCGCAAGATGGGCACCTTCTCCTATCTGCCCCAGCTCAGCGATGACGAGCTGCGCAAGCAGGTGGAATACATCGTCTCGAAAGGCTGGAACCCGGCCATCGAGCATACCGAGCCCGAGAATATGCGCTCGAACTTCTGGTACATGTGGAAGCTGCCGATGTTCGGGGAAACCGATGTCGATGCGATCTTCCGCGAGATCGAGATGTGCAAGAAGGCCAACCCGGGCAACCATGTCCGCCTCGTCGGCTACGACAACTTCAAGCAGACGCAGGGCACCTCGATGGTGGTGCACCGCGCCGACATGTCGGCCTCTGCCTGATCTGATACCGGGGCGGGCTGCCGATCGCGGCGGCCCGCCCTGCCCCATTTTTCCGGATTTTCCAGCGCGACGGAGAGCCACCCATGAGCGATATCGACCCAGACCAGTTCCGCGTGAAGACCGAGCCCTACTACCGGCCCGTCGGCAACGAGATCGAACAATACGCCGCCGCCTATGACGTGCGGATGCCGGTGATGCTCAAGGGCCCCACGGGCTGCGGCAAGTCGCGCTTCGTCGAATATATGGCGTGGAAATTGAAACGCCCCCTGATCACCGTGGCCTGTAACGAGGACATGACCGCGTCCGACCTGATCGGGCGGTTCCTCCTCGATATCAACGGCACGAAATGGCAGGACGGCCCGCTGACCGTTGCCGCGCGGATCGGCGCGATCTGCTATCTCGACGAGGTCGTCGAGGCCCGTCAGGACACCACCGTCGTCATCCACCCGCTGACCGATCACCGCCGCCAGCTGCCGCTGGAGAAGAAGGGCGAGCTAGTCGACGCGCATCCCGATTTTCAGGTCGTGATCTCGTATAACCCCGGCTACCAGTCGATGATGAAGGACCTCAAGCAATCGACCAAGCAGCGTTTCGGCGCGATGAGCTTCGACTACCCGCAGGCCGCGACCGAGGCCGAGATCGTCAGCCACGAGGCCGAGATTGACCTCAAGACCGCCGAAAAGCTCGTGCAGGTCGCCCAACGCTCGCGCAACCTCAAGGGCCACGGGCTCGATGAGGGCATGTCGACGCGCCTTCTCGTTTATGCAGGCCAGTTGATCTCGCAGGACATCCCCGCGCCAGCCGCCTGCCAGATGGCGCTGGTGGAGCCGCTGACAGATGACGCGGATATGCGCGACACGTTGCAGGCGGCCGTCCAGACCTTCTTCCCCGAGATCACCGACAGCTCGAAGGTGGCGTAAGGAGCGCGTCCGATGAAGGTCGATCTCGACGATTACGCCGCCGATCTGATCAAATCCGCGCCGGAGCTGGAGGAGACCCTCGACGGGCTCTTCCACGAGGCGGCGCGGATGATGTCGCCCGCCGGGCTGAAGGATTACATGGACGGTGCGAAGGCGATGACCTCGCTCGGCAAGGGGCCGCGGCTGCTGATCTCCTATCTCGACGAGATGCCGCAGGTCGCCAAGGAATGCGGCGAGGACGTCATTCGGGACGTGGTGGGCGCGGTGCTGAAGCTGGCCTCGATGGTGTCGGGCGAAATCCTGGTGCTGATGCTCGACACGCTGCCCGGCGCCGCCAACCGCTTCGGCGATCCGGAACTGCTGCGCGGCTATCTGGCGCTGCTGCACCGGCTGGCGGCCCGTGCGCCACGGGGACTGCGTCCGATGTTCGGCGTGCTCGAAGAACTGCTGGCGAAACTCACGCTCTCGGGCCTGCGCCGCTGGGTGGATTTCGGCGCCGAAGCCTATCGCCGCGACCTGCCGAAACAGGCGGATTACTTCGGGCTCGTCTCGGAAGACAGCCGTGCGGTGCTCAAACAGGAACGCCGCGGCACGTTGTTCATCGACAGCCAGCGCCGATTGAACTTCTACCTCCGCGCCTTCTGGGCCCGCGATTTCTTCCTGCGTCCCTCTGCCGCCGATTTCGAGGGGTTCCGCCCCTTCATCGAGGACGGCGCGCTGCATCTGCCCGATGCGGTGGACGGGATCAACGGCGCCTCCGGCCTCGATCTCTACCGCGCGATGTGCGCCCATATGGCGGCCCATATCGTCTATTCCGATCACGGGCTGGGGCAGGAAGCGCTCAATCCGGCGCAGATTTTCCTGATCGGCATGATCGAGGATGCCCGCGTCGAATATTGCGCGACGCGGGCCTTTCCGGGGCTGCGCGCGATGTTCGACCGGCTGATGCCGGACACGCCACCCGGCGCTTACGAGCACGAGACGATGTATCTGCTGGAAAAAGTCGCCCGCGCGCTCAACACGCCCGGCACCCGCACCGGCGATCTGGAAATAGACAATCTCGTCGAGACCTTCCACGGCGAGATCGCGGGCAATGCGCGCGAGACGATGTTCTCCTGGTCGCTGGGCGTCGAACTTTACAACCTGCTGGCGCAGCGCCGCGCGGTGCCGTCCCTTCGCATTCTCGAATCTCTGAAAATTCCGTATCGCGACGACAACCGCTTCATCTGGTCGCTCTCGGATTACGACTGGTCGAACCAGAACGCCTATCAGCCCGCGCAGGGTCAGGTGCGCAAGCGCGTGGGCCTGATGGAATTCGTCAACGAGGTGGATGTCGAGACCGCGGGCGACGATGCGCAGGAGGTCTGGGTGCTGTCGTCAGAGCTGTTCCCCTACGAGGATGAGGGCGTCAGCTATAACGAGATGGAGGGCAAGGCCCCGATCTCCGACCCGTTCCATTACGGTGAATGGGATTACAAGGTGCAGTTGATGCGCCCGTCGTGGTCGACTGTCTACGAACACCGCCCGCCGATGGGCGACCCGGACGAGATCGACACGATCCTGACCGCGCATCGCGGCATCCGTCACCGGATCAAGCAGATCGTGGACCGGCTGCGCCCGCAGGGCATCTCGCGCCAGCGGCGGCTGGAGGATGGCGACGAGCTGGATATCAACGCCGCCGTCGATGCGATGGTGATGCAGCGCATCGGCATGCAGCCCGACATGCGGATCACCATGCGCAACGTCATCAACCGGCGCGATCTGGCGGTCTGCATCCTGCTCGACCTGTCGGAGAGCACCAACGAGACCGTGCGCGGCTCGGACAAGACCGTGCTGGAGCTGACGCGCGAAGCCTCGGCGCTGGTGGCCGCGGCGATCGAAGGGATCGGCGACCCGTTCGCGATCCACGGCTTTTCCTCGGATGGCCGCCATGACGTGCAATATCAGCGCTTCAAGGATTTCGAACAGAAGCTCGATTCCGAGGTCAAAGGCCGCCTTGCGGGCATGAAGGGCGGGCTCTCGACCCGCATGGGGGCCGCGATGCGCCATGCCGCCCATCATTTGTCCCTGCGCCCGGAAGCCCATAAACTGTTGCTGATCGTCACCGATGGCGAACCGGCCGATATCGACGAGCGCGACCCGCAATATCTGCGCATGGATGCCAAGAAGGCGGTTGCGGAACTCCAGCAGATCGGCATTAACAGCTATTGTCTGACGCTGGACCCCGAAGCCGATGCCTATGTGTCGCGCATCTTCGGGACCAATAATTACACCGTGATCGATCAGGTCGAGCGCCTGCCCGAGAAACTGCCGACCCTGTTCGCGCAACTGACGAAATGAGCCGCCAAGGAGGCCCCCATGAGCTTTGACCGTTCCATCAAGATCGCGCCCTCGATCCTGTCGGCCGATTTCGCCAATTTCGGCGCCGAGATCCGCGCCATCGAAGATCAGGGGGCCGATTGGGTCCATGTCGACGTGATGGACGGGCATTTCGTGCCGAACCTCACCTTCGGCCCGCCCGCCGTGAAAGCGTTCCGCCCGCATGTGAAGACCTTCATGGACGTCCACCTGATGATCGCGCCGGTCGACCCTTACATCGAGGCCTATGCCGAAGCGGGTGCCGACATGATCGTGGCGCATTGGGAGGCCGGTCCGCACCCGCACCGCACGCTGCAGGCGATCAAGGCGCAGGGCGTGAAATGCGGCATCTCGCTGAACCCCGGCACGCCCGCCAACGTGATCTCGGAACTGCTAGACCTCGTCGATATGGTTCTCGTGATGAGCGTTAATCCCGGTTTCGGCGGCCAAAAATTCATCCCCTCCAGCATAAACAAGGTCCGCCAAGTGCGCGAAATGATTGGCGATCGGGAGATTCACATTCAGGTGGATGGCGGCGTCGATCCGACTACGGTCGGCCCGCTGGTCGAGGCTGGTGCGGATTGCTTCGTCGCGGGCTCCGCCGTCTTCAAGGGCGGCTCGGTCGATAGGCCGGAGGTGTATGGCCAGAATATGCGCGCGATCCGCGAAGCGGCGGAGGGTGCTCTCAAAGCCGCGCAGTGAGAAACTGCCAAGCTGCAAGGAGATCGGTCGCGATCTCGTGATCTGACCGCTTGCCCTGCCGCTGCCTCTCGTTCATATTCGTGGAATTGAATACCAGCTAGGGAGGACTGGCATGACATTCACGCGACGCACCATTCTGCGCGGAGGGCTGGCCATGGGCGCCATGACAGCCCTTCCCCGGCTCAGCTTCGCCGCCCAGACCCTCGAGATGGGTTCGGCCCGGCTCGACACGCTGTCCGATGGCAATCTCGTGCTGCCGATCGGCTTTGTGACCGACAATCCGGAGGCTAAGCCGATCCTCGAGAGCTACGGCATCACCGGAGACTCGGTCGAACCGCCCTGCAACGTCACGCTCTATCGCGACGGCACCAACACCGTGCTGTTCGACGTGGGGTCGGGCAATGACTTCATGCCGTCTGCGGGTAAGCTGATGGAAGCAATGGGCGCGCTCGAAGTCGCCCCCGAGGACGTGACCCATGTCGTCTTCACCCATGGCCACCCGGATCACCTCTGGGGCGTGCTCGACGATTTCGACGAGCCGTTCTTCGCCAACGCCGAGCACATGATGGGCAAGGACGAATTCGAATATTGGCTCAACCCGGAGACGCTCGACACGATCGATCAGGGCCGCAAGACCTTCGCGGCAGGCGCGCTGCGTCGCCTCCAGATCCTTGAAGACCAGATTGCAACCTTTGGAGATGGCGAGGAAATCCTCCCCGGCATCTTGGCGCAGATGACGCCCGGCCACACGCCCGGTCACATGTCCTTCCACGTCAAGAACGGCGAGACGCAGGCCTTCATCATCGGCGATGCGATCGTGAACCACTACCTCGCCTTCGCCGCGCCGGGCATGGCGGCAGGCTCCGACCAAAACCCCGATCTGGGCGCGGAGACCCGTGTCGCGTTGCTCGATCAGCTGGCGACCGACAAGCTGCCGATCATCGGCTATCACCTGCCCGAAGGCGGCCTGGGCCGGGTCGAGCGCGACGGCGACGCCTATCGCTACGTGCCGGAGGTCTGAGGGTGAAAAAACTCCTTTTGACCAGCGTCTTGGCGGGACTTCTTCATCTGAGCCCCGTACTCGCCTCTGAAGACGTGCCGGATATGTATCCCGGTTCGGTTCTCTACTCTAAGCCCTATGAGGTGATCCCCGGCGTCTGGACCGCGATCGGGGCCACCGCGCCGCCGACCTATGAGAATTCGGGTCATAACAACAATCTCAGCTTCATCGTCACCGGCGATGGCGTGGTCGTGGTGAATTCCGGCGCGTCCTATCAGCTCGCCAAGGCGCTGCATGACGAGATCAAGGCGGTCACCGATCAGCCGGTGAAGCTGGTGATCAACGAGAACGGTCAGGGCCATTCGATGCTCGGCAACAATTACTGGATCGAACAGGGCGTGCCGGTGCTCGCCCATGTCGATGCGGCGGCCGAGTTCGAACATGACGCCGGCGGCGCCTTCGAGGCGCTCAAGAGCTACGGTAAGGAAACCGCCGAAGGCACCGATCCGAAGCTGCCCACCGAGACTTTCGAGGACAAGCGCGTCATCGAGATGGGCGATATGACCATCGAAGTGATGCATCTGGGCCCCGCGCACAGCCCCGGCGACACGCAGGTCTGGCTGCCGGAACAGAAATTCATGATCGCGGGCGATATCGCTTTTTCGGAACGGATGCCGCCGATCTTCTCGGGCACCTGCACGAGCTGCTGGATCGAGACCTTCGAGACCAAATTCGCGCCGCTGGAGCCTGCCTTCATCATCCCCGGTCACGGCCATCCGACGAACCTCGAGAAGGTCACGCGCGGAACGACGGGCTACCTGAAATATCTGCGCGGAAAGATCGCCGAACATCTCGACAATGGTGGCGATCTGGCCGAGGCCTACTACGTGGATCAGAGCCCCTACAAAAACCTCGACACGTTCGAGGAACTGGCGACGAAAAACGCGGGCGTCGTCTACGAGGAAATGGAATTCGAATAGGAGGCCGCATGGCTGTCACTCCCCCCGTCTGCGATTTCGGCTGGAAGGCTCCGGGCTTCACCCTGCCCGGCACCGACGGCAAGCAATACAGCTTTGACGACATCCGTGGTCCCAAGGGCACGCTCGTGATGTTCATTTGCAACCATTGCCCCTATGTCCAGTCAATCCTCGACCGCATCCTGCGCGATGCGGCGGAGTTGCAGAAGGCGGGGATCGGCGTCGTTGCGATCTCGGCCAACGATGTCGACGAATATCCGCAGGACAGCTTCGAGAACATGGCCAAGCTGGCCGAGGAGAAGGGCTTCCCCTTCCCCTATCTCTATGACGAAACTCAGGCGGTCGCGAAGGCATACGGGGCCGCCTGCACCCCGGACTTCTTCGGTTTCAACGCCGAGGACGGGCTGCAATATCGCGGCCGTCTCGATGCCTCGACCAAGCAGGCCGCCGCGGTCGACGCCAAGCGAGAACTCTACGAAGGCATGATGTTGGTCGCCGAGACCGGCGAAGGCCCGCGCGACCAGATTCCGTCGATGGGCTGCTCCATCAAATGGAAATCGGCATGAGCGATGCGCCTTCCGTCATCTTCGATCTCGACGGAACGCTGATCGATTCCGTGCCCGCGATCCATGCCGTTTCGAACGCCGTTCTGACCGATATGGGCTTCGAGCCGCTCTCGCTTCCGACGGTCCGAAGCTTCGTCGGCAAGGGCGTGCCCAACCTCGTGCGCCAGTTGCTGATCACCTCGGGCGAAGACCCGGACGGGCCGCTCTTCAATCGGGTGGAGCACGCCCTCGTCGCGCGCTACGAGACCGATGTGGAGGGCAACGTGCCCTACCCCAACGTGATCGCCGCGCTCGACCGGCTCACGGAGATGGGCTGCCGGATGGCGGTCTGCACGAACAAACCGGTCCGCCCCGCAGAAGCCGCGCTGCGCCATGTCGGTTTATGGGACTATTTCGAGTTGACGCTGGGCGGGGACTCCATGCCCACCCGCAAGCCCGAGCCTGAAATGCTGCATCATTGCCATCGGGCCCTGGGCGGCGGACAGATGATCTATGTCGGCGACAGCGAGGTCGATGCGGAAACGGCGGCGAATGCGCAGGCCCCGTTTGCGATCTATTCCGAGGGCTATCGCAAGACGCCCTTGACCGACGTGCCCCATGACGTCGCCTTCTCGGATTGGGCGATGCTGCCCGGTCTGGTGGAGGGCTGGAAATGGTAAGCGCGCTGATCTTCGACGTCGACGGAACGCTGGCCGAAACCGAAGAAGCCCATCGCCGTGCATTCAACGAGACCTTTGCTGCACGGCGCGTGGACTGGAACTGGTCGCAGGAGACCTATCGCGAACTGCTGAAGACCGCCGGCGGCAAGGAGCGCATGGCGCGCCACCGCGAGGTCATGGGCTTCGGCCCGACCGACGACGAGATCGCCATGCTGCACGAGATCAAGACCCGCCGCTATGTCGAGATCATCACCGGCGGGCAGGTCCCGCTGCGCCCGGGCGTGGCGCGGCTGATCGCAAATGCGCGTGCCGCCGGGATGAAGCTCGCCATCGCCACGACGACGAACCGTCCCAATGTCGATGCGCTGATCCGCGCGCAGCTGGGTGCCGACCCCGATCACCTGTTCGATGCGATCGCGGCAGGCGACGAGGTCGCCGCCAAGAAACCCGCGCCCGACGTGTTCGAACTCGCGCTGAACCGGCTGCATCTGCCGCCCGAGGCCTGCATCGCCTTCGAGGATAGCGAGGTGGGCCTGCGCTCTGCGCAAGCGGCCGGGCTGCGCGTGGTCGTGACGCCCTCGGCCTATACCGATGGCGGCGATTTCTCGAGCGCGGAGTGGGTGCTCCCCGATCTCTCGCACCCCTTACCGCCCGAGATCACGGAAGGGCTGGGACAGAGTGCCGCAATTTCATAAGATCGGACTCGGCTACATATGCTGGGCAGGTTAACGGAGGCCGCCATGATCAAACCGGACGTCAAAGCTTTTTTCGACACCGCGACTTTCACCGTCTCCTACGTGGTGAAAGATCCCGGCAGCAAAGCCTGCGCCGTTGTCGATAGCGTGCTCGATTTCGACTATTCCTCGGGCCGGACGGATACCAAATCCGCCGACGAGGTGATCGCCTATGTGCAGGAGAACGGGCTTGAGGTGGAGTGGATCCTCGAGAGTCACGTCCATGCCGACCACCTTTCCGCCGCGCCCTACATTCAGGAGCGCGTCGGCGGCAAGATCGGCATCGGCGACCGCATTCAGGTCGTGCAGGACACCTTCGGCAAGATCTTCAACGAAGGCACCGAATTCCAGCGCGACGGTTCGCAGTTCGACAGGCTCTTCAAGGAAGGCGACACTTTCAGCGTCGGCGCGCTGGAGGGTCGCGTTCTGCACACGCCGGGCCATACGCCCGCTTGCCTTACCTACGTCATCGGCGATGCGGCCTTCGTGGGCGATACGCTCTTCATGCCCGATTTCGGCACCGCGCGCTGCGACTTCCCCGGCGGCTCGGCGGAGACGCTCTACGCCTCGATCCAGAAGATCTTGTCGCTGCCCGACGAGACCCGCATTTTCGTGGGCCACGACTACAAGGCACCGGGCCGCGACGAATTTGCGTGGGAGACGAGCGTGGCCGAGGAAAAGGCCCGCAACATCCATATCGGCGGCGGCAAGTCCGAGGCCGAGTTCGTCAAGATGCGCACCGAGCGCGATGCGACTCTGGCGATGCCGAAGCTCATCATCCCGTCGCTTCAGGTAAACATGCGCGCGGGCCAGATGCCTCCGAAGGACGAGGACGGCAAGACCTACCTCAAAGTGCCGGTCAACGGGCTTTGAGACGATAAACCGAGAGGGCGGGAAACCCCGCCCGTCTCCACCTAGAAGGCAGGATAACAGGACAGATCATGGAATTGCGCAAACTTTCCGACGAGTTCTCCGTCGCCCCGCAGATCGAACCCGAAGACGTGCCGAAGCTTGCCGAGATGGGCTTTCGCACGCTGATCATCAATCGTCCCGACGAGGAGATCGAGGACGCAGATCAGCGCTCGGACGCGATCGCCGCGCTTTGCTCGACGCATGGCCTCACGCCTTACTACCTGCCCTACTATCCCGGCGAACTGAGCCTCGAACTGGTCGACAATTTCGCGACGATCATGGGCGCGGCAGAGAAACCCGCCTTGGGCTATTGCCGCTCGGGCACGCGCTCGTCGCATTTGTGGGGCGTCAGCCAGGCGGGCGAGATGGAAATCGACAAGATCGTCGCGACCGCCGCCGAAGCGGGCTATGACCATTCCACGCTGGTGCCGGTGATGCAGTATTACGCCAGCCGCCGCGATCAGGCCTGATCCAGCCCTTTCGCGACGTGCCAATGCTCAAACGCTACCTGCCGATCCTAAGCTGGGGGCGCGACTACGATCGCCCGACCTTCGAGGCCGATCTGATCGCGGCGGTGATCGTCACGATCATGCTGATCCCGCAGTCGCTGGCCTATTCGCTGCTGGCCGGGATGCCGCCGGAATACGGGCTCTACGCTTCGGTACTGCCGCTGCTGATCTACGCAGTCTTCGGCACCTCGCGCCCGCTGGCCGTCGGCCCGGTCGCGGTGATCTCGCTGATGACGGCCGCCGCGGTTGGCAGGGTCGCGGCGCAGGGTACGCCCGAATATATCGCCGCCGCAGTGGCGCTGGCGTTTCTCTCGGGCGTGATGCTGGTGGTGATGGGCTTCCTGCGCATGGGCTTCATCACAGCCTTCCTCAGCCACCCGGTGCTGTCGGGCTTCACATCGGCTGTCGGTATCCTGATCGCCGCGGGCCAGATGAAGCATTTCTTCGGTATTCCGGCGGAGAGCGGCGGGATTCTCGATATTCTCGGCGGCCTCTGGGCGCATCTCGGCCAGACCAATCCCTACACGGTCGTCATCTCGATCCTGTCGCTGGTCTTCCTGTTCTGGGCGCGACGTGGGCTTAAGCCGCGCCTGCTAAAGGCGGGGCTGTCCGAGCGGCTTGCGGCCATCCTCACCCGCGCCGCGCCGGTTTACGCAGTCGCCGCGACCATCCTGATCACCTGGTCGTTCGGGCTCGAGGGGCGCGGGGTCCGCGTCGTCGGCACCGTGCCGCTCGGCTTCCCGACCCCGAGCCTGCCGCCCGCCGATATCGCGCTCTGGAAAGAACTCTTCGTCCCGGCGCTCCTGATCGCGATCATCGGCTATGTCGAGACGATCTCGGTCGCCCAGACATTGGCCGCTAAGAAACGCCAGCGCATCGACCCGGACCAAGAATTCATAGCCCTCGGCGGCGCCTCCATCGGCTCCGCGATCTCTGGATCCTTTCCGATCACCGGGGGGTTCGCGCGCTCTGTCGTCAGCTTCGAGGCCGGCGCTACGACGCCCGCCGCTGGCGCCTTCACCGCTATCGGGGTGGCGCTCGCGACCTTCACCCTGACCCCGGCCCTCTATTACCTGCCGCAAGCGACGCTCGCGGCCACGATCTTCGTCTCGGTGCTGACGCTGGTCGACATCAAGGCGCTCAAGCGCACGTTCAAATACGCCCCCCGCGAAGGCGTCGGCATGGCGCTGACGGTGCTCGTCACGCTGATCTGGGGCGTCGAGGACGGCATCGCCTTCGGTGTCATCCTCTCGATCGCGCTGCGGTTGTGGCAAAGCTCGCGCCCGCATGTGGCCGAGCTGGGCCAGGTTCCCGGCACCGAGCATTTCCGCAATATCCGGCGCCACCGGGTGAACTGCGCGCCGGGCATCCTCAGCCTGCGCATCGACGAGAGCCTGTGGTTCCCGAATGCCCGCTTCGTCGAGGAGATGATCTACGACCGGATCGCGAGCGACGAGTCCATCAAGCATGTCGTGCTGAATTGCCCCGCGATCAACCATATCGACATGTCCGCGCTCGAGGCGCTGGAAGAGGTGAACGACCAGCTCAACGACGCGGGCGTGCGATTGCACCTGTCCGAGGTTAAAGGCCCGGTGATGGACCGCCTGACGCGCTCGGACCTGATCACCCAACTAACCGGGCAGATCTACCTTACCCATTACGACGCGCTGGCGACGCTCGCCCCCGAGACCACCCAAGGTTGCGCACACGAGAGCCGTGTCGAGACCCACCGCTAAGCGTCTTCGTGCCCCACGTGGGTTGCCATGGCGCGCGAAACATAAGACATTTGAACAGGGTCTCCGGCGCGGGGAAACATGCGCCTCCGGAGTAGTGTTAATGAGCTACGCGAACTAACCGATTGTGGGGTGAAACGCGATGTTATCCTTCTGTGAGGCGGTCTTACGCGCAAAATCCGTGCAGGAAATTTGGTCCCGCCATTGCCGCGAAATGGAGCGGTTCGGCTTCGACCGTTTGATCTATGGGTTCACGAGTTTCCGAAAGGGAAACAATTTCGGCCACGAAGACGATTTGTTGATCCTCTCGAACCACCAGAAGGAATATCTCGACCTCTTCATCGGAGAGGGAAAATATCGCCACGCGCCGATGGTGCAATGGGCCGCGAAGAATGACGGGCCCTGCTCGTGGCGCATTGTCGCGGACCGCGCAATGCGGGGAGAGCTGACCCCGGCAGAGATCGACGTGATCGACATCAACCACCGTTTCGGCATCCGCGCGGGTTATTCGATCGGTTTCTCAGACCCGCTCTCCTACGCGCGCGGCGCTATCGGACTCGTGGGGCGGCCGGGGCTGAGCCAGGACGACGTCGACCGCATCTGGCGCGAGAACGAACGCGAATTGATGGTGATGAACAGCCTCGTTCATCTGCGCATCTCGACCATGCCCTATTCCACCGGGCGACGCCCACTGACGGATCGGCAGCGCGAAGTCCTCGAATGGGTGGCGGAGGGCAAGACGACCGCCGATATCGCGATCATCATGGGGCTGACCCCTTCGACGGTGGAGAAACACCTGCGACTGGCGCGCGAGGCGCTGGACGTGGACACCACCGCGCAGGCGGTCATGAAAGCCTCGGTGCAAAAGCAGATTTTCCTGAACGCCTCACACGCGGCGGCGCGTTAGGTTCGCATCCCAGACCCCTGCCCCACAATGAAAAACGCCGCCCCGATCAGGGCGGCGTTTCCTGTTTCAAAGAAGAGGCGCGGGCTTAGTTGCCAGCTGCGGTCTTCGCCACTTCAGCGGCGAAATCTTCTTCTTTCTTCTCGATGCCTTCGCCGACTTCCATCCGGACGAAGCCAGTGATCTCGACGCCAGCTTCTTTCGCGGCCTGACCGACGGTGAGGTCGGGATTGACGACGAATTGCTGGTTCAGCAGCGTGACTTCCGCGGTGAATTTCTTCATGCGGCCTTCGATCATCTTCTCGATCACCTGCTCGGGCTTGCCCGATTCACGTGCGATGTCGATCTGAACCTGCTTTTCCTTCTCGACGACAGCCGGGTCGAGATCGGATTCGGACAGCGCGGCCGGGTTGGTCGCGGCGATGTGCATCGCGATCTGCTTGCCGATGCCGTTGTCTTCGCCCTTCAGCGCAACGAGCACACCGATCTTGCCCATGCCGTCGGCGGCAGCGTTGTGCACGTAATGCACCAGCGTGTCGCCTTCGAGGATGTGCATGCGGCGCAGGTTCATGTTCTCACCGATACGTGCGATTGCGTCGGTGATCACGTCTTCGACCTTCTTGCCGTTGAGATGCGCAGCCTTGACGACTTCGACATCTTCACCGGTTTCCAGCGCGACTTCCGCGATGTCGGAGACGAGCTTCTGGAAATCGGCGTTCTTCGCGACGAAGTCGGTTTCCGAGTTCATCTCGATCGCGACGCCCTTGCCATTGTTGACGGCGAGCGCGACGAGACCTTCGGCAGCCACGCGGCCCGATTTCTTCGCAGCCTTCGCAAGGCCCTTGGTGCGCAGCCAGTCAACGGCGGCGTCCATGTCGCCATCGGTCTCGGTCAGCGCTTTTTTCGCGTCCATCATGCCTGCGCCGGTAGCTTCGCGCAGTTCCTTCACCTGAGCGGCGGTAATCGCCATGGTCGGATCTCCTTCAAGAACTCTGCGAGGGCGGGATACCCCGCCCTCATGTCATCTGGGTGACGGTCGCGGCCTTACTTGGCCTCGGCCTCGGCCAGCGCCTCTTCAACCGGGGTCTCGGTGAGGGCACCGACATCGACGCCCGCCGCGCCCATCTGGGCCGACATGCCGTCGAGAGCTGCGCGCGAAGCGAGGTCGCAGTAGAGCGCGATCGCACGGGCCGCGTCGTCGTTGCCCGGGATCACGTAATCCACGCCGTTCGGCGAGCAGTTGGTGTCGACCACAGCCACGACCGGGATGCCGAGCTTCTTGGCTTCCGCGATGGCGAGGTCTTCCTTGTTCACGTCGATCACGAACAGGAGGTCCGGCAGACCGCCCATTTCGCGGATACCGCCGAGCGACGCCTGCAGCTTGGCCTGGTCACGCTCCATGCCGAGACGCTCTTTCTTGGTCAGGCCTTCAGCGCCCTGCTCGAGCTTCTCGTCGATCTCGTTGAGACGCTTGATCGACTGGGAGACGGTCTTCCAGTTGGTCAGCGTGCCGCCGAGCCAGCGGTGGTTCATGTAATACTGTGCGCATTTCTCGGCCGCTTCGGCGATCGGGCGCGCAGCCTGACGCTTGGTGCCGACGAAGAGAACGCGGCCGTTTTTCGCAACGGTGTCGCGGATGACCTGCAGAGCCTGGTCGAGCAGCGGAACGGTCTGCGTCAGGTCGACGATGTGGATGCCGTTACGCTCGCCGTAGATGTACTGACCCATACGGGGGTTCCAACGCTGGGTCTGGTGGCCAAAGTGAACGCCAGCTTCCAAGAGCTGACGCAGGGAGAATTCAGGAAGCGCCATGTCCAATTCCTTTTCCGGTTTGCGCCTGAGCGGAGGGTCTCAGGGCATATGCCCCAACCGGTGGACTTTTGGGGATGTCTCCCCCATCGGCCCGCCTCCGCCTGTGAAGTGCGCGCGATATAGACCCATCGCGCCGCCTTGGCAACCCCTACCGGTCATGGGCGTCCCCGGGAAAACCAAGGCGCGCGCGCCCGCTTCGGCTTGGTGTAAATATCCCGGGTGAATTCGCGTCAGCGAAGAGGGGCAGCGCCCCTGCCCCGTCTCCGGCCCGGCTTACAGCGCGCGGAACCGGTTGCGCTGACTGCCGGTCCATTCGACCTCGAAGGTCCACCCCTCTTCGGTCTGCGTCTCGCCGCGGATCACGTTCTGCTCGTGCAGCCAGGCGCGTTTGCGGCCATCCGCAAAGCCCAGCGTGATCTCTTCCTGATAGCGTTCTTCCGAAAGCTTCTCGTCGATCGCCGTCAGAAGCGCGTCGAGCCCCTCTCCGGTCAGCGCCGAGATCGCCTGCAGATCGGGCTCGCGTGCCTCCTGCACCAGCAGAGCGCGGCGCGGCTCGGGCGGTACGGCGTCCATCTTGTTCCAGACCTCGATCAGCGGCACTTCCTTGGCGACGCCGAGTTTGGTGAGAATGTCGTTCACATCCTCCGCTTGCTCCTCGGTCTCGGGATGCGAGATGTCGCGGACATGCAGGATCAGATCGGCTTCGAGCACCTCTTCCAGCGTCGCGCGGAAGGCGGCGACAAGCTGCGTCGGCAGGTCCGAGATGAAGCCCACCGTGTCGGACAGGATCACCTTGCGGCCCGTCGGCAGCTCCAGCCCGCGCATCGTCGGGTCGAGCGTGGCGAACAGCATGTCCTTGGCCAAAACTTCGGCCCCGGTCACGCGGTTGAACAGGGTGGATTTCCCCGCGTTGGTATAGCCCACCAGCGCCACGATCGGGAACGGCACCTTTCGGCGTGCGGCGCGGTGAAGCTCGCGGGTCTTCACGACCTTCGCAAGCTGGCGGCGCAGACGCACGATCTGCTCGTCGATGGCGCGGCGGTCGGCCTCGATCTGGGTTTCCCCCGGGCCGCCGACGAAGCCGAGCCCGCCGCGCTGACGCTCGAGGTGGGTCCAGGCGCGCACCAGCCGCGTACGCTGATAGCTCAGCGCGGCCAGCTCCACCTGCAACACACCTTCACGGGTGCGCGCACGGTCGGCAAAGATTTCGAGGATCAGCCCGGTCCGGTCGAGGAGCTTCACCCCCCATTCCTTCTCGAGGTTGCGCTGCTGCACCGGGGTCACCGGCCCGTCGATGAAGACGAGATCGACCTCGTGCTCCTCCAGCCGCGCCTTGATCTCGGCCAGCTTGCCCTGGCCGAACAGCTTGCCCGGCTCGGGCTTGCGCAGCTTCACGATCTCCTCGCCCACCACCTGCAGATGCGGCAGGGCGGCGGCGAGCGAAACCGCTTCGGCCAGCGCAAATTCGGGCAAGTGTCGCTGGCCCTCTCGCGACGGAATGTCGGGATGGATCACGTAGGCCCGCGTATCGGGCGTCTCGGTAGAGGTCGTTTCGCTCAAGATATGTATCGCTAAAGCCGCGCGCGGCGCCGCTTAGTCGTCGCCTTCGTAAAGCGAGATAGGTTGTCCCGGCATGATCGTCGAGATCGCGTGCTTGTAAACAAGCTGAGATTGCCCGTCGCGGCGCAGAAGCACACAGAAATTGTCAAACCAGGTGATGACGCCCTGCAGCTTCACCCCGTTGATCAGGAAGATCGTGACAGGAACCTTTGTCTTGCGCACATGATTGAGAAATGCGTCTTGCAGGTTCTGTTTGTCGCCAGCCATATTATTCTTGCCCTTGTTTTTCGTATCGCGTTTCGCATCGCGCGTGATCGGACGGGCCTGATTTGCCCTTTCTTCAAGTATGCAGCGCATAGCGGGAGATTCCAGCCCAAAAAACAGTTTGTTAGGCCCTGAGCCAGAAATTGCGTATCAAATCCGGGATTCAGGCGCGCCAGAATTCCGGGTTGAACAGGGCGATGATCGCCAATGTCTCGAGCCGGCCAAGCACCATGGCGAAGGCGAAAACGGCCTTGATTGGCTCGCTCAGATGGGCCCAGCTCAGTGGCACATCGGCCGCGATCCCCGCCAGCGGTCCGGTATTCGACAGCGCCGCGATGGTCAGGATCGTCGCGGGCTCGAACGACAGACCGAACAGCGACGCCGCCATCATCACCCCGGCGATGGAAATCGCGAACAGCATGAACACGATCCAGCTGATATAGGCGCCTTCGCGGCGCAGCCGCCTCGCCATCATGCCGCCGCCCGCGATGGAGTTCGGATAGATCAGCTTGTCGAGTTCGCGCTCGCCGTGACGCAGCAGCGCGTAAACCCGCAGCAGGCGCACCCCGCCCGCGGTCGTTGCGACGCCGCCCCCGATGATCGCAAGCCCCGCGAGGATCAGGCCCGGTGTGCCCAGCCCCGACCAGTCGCGCGCGTCGTGCCAGCCGTTCGATTCGAAGCCGGTCGTGGTCAGGAAGGACAGCGAGGTGAACAGCGACCCCCAGATCGAGCGGAAGATCGCACCGAAATCGCCCGGCGTGCGCACTTCCAGCGCCGCGATCCAGTGACGCAGGAACAGGAACAGCGGCACGAGGATCACCAGCCCCGCAGCCAGACGCAACTCTGGGTCGTCGATCAGCTTCGGCGAGGCGCGCAGCTCGCCGCCCCCCGGCCAGAGCCTGCGCGACAGCGCGGGCAGGAAGAACACGAAGATCACCATCTCGCCCGCCACCCCAGAGCGCGCATTGGCCATCCCGCCCACCGGCGAGATGCCGGAGGTCGAGAGCGTGGACATCGCATGGATCAGCGCCGTCAGCGACCGGTCCCCCGCCATCAGCAGGCAGACCCACAGCAGCACCGTCAGCCCGGTATAGATAGGAGCCAGCGAGACCGCGTAATGGGCGATGCGCTCGGACATCTCCGCGCCACCATCTGCGGCCGGGGCCGCGGCGGCCGGGGCGCCAGAGGGGCCACCCGAGAAGAACACTTCGAAGCCGCCAAGCCGCATCGGCGCCAGCACCGCGATTGCCATCACAAGGATGAAGAAGCCGCCCATCCACGCCACCAGCCCACGCCAAAGATGCACCGAGCCGACCAACCGGTCGGGCTCGTAAAGCGTGCCGCCCGTGGTGGTGAAGGCGGAGACCATCTCCCACCAGCTATTGAAAAACGACGTGTCGCGCACCGCGATATAGAACGGCACTGCCAGCATCACGGGCAGCACGGTGAAAGCGGCCAGCATGATCAGAAGGCTCGCCCGCCCCGCCCGCGCAGGCCGCGGGTTCGACCCGTTGGCCAAGCCGATCAGGGCGGTCGCGAAGAGAAACAGCGTCGCCGAATAGAAGAACGATCGCGCGGTATGGTGATGATGCGTCAGGAGCGCGTGGATCGCCGGCACATACATCGCCAGCGCCGAAACTCCCATCAGGAGTATCGGCAGCGGCAAGGCCTTGATCATGCGTTCCATCGCGGACCGGCCCTTAGAAGAAGTCGATGGAGACCTGCAACAGGCGCTCCACTTCGGGCACGTCGGAGGTCAGAGCGAAGAGAACCACGATATCGCCCTCCTCGATCCGGGTATTGCCGGTCGGTTTGACGATCTTGTCGCCCTTGCGGATCGCGCCGATCAGAACCCCTTCGGGGAAATCGACATCGCGCACCGCCTTGCCCGACATCGGCGAGGTTCCCATGACCTGCGCCTCGATCGCCTCGCCCTCGGCATCCCCGATCGAGTAGATCGCACGCACCCGGCCATGGCGGATATGGCGCAGGATCGACGACACGGTGGTTGCCCGGGGGTTGATATAGGCATCGATATCGAGCGCGCTCAGCAAGGGCGCCAGCGTCGGATCGTTGATCAGGCAGATCGCCATCCGGCAGCCCGCCTGTTTCGCGCGCACCGAAACGAGAATGTTCGTCTTGTCGTCATCCGTGATCGCCAGAACCGCGTCGGCGGTGGCGATATTCGCCTCCTCCAGCAGTTCCGAGCTCATCCCGTCTCCGTTGAGAACGATCGTACGGTCCAGCGCATCGGCGGCCTTCTCGGCCTGCGCGCGCGAGCGCTCGATGATCTTGGCACGCACGCGCTCGGTTCGCGCTTCGAGGGACTTGGCCACGCTGAGACCGACGTTGCCGCCGCCGATGATGACGATGCGTTCCTGCTTCTGCGTGGATTTGCCGAAGATATCGAGCGTGCGGTTCACGTCCTCGACATGGGCGAAGACATAGATCTGGTCGCCCGCGAAAAGCTGGTCACCCGGCTCGGGCGCGAACAGCCGCCCCTCGCGGCGAATGCCCACCACGACAGCGCGCAGCGTCGAGAACAGATCGGTCAGCTGCCGCAGCGGCGTGTCGAGCACAGGGCAATCAGCGTCCAGCTCGATCCCCAGCAACTGCAACTGCTCGTCGAGGAAGCTTTCGGTGTCGAAGGTCGAGGGCGCCGCCAGACGGCGCAGCGCGGCCTCGGCCACCTCGCGCTCGGGCGAGATGATGACGTCGATCGGCAGATGATCGCGGCGGTAGAGATCGGAATATTCCGGCTGCAGATAGCTTTGCGCCCGGATGCGGGCGATCTTGCGCGTGATCCCGAAGACCGACATCGCGACCTGGCAGGTCACCATGTTGACCTCGTCGGAATGGGTTGCGGCGATCATCAGGTCGCAATCGCGCGCCCCGGCCTGCTCGAGAATGTCCGGATGCGAGGCGAAGCCCACCACGCCCTGGACGTCGAGCGTATCGGCCGCGCGCCGCACCAGTTCGGGATTGGAATCCACGACCGTGACGTCGTTGCGCTCGCCCGCCAGATGGCGCGCGATCTGCCAACCGACCTGACCCGCACCGCAGATGATGACCTTCATGGCAAATGCCTCCGCGCCTTACTTGGCCCCTATCTAGGCCGCGTTGCCGGGGGTGGTCAAATGGCAAACACGCAAGCCGCATGTCAGCCTCGTAAACCTAAGCCCGTTCCTCTTGCCGAGAATGTCCTTGGGGGTGAGGCAGGATAAACGAACTTCAAGCGGACGGACGCCCCGCCGCACGCTCCGTAGCGCCAGAGAACGGCCGTGGCGAGCGGAGGCCGCCCCCCTGCTCAGCCCCCCTCGCAAAACCTAGCCGGTGCGCCCGCGCCGCGATCACCGGTCGCTCACGCAACATCCCATCCGCGTGTATCCGCGCCGGTCTCACTGAGCGGTGATGGCGCGTGAGCGGAACCGTCACCGAAGTGTCAAATGACGCCCCTAGCCAGAGGCCACGCCCCGTAACGCACGGGAAAGCTGCCATCTCAACGAGGGACTTCACATGATCGACACGCTCCGCCCGACCGGTGCCGTCAGCGCGCTCGCGCTGGCTTGCGCCGCCGCGACCGCCCAGGCTGCCACCGCCGCCGATACCCAGACCGCCACCCCGATCAAGCATCTCGTGGTGATTTTCCAGGAGAACGTCTCCTTCGACCATTATTTCGCGACCTATCCGAAGGCCGCCAACCCCAAGGGCGAGCCGCAATTCACCGCCGCGAAAGACACGCCCAAGGCCAATACGCTCGCAAGCGCCGGTCTGCTGAAGAACAACCCCAACAAGAGCAATGCCGTCAATGGCGCGAATGCCGCCGCCCCGTTCCGGCTCGACCGGACGCAGGCCGCGTCCGCCGACCAGAACCACGGCTACACCGCCGAGCAGGCCGCTTTCCACGGCGGCAAGATGGATGCCTTCCCGGCCAATACCGGCAAGGGCACGAAAGGCGGCACGGGCGCATTCGGCACCAAGGGCCAGGTGATGGGCTATTACGACGGCAATACCGTCACCGCACTGTGGAACTACGCGCAGGCCTACGCGATGAACGACAATGCCTTCTCGAGCACCTTCGGCCCCTCGACGCCGGGCGCGATCAACCTCGTCTCGGGCCAGACCAATGGCGCGGTGCTGCCAAAGGGCTACAAGCTCGAAGCCGACGGCACCTATGACAAGGGGCGCGTCGTACCCGACGGCAATGGCGGCTGGACCATGATCTCGGATCTCGACCCGACCGGCGATGTCTGCTCGAACCCGAAATACCCGACGACGCTTATGGGCGGCAAGAATATCGGCGATCTGCTGAACGCTAAACACGTTACCTGGGGCTGGTTCGAGGGCGGCTTCGACCTGACCGCGGTGAACGGCAACGGCACCACCGGCTGCGACCGCTCGTCGCTCTCGCAGGTGACCGGCGAGACCTCGAAGGACTACATCCCCCACCACGAACCCTTCCAGTATTACAAATCGACCCGGAACGTCGATCACACCCGTCCCGCCTCGGTCGATGTGATCGGCACGTCGGACGATGGCGGCGCGAACCACCAATATGACAGCAAGGATTTCTACGCGGCCCTGAAGAACGGCAACCTGCCGGCGGTGAGCTTCCTGAAAGCGCCCGCCTATCAGGACGGCCATGCGGGCTATTCCGACCCGCTCGACGGGCAGGAGTTCATCGTCAACGCGGTCAACGCGCTGCAGAAATCGAACGACTGGAAGGACACAGCGATCGTCGTGACCTATGACGACTCCGATGGCTGGTATGACCACGCGATGGCAGTGGTGAACGGCTCGAACATCCCGGTCGCGGGCTATGACGTGCTCAATGGCAGCAACTGCGCCAGCGACAAGACGCTGCCCGGGCTCGACGGCAAGCCCGCGCAGGGCCGTTGCGGCTACGGCACCCGCATCCCGATGCTGGTGATCTCGCCCTATGCGAAGAAGAACGCGGTGGATCACACACTGGTCGATCAGTCCTCGGTCACCAAGTTTATCGAGGATAACTGGCTGAACGGTCAGCGCATCGGTCAGGGCTCCTTCGACGCCCAGGCGGGCGAGCTGAACGGCATGTTCGACTTCTCGAAAGCGGCCAATGGCAAGCTGATCCTCGACCCGGCCACCGGCAACCCGAAAGGCTGAGGCGATGAGACTGCCGAACCTGAGATTGATCACTCCCAGAACGATCCGTTCGGCACAGGGGGCCGCGAGCATCACGCTCGCGGCTTTCCTTTCGGCCACCCCCGTCGGGGCAGCGTCCGACGCCGGTTCGAAAACGACCGCGCCCGGAGATGCCGATCTGAGCGCCGTGGCCACGATCGGCAAGGCGCTGTTTTCTGACCCCACGCTGTCAGCCAGTGGCCAAATGAGCTGCGCGAGCTGCCACGACCCGGGCAATCACTTCGCGCCCTCCAATGCCCGCCCGGTGCAGCTCGGCGGGGCGTATCTCGACCAGCCGGGACTGCGCGCGGTGCCATCGCTCACATACAAGCGCCAGACGCCACCCTTCACCTTCGGGATGCTCGACCCGACCTCGGAGGCGGGCGAAGCCGCGCCGCAGGCGGTCGCACAGCAAGGGACGGGCGCGAAAGGAGCCGCAGGAGCAAGCGCATCTACGCAGCCCGCGCCGCAAAAAACCGCCGGCACGCCCGCCGCCGCGAGCCCGGTGCCGCGGGGCGGTCTGTTCTGGGACGGGCGCGCGGATACGCTGCAAGAGCAGGCGCTGGCCGTCCTCTTCACTCATTTCGAGATGGCAGAGCCCGACCGCGCAACCCTCGCCGCGACCCTGCGAGCGCGCTATGGCGACCGCTTAGCGCGGCTCTTCGGCGAGGCGGTGCGTGACGACGACAAGATGCTGATCGACGAGGCCGCCTTCGCTTTGTCGCGCTACCAGACCGAGGCGGTGGAATTTCATCCCTATACCAGCAAATACGACGCCTTTCTCGCGGGCGAGGCGCAGCTTTCGCCGGCAGAGGCGCGGGGCCGTGCGCTCTTCGACGATCCGAAGAAGGGCAATTGCGCGGCCTGTCATCTCGACACCCGGTCCGCCGATGGTCGCCCGCCGCAATTCACCGATTACGAATACGAGGCGCTCGGCGTGCCCCGCAACCCGGCGATCCCGGCCAATGCCGATCCGCAGTATATCGATCTCGGTCTGTGCGGCCCGCTGCGCCACGACACGATTTCGACGCAGCCCGGCAATTGCGGGATGTTCAAGACCCCGAGCCTGCGCAACGTCGCGACCCGGCACGTGTTTTTCCACAACGGTGTCTACACCAGCCTGCAACAGGTCCTGCGCTTTTACGCCAAGCGCGACAGCGATCCCCGCGCGATTTACCCCACGCGCAACGGAAAAGTGGCGCGGTTCGACGACCTGCCCACTCGCTATCAGGGAAATATCGACCGCACCGACGCGCCTTTCGGACGCAAGCCCGGAGAAGGCGACGCGCTGACCAAGGCCGAGCAAGCAGATATCATCGCCTTTCTCGAGACCCTGACAGATGGCTACGCACCGCCGGAGGAGTAATCAGAGCCACTGGCGAGGGACCTCTTGCGAGGCCGCTTCCGCCTTCGAGCCATGCTGCACTCCGGCGACGGGGCAGCGCCCTATGCCTCTTAAGTTTTGTCGCCATCCGGCGACGGGGTCAGCGCCCCCTGCCCCGGTCACCGGAACAGAACGAGCGCTCCGGGCGACCATGCGACGCGGGTGCGGGTGCCGACTTCCAGCACGGGGCGGCCGAACACGTTGCGCATCGAGATACGGACCGGTTTTTCGGTGCCGTCGAGGCGCACGTCGTAATAGGTCATGTCGCCGTAATAGACGACCTCGTCGATCGTGCCGGGCGCTTCGCGGTCGGAGGCCTGTTGGCCTTCGTAAAGCAGCGTCAAGGTTTCCGGGCGGAAGCCCACCGCGGCGCCATCGCCCGCAGGTGCGATCGAGATCTGGCTCGGCGCGACTTCGAGCCGTCCGAGACCTGCGACCTCTGCGGTGACCGCTTCGCCGGGCCCATCCGTGACCGTCGCGGGCAGGAAATTCATCACCCCGATGAAATCGGCCACGCGACGCGAATTGGGGCGACCATAGAGCACTTCCGGGTCGGCGAGCTGGGCGATCTCCCCCTCGAACATTACCGCGATCCGGTCCGACATGACCAGCGCCTCTTCCTGATCGTGGGTCACGAGAACGAAGGTGATGCCGACCTCGCGCTGCAGCTTGATCAGCTCGACCTGCATCTGCTCGCGGATCTTGCGGTCGAGCGCGGAGAGCGGCTCGTCGAGCAACAAAACCTTAGGCTTAAGGATCAGCGCGCGGGCCAGCGCCACACGCTGCCGTTGCCCGCCCGAGAGCGCATGGGCCGCGCGGGAGCCGTAGCCCTTGAGTCCCACCATCTCGAGCGATTCCTCGACCAGCTTGGCCTTCTCCGATTTCGAACGCGGATCGCGTCGCAGGCCGAAGCCGACATTCTCGGCCACGCTCAGATGCGGGAAGATCGCGTAGGACTGGAACACCATATTGGTGGGCCGCTTGTTCGGCGGAACGCCCACCATCGTCTTGCCGTCGATCAGCACCGCGCCTTCCGATATCTCCTCGAATCCCGCGATGGTGCGCAGCAGCGTGGTCTTGCCGCAGCCCGAGGGACCGAGCAGCGAGAAGAACTCGCCTGCGCGGATCTCCGCGGTGATGCCGCGCAGCGCGTGATAATCGCCGTAATATTTATGAACGTCCTGAAAGGCGATCATCGGTTTATCGGTCACAGGAAACCTCCGGTATCCTTGGCGCCGGTCCGTTTGACCCCGCGCCGGCGGAAGAATTCGGCCACGCTCAGAAGCAGGATCGAGGCCGCGACGAGGCAGGTGCCAAGCGCCATGATGACCGGGATCGCTGACGGGAAACGCAGCTGGGAAAAGATATAGGTGGGCAGCGTGGGCTGATTGCCCGCGAGGAAGAAGGCCACGATGAACTCGTCGAGCGAGATCGTGAAGGAGATCAGGAAGGCCGAGATGATACCGGGCATTACCAGCGGCAGAACGATCAGGCGGAAGGTCGACATTCGCGTCTCGCCCAGATCGACCGCCGCCTCTTCCAGCGACTGATCCAGCGTCGCGAAAGCCGTCTGCAGGACCGCGATGGCATAGGGCAGCGAAATGATCACATGGCCGAGGATCACCGTCGCGATCGACAGGTTCACCTTCAGCACTTCGAGCATCACCAAGAGCAGCGACATCCCCATCAGGATATCGGGCAGCACCATCGGCAGCAGGATCAGCCCCATGATCCCGCCCTTGCCCTTGAAGCGGTAGCGCGTCGAGGCGCGGGCGGCGAAAACCGCGAGGATCGTGGCGCCCGCCGAGGAGGTCAGCGCGATGATCAGCGAATTCGACAGCGCGTGGCGCAGCGTGTCGTTCTCGGCCATTTTCGCGAACCAGTCGGTCGTGAAACCCTTCAGCGGAAAGGCAATGATCGTGCCATCGTTGAAAGCGAACAGCGGCAGCAGGAAGATCGGCGCGTAGAGGAAGATCAGGTAGGCGATCGCGTAAATCTTGAGGGACGGTATTTTCATGCGCGGCTCACTTTCCGACCTTCAGGAAGCGGCGGTTGAGCCACAGGAAGACCAGCGACAGGGCCGCGACCACGAGCAGCGAACTGACCGCAATGGCCGAGCCCAGCGGGCGATTGTCCAGGGGTAGCATCTGCGCCTGAATGAGGTTCGCGACCATCGGCATCTTGCCGCCCCCGATCAGCTCGGGCGTGACGTAATCGCCGACCGTCGGGATGAACACGATCAGCGTCGCGGCTACGACACCGGGCATCGCCAAGGGCAGTGTCACGCGCAGGAAGGTGCGCCAGCGGCTCTCGCCCAGATCCTGCCCCGCCTCCAGCAACGAGCGGTCGATCTTCTCGAGGCTCACGAAAATCGGCAGGATCGCGAAGGGCGCATAGGCATGGGCCAGCGTCAGCGCGATCGCCCCCACCGAATTGAGCATCTGCAGCGGATCGGCGATTAACCCGTTCGGCCCGATGATCCCGATCCCCTCCAACGCGGAATTGATCACGCCATTATAGCCAAGGATCACCTTCCACAGAAACACGCGGATCAGATACGACGTCCAGAACGGGATGGTGATCAGAAAGATCCAGCGCGCCTTGCGGTTCGGCGCCAGACCGAAGCTCAGATAATAGGCAATCGGGAAGGCCAGCGCGACCGTGACCAGCGTCACCAGCCCCGCCACCAGCAGCGAGCGAACCAGAATCACGCGAAAGATCGGATCGGTCCATGTGGCGATGTAATTCTGCACGGTGAATTCATGCACCACCGTCAGATAGCCATCCTTGAAGAAGGAATAGGCGAGGATCGTGACCAGCGGCGCGGCCAGCAAAAGAACGGCATAGAGGAAGGGGGGCGAAATCAGCGCATAGCCCTGCGCGGACTCGCTGCGCAGCCAGCTCTCCCCTTTACCCGCCATCCATCTCTCCCGATTTGCACCCGTCTCGGGCGTCGTTGGCTGTCACGAAAGCACAAGGGCGCGGGCGTGAAAAGAGGGCAAGCGCCCCTACTCGCGCAAGGGCAAGGCAGATGCCGTAATTTTGTGCAGCGCGCTTCGGCGGCGCGGCGTCAGGCCTCAGCCCTCAGACCGGCAGATCGTCGGGCATCCGCTCCAGCAGCCCCGTCAGCGTTCGCAGCGCGGTACGGAAGCGCTCTTCGGGGACCGAGCCCGCCATCGCGATGCGCACCGCGTTGGGCGCCTGCCCGTCCTGCACGACATATTCATCGGCCGAGCGCAGCAGCACGCCTTCCATCTCCGCCATGCGCGCGAAGGTGGAGCCACGCCAGCCCATCGGCAGCTTCAGCCAAAGGAAGCTCAGCCCCGGAAGCCAGTTGAAATCCTGTCCCGCCAGCGATTGCACCGTCATCTGCAACCGCCGACCCATTTCCTCCTGCGCGGCATAGCGCAGACGCATCGCCTCGCCGCTCTCGAAGAGCCGGGCGACCATGTCGGTGATCGGCCGTGCGAGGCCGAAGAAGCTGTGCTGGGCGGCTAGCCGCCCCACTTCGCCCATGCCTTCGGGGGCTGCGACGATGCCGAAGCGCATGCCCGCCGAGATCGTCTTCGACAGAGATGTGATATGCCAGCTGCGCTCGGGCGCGATCACCCGGAAGCTCGGCAGGCCGGTGACCGGCGCGGTGTAGCAATCGTCCTCTATGATCTGCAGGTCATGGCGGCGCGCGACCTCGACCAGCGCCTCGCGGCGCGCGACATCCATCCGGCCCGCCGTGGGGTTCTGTGCGTCGGGCGTGATGCAAACGATCTGGCCGCCATGTTTGCGGCAGGCCGCGTCGAGCGCATCGGGCATCATCCCCTGCTCGTCGATGGCCACGGGATGGACCTCTGCGCGGTTGAGCCGTGCGGCGTGACGGAAGCCGGGATAGGCCAGCTCCTCGATATAAACGCCGGGCCGATCGCCACGCAGGCAGGTCTGCATCACGAGGTTGATCCCGTTCTGCCCGCCATGGGTCAGCACAAGGTCATCCGCGTTCAGGATCGAGGCGAGCGAGCAATCTTTCGGAAACCAGTCGAGCACCGCCTCGCGGCAATAGGCGTCGCGGCGCAGACCGGGATATTGCAGGTAGGTCTTGCCGATCGAGCGCGCAGCTTCCTCCATCGCCCATTGTAAGGCTTTTGTCTGGCCGACATCGGGCAATTGTGGCGATCGAAGGTTGACCAGATCGTCCGGGGTTGCGTCGATCTCCTCCCCGGTATGGCGGTAAAGTGGCTCGCGCGGGCCGAGTCGCTGCGTTTGTGTCGATACAAAGGTGCCGCGTCCCACCTTGGCCTCCAGCAGCCCCTCCTGCGTGGCGATTTGGTAGCCCCGCGCGACCGTGCCGGGCGTCACCCCCAGTGACCACGCCAAGTCCCTGACAGTAGGGAGTTTTGCGCCCGGTTTCAGGTCTCCGCGACGGATCCCTTCGCGCAGCGCGCGCACCAGCGCGAGATATTTCGGTCCGGCGATATGGGCGAGTTGAGGAGACCAGCTTGTATCAGTCACAATATTTCTCTGGTTGCTTATTTTGAGATATTGTATCCCTCGTATAGCAACAAACGCCACTTTGTATCAATACAGAAAGGCATCGCAATGTTTACCCTGTCGCGGACTCGTCCCGTTCCCGCTCGTCATGGCCGCCTGAGCCTGATCGCGCGCGTTGCGCGCGTCCTCGAAGCGCGCCGTTCGCGGATGGCGCTGGAGAAACTCGATGACCATCTGCTCAAAGATATCGGAATCAGCCGGGAGATTGCCCGGCAAGAAGTGCGCCGCTTCCTGTGACGCGAACGATCCGGGCAATTCCCCTGACCGGAATCGTCTATTGGCCGGGCCTAAGTGCCCGGCTCTTTTTTGCGGTTGATGAAAATCACTCGGTGGGGTGCGTCTCGGGCAAGGCGGCCTCGGCGTCGCGCCGGGACAGATCGGGGCGCAGCGCCAGAAGCTCCGCCCGCTGCGCCGCATCGAAGCCCGCCAGCATCGCCAACTCCGGTCGGAAACTCTCGACCCATAGTCCGTCGCAGAGCAACATTTCCGGCGCGTCGAGTAGCAGTTGCAGATAGCGCACGCCGCCCGCCGCCCGCTCGGCCTCGACCCCGTCCAGCCCGACAAGCTCTTGCGCGGAAACGAGATTCCCCCGTAGCGGCGACATCAGACGGTGATTGGGTGATACGCACATATCCTGCACCGGATGCCCCTCGCCAAGCGCGCCCGCGCGGATACGCACCGGGCACAGCAGAGGATTGAGCGCGAGATCGGCAGCCGTGAACACTCGTGAACCGATCCAGCGCAGCGTCTGAACGCCGGACTCGCGCGTCACCAGCCGCGCACCGGGGCGCAAATCGCCCGCAGGAACACCGCCAGACTCGGTTGCGACCCGCGTCTCGGGCGTCACGCAGGGAATGGCCGCGCGAAACGCAGCGATGGAGCCGGAAAAAACCGTCTCTCCCGATGCGTCAAACCCACTGATGTGGCCGTCCGTCTCGTCATGGCTGTCGAATTCCAGGCGCAGCGACTCGGTGCGCGCCATCGCGGTACATCGCAGCCCCTGAGCCGGCGATTGCGCTAAAATCTCCGCGATATCCGTTGCGCGCATGCTCCGCGTCATCCGATCCTCCTGCCTCCCAGCAGTCGAGGCCCCCTTCCATCACACGATAGCGACAAAACCCTGAGGCGAAAACGCGTGATGGCGTCTCTACGTGCGGATTAGCGGAAACGAATTGTTCGAGTTGCGGAAACAACACGGCAGCGCCGCGCCCCGGAAACATCCCGGACGCGGTCGCAGTTATTGGGCTGGCGGGGCCTCTGACGAGGCCTGCGCGTCAGCTCATGCGCAGGACGTTGGCTTCATGCTTCTTGAGCGTCTTGCGCGCCGCCTGATAGGCCTCGCGGCCCTTCGCGGTCTGCAGTTCCGGGAAGATCTCGAAGATTTCCTGACGCTGCGAATTGCCCATCCCGCCGAGCGTCTGGTCGCCGGGCTGGAAGCTCTCGGTCCAGGCACCATTGGCGAGCAGGACCTCGTGGCGGTCGAACATGAAGTGCAGGTAGCTGGTACCCAGCGTCTCCACCGTGTCCACGCCCTGATTGCCGACGAGATGCTTGGCCGCGACGAGAACCTCGTGCTCTTCGAAATAGAGCGCAGTCTTGTCATTGGCGACGAGCATTCGGTGGTTCGGCGAGACCATCATGTCGCGCTCGGGCAGGTCGTTGCCGAGCGAGCCCTTGCGGATCAGCACCGGCTTGAGATGCGGTGCGCGCGCGAGCTGCTCATGCGTCATGTCGGCGCGGCCGGCCCAGCGGACCTCCTGAATGCCGTTATCGCGGGTCAGGACCTTGTCGCCTTCGCGCAGCGTCTCCACCGGAACCTCGCCACGCGGCGTCGCGATCAGAGTACCCGGCGTGAAGCAGGGGATGACCTCTTCCATGTTGGAGAATTCGAGCGTACCGGTGACATTGCCCGAGCCGTCGAGGAAGTCGACCGTCCCGGCATAGGTGCTGACACCCGAGACCGGATCGTAATCGGTGACCGTGGAATGAACACGCAGCGGCCCCGCGCCCTGCAGGTCGAGCGTGTCGTAATCGTCGCCGCCTTCGCCGCCGTCGAGCGTGTCTCCGATGCCATCGGTCGAGGACCCCACGATGAACAGATCGCGATCGTCGCCACCGGAGACGGTGTCCGCATCCGCGCCGCCATCGAGCGTATCGTTACCCTGGCCGCCATCGAGACTGTCCGATCCGTGACCGCCCTCCAGCGTGTCGTTGCCTTGCTGACCGTAGAGCACGTCATCGCCCAGACCGCCCATCAGGCTGTCGTCGCCGGGCTCGCCCGGATCATTTTCCACCGGGCAGGTGTCATAGGTCATGTCGGTGATCGAGATCGCCTGATCCGTCGCCCCGCCATTCGAATAGGCGATGCTCAGCTTTGCGGTCGGATCATTGATGGTGACCTTGACCGAACCGATCTTGTCGTCCTGATACAGGCTGCCGTCGTCCTGATCGCCACCGGTGATGGTGTAGGTGCCGTCGCCATTGTCGGTGACCGTCTGGTTGCCCTCGGGATCGATCGTGATCGCGACCGGGTTGCCGTCGGCATCGACGGCCGAGAGCGTCACGACATCGACATGGTCGTCATAGCTGTCCGAACGATCGAGATCGTTGATCCGGAAGCTCAGCCCCTGAACTTCACCGGTGTAATCGCTATTGTCCGAAGAGAAAGTCAGGACGGTCGTCGAGGTCGGCGACACACCGCCTTCGCAATCGCCGCCCGCACCGTAGAGCTGCAGCGCCGAGCAGCTGTCGAAGTTCTCGCCAGCTTCGGTATATTGCGCAGAGGTCGTCAGCGTCGCCTTCGCCCCGTAATCCTGCGACTGGAAGTCGAAATGGACCTTGGTCTCGCCCAGATCGACAGTCTGGTCCTTCACCTCGCCGCAATCGGTCTGGAAATGGCTCCAGTCCACGGTTTCCGAGACCGGATCGGCCGCGGGGCCACCGGCCGGATCGTTGTCGCCATAGATCGTGTCGTTTCCGGCATCGCCCGAGATCGTGTCGTTGCCGCCCTCGCCATAGATCAGATCGTCGCCCTGGCCGCCCTCGACGGAGTCGTCGCCCTGACCGGCATAGACCGTGTCATTGCCGTCGCCCGCGATGATGTAGTCGTCATTCGGCGCGGCGCCCGGGAGGATCGCGTCGTTATTGTCGACCATGTCGCCTTCGGGATCGCCGGTGTAATGATCGTCGATCAGGTCGCCGCCGGAGGTGCCTTCGACGATACCGTCGGGCGCGCTCACGTTGATCGTGACGGTCGCGGTGTCGTAACCGCCCTGCCCGTCATAGATCTTGTAGGTAAAGCTGTCGGTGCCGGAATAGTTGGGATCGGGCGTGTAGGTGATCGTGCCATCGGCATTCACCGTGACCGAGCCATGCGCCGGGTCGCTCGCCCACTGCACCTTGAGCGGGTCGCCATCGGGGTCGCTGTCATTCGCGAGAACGGCGATCGTCTGCGCGGTGTTGTACTTAACGCTCGCGCTGTCGTTGGTAGCATTCGGATCGGAATTCTTGTCGCAATCATCGTCGTCGTGATGATAGTAGAAATAAGTCATCCCCAACTCTCCTTTGCCGTCCGCTTGGCTCCCTGGCCCCGCGCCGTGGCGTATCTTCCCTAGGGCGCAAAGCGGCGGCGCCGTGACGTGTCCGGATCCGAAGTCCGAACGTGTTTTTTGAGAAGAATTGGCCAGCGTCGGCGCGCGCGGGCGCTGCCGGCAAAGTCGCCGCAGATCGCTCTGCGTCTCCTTTGCCCTCATGGTCGAGGCCGTTATGGATCGGTCCCCTTGGCAGCGCCGGGCGAGCTCTCTTTCGACAACTCTTCTCTTTGGCCACCCCCATGGCCAATCGCCCCCCAGCAGGGCTTGGCCTCAATCTGCCCTCGCGACCGCCACAAAGAAAAGGGGAATTTGCCGCTTTCTTGCCTCATTTCGAGGAAATGCCCGGGAAACGGTCATCAATAATCCGAATCGCGAAGTGACTGTTTTTAAACACCGTTTCCGTTTGCCAAAAGATCGACCTATCTTTTTGGACAGGAAATCTGCCTAAGTTTCGCCACATTTAAACCGGTGGTTGAAAGTTATTTCTCGGACCCGTTTCGAAAGGCGAAAAACTGTTTTCGATTTAGCGACAATAACCGGGCGAGTTTGTTTCCTGGGAGGCCCCCAATCGCAGCGATATTTCTCCCACGGATAAGTCTTAATTGTCCTCGACCGCGCCGCAATCCGGTATCTCACACCCGTTTGTTCTGAGAACGAAACGAGATTACTTCGAATCATCTTTTGCTAACCACGTTCCAAGACGCCGCTTTTCACCATGACGCCAAATTTGGACAAAATTTTGCGAGCCCGGAAAACGCGGGCCCGACAAGACATAGGAACGAAGATGCGCCGGCCGGGTCACCATCGGCGCGCGGATCTGTCATTTTGCGGAAGGTCTGGTGCCCGAGGTCGGACTCGAACCGACACGCCTTGCAGCGGCGGATTTTGAATCCGCTGCGTCTACCATTCCGCCACTCGGGCCCAGTCCGAATCCTCTAGCGCGCAGCCGCGCCCGAGGCAAGTACGCTTAGAGGTTACGCGTTGAAAACGTGTCGCATTGTTTGAGCTCACCGCTCAGATAGCCCCGCTCGAACCAGCGTTGCCGTTGAGCGGAGCTGCCATGGGTGAAGCTGTCGGGCATCGGCACCCGGCCGGCCTCGCGTTGCAGCGTATCGTCCCCGATCCGTGCCGCGGCATTGATGGCCTCCGCGATGTCGCCCGGCTCGATCGCGCCGATCTGATCTTCGGCGCGGCGCGCCCAGATTCCCGAGAAGCAATCGGCCTGCAACTCGATGCGCACCGAGAGCGCATTAGCCTGCGCCTCGGAGCTTTGCGCGCGCACTTCGTTAACTTTACCGAGAATCCCCAGCTCGTCCTGCACGTGGTGGGCCACCTCATGCGCCACGACATAGGCGGCGGCGAAATCGCCCCGCGCGCCGAGCTGCTGGCTCAGCGTGTCGAAAAACGCCGTATCGAGATAGATTTTCTGATCGCCCGGACAGTAGAACGGCCCCGTCGCGCCGCTCGCATTGCCGCAGGGCGATTGCGTGACCCCGCTAAAGAGTACCAGCACCGCCGGATCGTATTGCCGTCCCAGGTCGGATTGGAACACGCCCTGCCAGACCTCCTCGGTATCGGCCAGCGTCACCGAGACGAAATCGCCCATCGCCTTCTCGCGTTCGCTCAGCTCGCCCGATTGCGTGATCACCGGCCCCGAGCCCGACCCGCCATCGAGCAGCGGCGTCAGATCGACCCCGAGGAAATAGGCCACCACGATGATCGCGACCACGCCAAGGCCGCCGCCGCCCAGACGGATTGCGCCGCCCCCTGCCCTGCGCTGGCCGCGCCGGTCCTCGATATTGCGGCTGCCGCGCCGTCCACGCCATTGCATTTGCGAATGCCTCCCTCGCTTTTTCGTGAAGTCTAGCGCGAGGCCCGCAAAAGCAAAGGTGCGACGCGCGTGACTTGACCTTGCGGCCCGCGCGGGAGATGAAGCGATCCGAGCAGCAAGGAAAAGGATGCCGCCATGATCCGCCGCATCTACGACTGGACGATGGCCCGCGCGAGCCACCCGCATGCGATGTGGTATCTCGCCGCCGTCGCCTTCATCGAGGCCTCGGTCTTCCCGATTCCTCCGGATGTGCTGATGATCCCGATGATCCTCGCCCGGCCCTGGGCGGCGTGGCGCATCGCGCTGGTGGCGACGCTGTCGTCGGTCGCGGGCGGCTGTCTGGGCTACCTGATCGGTTATGGTTTCATGGACGCAATCGGCAGGCCGGTGCTGGACTTCTACGGCAAGGCGGACGATTTCAACACACTCGCCGCCCGGTTCAACCAGATGGGCGGCTGGGCCGTGCTGATCGCAGGTGTCACGCCTTTCCCCTATAAGGTGATCACGATCTTCGCGGGCGCCACGAACCTGAGCCCGGTTCTCTTCCTCGGCGTCTCCTTCATCGCCCGCGCGCTTCGCTTCTTCGTGGTCGCTGGCCTCCTTTGGAAATTCGGCGAGCCGATCAAGACCTTCATCGAACGTTGGCTCGGCCCGCTCTTCACTATCTTCGTCATCCTGCTGATCGGCGGGTTCTATCTTCTGAAATATCTCTGAGGCCTCCGATGCAAGATCGCCTGCAAACCCTGACCTCTTTCCGCGGCCTCGTCGGCCTCGCCGCCGCAGGCTCCGCCGTCGTGCTGGCCGGGGCCTTCGTGTTTCAGGCCTTGGGCTATGCGCCCTGCCACCTGTGCCTGCTACAACGCTGGCCGCATCTGGTCGCGATCCTGATCGGACTTGCGATCCTCGCCTTCCGCCTGCCCGGCTGGACTGCGCTTCTGGGCATGCTGGCGGCGCTGACGACCTCGGTGCTGGGCTTCTATCATTCGGGCGTCGAGCGGAAGATCTTCCAAGGTCCGACCGATTGCACCTCGAATGGCGTCGACACCACCGTCTCCGCCGCCGACCTGCTCAAGCAGATCAACGAGGCCCCGCTGGTGCGCTGCGACGAGATTCCGTGGGACATCTTCGGCATCACCATGGCGAACCTCAACGCAATCGGCTCGCTCGTTCTTGCGGGCATCTGGCTCTGGGCGTTCCTCAAGTCGCGCCGCGCCTGAGCCACCCGAGCGGGGGCCAAGCCCCCTTGCCCCGCTCCCGAAACCGCGCCAAGAACCGCGCATGAGCGAATCCAGACCTGATATTCTGTGCATCGGTTCGGTCCTGTGGGACATCATCGGCCGCGCCTCGGTGCATATGCACGAGGGCTCCGACGTGCCGGGGCGGATCGAGCGGCTGCCCGGCGGCGTTGCGATGAACATCGCGATGACGCTCCATCGGTTTGGGCTCAAACCGGCCGTGCTGACCGCGCTCGGGCGCGACAGCCAGGGCAACGACCTGATCCGGACCGCCGAGGTGCTGGGCGTCGATTGCAGCTATCTCTACCGCTCCGACGACCTTCCGACCGACCGCTACATGGCGATCGAAGGGGCGAACGGGCTGATCGCGGCCATCGCGGATGCGCATTCGCTGGAGGCGGCGGGCGAGAAGATCCTCGCACCGCTTTCCGACGGGCGGCTCGGCACGGAAAACGAGCCGTGGACTGGCGCCATCGCACTCGACGGCAACCTGACCGAGGCTCTGCTCAGCCAGATCGCGCATTCGCCGCTGTTCGCCAAGGCCGACCTGCGCGTGGCGCCTGCCAGCCCCGGCAAGGCGGAAAGGTTGATGCCGCTTCTGACGCATCCGGCGGCGACGCTTTACGTCAATCTCGAAGAGGCGGGCATCCTGTGCCAGGGCCGCTTCGACAGCGCCCAGCACGCCGCCGAAACGCTACTGGAGCGCGGGGCGCAGCGCGTGCTCGTGACGGATGGCGGCAAGGCGGCCGCCGACGGAAGTGCTGTCGCGGGCAACGTGATCGCCTCGGCGCCGCCCCCCGTCCTCGTGACCCGCGTGACCGGCGCGGGTGATACTTTCATGGCCGCGCATCTCGTGGCCGAACAGCGCGGCGCGGTTCGTGAGGAGGCGCTGGAGCGCGCTCTGACCGCTGCCGCGCGCTACGTTTCCGGAGAACTGGCCACATGACCGCCCCCCTCACCTTCGCCGCCGAAGTCGCTGATGCGAAAGCACAAAACCGTCCCATCGTCGCGCTGGAGTCGACGATCATTACCCACGGGATGCCCTATCCGCAGAATCTTGAAACCGCGCAGGCGGTCGAGGCCGAGATCCGCAAGGCGGGCGCGGTACCGGCCACGATCGCGGTGATGGGCGGCAAGATCCATATCGGGCTTGAGCCGGAGGAACTGGAGCAGCTCGCGCAGACCAAGGACGCGATGAAGGTGAGCCGCGCCGATCTGGCGGTGTGCCTCGCGAAGGGCGCGACCGGGGCCACCACCGTCGCCGCGACGATGATCTGCGCGAACCTCGCGGACATCGACGTCTTTGCCACCGGCGGGATCGGCGGCGTCCATCGCGGTGCCGAAGACAGCTTCGACATCTCCGCGGACCTTCTGGAACTGGCACAGACTCCGGTCAGCGTGGTCGCGGCCGGTGCGAAGGCGATCCTCGATCTGCCGAAGACGCTCGAAGTGCTGGAGACCCACGGCGTGCCGGTCATCGCCTACGGGCAAGACGCCTTCCCCGCTTTCTGGTCGCGCAATTCCGGCCTTCCCGCGCCTCTGCGCGCCGATAGCGCCGCCGAGATCGCCAAGTCACAACTCGCGCGCGCGTCGCTCGGTCTGCCGGGCGGCCAGCTGATCGCGAACCCGATCCCCGAAGAAGCCGAGATTGCCCGCGAAGAGATCGTGCCGGTGATCGAACAGGCGCTGAGCGAGGCCGAGGCGCAGGGCATCGCGGCGAAGGCCGTCACGCCCTTCCTGCTGTCGCGCATCTTCGAACTGACCGAAGGCCGCTCGCTCGAGGCCAATATCGCCCTCGTTCTGAACAATGCCCGTCTGGCTGCCGCAATCGCGGGCGAAATCATCACAGCTCGCGGCGCCTGATACGCGGACCATTGCTCATCGTGGCGGCGCTGCCTAGATAGCAGGCAACGCATCGCCACGAGAGGGCGCATCCTGACATGACCAAAGACGATTCCCATCCGCGCCGCCGCTCGCGTTTCGGCGCGCTGCGCGCCTCCTTCTTTACCGGGTTGATCGTCGTCGCGCCGATCGGCCTGACGATCTGGCTGATGTGGACGATGGCCGGTTGGGTCGACGGCTGGGTGCTGCCGCTGGTGCCGCCCGAGCTGCGCCCCGAACGCTATATCGGCATCAATGTACGCGGGCTCGGCGTCATCATCTTCCTGGTATTCACGGTCATCGTCGGCTGGCTCGCGAAGGGCTTCTTCGGCCGCACGATGATCCGCTTCGGCGAAAGCATCGTCGACCGGCTGCCCTTCGTGCGCACGGTCTATAACGGTCTCAAGCAGATCGCGGAAACGGTGCTCAGCCAGTCCGAGGGCAAGTTCGACCGCGCCTGCATCATCGAGTATCCGAGCGAGGGCCTGAAAGCGATCGCCTTCGTGTCGTCGACCGCGAAGGGCGAGATCGCGGCACAGGCCGAGGATGGCGACCCGCTGATCTCGGTGTTCCTGCCGACGACGCCGAACCCGACCTCGGGCTTCCTGCTCTTCGTGCCGGAATCGAAGGTCACCTATCTCCAGATGTCGGTCGAGGATGCGGCGAAGCTGATCATCTCGGCGGGTCTCGTCTATCCGCAGCCCAAACCGGTGAAGGAGCCGCGCAAGTCGAAGGCGAAGATTCAGTCGAACAACGCCTGAAGGTCGGTCGACGCCTCTTTGCCGATCTTGTCGGCGTGAGCTTCGAGCCAGCGATCCGCCGCCGCCCGGCCTGCCAGTTTCAGCTTTGCCAGCATCCCCCATTCGGGAAGGATCTTGGACTTCGCACCCAGCTCGGTCATGACGTCGTCATCGGCGATCATGTGGATCAGCACATCCTTCATCGACCCCTCCGGCAGCCGGTCTTCGCGGATCAGCCGATGCACGAAATTGATCGCGCGCAATTCCCGCAGCAGCGAGGTGTTGAAGCTGATTTCGTTGATCCGCTCGTCGATCTGCGCGGGCGTCCGGGGGATCTCGTCGCGCCAGAGGGGGTTGATCGAAATCACCACGACGTCGCGCGGATAGGCGGGTTCGAACAGCGGGAAAAGCGGCGGATTTCCGGTATAGCCGCCATCCCAATACGCCTCTTTGCGGCCCGTCTTCGGGTCGTCGATTTCGACCGCCTGGAAAATCTCGGGCAGGCAGGCCGAGGCGAGGATGGCATCCGCTGTAATTTCTTCGCCGGTGAAGACACGGACCTTGCCGGTGCGCACATTGGTCGCCGAGACATGCAGCCGTGGCCCCTCTTCCGCGCAGACATCGCGATAACGGAACCGTTCGACCACCGAGCTCAGCGGATTGACGTAGAACGGCCCTGCATCATAGGGCGAAAAGACGCGCGACATGCCGTCGATGAAGGCCGCAGGGGTGAAAGCGTCGAACCAGCGTTTCAGCGCCTCGGTGCCGGGCACTTGCGCGGGCATCAACCGCTCGAGCCGCAGATCGACGCTTTCGGCCACCTGGCTCCAAAGTTCGTCGAGCGACTCGCGCGCGCCCTGACGGCCAGCTCGCGCATAGCCCGCCTTGAACGCGGCCCCGTTCAGCGCCCCGGCAGAGGTGCCGGAGATCGCCGCGTAGTCCAGCCAGTCTTCATCCAGAAATCGGTCGAGAACGCCCCAGGTGAACGCGCCATGCGCGCCCCCGCCCTGCAATGCGAGATTGATGCTCTTGCGGTTCATCGGCTCGGCCCTTTCGCTGCCCGCCTCCCTGTCGCAGATTTATGCTGCGGCGCAGCAAAAGCAAGTCTCTCGCCCGGGCGGTCGCCTCAGCCTAGCAGATCGTGGCAGAGTTCCAGCGCGGAAATCAGCGCATCGGCCTCTTCGCGGGTGTTATACATCCCGAAAGACGCGCGCGCCGTGGCGGAAACGCCCAGCCATTCCATCAGCGGCCCGGTGCAATGTTGCCCCGCGCGCACCGCGACGCCCCGCTTGTCGAGGATGGTCGAGATGTCATGCGGATGCGCCGGCCCGTTCAGCGTGAGCGAGAAGATCGCGCCCTTGTCGGGCGCGGTGCCCTGCTGGTTGAGCCAGTTCAGCCCGCTCAGTTTCTCGGCCGTATAGTCGCGCAGATCGCGCTCATGCTCGGCGATGTTCTCCATCCCGATCCCCATCAGGTAATCGAGGGCGACGCCCATGCCGATCTGCTGCACGATGCCGGGCGTGCCAGCCTCGAATTTCATCGGCGGCGTATTGTAGATCACCGTATCGCGGGTAACGGTGTCGATCATGTCGCCGCCGCCAAGGAATGGGCGCATCTCGAGCATCCGGTCGCGGTGAATGAAGAGCGCCCCGGAACCGCTTGGCCCGTATAGCTTATGTCCGGTGATGACGTAGAAATCGCAGCCCAGATCGTCGATGTCGACGGGGCCATGCACTGCCGCCTGCGAGCCATCGACCAGCGTAGCGATCCCGCGGGCGCGCGCTGCCTGCGCGATCGGTTTCACATCGACCCGGGTGCCCAGCACGTTCGACATATGGGTGATCGCGATCAGCTTTGTACGCGGCGTGATCGCCTCCAGCACCTTTTCGGGCGGCAGCGAGCCATCGGCCTCGGGCTCCACCCAGACCAGCTTCACGCCCTGCCGCTCGCGCAGGAAATGCCACGGCACGATATTGGCGTGGTGCTCCATCACCGACAGGATGATCTCGTCGCCCGGCTCGAGGTTCGGCGCCCCCCAGGCGTAGCTCACTAGGTTGATCCCCTCGGTCGAGCCGGTGGTGAACACGATCTGCTCTTCATCTGCGACATGCAGGAAGCGCGCGACGATCCCGCGCACGCTCTCGTATTTCTCGGTCGCGATATTGGACAGCGTATGCAGCCCGCGATGCACGTTGGAATAGTCGTGCTCGTACATCTGCGTCATCGCGTCGATCACGACGCGCGGCTTCTGCGCCGAGGCCCCGTTATCGAGGTAAACCAACGGCTTGCCGTTCACTTCTCGCGTCAGGATCGGGAAATCCGCGCGGATTTTTTCGATATCATACATGGAGCACCTCAGAGTGACGCGGGGTCTGCGGGCATTTGCACGAGGCCGGTCGAGACCAGCACGATCCCCGCGATCATCGCCGAGCCCAGAAAGGTCAAGATAACCCCGAAGCCGGTCGCCAAGGGGTTTTCGAACCCGTGCAGAACCATCGTGAACTGCACCAGCAAGTAGAACATCAGCGCCACCAGCAGCACCGACATCAGAGTGGCCGAGATCGGGAAGAACACCATAAGCACGACCTGGATCATCTGACCAATCATCAGAACGAATTCAATCCAGGTCAGAAGCAGCAGCGCATCCGATAATTTCCCATTCCCGCCAAAGCGTTGGCCGACGAAAGACATAGCGAAGGCGCCATAGACCAGAAGGGCTGCCTGCAGCCCCACGACGGTCAGCGGCGGCGTCACCGTGCCGATATCGACCTTGGTGATGAACGAGAACACCAACTGCGCGAGCGTGCCGAGGATCGCCGTCATCACGACAACCAGCACCATCGCCATGAACCGCGCATTGCCGCTCAGATTCAGCCCGATCAAATCGCGCGCAACCGATTTGGGATCGGTGAAGCTGCGGATAAGCCATTCTTTAAGGTCGGGCTGCATCAGTTTGTTTTTCCTTCGAATTCCACCACCCGCAACGCTGCGCCCCATAGCAGGACGAAGGCTACGGTCACAAGCGCGGAGACGAGCGAAAGTTCCGCGCCGCGTCCGATGAACCCCGCGACCAGCCCTTGCAACAACATCAGCGGCGAGACCACCAGAAGCGACCAGAACAGCGCGACGCGCGCACCATACCAGCTTCCCTGCCCGCCAAGGAGGCGCAGCACAAGGTGGCTCAATGCCGCAATCGCGTAGAAAACGGGCACGGTGGCCAGCAGCGCCAGCACCGTGCCCATCATCAGCCCGACCATCGGCTGGTCGGGCATCTCATGGGCGATCCGCGACAACCGCGGCCATTGCGCGATGAAGATCACGGTCAGCGCCGCAAGCAGGAAGACCAGCGCGCGCGGCTCGGAAGCCGGGCGCGCGAGATGCTCGCGCATCACCACGCGCGGACGCCGGTAGCTGCGCCGGATATCGTCGGTCGCGGACATCGCGGCGCCTCAGCCGCGATGGCGCGAAAGCCACCCTTCCAACCGGGTGAGGATCGCATCGCGGAACCGCTCTTCCTCAATCTCTTCAATGGCATCGGCCACGAAGCTCAGAACCAGAAGCGCGGTGGCTTCCTCTTCCGGCACGCCGCGCGAGCGCAGGTAGAAAAGCGCCGTCTCGTCGATCGCGCCGGTGGTCGAGCCGTGCGAACACTGCACGTCATCGGCGTAGATCTCGAGTTCCGGCTTCGCGAGGAACTGGCTGTTCTCGTCGAGCAGCAGGGACTGGCTGATCTGGTAGCCATCGGTCTTCTGCGCGCCCGGCTTCACGAGGATCTTGCCCTGGAAGATGCCCTCGGCGCCGTTCTTCAGCACTTTCTTGAAGACCTGACGGCTCTCGCCGCGCTCGGCCCCGTGGGTGATGAAGACGGTGTCGTCGTGGTGGAACTTGCCGGTCTTGCCATCGCCAAGAGCCGCGCCCGCGACATGGGCGTTCGCGTCGTCGCCCACGATGTCGATCACGCATTCATTGCGCGTCAGCACCCCGTTCGAGGTCAGCGTGAAGCTCTTGAACAGGCCCTCTTCCGCGACGCGGGTGAAGATCGAGGTGATCGCACGACGCTCATGGTCGCGGCCCTGCACGCGGATGTGGTGGAATTTCGCGTGTTTCGCGACATCCACTTCCATCAGCTGGTTGAAGCGCGCCCCGGCCGGGCCGTTCTCCAGAACCGTGATCTCCGCGCCCTCTTCCAGCTTCACGAGGTGATGAAGGATCGGGTCGGAACTCTCTGACTCATGGGTATAAATCAGGCTCACGGGTTTCTCGGCGGCACCGGTCACGCGGATCAGCACGCCATCGGTCGCCGACGCGGTGTTGAGCGCCGCGAAGGGACGCTTCACCGGGTCCTGACCGTTGGCTTCCAGCGTGCCGTAAAGGCTGCTGGCCCAGTTCACGTCGGGCGCATCGGCAAGACGCAGGATTTCGACACCGGACATCGCCAGATCGTCGGAGGCCTCGGCATCGAAAACACCGTCGCGGAATACGATCTTCAGCCGATCGATTTCCCCGAAGATTTCGGGCTCGTCATCCGCGAAGGGCGCGGCGGGCACCGGATCGGGCGCGATGAAATCGGTCGGGTTGGTCCAGCGCCAGTATTCGTCGCGACGGCCCGGCAGGCCCATCGCGTTCAGACGGTCCAGCGCGGCGCGACGTTGCGGCCCGAAGCCCTCGGGCAGAGAAACGCGCGCCAGCCGCGTCTCGGCGGGGGTCATTTTCTCGACTGCCGACATTACGCCATCACCTCCGAGATCCCGTGTTTTGCGAGCAGGTCGGCATAGCCGTTCTTTTCGACCTCGAGAGCCAGTTCCGGCCCGCCGGTCTCGATGATGCGGCCATCCGCCATGATGTGGACGACATCGGGTTTGATATGGTCGAGCAGGCGCTGGTAGTGGGTGATCACGAGGAAGGAACGGCCCTCGTCGCGCAGCGCGTTCACGCCTTCGGCCACCAGACGCATCGCGTCGACGTCGAGGCCGGAGTCGGTCTCGTCGAGGATGCACATCTTCGGCTCGAGGATCGCCATCTGAAGGATTTCGTTACGCTTCTTCTCACCGCCCGAGAAACCGACATTGACCGGGCGCTTCAGCATATCGGCGTCGATCTTGAGCGATTTCGCCTTGCCGCGCACCAGTTTCAGAAAGTCGCCAGCGGAGATTTCTTCCTCGCCGCGCGCCTTGCGCTGTGCGTTGAGCGCGGTACGCAGGAAGGTCATGTTGCCGACGCCGGGAATTTCCACCGGATATTGGAACGCGAGGAACAGGCCTGCCGCCGCGCGCTCTTCGGGCTCGGAATCGAGCAGGTCGGTGTCGTTGAGATGCGCCTCGCCTTCGGTGACCTCGTAGCCATCGCGGCCCGAGAGCACGTAGGACAGCGTGGATTTCCCGGACCCGTTCGGACCCATGATCGCATGGACCTTGCCGGACTCGACGCTCAGGTTGACGCCCTTGAGGATCTGCTTGTCCTCTTCTTCCAGTTTGACGTGCAGGTTCTTGATATCAAGCATGGTTCTTCCTCAGGATACGGTTACAGCGGTGCCGGAGGCCGACACCATTAGCATGGATTGGCCGACGACCTCGTAGTCGAGATCGACGCCGACAACGGCATTCGCGCCCAGCTCGCGGGCGCGGTCTTCAAGCTCGCCAAGCGCCGTGGCGCGCGCGTCTTGCAATTTGGATTCGTAAGCGCCGGAGCGGCCACCGATGATGTCGGTGACCTGCGCGAAGATATCGCGGACGACATTGGCGCCCATGATGGCCTCGCCCACGACGATGCCATGATAGGTCGCGATCGGGCGACCCTCGATGGTGGGTGTGGTGGTGACGATCATGCGCTCTCTCCCCCTTGGCGACCCTTACGGGCCGCGGCGGGCGCGCATGGGGTCAGAAGCGGATCGTTGTCTCGGCGTAGCGCAGTGTGCGCGGCTCGAATTGCGCGGTCTGCTGCTCCACCCAGTCGGGCGTGAAGGCGAGCGCCGCCATATCCGGTTCCCAGAACGCGATATTGTGCAGCCCCACGAAGGCCAGCGCGACGCCCAGCAGCTGCACCGCCATCAGTTTCACCGAGGCGAGCCGCAGCACCATGCCAAGCCCGAAGGCCGTCAGCACCGCCGCGAACACGAGGACCAGATCCGGGTTGGAGCCGACCTTCTCGGCGAGTTCCGGCGTCAGAAAGCGCATCTTGAGCGCCGTCACGATCATCATCCCGATCGCGCCGACCATCAGCGCGGGCAGGACCTTGAACACGGCCAGCCGCGAGTGACGCGGCTTGGCGATGACCCGACGCAGCATCGCGGAATCGTTGGTCACCCAGGCTTCCTGATCGCCGATATGCAGCTGAATCCGGCCCTTCGCCGATTTCCGCGTTTTCTCGATCCGCGCGAGGCGATCGTTGAAGCTGGCGCTCGATATCGTCATGGTCCTCACCTATCCATTTGGACAGGTTAAGACATGCATAAGGATTATGCCCGAAATGGGGCAGATCCTCGGCAATTTCGATATTTGCGCGCGTGAAGATCACCCGACGCTCCCCTCCAGCGAGATCGCCACAAGGCTTTGAGCTTCCATCGCGAATTCCATCGGCAGCGCCTGAAGGACTTCGCGGCAGAACCCGTTGACGACAAGCGCCACGGCCTCTTCCTCGTCCATCCCGCGGGCGCGGCAGTAGAACAGCTGATCGTCATCGACCTTCGAGGTGGTGGCCTCGTGCTCGACCCGGCTCGAGTTGTTCTTCACCTCGATATAGGGAACCGTGTGCGCGCCGCATTTGTCGCCGATCAGCAGCGAGTCACATTGCGTGTAGTTGCGCGAGTCGGTCGCTTTCGGGTGCATCGAGACGAGACCGCGATAGGTGTTCTGCGCCTGACCAGCCGAGATGCCCTTGGACACGATCCGCGAGCGGGTGTCCTTGCCGAGATGGATCATCTTGGTGCCGGTATCGGCCTGCTGCCAGTTATTCGCGATGGCGATAGAGTAGAACTCACCCTGGCTTTCGTTGCCGCGCAGAATGCAGGACGGGTATTTCCATGTGATCGCGGAGCCGGTCTCGACCTGCGTCCACATCACCTTGGCGCGGTCGCCGCGGCAATCGGCGCGCTTGGTGACGAAGTTGTAGATGCCGCCCTTGCCGTCTTCATCGCCCGGGAACCAGTTCTGCACCGTGGAATATTTCACCTCGGCGTCTTCCTCGACGATGATCTCGACCACGGCCGCGTGCAGCTGCGCGGTGTCGCGCTTGGGCGCGGTGCAGCCTTCGAGATAGGACACGTAGGAGCCCTTGTCTGCGATGATCAGGGTGCGCTCGAACTGCCCGGTATTCTCCGCGTTGATGCGGAAATAGGTCGACAGTTCCATCGGGCAGCGCACGCCCGGCGGCACGTAGACGAAGGAGCCGTCCGAGAACACGGCGGAGTTCAGCGCTGCGTAGAAGTTGTCACCCTGCGGCACGACAGAGCCGAGATATTTCTTCACCAGCTCCGGGTGTTCCTGGATCGCTTCCGAGATCGAGCAGAAGATCACGCCCGCTTCGGCCAGCTTGTCCTTGAAGGTCGTGCCGACGGAGACGCTGTCGAACACCGCATCGACCGCGATCTGGCGATCTTCGAGGTTGATGTCCTCCGCCCCTTCGACGCCCGCGAGGATCATCTGTTCCTTCAGCGGAATGCCGAGTTTTTCATAGGTGGCGAGCAGCTTCGGGTCGACCTCGTCGAGCGACTTGGGCTTCTCGACCATGCTTTTCGGGCGCGCGTAGTAATACTGGTCTTGGAAGTCGATTTCCGGAACCTTCAGCAGCGCCCAGTTCGGCTTGGGCATATCTTCCCAGCGCGAGAAAGCTTGCAGACGCCATTCGGTCATCCACTCGGGCTCTTTGTTCTTGTCCGAGATCAGGCGGACGATATCCGTGTTCACGCCTTTCGGCGCGTATTCCATCTCGATATCGGTGTTCCAGCCGTATTTGTAGGTGCCCATATTCTGGACGGTCTCGACCGTCTCGCGATCGACGCCTTCACGTACTTCCACCTGATCAACGCCCGCCATATCCGGCTCTCCCATCTCTTACCCGCGCCGTGCGCGGTGTTTCGCTTCGCATTTCAGCCAGTGTTCGGCGAAACGCATGACATCTTCTTCGCGGCTCTGCGGCCCCAGCGAGACCCGCAATGCCGATCCCGCCTCGGTTTCCGAAAAGCCCATCGCGACCAGCGCGGCGGAGCTTTTGACCTTTCCGCTCGAACACGCGGAGCCTGCGGAGACCGCGAACCCGCCCAGGTCCATCTGCATCACCTGCGTCTCGCCCTTCCAGCCGGGCGTGATGAAGCAGGACGTGTTCGGAAGCCTGCGCGATTCATTCCCGACAAAAATAGTCTCGCTTGCCCGATCCGCAATGGCGTTTTCTAGAATGTTTCTAAGTTTTTCGATCTCGCGCCAGATTCCGCCCTCAAGATCACGCGAGGCTGCCTCGGCTGCCGCACCGAAGCCCGCGATGCCGATCAGGTTCTCGGTGCCGGCGCGGCGCCCCATCTCCTGACCGCCGCCCTTGAGCTGCGCCGCGATATCCGTGCCGCGCTTCACGATCAGCGCGCCGACGCCTTTCGGCCCGCCCAGCTTATGCGCCGAAACGATGCCGCAGGTGGTGCCGAGCCAGTTGAACGCAAACGGGAGCTTGCCAAACCCTTGGGTGAGATCGCTCAGATACAGGCCTTCGGGCAACTCCTGCACCACGCCGGTCTCGGAATTGGCCAGCTGCAGCGCCGAATTTGCGGGATCGGTGACGGTGATCCGCCCTGCCCGGTCCACAGGCAGATCCTCCACGCACCAGCTGCGCACCGCGTCATGCTCGACGCCCGCACAATGGACTTCGCGCCCGGCCAGCGCCAAGGCGGCGGCTTCCGTGGCGCCGGAGGTGAAGATCACGTCCTGTCCCTCTGCGCCCAAGGCGGCCGCCACCTGATTGCGCGCCCGCTCCATCAGTGCCTTCGCGGCACGCCCCTCGGAATGCACGGAGGATGGGTTGCCGACCACCTCCATCGCCTCGATCATCGCCGCACGGGCCTCGGGCCTCAGCGGCGTTGTCGCGTTCCAGTCGAGATAGCTGCGCGCCATGATACGCTCCGCGTGAATGAAATGTCGGATGCCTCCGGCGGGGATATTTGACCCAAGCCGAAGAAGAAAGGGCATGCCTTCGCCTCGGCGAAAATATCCCCCGCGAAGCGCCCGCGAGCGACCATCATGCCCGGACGGACGGGATCACTCGTCGACGACCGAAAACAGGCTCGGCACCGCCGGACAGGGTTTGAGCTGGTTCTTCACCACGTCTTCGAGCGTCGTCTGATGCAGGAAGACGAAGACCTGCGCCGAGAGGCTCTCCCAAAGACGGTTCGCCATCGACTGCGCCCGCGAACCCGAGATCGCGCCCGAGGCGCCGGCGCCGACATGCATCGCCGAGACGGTCTCGTCCACGGCCTCGAAGATCTCCGAGATGCGGATTTCCGCGGGCGTGCGCGCAAGACGGTAGCCCCCGCCGGGGCCGCGGACCGAATTCACCAGCCCCGCCCGGCGCAGCCGCACGAAGAGCTGCTCCAGATAAGGCAGCGAGATATCCTGACGCTCGGACAGCGCCGCCAGCGAGGTCCGGCTGCCTTCGCCCGCCAGCGCCAGATCGACCAGCGCGACCATCGCGTAACGGCCTTTCGTCGACAGTTTCATGCACCCTCCCCGGTCCGAGACCCATCCGAACCCGTATTTGACCGCAAATCGGCCCGAAAACTCTGCCCGCGCAGGAGTGAATCATTGCTAAAGCATTGACGCAAGCGCGAGGGCCGATTACCTCCACCAATGCCCGATCTCCCGGCATGGCGCCGGGGGTGGCTTTCTCCTAGGCCAGCCGCGCCGACCCGTCAAGAAAGGCGGATGCGCTGGCGGCCCCGGAACCCAGAGCTGGCGCAATAAAAACGAGAGACGATGCCCGAAGTCATTTTTCCCGGTCCCGAAGGTCGCCTCGAGGGGCGCTACCACCCGCAGCCCGCACCCGACGCGCCGATCGCGATCATCCTGCATCCCGATCCGCAGTTCGGCGGCACGATGAACAACCGCGTCGTCTACAACCTGCACTACGCCTTTTTCAAAATGGGCTTCACGGTTCTGCGCTTCAACTTCCGGGGCGTGGGCCGCAGCCAAGGCGAATACGATCAAGGCGTGGGCGAATTGTCCGATGCCGCCTCGGCTCTGGACTACCTGCAGGCGATGAACCCGAACTCGAAGCATTGCTGGGTCGCGGGCCATTCCTTCGGCGCGTGGATCGGCATGCAGCTGCTGATGCGCCGCCCCGAGATCACCGGCTTCATCTCCGTTGCCCCGCCCGGCCCGTCTTCGCCCGGCCCCGGCAATTACGATTATTCCTTCCTTGCGCCCTGCCCGTCCTCGGGTCTGATCATCAACGGCACGAACGACCGGATCGCGCAGCCGAAAGAGACCGAGCAGCTGGTCTCCAAGCTGCAGGAGCAGAAGGGCATCACGATCACCCATGAGGTCATCGAGGGCGCGGACCACTTCTTCAAGAACGAAGAAGCCCATATGCAGCCGATGATCGAGACCGTTCAGACCTATGTGCGCCGCCGGCTGACGGAGGGCACGCGCTGATGGCGCTGATCGACGAACTGGCCGAAAAGCTCGCCACCGACACGATGGAGGCGATGCGCAAATACGACGACGATCGCCTCTTCATGGAGGTGAGCAACTATATCGGCACGTCGTCGCCCTCCCTGCAGGAGGCCTACATGACCGCCTGTCGCCTGCACATGGCCGAGCAACGCGGCCGCGAATTCTTCGAGCGCAAGCTGGTGGAGTTGGAAAAACGCGCACAGGCGGCGGCGAAAACACCGGATTCCGGGACCGGGGCATGAGCCCGGGGGCGGCGCGCGTTCTCTTCGCGGCAGCCCTCTCCCTCGCCCTGTCGCTGATCATCGCGACGGCCTTTCATGCAGGCCAGATGCTCTGCGACGGCGACTGGGCCGGATCGCATTCGCGTGGCGAGGCGTTGCGGCTCGGGCTTGCAGACCTGCTCGCGCGGCCGCTGCACCTGATCGTCGTGGCGGTGCCGCTCTGGCTTGGCTGGACCGGGCTCCTGCTCGCCGCCGCGAACCGCGCGATCCCGCCGGTTCTGGGCATGGGCATCGTCGTTTTCTCTATCTTCGGCACGGTTCTGTTCTACGCTTTCGCGGCGCCGAACCTCGACTGTGCTGCCTATACCGATCGCGCGATGAGCTGGCGCGCGGGCGGTCTGTTCGCCTTCGTGGCGCTTCTTCTGCTTCTGCCCCGGCTCTGGAGACGTTCATGACCCGGCTCGATCAGCAATTCACCTTTCTCGCCGAAGCCGAGAAACTTAAATCGGTGACCCGCGCGACGCCGATCCACGACGCCTCGCGCCCCGAAAATTCCGGCGAGCATAGCTGGTCGCTCGCGCTTTATGCGCTGACACTGGCCGAGCAGGCGCCCGAAGGTGTTTCGATCGACCGGGTGATCCGCATGCTCCTGCTGCACGATCTGGTCGAGATCGACGTGGGCGACGTGCCGATCCACAGCCAAGGCGGCACGGCGCATGGCGCGGAAGACATCCAGAAGGCCGAAGCCGCCGCCGCCGAGCGCATCTTCGGACTGCTGCCTGAGGACCAGGGGGCAGCGATGCTGGCGCTGTGGCAGGAATTCGAGGCCAACGAGACCCCCGACGCGATCTTCGCGAAATCGCTCGACCGGGTGCAGCCGGTCCTGCTGAACCACCAGTCAGGCGGCGGCTCGTGGATCGATTACGATGTCAGCTTCACCCAACTCGAAGAGCGCATCGGCACCAAGATCTCCCGTGGCGCGCCCGCGGTGTGGGACTGGGTGCGCGATCGGGTCGAAGGCTGGTTCGCGGCGCGCAGCTGATGCGTGCAGCCCCTCAGCGCCCGTTGCATGGGGATTTCGGGCAACCTCCGTATACAATCGCATACCGTCTAGCCAAGCGCATCTGAATCGGGTAAGAGGCAGCAAACCGAGGCTTCAACCGAAGAGGGCTGTGCCATGAGCGACAAGAACACTCCTGACATCATTTACACCAAGGTCGACGAGGCCCCGGAACTGGCAAGCGCATCGCTGCTGCCGATCGTGCGCAAATTCGCGCAAGCGGCCGGGATTTCGGTGGGCACCAAGGATATCTCGCTCGCGGGCCGCATCCTCGCCACCTTCCCCGAAGCGCTTACCGAAGAGCAACGCCAGTCGGACGATCTGGCCTGGCTCGGCGATTACGTGAAAACGCCGCAGGCCAACGTCATCAAGCTGCCGAACATCTCGGCCTCGGTGCCGCAGCTGGTCGCTGCCGTCCGTGAATTGCAAGGCCAAGGCTACGCCCTGCCCGATTACCCGGAAGAGCCGAAGACCGATGAGGAAAAAGCCGTCCGCGCGAAATACGACTCGATCAAGGGCTCGGCCGTGAACCCGGTGCTGCGCGAGGGCAACTCGGATCGTCGCGCCGCCGCTGCCGTGAAGAAATTCGCGCAGAACAACCCGCACCGCATGGGCGAGTGGACCGCCGACAGCAAGACCCGCGTCGCCTCGATGTCAGAAGGCGATTTCTTCTCGAACGAAGTCTCGGCCACCCTGCCGAAGGCGGCCACCGCCAAGATCGTGCTGGAAGGCGCCGATGGCGAGACCGTTCTCAAGGACGGCGTGAGCTATCCCGAAGGCACCGTTGTCGACGCGACCTACATGTCGGCTGACAAGCTCGACGCCTTCCTCGCCGAGGAAATCAAGAAGACCAAGGACGAAGGCGTCCTGTTCTCGCTGCATATGAAGGCGACGATGATGAAGGTCTCCGACCCGATCATCTTCGGTCATGCGGTGAAGGAATGGCTCAAGCCGGTCTTCGAGAAATACGGTGACAAGATGAAGTCGCTCGGCGTCGATCCCGCCTCGGGCATGGGCGACCTGCTGGAGCGCGTGAAGGGCGAGCCGGAAATCCTGGCTGCGATCGAGGAAGTCCGCGACCAGCGTCCGCCGATGTATATGGTGAACTCGGACAAGGGCATCACCAACCTGCACGTGCCCTCCGATGTCATCATCGACGCCTCGATGCCCGCGCTGATCCGCGCCGGCGGCAAAGGCTGGGGCCCGGACAACAAGGAACACGACTGCGTCTGCGTGATCCCGGACAGCTCCTACGCGCCGGTCTATGACGCGACGATCGAGTATTTCAAAGCCAACGGCAAACTGAACCCCGCCACCGCAGGCACCGTTCAGAACATCGGCCTGATGGCGCAGAAAGCCGAGGAATACGGCTCGCACCCGACCACCTTCGAGATTCCGAACGACGGCACCGTGAAGATGGTTCTGGACGATGGCACGGTCCTGCATTCGCATGACGTGAAGAAGGGCGACATCTGGCGTTCGGCCTCGGCCCGCAAGGCGCCGATCGAAGACTGGGTGAACCTCGCCATCGACCGTCAGAAGGCGACCGGCTACCGCGCGATCTTCTGGCTCGACGAGACCCGCGCTCACGATGCGGAGCTGATCTCCTACGTGAAGCCGATCCTGGAAGCCAAGGGCGTGGCCGACAAGTTCGAGATCATGGCCCCGCGTGAGGCGACCATCGCCTCGCTCGAGACCATCACCAAGGGCGAGAACACCATCGCGATCACCGGCAACGTGCTGCGCGACTACCTGACGGACCTGTTCCCGATCCTGGAGCTGGCCACCTCGGCCAAGATGCTCTCGATCGTGAAGCTGATGCAGGGCGGCGGTCTGTTCGAGACCGGCGCTGGCGGCTCGGCCCCCAAGCACGTTCAGCAGCTGGTGGAGGAAAATCACCTGCGTTGGGACAGCCTCGGCGAATTCTGCGCCCTCGGCGAGAGCTTCAAGTTCTTCGCGGACCAGACCGACAACGCGAAAGCGCGCGTGCTGGGCGAGACGGTCGAGACCGCGACGCAGGGCATTCTCGACAACGACCGGTCGCCCTCGCGCAAGGTCGGCGAGCCCGACAACCGCGCCAGCCACTACTGGTTCGCCCGCTACTGGGCCGAGGCTCTCGCCGCGCAAGGCGACGATACCGAACTGGCCGCCGAATTCGCCCCGATCGCCAAGGCGCTGGCCGAAGGCGAGGCGAAGATCGTGGCCGAACTGGCAGAGGTTCAGGGCAAGCCCGCCGATATCGGCGGCTACTACCACGCCGATCCGAAAAAGCTCGCCGCGGTGATGCGCCCGAGCGAGACGCTCAACGCCATCATCGGCTGAGAGCACTGAGACCAGGGGGCGGCGCGGGCCGCCCCTTTCAATTCCCGGCCTCCCCGGCACACGAACCCGTGAATTAAGCCCGATCTGAAAAGGAACGCGCATGACCAAGATCAAGGTAGAGAACCCCGTCGTCGAACTCGACGGCGACGAGATGACCCGCATCATCTGGGACTTCATCAAGCAGAAACTGATCCTGCCCTATCTCGATATCGACCTGAAATATTACGACCTCGGCATCGAGAGCCGCGACGCGACCGACGACCAGATCACCGTCGATGCGGCCGAGGCGATCAAGCAGTACGGCGTCGGCGTCAAATGTGCGACGATCACCCCCGACGAGGCGCGCATGGAGGAATTCAACCTCAAGCGCATGTATCGTTCGCCCAACGGCACGATCAGAAACATCCTCGGCGGCGTCATCTTCCGCGAGCCGATCATCTGCAAGAACGTCCCGCGCCTCGTGCCCGGCTGGACCAAGCCGATCGTCGTGGGCCGTCACGCCTATGGCGACCAGTACAAGGCCACCGATTTCCGCTTCCCCGGCAAGGGCACGATCACGCTGAAATTCGTGGGCGACGATGGCGAAGTCATCGAGAAGGAAGTGTTCCAGGCGCCTGACGCAGGCGTCGTGATGGGCATGTACAACCTCGACAAGTCGATCATCGACTTCGCGCGCGCCTCGCTGAACTACGGCCTGATGAAGGGCTGGCCGGTTTATCTGTCGACCAAGAACACGATCCTCAAAGCCTATGACGGCCGCTTCAAGGATCTGTTCCAGCAGGTCTTCGAGGAAGAATTCGCCGAGAAGTTCAAGGAAGCCGGCATCTGGTACGAGCATCGCTTGATCGACGACATGGTGGCGAGCTCGCTGAAATGGTCGGGCGGCTATGTCTGGGCCTGCAAGAACTACGACGGCGACGTGCAGTCGGATACGGTCGCGCAGGGCTTCGGTTCGCTGGGTCTGATGACCTCGATCCTGATGACGCCCGATGGCAAGACGGTCGAAGCCGAGGCCGCCCACGGTACGGTCACACGGCACTACCGCCAGCACCAGCAGGGCAAGGAGACCTCGACGAATTCCATCGCCTCGATCTTCGCCTGGACCGGTGGCCTGAAGCACCGCGCCAAGCTGGACGGCAACGCGCAGCTTCAGACCTTCGCGGAAACGCTCGAGAAGGTCTGCGTGCAGGCGGTCGAGGATGGTCACATGACCAAGGACCTCGCGCTGCTCGTGGGCCCCGACCAGAAATGGCTGACCACGATGGGCTTCCTCGAGAAGATCGACGAATACCTGAACAAGTCGCTGTCGCTCTAAAGCGCGCGAAAGGGTTGAGGAAGGCGGGGTTCTCCCCGCCTTTTTCATTTGGCGAGCGACGCCCGACTGGCACGGGGCGACCAGCCCCGGGCCGCGCCCATTCGTCAGGCTTACGCCGCGCCACAGGCGCGACGGTCCCTCCTCATTCCCCCCGGGAGGGCGCATCGGCGGTGTCTCCGCAAGCACGCAGTCATTCGGGCTTGCGAGATAAGCCCCCCTCACACAGGCGGATCAAAGCGCCCACCCGAGGTCGGGCGCGCCCCTCATGTCCTTGCATGGGCCGGGCGCATCACACGCCCGACCCTTTCGTTTACCGCATCAAGCTCCACGGCTCTGGCGGAGGCTCAGCGGGCCCGAGCCCGATATCTCTGCGCAAGTGGTCGCTCAGCTGCCCGGCATCGAGCGGACGCGGCTTGTTTCCGCGGGAAATAAGCGCGAGCAGCGCCGAGCGCAGCACTTTACCTGCGCCGAACTTGGCGATCGTGGCTTCGATGGTGAAGGCGTCGTTCGGACGCTCGAGAGTCTGGATCATGTGATGTCCCGGCGCGGGTCCAATCCCGCAACCGGCCTTTCTTCGATTGATGTGAAAGAAGACCCGACAGGAACCGCGAGAGCGCGGCCAGGATGCGTCGCGACAGGATCGGGACGCGGAATTCGGGTCAGTTTGCGGGAGTGGGGCCTAGGCCCCGGGTCGGATCGGGACGGTCAGGCGAGGCGTCGTGCGACGCGGGCGGTGACCGAAAAACCGATACGGGTTTCGCAATACGCTGCGAGGGCTTGGTGATATGACATCATGGCGGCCCTCCTCTTGACTTGGGCGTTGCGAATGGCGCCACTTGGCCCGATCTCCGACAGCACGGCAACTCACGCGACGGTGTTTGGGAGGTATTGAGGCACCTCTGTTGCCGATGCGCCTCAGTTCTTGCGCTTGGCGTTGCCTCATGGCATCTGAGCGCCATGAGCCAGACCCGCATCCAAGACCCGCATCGTCATACCCTGCCCGAGGACACCCAAGGGCTTCTCTCCGGCACGCTGATGATGGCGCTCGCCGTAGCGCTGCTGCACGGCGCGGGCTTGTTTACCGGGCAGATCGCGGGGCTGTCGCTGGTGCTCTCCTACGTCACCGGGTGGAGCTTCGGTGCGATCTTCTTCACGCTCAACCTGCCCTTCTATTGGCTTGCCTTGCGCCGGATGGGGAAGCGATTCACGGTGAAGACGGTGATCGCAGTGGCCATCCTGTCTGTCTTTACCGAGATCTTGCCGCATCTTCTCAGCTTCGCCACCCTTCACCCCGGTGCGGCGGCTGTCTTGGCGGGGGTCGTCTCGGGCGCAGGGCTTCTGGCGCTGTTTCGCCACGGCGCGAGCCTTGGCGGCGTGGGGATCGTGGCGCTTTATCTACAGGACAAGACCGGGTTCAAAGCGGGCCGCACGCAGATCCTGTTCGATTGCGGCGTGTTCCTCTTCGCGCTGTTCGTGCTGCCGCTCGACAAGGTGCTGTGGTCGCTTCTGGGCGCGATGGTTCTGAACGTGATCATCCTGATCAATCACCGCCGCGACCGCTATATCGCTACCTGATCCGGACGCGATCGGCCGACCACGGGCCCGCGCGCCCTGCCCGACCCTTTCGAGCACTGCAAGGCGGACCTGCGCCCAGCGAGTTGGTAGGTCAGCGATTATGCCCTATTATTAGGTCATGACCACTGACGCACATATCACCGCCGACCAGATCGCAGCCAAAGAGGCGACCCGTCCGCATTACTCGAAGCTCGAGGATCTGCAGGGCCTTGTCGTGGCCGCTGCTCAAGCCGCGCTGGGAATTCACCTGCTGCGCGCCGCGGGCCTCGTGACCGGGGGCACCGCAGGCGCCGCGCTGATCCTGTCCTATATCACGGGGGTCAGCTTCGGGGTCGTGTTCTTCGTGATCAACATCCCCTTCTACGCCTTCGCCTATTACGCGCGCGGCGCAGGCTTTGCGCTGAAAAGCCTCGTGACCGTGACGCTCGTGTCGCTGATGGCCGAGGCGCTCAAACCCGTTCTGCATGTCGCGGATATCCACCCTGCCGTGGCCGCCGTGCTGTTCGGGATCTCTGCAGGCGTCGGCCTTCTCGGCCTCTTCCGTCACAAGGGCTCGCTCGGTGGCGTCTCCATCGTCGCCGTGATCTTGCAGGACAAGTTCGGCTTTCGCGCCGGCTGGACGCAGCTGATCCACGACCTGTGCCTCTTCGTCATCGCGAGCTTCATCCTCGCACCGCCTTTGGTGCTCTACTCGCTTCTGGGTGCAATCGTGCTGAATTTCGTCATCGCGATGAACCACCGCCGGGACTGGTATATCGCCGAGTGATCCGGCAGAGTGCCGGCCATGCTCAAGACCTATGTCATCCTGCTCATCGCGGTCGCTTTCGAGACCTTCGGCTCGGCCTGCCTGCAGGCCAGCCAGCAATTCACGCGGCTCTGGCCGACGGTGGGCGTGGCGGTGGGCTTCATCGGCGGGCTCTATTTCTTCACGCTGGTGCTGAAGGTGCTGCCGCTCGGGATCACCTATGCGCTGTGGTCCGGGATCGGCATGGTCCTGATCGCGGGCGTGGGCTGGCTGATGTTCAATCAGCGGCTGGATTTGCCCGCCCTGATCGGGATCGCGCTGATTCTGACAGGCATCCTCGTGATCAACCTGTTCTCGAAATCGCATTTCCACTGACACGATGCCGCATCGCGGCGAGATCGCCATGCTGGGGGCTAGCCGAGAGGCGATCTTTCCTTTATGGGCGGGGCAACTCAAGAACAGGACGACCTCCCATGGACCTTCGCAACATTGCGATCATCGCTCACGTGGACCACGGCAAGACGACGCTCGTGGACCAGCTTCTGCGCCAATCGGGCGCTTTCCGTGAAAACCAGGCCGTCGCGGAACGCGCGATGGACAGCAACGACATCGAGCGCGAGCGCGGCATCACCATTCTCGCCAAGGCCACCTCGGTGGAATGGGGCGGCACCCGCATCAACATCGTCGACACCCCCGGCCACGCCGATTTCGGCGGCGAGGTCGAGCGTATCCTCTCGATGGTGGACGGTGTCGTGCTGCTGGTGGACGCAGCCGAAGGCCCGATGCCGCAGACCAAGTTCGTGACCTCGAAGGCACTTGCGCTTGGCCTGAAGCCGATCGTCGTGCTCAACAAGGTCGACAAGCCCGCGGCCGAGCCCGACCGCGCGCTGGACGAGGTGTTCGACCTCTTCGCGAATCTCGGCGCCGATGACGAGCAGCTCGACTTCCCGCATCTCTATGCCTCGGGCATCGGTGGCTGGGCGGATACCGAGCTGGACGGCCCGCGCGAGAACCTCGACGCGCTGTTCGAGCTGATCCTGAAGCATGTCGAGCCGCCGAAGCAGGAATTCCGCGCCGACGAGCCGTTCCAGATGCTGGCCACCACGCTCTCGGCCGACCCGTTCATCGGGCGCATCCTGACCGGCCGTATCGAGGCGGGCACGCTCAAGGTCGGCGATCAGCTCAAGGCGCTCTCGCGCAAGGGCGAGCGCATCGAAGCCTTCCGCTGCACCAAGATCCTCGCCTTCCGTGGCCTGTCGCAGCAGCCGATCGACGAAGCCGTCGCTGGCGACATCGTCACCGTCGCAGGCATGACCAAGGCCACCGTCGCCGACACGCTCTGCGCGCCGGAAGTCGATACCCCGATCGACGCCCAGCCGATCGATCCGCCGACGATCTCCGTGACCTTCGGCATCAACGACTCGCCGCTCGCCGGCAAGGACGGCTCGAAGGTGCAGTCGCGCGTCATTCGCGACCGCCTGATGAAAGAGGCCGAAACCAACGTCGCGATCCGCGTCGAGGACACCCCGGGCGGCGAGGCTTTCGTGGTCTCGGGTCGTGGCGAACTTCAGATGGGCGTTCTGATCGAGAACATGCGCCGTGAAGGGTTCGAACTGTCGATCTCGCGCCCGAAGGTGATCTTCCGCGAGGAAGACGGCCAGCGCATGGAGCCGATCGAGGAAGTCATCGTCGACGTGGACGACGAGTATTCCGGCGTCGTGATCGAGAAGCTGACCGGCTACCGCAAGGGCGAACTGGCCGAGATGCGCCCGGCCGAGGGTGGCAAGACCCGCATCGTGGCCCATGTCCCCTCGCGCGGCATGATCGGCTATCAGGGCGAGTTCCTGACCGACACGCGCGGCTCGGGCGTGCTGAACCGCCTGTTCCATAGCTGGGCGCCCTACAAGGGCCAGATCGACGGGCGTCGTCAGGGCGTTCTGATCTCGATGGAGAATGGCGTCTCTGTCGCCTACGCGCTGTGGAACCTCGAGGAGCGCGGCAAGCTGTTCATCGGCTCGCAGGAGCAGGTCTATACCGGGATGATCATCGGCGAGCATTCGCGCGACAATGATCTCGAAGTGAACCCGCTCAAGGGCAAGAAGCTGACCAACGTCCGCGCCTCGGGCACGGATGAAGCGGTCCGCCTGACCCCGCCGGTGCGTCTGTCGCTAGAGGAGGCCATCGCCTATATCAACGACGACGAACTGGTCGAAGTCACGCCCAAGGCGATCCGCCTGCGCAAACTGCACCTCGATCCGCACGAGCGGAAGCGCGCAGCCCGCGAAGGCTGATCGGCTGCGGCACGGGCCGCGCCCCGATCGCCCTAACCTGACGTCACGAAGAAGGCCCCGCGCACCCGCCGGGGCCTTCTCCATGATTGCACCCGCCGCTTGCGGCCTTTATAAGGTTCCACAACAATATCTAGAATATCGAGGCGCGCGTGACCGACACTCCTGAACCGCCGGAAACCGAAGAAGAAGGCCCCGGGCGGCCCGCTTATCTCGGCCCCACCGTTTCCATCGCGGACGAGATGAAAACCGCCTATCTCGATTACGCGATGAGCGTGATCGTGAGCCGCGCGATCCCCGATCTGCGCGACGGTCTGAAACCCGTTCACCGGCGCATCCTCTACGCGATGCACGAGACCGGGAACACTTTCGACAAGCCCTATCGCAAGTCGGCGCGTCCGGTCGGCGACGTCATGGGTCAGTATCACCCGCATGGCGACGCCGCGATCTACGACGCGTTGGTGCGGATGGCGCAGCCCTTCTCGATGTCGCTGCCGCTGCTCGACGGTCAGGGCAACTTCGGCTCGATGGACGGCGATAACGCGGCGGCGATGCGCTACACCGAAGTGCGCATGGCGAAACCGGCCAATTACATTCTCGCCGATATCGAGAAAGACACGGTCGATTTCCAGGACAACTACGACGGCAAGCAGGAAGAGCCGACGGTTCTGCCCGCACGCTTCCCGAACATGCTGGTCAACGGCGCGGGCGGTATCGCCGTCGGCATGGCGACCAACATTCCGCCGCACAACCTCGGCGAGGTCTGCGACGCGACGCTGGCGTTGATCGAGAACCCCGACATGTCGGACGAGGCGATCATGGAGATCGTCCCCGCCCCCGACTTTCCGACCGGCGGCCAGATCATGGGGCGCGGCGGTGCGCGCAAGGCTTACCTCGAGGGCCGTGGCTCGGTCATCATCCGAGCGAAGACCCGCGTGGAAGAGATCCGCAAGGACCGCTTCGCGATCATCCTCGACGAGATTCCCTATCAAGTGAACAAGGCGGCGATGATCGAGAAGATCGCCGATCTCGTGCGCGAGAAGAAACTCGAAGGCATCTCGAACATCGCCGACGAATCCGACCGCGTTGGCGTGCGTGTCGTGATCGAACTGAAGCGCGACGCGACCCCCGATGTGGTGCTGAACCAGCTTTTCCGCTTCACGCAAATGCAGACCTCCTTCGGCTGCAACATGCTGGCGCTGAACGGCGGCCGCCCCGAGCAACTGACGCTGCGCCAGTTCCTCACCTATTTCATCAGCTTCCGCGAGGAAGTCGTCGCACGCCGCACCGCATTCGAACTGCGCAAGGCGCGCGAGCGCAGCCACATCCTCTGCGGTCTGGCCGTGGCGGTGTCGAACGTGGACGAGGTCGTGGCGACCATCCGCTCCTCGGCCGACGCGGCAGAGGCCCGCACCCGCCTGATGGAGCGGCGCTGGCCCGCGCATGACATCGTCGAATATCTCAAGCTGATCGACGATCCGCTGCATCCGGTCAACGATGACGGCACCTACAACCTGTCGGAAACGCAGGCCCGCGCGATCCTCGATCTGCGTCTTCAGCGTCTGACCCAGATCGGCGTGAAGGAAGTCACGGACGAGCTCGCCCAGCTGGCCGAGAAGATCCGCGAATACCTCGCCATCCTCGCCTCGCGCGAGCGGATCATGGGTATCATCGCCGACGAGCTGCGCGAAGTGCGCGAGCTGTTTGCCGTGCCGCGCCGCACCGAGATCATCGACTGGGCCGGCGACATGGCCGACGAAGACCTGATCGAGCGCGAAGACATGGTCGTGACGGTCACCCAGGGCGGCTACATCAAGCGCACGCCTCTGGCCGATTTCCGCTCGCAGAAGCGTGGCGGCAAGGGGCTGTCGGGTGGCGCGCTGAAAGATGACGACACGGTCACCACGCTGTTCGTCGCCAACACTCACACGCAGCTTCTGTTCTTCACGACCGAAGGCATGGTCTACAAGATGAAGTGCTGGCAGCTGCCGCTCGGCTCTCGCCAGTCGAAGGGCAAGGCGATCGTCAACATCCTGCCGATCCCCACAGGCGTGTCGATCGCCGCGATCACCCCGGTCGATCGCGACGAGGCGGAATGGGACGACCTGCAGATGGTCTTCGCGACCTCCAAGGGTACCGTGCGCCGCAACCGCCTGTCGGATTTCACCAACGTCATGCGAAACGGCAAGATCGCGATGAAGTTCGAGGACGAGAACGCCGGAATGCGCCTGATCAATGCGCGCATCTGTTCCGAGGACGACGACGTGATGCTGGTCACCGCCAGCGGTCGCGCGATCCGCTTCCCGGTGCCAGAAGTGCGCGTGTTCAACTCGCGCAACTCGGTCGGCGTTCGCGGCATCAAGCTGAAGGGCGATGACGAGGTCGTCTCGATGTCGGTGATCCGCCACTTCGAAGCCAGCTCGGAAGAGCGCGCCGCCTATCTCAAACAGCGTCGCCTGATGGCGGGCGTGACCGAGGACGAGGTCGAGCCCGACGAGGACGAGGAAACCGTGGCCGAGGGGCCGCTGTCGATGGAGCGCTATGCCGAGATGTCGGCGGCCGAAGATCTGATCCTGACGATCACCTCGAAGGGGTCGGGCAAGATCTCGTCGAGCCATGACTACCCGACCCGCGGTCGCGGCGGTCAGGGCGTGACGGCGATCGACAAGGCGATGCGGGGCGGCCCGCTGGTGGCCTCCTTCCCGGTCGAGATGAGCGATCAGATCATGCTCGCCACCTCGACGGGTCAGTCGATCCGCTGCCCGGTGGAAGACATCTCCTTCCGCTCGCGCTCTGCCGGTGGCGTGCGTGTGTTCAACACCGCCAAGGGCGAAGTCGTGGTCTCGGTCGCGCGGATCGCCGATCAGGGCGACGACGACGATCTGGATCCGGATTCCGATGGGTCGACCGATGGACCCGATGCACCCGATGCACCTTCCGCGCCGGACGCCTCCGGGAACGGCGGTGCGGAGGGTAGCGAAAGCTGATCCAGCGTAAGCTGCTCGCAATTCGCAACGGCTTCGCAAAAAAGCAATGAAATCAAGCCCCCGTTCCGCAAGGACCGGGGGCTTTCCCATTATGGCTTCCACGTTAGAAGAATAGTCGCGATGGCGAGTTCGATCTCTGGAACGTCGGCCTCCGCGTCACCCCTGGAAAAGGTTCGACCACGAACCTCTTCCGCCACAACCTCGCCTTCTGATCGCACGGAGTTTCGATGTTGCGGCTCAGCCACGTGCCGCACCGTTTCGACTCTTTGTTGCTCTCAATTCGCCATTTGCCCGGAACCACCCCTGAAGCCACCCGTTGCGGTTGCACTATTCAAAAAAGGGAGAGTTTCATGAAAGCCTTGGCAGATAGGCTCGGCCTAAGAACCGACCCGACGATTTTCTTCGTATCGGCAGGCTTCACGATCGTCTTCGTGCTCGCCCTTGTGATCTTTCCCGGCCCGATTGGCGACGCGTTCGCCGCGGGCCGTTCCTGGATCGTCGCCAATCTCGGCTGGTTCTTCATTCTCGGCGTCAATATCTGGCTGGGCTTCCTGATCTGGGCCGCGCTGTCGCGCCATGGCCATATCCGGCTCGGGCCGAAGGACAGCCGCCCGGAATATGGCAATCTGTCATGGTTCACGATGCTGTTCGCGGGCGGTATCGGCACGGTGCTGATGTTCTGGGGCGTGGCCGAACCGATCAGCCATTTCTCCGAACCGCCGCTGCCGGGCGTCGAGCCTTTTTCCGACGAGGCCGCGAAAGACGCGATCTCCATCGCGATCTATCACCTCGGCCTGCACACCTGGACGATCTTCACGCTGCCGGGGCTGGGGTTTGCCTATTTCATCAACCGCTACGACCTGCCGGTGCGGGTCTCTTCGGTGTTCTACCCGCTCCTGAAAGAGGGCATCAACGGGCCGATCGGAAAGGCGATCGACATAGCTTCGATCCTCGGCACGCTGTTTGGCGTCGCCGTCTCGCTCGGCCTCGGCTCCAGCCAGATCGCCGCCGGCCTCGATGCGCTTCTCGGTACGGGCGACGGCACCTTCGTCAAGATCGCGATCCTCACCGCGCTGACCGCCGTTGCGATCACCTCCATCGTCGCTGGGCTCGACAAGGGCGTGAAGCTGCTGTCGAATATCAATATCGGCATGGCGGTCGGTCTGATGGTCTTCGTGCTGATCTTCGGCTCGACCCTGTTCCTGCTGCGCGGGATCGTCCAGACCTTCGGGCTCTATTTCTCCAACCTGCCGCATCTGGCCTTCTGGAACGACATGCTGGCCAACGAGAACCCCGACACGCCCGGCTGGGGCTGGCAGGGCTCGTGGACGGTGTTCTACTGGGCCTGGACGGTGACCTGGTCGCCCTTCATCGGGCTGTTCGTCGCGCGCATCTCGCGCGGTCGCACGGTGCGCGAATTCGTCTTCGGCGTGCTGCTGGCGCCCTCGCTCTTCACCCTGATCTGGTTCGCGATCTTCGGCTGGCAGGCGATGGAGTTCGACGGCATCGGACAGGCGGCGCGCGCCGCGATGGGCGATCAGGCGGGGCAATTGTCGAAAGCGGTCTCCGATAGCGTTCCGCTCGCGATGTTCGCCTTCTTCGAGCATTTCCCCTTCGTCCATATCGTTCAGGGCATCGCCGTCGTCGTGGTGGCGATCTTCTTCGCGACGTCGTCGGACTCGGCCTCGCTGGTGGTCGACATGCTCTGCACCGGCACGCCGACGCCCGGCCCCGTCCATCAGCGCGTTTTCTGGGGCGCGGCCGAAGGTCTGGTCGCGGCGATGCTGATCGTACTCGCAGGCGATGCCGGGTTGACCGCGCTGCAACAGGTGATCACCGTCGTGGGCCTGCCGATCTTCATACTGGTGTCGATGATGATCCCTTCGATCATCAAGGGATTTGCGCTTGAAGACATCGACCATGTCTCGATCGGCAAGAGACCCAAGCTCGACGATTTCTGATCGCAAGAAACGGCCCGGGGATGCTCCGGGCCGTTTCCCGTTTTCCCTCCGCGGATCGGCCTTCCCTTTTGCCGCTTTGACCACTACATGAGCGGCCATGACAGAAGAACTCCATATCGTCGGCGGTGGCATGGCGGGCTCGGAAGCGGCCTGGCAGGCGGCGAATGCCGGCATCCGCGTGGTGCTGCACGAGATGCGCCCCAAGGTCGAAACCTTCGCGCACCAGACCGGTAACTATGCCGAGATGGTCTGCTCGAACTCGTTCCGCTCGGACGATCACGAACGCAACGCCGTGGGTCAGCTCCATTGGGAGATGGGCGCCGCGAACGGGCTGATCATGGAGACCGCGCGCAAGCACCGTCTGCCCGCAGGCGGCGCGCTGGCCGTGGACCGCGAGGCGTTTTCGCAATCGGTGACCGAGGCGCTTCGCGCCCACGAGAACATTTCCTTTACGGAGGAAGAAGTTACGGAGCTTCCTTCAGAGGGAAAATGGATCTTTGCGACCGGGCCTCTGACGTCTGAGAGCCTCGGCAAAGCTATCCTGCAAGCCACCGGCGAAGAGCGACTGGCCTTCTTTGACGCCATCGCGCCCATCGTCTATGCCGACACGATCGACATGTCCGTCGCATGGCGCCAGTCGCGCTACGACAAGGGCGAGACCGAGGAAGAGCGCACGGCCTATATCAACTGCCCGATGACGAAGGACCAATACGAGGCCTTCATCGACGCGCTGCTCGAGGCCGACAAGACCGAGTTCCACGAGGGCGAGACCGCGGGCTATTTCGACGGCTGCCTGCCGATCGAGGTGATGGCTGAACGCGGTCGCGAGACCCTGCGCCACGGGCCGATGAAACCGGTCGGCCTGACCAACGAGCACGATCCGCAGACCAAGGCTTGGGCGGTGGTGCAGCTGCGCCGCGACAACGCGCTCGGCACGCTCTACAATATCGTGGGCTTCCAGACCAAGATGAAGTACGGCGCGCAAGCTGCTGTTTTCCGGATGATTCCGGGGCTTCAGGATGCCAAGTTTGCGCGTCTCGGCGGGATTCACCGCAACACCTTCATCAATTCGCCGACGCTCCTCGATGCTCAGATGCGGCTCAAATCGCACCCGAACCTGCGCTTCGCGGGCCAGATCACCGGCGTTGAAGGCTATGTCGAAAGCGCCGCGATGGGCCTTCTGGCGGGTCGCATGGCCGCTGCGGAGCTTCAGGGCCGCGAGTTGCCGCCACCGGGACCCGAAACCGCGATGGGGGCGTTGATCACCCACATCACAGGGGGGGCCGAGGCGAAGACGTTCCAACCGATGAATGTCAATTTCGGGCTCTTCCCGCCGATCGACGCCAAGGGCGGGCGGCGTGGCCGCAAAGACCGCTACAAGGCCTATACCGATCGCGCCAAGACGGTCTTCGGCGACTGGCTGGCACATCAAGGAGAGACCGTATGAACTACGTTCTGGCCCTGTTTCTGCCACCGCTTTCGATCCTGCTGATCGGGCGCATCTTCCTTGCGATCCTCGTCTTCGTGATCTGGGTTCCGGCGATCATCTTCTCGGGCGGCCTGACGCATCCGATGTTCATCGCGCTCGCCTGGATCCTGATCTATCAGGCGCATGCGGATCGCCGCGCGGGCGGCTGATTTGGCAGGGTGCGCGCGTCGATGATCACACGCTTCGCCCCCTCGCCAACGGGCCCGCTGCATCTGGGCCATGCCTATAGCGCGATCCTAGCGCATGACATGGCGCGCAACGCGGGCGGGCAGTTCTTGCTGCGCATCGAAGACATCGACCAGAGCCGCGCGCGCCCGCACTGGGAACAGCAGATCTACGACGATCTACACTGGCTCGGGCTGTCTTGGGACGGGCCGGTTCTGCGCCAATCGGATCGCTTGAACCTCTATCGCGAAGCCCTTGAAAGACTTTGGGAAAGCGATCTTCTCTTTGCATGCTCCTGCACCCGCCGCGACATTGAGGCAGCCGCCTCCGCACCGCAGGAAGGCGCGCAATACGGGCCCGACGGGCTGATCTATCCTGGCACCTGCCGCGAGCGCGGCGCGCGCCGACCCGGGGCTCCGCTGCCTGAAAGCGCCTTGCGGCTGAATATGACCCGCGCCGCCCGCGATATCCGCTTCGAGGAAATCTGCGCGCTGCACAAAGGCACGCATCACATCTCTCGCGCCGATCTGATCGAGAAGGTGGGCGATGTCGTGCTTGCACGCCGCGAGATGGGTACGTCCTATCACCTCGCCGTGGTGCTAGACGATGCCGCACAGGGCATTACCCATGTCACACGCGGCGCAGACCTGTTCGACGCCACGCAGATCCACGTGCTGCTTCAGAGACTACTCGAACTTCTCACGCCAACTTATTGCCATCACGAGCTAATCCGAGACGAGAACGGCAAGCGCCTCGCCAAGCGCGACGACGCCCGCGCGATTGCGAAATACCGCGAGGATGGGGTCACCCCGGACGAGATTCGCCGCATGGTCGGGCTACCCGCTTCCTCTTGACGGAAATATCCTCCCCGAAGGGTCGCTCTCAATCTTCCATCGGCGTGAGGATCTCGACCTCCTCGCCATCGCGGATCGCGGTATAGAAGCACGACCGGCGATTGGTGTGGCAGGCCGGGCCTTCCTGCTCCACCAGCACCAGAAGCGTGTCGCGGTCGCAATCCACCCGCATCTCGCGCAGGCGCTGCACATGGCCCGAGGTCTCGCCCTTTACCCAGAACGATTGCCGCGAGCGCGACCAATAGGTTACGCGCCCTGTTTCGAGTGTTCTCGTAACGCTCTCAGCGTTCATCCATGCCATCATCAGGATATCGCCCGACAGCGCATCCTGCGCGATGGCGGGGATCAAACCGTTGGCGTCATAGGTCAAGCTGGCGGGATCGAATGGCATCTGCTCTTTCCTTCCTGTGGCTCAGGTCCTATCTACGCCGGACGGGCCGAAGGGGAAAGAGATGAGCGACACCGATCTGATCAAGCTCTATTCGCAGCGTATTCTGGCGCTGGCCGCCGATATGCCGGGCACCGATCCGCTGCCCGAGCCCGACGTGACCATGCGCAAGCGCGCGCCGCTTTGCGGCTCCACAGTCGAAGTCGCGCTGACCTGCGCAGACGGCCGCGTGACCGGCTATAGCCAGACCGTACATGCCTGCGCGCTGGGTCAGGCTTCTGCTGCGATCTTCGGGGCCCAGGTCGTGGGCCGCACGCGCGATGAGATCGCGAAGCTGCGCGATCAGCTGGCCGAGATGCTCAAGGGCGGCCCTGTCCCCGATGCGCCCTTCGGCGATTATGAAGTACTGCAAGCCGCGCGCGACTACCCCAACCGGCATGGCTCGATCCTGCTCGCCCCCGAGGCGACGCTCGAAGCGCTCGAGCAGTGCTGAGCCGCTAAACTCTCTTCTACGCGATAAAAAAAGCCGCCACTCGAAAGAGCGGCGGCTGAAGGTTGCGCTTTACGGACAGGCGGGCCTGGGGGACAGGCAAAGCCGCGGGTTTGGGACAGGTGCGGCAGCCAAAAAGCGCGAGGCAGTAACGATGAGACAGGTCGGGCTTAGAGGAGCCCCGGCAGCCAAAGCGCCATGATGAAGCTTGCGCAAAGCGCGATGCCCCCTACGGCGTCGGCCAGCAGCGTGCTGTGATTGCGGTCGAGAAGCTCCTTGATTTCCTTGGCCATCTGGCACCTCCATTCCCTCTGTTGCTACTTTGTTCTCATAATTGACGTCGCGTGTAAAGAACTTTTTAGGAACATTTGAGAACACTGGAGGAGAACGTGAGTCGAACCGGGCTCAGCCGATGCCGATCAGGCGGATCGCGCGGTCCTGTTCCATCAGCCACAGCAGCACCCGCGCCGCCTGTCCGCGCGGGCCGCTCAGCTCGGGATCGTCGGACAGGAGCTTGCGCGCATCCGACTGCGCCACCGCCATCAGACCGGCCTGACGTTCAAGGTCCGCCACGCGGAAACGCGGCAGGCCCGACTGCGCCGTGCCGATCACATCGCCCGCGCCCCGCATGGCGAGGTCTTCCTCGGCGATGCGGAACCCGTCCTCGCTTTCGCGCAGGATCGACAGGCGTCGTTCTGCCGTCTCGCTCAGCGGGCTCTGGTAGATCATCAGGCAGGTCGAGGCCGCAGCGCCGCGCCCGACCCGCCCGCGCAGCTGATGGAGCTGCGCGAGACCGAAACTCTCGGCCCGCTCGATCACCATGATCGAGGCGTTGGGCACGTTCACGCCCACCTCGATCACCGTCGTCGCGACCAGCACGCGTGTCTGCCCCTTCACGAAGGCCGCCATCGCGGCGTCTTTCTCGGCGGAGGGCATCTGGCCGTGAACCAGCCCCACGACATCGTCGCCAAGCGCTGCGCGCAGCGCCAGAAAGCGGTCGGTGGCGGAGCTCAGATCGACGCGCTCGCTCTCTTCGACCAGCGGGCAGACCCAATAGGCCTGCCGCCCCTCGGACACCGCCTTGCGCAGATGCTCGACCACCTCTCCCATCCGCTCCATCGCGACGAGCGCGGTCTTGACCGGCGTCCGACCCGGTGGCTTCTCGTCGAGAAGGCTCACATCCATGTCACCATATTGCGCCAGCGCGAGCGAGCGCGGGATCGGCGTCGCGGTCATGACCAGCACGTCGACCGCCTGCCCCTTGGCACCCAGCTCCATCCGTTGCGCCACGCCGAAGCGATGCTGTTCGTCGATCACGGAAAGCCGCAAATCCTGAAATTCCACGTCTTTCTGAAAAACCGCATGGGTGCCCACGAGGATACCGATCGCGCCCGAGGCCAGATCGACGAGCTTGCGCGCCCGCTCCGCCCCCTTGTCGCGCCCGGTCAGAATCTCCAGCCGGACGCCCGCCGCCTCGGCCAGCGGCGCCAGACCTTCCAGATGCTGGCGCGCGAGAATTTCCGTGGGCGCCATCATCACGCCCTGCCCGCCAGCCTCGACCGCCGTCAGCAGCGCCATGAAGGCGACCAGCGTCTTGCCCGCGCCGACATCGCCCTGCAGCAGCCGGTTCATTCGCCGCTCGGAGCCCATATCGCCCGCGATTTCGGCGATCGCGCGGGTCTGCGCACCGGTCGGCTTGTACGGCAGGCTGGCCAGAACCTGCGCCGAGAGCTTGCCCGTGCCGCGCGTCACCCGACCCTTCTTGCGCCGCGACTGGCGCCGGGCGAGCGCGAGTGTCATCTGATGCGCGAAAAGCTCGTCATAGGCGAGGCGCGCGCGCGCCGGCGCTGTGGCCGCGAGATCGTCAATCTTTTCAGGGTGATGCGCCGTTTGCACCGCGTCGCGCCAATCCGGCCAGCCCTCGCGGCGCTTGAGCGCAGCGTCGATCCATTCGGGCAGGTCCGGCGCACGCGCCAAGGCCCCCTCGGCCGCCTTCGCCATCAGCTTTTGCGTGACGCCGGCGGTGAGCGGATAGACCGGCTCGAAGCGGGGCATCTCGCCCGCATTTTCGGGTGGCAGGATGTAATCTGGATGCACGATCTGCGCCTGCCCGTCATAAATCTCGAGCTTGCCCGAAATGATCCGCCGCGCCCCGTTGGGCATCTGTTTCGCGAGCCAGTCGCCCCGCGCGCGGAAGAAGACCAGCGTGATGTCGCCCTGCGCGTCATGGCACAGAACCCGGTCTGGCGCGCCCTGTTTACGCGCAGGACTATGGGCTCCGATCGTCACTTCGACGGTGACAGTAGTGCCCGCGGGCACGCCTTGCACGGTCGCGACAGGACGGCGATCGATCACCGAATAGGGCAAGGTAAACAACACGTCGCGCGGGCGGGTGATCCCCAACCCCTCGAAATGCTTGGCCGTTTTCGGACCGACGCCCGCGAGACTGTCGAGCTCGGCGAAGAGCTCGAACAGTTCGGAGGGCCGGGTGCTCATGCGCCCCCCGCGAGCGCGATCCATTCATCCTCGTCGATGACGCGGATGTTCAACTCGGCCGCTTTCTTGGCTTTCGATCCAGCGCCCGGCCCCGCGACGAGCAGGTCGGTCTTGGCGCTGACGGACCCCGAGACCTTCGCGCCAAGCGCCTCCGCCCGCGCCTTCGCCTCGGCCCGGGTCATCTTCTCCAGCGTCCCGGTGAAAACGACGGTGAGGCCCGAAACCGGACTGTCGGATTTCGGCTTCTCGGCCTCCTCGACACTCAGATGCGCGGTGAGACGGTCGATCGAGGCGCGCTCGGCCTCTTGCTGGAACGTCGTCACGACCGAGGTCGCGAGCGTCTCGCCGACGCCGTCGATCGAGATCAGATCGTCCCATTCCGGGCCCTGGCCGCAGTCTGCCTGCGTCATCGCGGTCTCGAACGCGTCCCATGTGCCGTAATGTGTGGCAAGCATCCCTGCGCTCGTCTCACCGACATGACGGATGCCGAGCGCGAAGATCAGGCGTTGCAGCGGAATCCTGCGTTTCTCTGCGATGGCGGCAAAGAGGTTGCGCGCCGATTTCTCTCCCCAGCCCTCGCGGTTCTTGAGCTGCTGGATGCCCTGCCCGTAGCGCTCTTCCAGCGTGAAGATGTCGGCGGGTTCCTTGATCCAGCCATCCTCGTAGAATTGCTCGACCTGTTTCGCGCCGAGACCTTCGATGTCGAAAGCCGCGCGAGAGACGAAATGTTTCAGCTTTTCGACCGCTTGCGCGGGGCAGATCAGCCCGCCGGTGCAGCGGCGCACCGCATCGCCCTCTTCGCGGATCGCCTCGGATCCGCAGCGAGGGCAATGGGTCGGAAAGTCGTAGGGCACCGCATCTTCGGGGCGGCGCGCGAGATCGACATCGGCGATCTTCGGGATCACGTCCCCCGCGCGATAGACCTGCACCCAGTCGCCGACGCGGATATCCTTGCCGCCGCGAATTTCCGCGCCCTTGGAATCGCGCCCGGCGATGTAATCCTCGTTATGCAGCGTCGCGTTCGAGACGACCACGCCGCCCACCGTCACCGGCGTCAGCCGCGCGACCGGCGAGAGCGCGCCGGTGCGACCGACCTGAATGTCGATCCCTTCGAGCTGCGTCCAGGCAAGCTCGGCGGGGAATTTATGCGCGATCGCCCAACGCGGCGTGGTCGAGCGGAAGCCGAGGCGGCGCTGCAGCGCGAGGTCGTTCACCTTGTAGACGACGCCGTCGATATCGTAGCCGAGCGTGGCGCGCTTTGCCTCGATCTCGCGGTAATGGGCGAGCATGTCAGCAGGTCCGTCGCAAAGCTCGGTCAGCGGGTTGGTCTGGAAGCCGAGGGATTGCAGCCGCGCGATGGCCTCGATCTGGGTCTCGGCCAGCGGCGCGGAAAGCTCCCCCCAGGCATAGGCAAAGAACTTCAGAGGGCGCGACGCGGTCACTTTCGGGTCGAGTTGGCGCAAGGATCCAGCGGCGGCGTTGCGCGGATTGGCGAAACGCTTTTCGCCCGCGGCCTCGTTGCGGCTGTTGAGCGCGTCGAAATCGGCATGGCTCATATAGACTTCGCCGCGCACTTCCAGCACGTCCGGCGCATCCGCGATCGAGGTCGGAATGTCGTCGATGGTGCGTGCGTTCTCGGTCACGTTCTCACCGACCGCACCGTCGCCGCGCGTGGCGGCATGGATCAGCTTGCCCTTCTCGTAGCGGATCGAGAGCGACAGCCCGTCGATCTTCGGCTCGGCCGTGTAGTTCAGCTTTGCGTCGGATTTTAGACCGAGGAAGCTGCGGACACTTTCGTCGAACTCGGTCACCTCCTCGTCAGAAAAGGCATTGGCGAGGCTCATCATGCGGATCGCATGGGTGATCTTGCCGAAGCCTTCCGCGAGTTGGCCGCCAACCTGTTCGGTGGGCGATTGCTCGGATTTCAACGCGGGAAATTTCGCCTCGATCGCTGCGAGGCGTTGCTTGAGCGCGTCATATTCCGCATCCGAAATCTCGGGCGCATCATGAGTATGATAGGCGGTATTGGCCGCCTCGATCTTGGCGATCAGGCTGGGCATTTCTGCGCGGGCCTCGGCCTCGCTCAGCGCGTCGATCTCGGTGCGGCTTGGCTCGGACATGGAAAACCCCCTCGTGCTGACCTTGGTTTAGGCAAGCGCCGAGGGGGCGTAAAGAGCCGTGACGACGGAGATCGCCGGCTTTGTGAAGTCAGGCGCCCATGGCGATGCGCCGCTCCAACTCCGAAGGGTCGGGATCGCGCAGCACGTAGCCACGGCCCCAGACGGTTTCGATGTAATTCTCGCCTTCGGTGGCATCGGCGAGTTTCTTGCGCAGCTTGCAGATGAAAACGTCGATGATCTTCAATTCGGGCTCGTCCATGCCGCCGTAGAGATGGTTCAGAAACATCTCCTTGGTCAGGGTCGTGCCCTTCCGGAGGCTGAGCAGTTCGAGCATCTGGTATTCCTTGCCGGTCAGATGCACCGGCTTGCCATCGACCTCGACCGTCTTCGCATCGAGATTGACCGAGATCTTGCCGGTGCGGATGATCGATTGCGCATGGCCCTTGGACCGGCGGATGATCGCGTGAATGCGCGCCACCAGTTCCTCGCGGTGAAAGGGCTTCGTCATGTAGTCATCGGCGCCGAAGCCGAATCCCTTGATCTTGTTTTCGGTATCGTCGGCCCCGGTGAGGATCAGAATCGGCGTGTCGATCTTCGACAGGCGCAGCTGGCGCAACACCTCGTGCCCGTTCATGTCGGGCAGATTGAGGTCAAGCAGGATCAGGTCGTAATCGTAGAGTTTCGCGAGATCGATGCCTTCTTCACCCAGATCGGTGCAATAGACGTTGAGATTCGCATGGGTCAGCATCAATTCGATACTGCGCGAGGTCGTCGGGTCGTCTTCCACCAATAAAATACGCATTCTGGGTTCTCCGCATTAATCCCTCGATCAGGTCGAGACTTACATCAAATGGTTAACACCGGGTTACCTTCTCACGTTTCCGCGAGGGTGCAACCTAAAGCTGTTTGAGCTTCTGGATCGCGGTCACCTTAAGCCCTTGAATCCCGTGCCTTTCGATCGCTTCGATCCAGAGGTCGAGCTCCTCGTCGGAGAGCCCGTAGCGCTCCAGCACCTCATCGCGCGAGATCAGATCATGCGCGACCGCCTGCACGATTACGGCTTTTCGGCTGGCCACCCATCTTCGGGTTTTCGGAGAAGGCAGATCGGCACGGGTCAGGATCGTGCCGTCGGCGAGGGTCACCGCGCGCGGGCCGTCGACTTTCTTGAGATACATGGGCTCACCCCTTCAAGCTCTTCACGCCGGCCACATTGGTGCGCACGCCGTTAACACTGCGTGAAACGCGGGGTTGAGAGTGGGTCGCATTTTCCTATATTGCTGCACGTCTCGTTAAAGGACGCTTCATCATGCCCAAGGATCTGCCGCTCAATTCGCTCGGTTTCGCCAAACCGCCCGCGGACACCCGCGTCGTCGTCGCCATGTCGGGCGGCGTCGATAGCTCGGTCGTGGCCGCGAAACTCGCCGAGGAAGGCTATGACGTGGTGGGCGTGACGCTGCAGCTTTACGACCACGGCGCGGCGCTGGCCAAGAAAGGTGCGTGCTGCGCGGGGCAGGATATCCACGATGCCCGCCGCGTCGCCGAGGAGATGGGCTTCCCGCATTACGTGCTCGATTACGAGAACACGTTCCGCGAGGCGGTGATCGACGAATTCGCCGACGCCTATCTGGGTGGCGCGACGCCGGTTCCCTGCATCCGCTGCAACGAGCGCGTGAAGTTCAAGGATCTGCTGGAGACGGCGAAGGATCTCGATGCCGATTGCATGGCGACGGGCCATTACATCCAGCGCAAGGACGGCGCGGCCGGGCCCGAGTTGCATTGCGCGGCCGATCCGAACCGCGATCAGAGCTATTTCCTGTTCTCGACCACGCCGGAGCAGCTCGATTACCTGCGCTTCCCGCTGGGCCACCTGCCCTCGAAGGATGCGACGCGGGAACTGGCGGCGAAATACGGGCTGGCGGTGGCCGACAAACCCGACAGTCAGGATATCTGCTTCGTGCCGAACGGGAACTACGCAAGCGTCATCGAGAAGCTGCGCCCCGGCGCCGCCGATCCCGGCGATATCGTCGACATGGAGGGCAACGTGCTCGGCCAGCATCGCGGCGTGATCCATTACACGATCGGTCAGCGGCGCGGGCTCGGCATCGGCGGACTGGAAGATCCGCTTTACGTTGTGAAGCTCGACCCCGAGACGCGCCATGTCGTCGTCGGCCCCAAAGAGGCGCTGTCGACCCGCACCATCCCCGTGCGCGAGATCAACTGGCTAGGCGACGAGCCCTTCACCTCGCGCGCGGAATGGCACCTGAAGGTCAAGGTCCGCTCGACCCGCCCGCCGCGCGAGGCGATCATCCGCCCCGTCTCGGAGACCGAGGCCGAGGTCGAACTGGTCGTGCCAGAGGAAGGCGTCAGCCCCGGACAGGCCTGCGTGTTCTACGCGCCCGAGGACAGCCGCATCTTCGGCGGCGGCTGGATCTACAAGAAGTAAGCCCGCAAACTGGCCGCAAACGGCACTGCGCGCGGCGAGCCCCTCCGGCTTGCCGCGCCAACGCGTTTTCGGATCGCTCAGACCGGCACGCCGCCGAGGCTCACCCCGTGCTTGCCGACCCGAGGCGTCACTTTTTTCCGACCGCCTTGGCGAGCGCTTCGCCCTCTTCGGTGGCAGAGCGCACCGCGCGTTCCGCGATCCCCGTCATCGAGGTGGCGAGCTTGGTCATCTCGGCGGTGTAATCGCTGGCCGTACGCTGCCAGAACTCACCCCAGAGCGTCATCGCGCGCATCGGATCGGCAGTTTCCGACAGCTGGTTGACCATTTCCTGATCACGCTCGAACCGGGCTTTCAGGAATTCGAGCAGTTCGATGTTCTGCGCGATCATCGATTCCATCATTTTGAGCTGCGGTGCCATCACCGAGCTTACCGAACCCATATCCGGCACCGGCATGCAGCCGGCCATGTTCATGCCGGGTGGGGATTTCTTCTCTGCCATGTAAGCCTCCCTTGTGACTGGATAGCGTAACCCTAACATGGGCGCGCCGAAGATCGTTTGATTTGGAACAATCGTCGCGCGAAAAGCTTGCCCTAGGGCGATTGCCGAAAATTTGGGCCGGGCGCGCGCCCTCGCGTATGCATTTCGAGCGTTACCGTAAGTGAAAGACCGATGGCCGAGCCGCTTCTGATCCCGCGCCCCGAGGGGCTCTATTGCCCGAGCGGCAATTTCTACATCGACCCGAGTCGTCCCGTGGCGCGTGCGCTGATCACGCATGGCCACGCCGATCACGCGCGCGCAGGCCACGGGCATGTGCTGGCCACGCGCCAGACGCTGGAGATCATGGCGATCCGCTATGGCGAGGATTTCGCAGGACAGCGGCAGGCTTACGAGGGGCCGCTCTCGGTGGGGGGCGTGGATGTCAGCTTTCATCCGGCGGGGCATGTGCTGGGCTCGGCGCAGATCGCGATCACGCATCGCGGCCAGCGGATCGTGGCCTCGGGCGATTACGCGCGCGTCGCGAACCCGTCCTGCGCGCCTTTCGAGCCGGTGCCCTGCGACACGTTCATCACCGAGGCCACCTTCGCGCTGCCGGTCTTCAAGCATCCCGATCCTGCCGAAGAGATGGCGAAGCTGATGGCCTCGATGCGCGCAGCCCCCGAGCGACCGCATCTGGTGGGCGCCTATGCGCTGGGCAAGGCGCAGCGCGTCATCATGCTCGCGCGCGAGGCGGGCTATGACGCGCCGATCTACATCCACGGCGCGCTGCAGCGGCTCTGCGACTACCACCTGGAGCAGGGCATCCCCTTGGGCGATCTGCGCCCCGCCACGATGGACAAGGCAGAGGCGCGGGAGCTGCGCGAGGCGCTGGTGATCGCGCCGCCCTCGGCCTTTTCCTCACCTTGGGTACAGCGCTTCGCCGACCCGGTGATCTCTTTCGCCTCGGGGTGGATGCAAATCCGCGCCCGCGCCCGCCAGCGCGGCGTCGAGCTGCCGCTGGTGATCTCGGACCATATCGACTGGGTGGACCTTACGCGCACGGTGCGCGAGATCGACCCGTCCGAGCTGTGGATCACCCATGGCCGCGAGGAGGCGCTGATGCGCTGGGCGGAACTGGAGGGGCGCGTGGCCCGTCCGCTCCATCTTGTGGGCTACGAGGAGGAGCCGGAATGAAAGCCTTCGCGGTCCTTCTCGAACGTCTCGCCTTCACGCCCGGGCGCAACGCCAAGATCGACGCGCTGGCCGATTACTTGCGCCACGCGCCCGACCCCGAGCGCGGCTATGCGCTTGCGGCGCTCACCGGAGAACTGGAACTGGGCCGCGCGCAACCTGCGGTCCTGCGCGCGATGGTGGGCGAACGGGTCGATCCCGAGCTGTTCGCGCTGTCCTATGACTACGTAGGCGATCTGGCCGAGACGATCGCACTCATCTGGCCGCAGGAAAACACGCCCCAGGACCTCGATCTGGTGGAGATCGTCGAGACCCTGCAGGACACGCCCAAGACCCGCGTGGGGCCGCTGATCGCCGGGTGGCTGGACCGGCTCGAGCCCTCGGAACGCTATGCGCTCTTGAAACTCGCGACCGGGGGGCTGCGCGTGGGCGTCTCGGCGCGGCTTGCCCGGGTGGCTCTGGCCTCGCTCGGCACGCCCGAACTTGAGGAGATCGAGGAAATCTGGCACGGGCTATCGCCGCCCTATCAGCCGCTTTTCGACTGGATCGAGGGCGGCGAAAAGCCCGAGCGCGCAGGTTTTGCGCCGTTCCGTCCGGTGATGCTGTCGACTCCCACCGATCTCGACGCGCTCACCGATCTGACGCCCGACGACTTCGCCGCCGAGTGGAAATGGGACGGCATCCGCGTGCAGGCCGTGGCCGAGGGCGGCGAGAGGCGGCTTTATTCGCGCACCGGCGAGGATATTTCGGGGGCCTTTCCTGATGTAGTCGCGCATATGGCATTCGACGGCGCGCTCGATGGCGAGTTGATCGTACGGCGCGGCGATCAGGTGGCGCCATTCGGCGATCTGCAGAAGCGGCTGGGGCGGAAATCTCCGGGCAAGGCGATGCTCGCCTCCCACCCGGCGGCACTGCGGCTCTACGATATCCTGATCGCGGGCGAGGAGGACCTGCGCCCCCTGCCCTTCGAGGCCCGCCGCACCCGGCTGGAGGCGTTTGTTGCTGACCTCAACCCCGAGCGCTTCGACGTCTCGGAACTGCTGCCCTTCGACACTTGGGAGGATCTCGCCGAGTTACGCGAAGCGCCGCCCGAGGTGGTGATCGAGGGCGTGATGCTGAAACGTCGCGATACGCCCTACATGGCGGGCCGCCCCAAGGGGCCGTGGTTCAAGTGGAAGCGCGACCCGCGGATCATCGACGCAGTGATCCTCTATGCGCAACGCGGGCATGGCAAACGCTCGGGCTTCTATTCCGATTTCACCTTCGGCGTCTGGGAGGGAGAGCATCTCGTGCCCGTGGGCAAGGCCTATTCCGGCTTTACCGATGAGGAACTGCGCAAGCTCGACCGTTTCGTGCGCAATCACACGGTGGAACGCTTTGGCCCGGTGCGATCCCTGTCGCCCGATCTGGTGGTGGAGGTCGCTTTCGAGGGGCTCAACCGCTCCACCCGACATAAATCCGGCGTCGCGATGCGCTTCCCGCGCATCTCGCGAATCCGCTGGGACAAACCCCCAGGTGAGGCCGACCGGATCGAGACGCTGCGCGCGATGCTGCCCGAGGTCGAGCAGCGCTAGCGGGTCAGCACGTACGCCCCCGGCGCATCGCAGAGCGCGCGGTATTTGCGCCCCTTGCCCATCGGGGGCGGCGCGATCTCGGACCCGTCCCCGGTCTTGCGCAGCCATTTCGCCCAAGGCTCCCACCACGACCCGTCGCGGGGCGCACATTCCGAGGCCCAGTCCACGGCGGAGGGATGCGGCATGCCAGGGCGATGCTCCATCAGGCGGTAATGCGCCCGCGGCGCACCCGGCGGACGCACGATCCCGGTATTGTGCCCGCCCGAGACCAGCGCGAAATTCACCGCTCCCGGCAGAGACCATGTCAGCTTGAAGACCGAGTGCCACGGCGCGATGTGATCGGCCTCGGTCGCGACGGCGAAGACCGGCGTCTCGATATCCTGCAGGAAGACCGGCACGCCGCGCGTATCCATGCGTCCCTCTGCCAGATCATTGTCGAGAAACAGCCGGCGCAGATATTGCGAATGCATCCGGTAGGGCATCCGCGTCGCGTCGTGGCTCCACGAGGCCAGCGCGCTGTCCGTCTCGCGCTCGCCCATCAGGTAGGTATGAACCGCCTGCGACCAGATCAGATCCTTCGACTTGAGCATGGTGAAAGTACCCGCCATCGCGGTCTTGTCGAGATAGCCCTCCTCCCACATCATATCTTCGATCAGGCTCAGCTGGTCTTCATTGGTGAACAGGCTCAGCTCCCCGGCCTCGGTAAAATCGACCTGTGCAGCCAACATCGTCAGCGAGGCCAGCCGTTCGTCGCCATCGCGCGCCATCGCCGCCGCTGCGACCGACAGGAGCGTCCCGCCGAGGCAATAGCCCAGCCCGTGAACCTTCTCCGCACCCGTGATCGCACAGACCGCATCGAGCGCCGTCATCACGCCCTTCTCGCGGTAGTCGTCGAAGCCCAGATCGCGGTCGCCCTCGTCGGGATTTTTCCAAGAGATCGCGAAAACGGTAAAGCCTTGCCCCACGAGCCAGCGGATCAGCGAATTCGTCTCCTCCAGATCGAGGATGTAATATTTCATGATCCAGGCCGGCACGATCAGCAGCGGCACCGAATGGACCTTCTCGCTGCGCGGTTCGTATTGCAGCAGCTCGATCAGATCGTTGCGCAGCACCACCTTGCCCGGCGTCAGCGCCACATCGGTCCCCGGGATCAGCGTGGGTTCCGGCTTGGTATCGCCGGTGAGCGCCTTGACCGCATCCTCGCCCCAATAGCGCGCCCCGCGCAGGAGGTTCACCCCGCCTTCCTTCAACGTCCGCTCGATCACTCGCGGATTGGTCGCGATGAAATTCGTGGGCGCCACCATGTCGAGCCATTGGCGCGCGTAGAACTGCATCATCTGTTCGTGCCGGGCCTCGACCCCGCGCACGTCCGTCGTGGCGTTGTGCCACCATTGCTGGGCATGCAGGAAACTCTGCGCGTAGAGGGAGTACGGAAACTGCTGCCAGTCGGGCGCGGAGAAACGGCGGTCCTGCGGCAGCGGTTCGAGCGGCTGCGCCTCGACATCGTCGCTGCTGTGCGGCGCCATTGCGCGCAACAGGTGCATCCATTTGCGCCCGGCCTTCCAGCCAAGCTCGGCCTGTTTGCCGGGGCTGAGGGTCAGATGCGTCGCCCAATCGGCCCAGGCAAGGCTCAGCGAGATCGGAGACAGCCCGCCCTCGGCCCGGCCCATCAACGCGTGAGAGAGACGGTCGAGCGCCTCGAAGGAGGCCAGCGCCGCGCTGTGTTCCTCGGTACGGGGCTGATCGGCGCCCGCGAGCTTGCTCACCACATTGGCCGATCCCGCGCCCGCCGTCGCGCCCTTGCGCGGCGACCCCTTGCGTGACGTCCCCTTGCGCGGCGGCACCTTGTCCCCGGCCAGATCCTTCATCCCGCTGTCTCCTGCCTGTGCGATTCCACGCCAAACCTAGCGCAGAAAGCATGACATTGGTTTGACCTGACGCAAGGGAGGACGCGCCCGCGGCACCTCACGGAAAACCGGCGCGATCTCACATGAACGGGAGGCAAATGAAATATCGGAACTGCGGCATTGCTGCATCGGTTCTCCCTGCACATCTCGAGACGCAAGGGCATAGGCAAGATGGCAGGCCGGGATACGCCACCCCCCGGACATCGCCGTCGAGCGCAGATGCCTCGCGACATTCGGAAAGACCGGGTTTCTCTCTCTCCCCCTCCCTGCCCGGGTTTCCGCGACGACCTGCTTCCGGGTTCTCTCGTCTCTCCTGCCCGGAAGCAGGCCCCATCACTCCCAACTCCCCGCCCGTTCTCGGGCGGGGTTTTTCTTTACCGATCTCACCTGCGCGATAAAGCACGGCGCTCTGCGCGCGCCCGGCGGGGTGACACCGCGCGGCAAAGTGCTAGCTATGCCCGGTCATGCTGAGCAGGCTTCGCGAAAATATCATTCCGCTGACGGTGGCGCTGTCGCTCCTGATGGAGCTGATCGACGCGACCGTGCTGGCCACTGCGATCCCGGTGATCGCGCGGGACCTCTCGGTGCCGGTGCTGTCGCTCAAGATGGCGATGGCGACCTACCTGATCGCGCTCGCGGCCTTCGTGCCGATTTCCGGCTGGATCGCGGATCGGATCGGCGCACGACGAACGTTTCTGGCCGCGATGGGTGTGTTTCTCGTGGCCTCGCTCCTCTGCGCGATCCAGACGAGCGTGACGGGGCTCGTGCTGGCCCGCGCGCTGCAGGGCATCGGGGCCGCAATGATGAGCCCGGTGGGCCGGCTCATCGTGCTGCGCCACACCTCCAAGGAGGAGATGACCCGCGCGATGGTCTATGTCACCCTGCCCGCGCTGATCGGCCCGGCGCTGGGCCCCTTCGTGGGCGCGACGGTGACGACCTTCCTTGGCTGGCGCTCGATCTTCCTGATGAACCTGCCACTGGGCGCGCTGGCGATCTGGCTGACGCTGCGCCACATGCCCGCCGACGGCCCGCCCGAGCCGAAACCATTCGATTTTCCGGGCTTCGTGCTCTCTGCCGTAGGTCTGGCCTCCGTGATGACAGGGTTTTCCGCGTTGGGCGAGCATATCCTGCCGTGGCAGGCCGCAGTCGCCCTCAGCGTCGCGGGCGTGGCCCTGCTGGTCCTCTACTGGCTGCGCGCGCGCAATACGTCCGAGCCGCTTCTCGATCTGCGGCTGTTCCGGCACAGGACGTTCGACGTTTCGATTACCGGCGGGCTGATCTTCCGGCTGTCGAACGGGGCGATCTCGCTTCTGCTGCCGCTGTTCTTCCAGCTGGGGCTCGGCGCTTCCGTGATGGTCTCCGGCGCACTGACCGGGCTGAACGCGGTGGGCGCGGTCAGCCTGCGGACATTCGTGCCGCGCATCCTCGATCGGTTCGGCTTCAAATGGGTGATGATCTGGGCCGCCGTCATACGGGGCGCCACGATCTTCGGCTTCCTCACCGTGACCAGCATCCATGACTGGCAGTTGATCCCGCTTCTGCTGATCGGTGGCGCCGCGCAATCGGTGGTCTTCACCGCGATCAACTCCATCGGGTTTGCCGATCTCGACCTGCGCGAGATGAGCCCCGCCACCGCCTTCACCGCGATGAGCCGTCAGGTCTCGCTCGCGCTTGGCATCGCGCTGGCGGGCGTGGTGCTGGAACTGACCGCCGGGGCGGCCGCAACCACCACCGGGGCCGAGATGATCCCGATCCACGCTTTCCTCTGGGGATTTGCCATCGCAGGTGCGACGGGACCGCTCTCGGCGCTTTATTTCATGCGCTTGCGCCGGGGCGATGCCGACGGGCTGCGTCGCAAGCGCCGGACGGTCGAGCCCTACGGCTCCTCGCGCGAACGCTTCCACGCTCCGCAGTCGAAGGAGGCGCGCGAAGCGGCCGAGTGAGCCCCCAAGAGAGCAGCCGGAAAATCGGGGATGCACAAGGCGTTGAGCCGGTGTAGCGTGGCGCCATGATCAAGCTCGACCCCCGCGATATCGAAATTCTGCGCGTGCTGGCTCGCGAGGGCCGCATCACCAAGGCGGCGCTGGCCGAGAAGATCAACCTCTCGCCGACGCCCGCATGGGACCGGCTGAAAAAGCTGGAGAAGGCGGGCCTCATCGCTGGCTATCGCGCGACCTTCAACCTCAAGAAGCTCGGGCCGCATGTGACGCTGTTCGTGGCCGCCGAACTGGCCGATCACACCGCCGCCAGTTTCCAGACCTTCGAGCGGTCGCTCGATCAGCACCCTGAGGTCGTGGGCTGCTGGGCTCTGGGCGGCGGCTTCGACTACCTGATGCAGATCGTGACCCGCGACATCGACGCCTATCAGCGGCTGATCGACTCGATGCTTGACGCGCGGATCGGGATCGCGCGCTACTTCACCTATATCGTCACGAAAGAGGTGAAGAACGCCGCCATGCCGCCCTTCGACCTCTTCGCAGACCAAATGGACTGACGGTCGGCGGTATTTCAGCCCAAATGCGGGGCCCGCGCAGCCCATTTGGACTATTACTCTGTCAAAACGGGCGCAGAGTGATCTCAACCAAGGAGGTCTCTCATGCTCGATACCGCCATTTCCGCCCGCCCCGATATCGCCGACAAGCGCCTTCTGCGCAGCTTTGCCTATGTGAACGGTCGCTGGGTCGCCGGCGAGACGGGCGAGGTGATCCCCGTCACCAACCCCGCCAACTCGGAACGGCTGGGCGACATCACCGTACTCAGCCGCAGCCAGTCGCTAGAAGCCGTCGATGCCGCACAGCGCGCGTTTCTCGATTGGTCGACGACGCTCCCGCAGGAGCGCTCCGCGATTATGCGCCGCTGGTTCGATCTGATCATCGAGGCCAAGGATGACCTCGCGCGGATCATGGTGCTCGAACAGGGCAAACCGCTGAGCGAAGCCATGGGAGAGATCGACTACGCGGCGAGCTTCATCGAATATTACGCCGAAGAGGCCAAGCGCCCGAATATCGAGGGCGTCACCTCGCATCTGCATGACGCAGAGGTGGAGCTGTGGCTCGAACCCGTGGGCGTCGTGGGCCTCGTCACGCCTTGGAACTTCCCCGCCGCGATGCTCACCCGCAAGGCCGCCGCCGCCATCGCGGCTGGCTGCACCGTAGTCGCGCATCCCTCTCACGAGACGCCCTATTCCGCGCTGGCGCTGGCGGAGCTGGCCGAACGCGCAGGACTTCCCGCAGGCGTGTTCAACGTGCTTACCGGCCACGCCGCCGAGATCGTCGAGCCTTGGGGAGAAGACACCCGTGTTCGCGCGCTGTCCTTCACCGGCTCGACCGAAGTAGGCCGCCTGCTCTATCGCCAATCGGCTCAGACGGTGAAGCGACTGGTCCTCGAACTGGGCGGCCACGCCCCGGTCATCGTCTTCAAGGGTGCCGATCTGGACCGGGCAGTGGAAGAGGTCATCAAGGCGAAATTCGCAACCTCCGGTCAGGACTGCCTCGGCGCGAACCGCATCTATGTCGAGCGCCCCGTCTATGAAGAGTTCTGCCGTCGGTTCACCGAGGCCACACAGGCGCTGAGCGTGGGCATCGGCATGGACGACCCCGATATCGGACCGCTGATGAACGAAAAGGCCGTCGCCAAGCAGGAAGAGCATGTCGCCGACGCGCTGGCCAAGGGCGCGAAACTGGCCTGCGGTGGCAAGCGGCTCGACCGCGGCCCGCTGTTCTTCGCGCCGACCGTTCTCACGGATGTGCCCGACAGCGCGAAGATCATGCAGGAGGAAACCTTCGGCCCGGTCGCTCCGATCACCGTCTTCGACACCGAGGAAGAGGTATTCGATCGCGCCAACGCTACCGAATACGGGCTTGTGGCTTACGTCCATAGCCAGAACCCGAAACGCATCTACCGCGCCACCCGCGCGCTGCAATTCGGCATGGTCGCGGTCAACCGCACCAAGGTCACCGGCGCGCCGATCCCGTTCGGCGGCATGAAGCAGTCCGGCCTCGGCCGCGAAGGCTCGCGCCGCGGAATGGAGGAGTTCATGGAAATCAAATACGTCTGCCGCGACTGGGGCTGATCGCCCCGCCCGCCCGGACGCCCCAAGACAAGAAGAAGGAGAGAAAATTGCTGACCAATGACCAACTCGACAAGTGGGATCGCGAAAGCTTCTTCCACCCCTCGACCCATCTCGCCCAGCACGCGCGCGGCGAGTCCCCCAACCGCATCGTCACCGGCGGCAAGGGCGTCTTCATCGAGGATCGCGACGGCAACAAGCTGCTCGACGCCTTCGCAGGCCTCTACTGTGTGAACGCGGGCTACGGGCGCACCGAAATCTCCGAGGCTATCGCCGAGCAGGCGAAGGAACTGGCCTATTACCACGCCTATGTCGGCCACGGCACGGAAGCCTCGATCACGCTGGCGCATATGGTCCTCGACCGTGCGCCCGATCACATGTCGAAGGTCTATTTCGGCCTGTCGGGCTCGGATGCGAACGAGACCAACATCAAGCTGGTCTGGTATTACAACAACATCCTGAACCGCCCCGAGAAGAAGAAGATCATCTCGCGCTGGCGCGGCTATCACGGCTCGGGGCTGATGACCGGCTCGCTCACGGGGCTGGAGCTGTTCCACAAGAAGTTCGACCTGCCGCTGAGCCAAGTGGTCCACACCGAGGCGCCCTATTTCTTCCGCCGCCCCGATGAGGCGATGTCGGAAGAGGCCTTCACCGCCTATTGCGCCACGGAGCTGGAGCAGCTGATCGAACGCGAAGGCCCCGACACCATCGCCGCCTTCATCGGTGAGCCGGTTCTGGGCACGGGCGGCATCGTGCCCCCGCCGAAAGGCTACTGGGAGGCGATCCAGAAAGTGCTGAACAAATACGACATCCTGCTGATCGCAGACGAGGTCGTGACCGGCTTCGGACGTCTGGGGAGCATGTTCGGCTCGGATCACTACGGCATGAAGCCCGACCTGATCACCATCGCCAAGGGTCTGACCTCGGCCTATGCGCCGCTCTCCGGCACGATCGTGAGCGACAAGGTCTGGAAAGTACTCGAGCAAGGCACCGACGAGAACGGCCCGATCGGACACGGCTGGACCTATTCGGCGCACCCGATCGGGGCGGCGGCCGGTGTCGCGAACCTCGAACTGATCGACAAGCTGGGTCTGGTCGAGAATGCGGGCAAAGTCGGCAAATACCTCAATGACCAGATGCGCGCCGCCATCGGCGAGCACGCGAATGTCGGCGATATCCGCGGCGAAGGGATGCTCTGCGCGGTGGAATTCGTCTCGGATCGCGACAACCGCACCTTCTTCGACGCCTCCGACAAGATCGGCGCGAAGATCGCAGGCGCGATGGTCGAGCGTGGCGTGATCGGGCGCGCGATGCCGCAGGGCGACATCCTTGGCCTCGCCCCGCCGCTGTGCCTGACCGAGGCGGAGGCCGACAAGATCGTCGAAGTCACCGCCGATGCCGTGAAATCGGTGCTGGGCTAAGGCCCCTCGGCAGGGGTCGTCTTACGAGGCGAGCTCTGCCAGCCATGCGGCAATCGCCGCGCGGCTGTCGGGATCGGGCGAATGATGCGAGACGATGAAATCGTCGAGCCATTCGCGCCGCTCCTCCGGCGTCTTCGAACCGAGCGCCCAGCCGAGCCTTGCCATCAATCGCTCCGCATCGCGATGACAGCGCCCACAGGATTGCGTGAAAAGCGGCGCCGGATCGGGTTCGGCCAAAGCGCTTCCCGCCCAAAATATCAGCGTCATCACCAAAAAGACGCGCATCACGCCCTCCCGAGAAACTCCAGAACCGAACGCGCCGCACGAAGGCCGGGCGGTTCGCCGCCCTCGCCCAAACGGCGCATCACCTCTTCCATCGCGGCCATCTGCTCGTCACGCGCCGCGTCTTCTTCCAGCAACTCCAGCATCTTCGCCGAAATCTCGCGCGGCTTGCATTCTGGGCCGAGGAATTCCGGGATCACCCGCGTGTCCGAGACCAGATTGACCAGCGTCACCGTGTCGATCTTGAGCATCCGCGAGATAATATGCCAAGTCAGGAAATTCGCGTCATAGGCGATGACCATTGGCACCCGGTTCGCCGCCAGCTCCAGGCTGACAGTCCCCGAGGCCGCTAGCGCGATATCGGCGGCGGCGAAAGCCGCGCGCTTGTCATCGGCATTCTCGACCACGATCGGCGCGACCGGCCAGCGCGCCGTCATCTCGCGCACCATCGGCGCCACGCCCCGCACCGTCGGCAGCACGACGCGCAGCCCCGGCTCGCGGTCGCGCAGCTGCATCAGCGCCTCGTCGAACCGTGCCCCGAGCCGCTTTACCTCGCCGCGCCGCGAGCCCGGCAGACACAGCGCCAGCGGTTGATCCTCGCCGATCATATGGGTCTCGCGGAAGGCCGCCGCGTCCGCACCGGTCGCACGCGGTTCGGCGACGACGGGATGGCCCACGAAATCGCAACTCATCCCGGCGGCTTCCATATAGGGCGGCTCGAAAGGCAGCAGCGCGAGCACATGATCGACCACCCGCGCCATCTTCGCCGCGCGCCCCGGACGCCACGCCCAGACCGAGGGCGCGACATAGTGGACCACCTTGAGATCAGGGCGTTTTTCCTTCACCAGCCGCGCGACGCGAAGGCAGAAATCGGGACTGTCGATGGTGATCAGCGCTTCGGCGCCGCTATCGATCACATGATCCGCGGTCTCGGCGATGCGACGTTTCAGATGGCGGTATTTCGGCAGAACTTCCATCAGCCCCATGACCGAAAGCTCTTCCATCGGGAAGAGGCTGGTCAGGCCCTGCGCGCCCATTTCCTCGCCGCCAATGCCGGACCATTCGACCTGCGGCACAAGCTCGTTAATCCCCGCCATCAGGGCGCCGCCGAGCTTGTCGCCCGAAGCCTCGCCCGCGATGACGTAGAGCCTCATGACGCCCGCGCCCAGAGAAAGAGGCCCGCTTCCTCGGCGGCCTCAATGACCGCGTCGCGGTCGAGAAGCATCACGCCGCCCGCCTCGAAGGCGATGCCGGACAGGCCAGCAGCGGCGGCGTTCTTCACCGTCTCCACGCCAATGGCGGGCAGATCGGCGCGACGGTCCTGATCAGGCTTCGGCGCCTTGTAGAAGACTCCTTTCACCGCTTTAAGATCGCCGCGCAAGCCTTTGTGGTGACGCACGAAATCGAGCATTGCATCGGTGCCCGGCAGTGTCTCGACGGCAAGGCAAAGCCCGCGCCCAACGACCGCCCCTTGACCGATATCCGAAGCCCCAAGCGCGGCCACGATTTCGGCGCCACGCTCGGCGTCGTCTTCGTCCACGGCGGACGGTTTGCCGCACAGCACACCCGCCTCGGGCAGCAATGCCGGCACTATTTCATGCGCGCCGACGACCTCCAGATCGAACTCCTCGAAGACCTCGATCACCGCCCGCAACGTCGCATCGTCGCCCGCCTGCATCGCCATGGCGAGACGCGGCACCAGCTGCGCCGAGCGCGGATCGAACTGCTCGGGGTCGATCGCCGGTCGCTGCATCGCGCCGGCGAAAACCACCCGCTCGATCCCGCGATCGGCCAGTTCGTCGAGAAACGGCACCAGCCGCTCGATCCGGAATCGCAGGTGATCGCCGTCCAGATCGCAGGGCGCGCCGATCATCTCGCAAACGAGGATGTCCGGCACGGCTTCTTGCACGATCGCGGGCAGACGGCCAGAGCCGGCGATCAGCGCGGTATGCTTGCCCCCGCTCATTTGCCGGGCGTCAGGAAGCTGCGCTCGGACGGGCCGAGGATGAAGTCGAGCACTTCGCGTGCCAATTCGCCCTCGACACCCTCTTCGGAGAGGGTTCGCGCGCTTTCGCGGAAGCTGCCCTGACCGAGCGCCTCGACGGTCTTGCGCAATGCCGAGATTTCCTCGCGCGGGGTTCCACGACGCTTCAGTCCCACGAGGTTCAGCCCTTCGAGCCCGGCGCGCGGTCCTGCGACCAGCGCGTGCGGGATAACATCCGCCGTCACCATCGACAGCGCGCCGATGATTGCGCCGCGCCCGATGCGGACGAACTGGTGCACGCCCGAGAGGCCCCCGACGATCACGTCATCGCCCAGCACGCAATGCCCCGCCACCGCGACCGAATTCACCAGAATGACCCGATCGCCCAGCTTGCAGTCATGCGCGACGTGGCACGACGACATGAAGAGCCCGTCATCGCCGATCTCGGTCAGCCCGCCGCCGCCCTCCGTGCCGGTGTTCATCGTCACGTATTCGCGGATGCGGTTGCGCTTGCCGATCTTCAGCCGCGTCTTCTCGCCGTTGAATTTCAGATCCTGCGGGATCTGCCCGAGCGAGGCGAAAGGAAACACCTCCGTCTCGTCGCCGATCACGGTCGCGCCTTGCACGACGACATGGCTTTGCAACGACACGCCGCGGCCGAGCACGACCTCGGGGCCGACCACGCAGAACGGACCGATCCGGCAGTCCGGACCGATCACCGCCCCGGGCTCGACCACCGCGGAGGCGTGAATCTGCGCGCTTGGGTCAATGCTCATGCATTCAGCCCTGAAGGTCCATCATCGCGGTGAACTCGGCTTCGGCGGCCAGTTCGCCATTCACCGTACCCCGGCCCTCGAATTTCCAGATCTTGCCGCCGCCACGCTTCACGGAGACATGCAGCTCCAGCACGTCGCCCGGAACCACCTTGCGACGGAACTTGCACTTGTCGATACCCATGAAATAGGTCAGCAGCGGCTTGTCGATCACGTCGAGCGAAATCCCCACGACGACCGCCGAGGTCTGCGCCATCGCCTCGACGATGGTGACACCGGGCATGATCGGCTCTTCCGGGAAGTGGCCCTGGAAATGCGGCTCGTTCGCGGTGACGTTCTTGATTCCGACCGCGCCCTTGTTCGGAACGATGTCACGCACCTTGTCGATAAGCAGGAACGGATAACGATGCGGAATGATGCGCTTGATGAGCGACAGATCGGCTTCGGTATAGGGGGCGGGTTCGGTCATGAGCTGTCCTCGTTCTCGGGCAAATTGCGCCTGCGGCCGCATTAGGGCGCCGCATCACGCAATCGTCGCTTTTGGCTTGTTGCTAGCAATCGCGGCCTCGCTTGGCAAGCAGCGCGCGCCTGCTATTGCCCCGGCTTGGTGTCCGTCGGAGTGGCCTGAGTACCATCTACCACCGGCAGACCGAGCGGCAATCCGGGCGCATCGCGGGTCGCCCCGTCCAGCGTGGAATTGCCGTTGCCCTTGGGCTTCGTGTTCGGCGTCGTATCCACGAAAACGCCTGCCTCGCCACTCGAATCCGTCGTCGCGCCATTCGCAGGTTGATCCGGAGCGGGCTGGGAAGGCGCCGCCTGATCCGAAGGCGCGGGCGTATCGGTCGCCGCACCCGCGCTGTCATTGGAGGCGGGCGGGACCAGCGGTGTCACGCGCCCGGCCCCGTCGCCGATTTCCTTATCGACCCGCGCGCCGAGTTCCTGCGTCACGTCGGCCTGCGCGAGCCCGCGGATGATCGCGCGGGAATCGAGCACCACGACCGCACCGCGCGCCCGCAGTACCTCGTCGAGCAACGGCACCACCGTTTGGACGAAGGTCTGGTGCTCCTGATTGAGCTGGCGCTGGATCGCATCGGCCTTGGCCTTCTGGGCCTGACGAATATCGGTTGCCCGCTTGTCGAACGCATCGGCGGCTTTCTGGAACGCGTCCGAAGGCATCGTCAGCCGCTCCTCGGTGAGCTTTCGCTCCTCCGCCTCGAGCTGACTCGCGATCCGGTCGTTTTCCTTGCGTAGCGCGCTTGAGGCGGCCTGAATCTCGGATTGCACTCGCTTGCCCCACAGCGAGTTGTCGTAAAGCTTCTCCCAATCGAGGGTCAGAACCGCGCTCTGTTGTGCGCGTGGCCCCAAGGCCTGCGCGTCGGGAGGCTGACCTGCCGATTGCGCGACAGCCGCGCCGGGCCCGAAGGCCAGCGCGGCTGCGATAAGGGTGACGGAGATACGGCTCAGACGCATCGCGCGCCCTTAGAACTGCGTGGAAAGAGACAGATCGAAGTTCTGCGTCTTGTCGTAGCTTTCTTTCTTGATCGCGCGCGAGAAGTTCAGACGCAGCGGACCGATCGCCGATTTCCAGAACAGCGATACGCCGACCGCGGAACGGACATGCATCGAGTCGTCGACCTCGTTACCGCCAGTGCCGTTGGTGTCATCCAGACCCCAGACGGAGCCAACATCCCAGAACACGCCGCCGGTGATGCCGTATTCCTCGGGCAGACCGATCGGGAACTCCGCTTCGACCTTGCCGACCCAGTAGTAGTTGCCGCCGAGCGCGTCTCTGTTCGCTGCATTGAGATCACGCGGACCGATACCGTAGCTCTCGAAGCCGCGGATCTGGCTACCCGAGAAGCGTTGCAGGATCGTCGAACCATCCGTGGCATCGACCGCGCCGCCTTCGAGCGAGGCGCGCAGCGTCGCTTCCTCGTTGAAGATCTTGCGCTCGCCGACGATCTTCGCGGTGGTCTGGCCACCTTTCACGTCACCGCCCAGGCCCCAGAACTGCTGGTCGACGTTGAAGCGCCAGGTGAAGCGCGGGTCGATCTGTTCGCGCGAGGTGTCATAGCTGTAGCGAAGGCCCGGGCCGCTGTACCGCTGCGAGCCCTGGTTGGTCTCTTCACGCTGCAGGATTTCTGAGGAGTCGGTCGGCACGTTGTTCAGCGTGTCTTCGCCGATCTTGTAGCTCACCTGCAGCCGGCCGCGCTCGGAGACCGGGAATTCCAGCGCCGGTTCGATGCTGATACGGCGCGTGTCGTAATTGGTGTTCGTGGCCGAGCTGGACGTCGCATAGATCGCCGAGAATTTCAGCGCCACGTCACGGCCGAGGAAAGCCGGCTCGACGAAGCGGATGCTCGAGCTGTTGTTGTCCTTGGTCGTTCCGAGCGACAGGCCGAGATATTGCCCGCGGCCGAGGAAGTTCTTCTCTTCCAGCGAGGCGTTGAAGCCGATCCCGTCGGTCTTGGAATAGGACGCGCCGAAACCGAGCGAGCCGGTGGGTTGCTCCTCGACGTTCACGTCGACCACGACCTGATCGGAGTTGCTGCCCGGCTTGGTGTTCACGTCGACCGACTTGAAATAGCCGGTGCCACGGATCCGGTCAGCCGCGTTCGAGATCTCGCGCGGGTTGTAGGGGTCGCCTTCGACGGTGCGGAATTCGCGCCGGATCACCCGGTCGAGCGTCGCCGTGTTGCCTTCGATGTCGATGCGCTGCACGAAGACGCGCGGGCCACGGACCAGAACGAAATCGACATTGACCGACTGCGTGCGCGGGTCTTCGGTGATGCGGGGATCGACGCGGACAAATTGCACGCCCTTCTTGATCGCAAGCTGCTCCATCCGGGTCACGGCCAATTCGATCGCCTTTGGCGAGAAGGTCTGACCTTGGCGGATCTTGGTCAGCGGCGCGAACTCGTCAGGCGCAAGCCCATCGATCTCGGAGCTCGTGTTGATCGCGTTGAAGTGGTATTTCTGACCTTCGATAATGTTGAAGGTCATGAAGAACGCATCGCGCTGACGCGACATCTGCGAGGACACGCCGGTGACCTGCACGTTCTTGTAGCCGCGCGCCTGGTAGAACTCGATCAGCTTCTGACGGTCGACCGGAATGCGGCTTGCGTTGAACGTGTCGTTCTTCACGAAGGTGCGGAAAATCCCCGCCTGCTTCGTCTCGAGCACCTGACGCAGACGACGATCCGAGAAGGAGCGGTTGCCGGTGAAAGTCACACGTTCGATCGAGGTGACTTTGCCTTCCTTGATCTCGAAGGCCACGTCGACGCGATTGTTGTCGCGGCGAATGACCTTCGGCACGACACGCGCGGCCATGCGGCCATCCTCGGAATAGGCACGCGCCAGACGCTGGGCGTCGGCTTCGATCTGGGCGGGATTGTAGACACGGTTCGGCTTCGCCTGAATGATCGCGGCGAGCTGCGCATCCTTGATGATCTTGTTGCCTTCGAAATTGATCACGCTGATCGTAGGATATTCCGTCACAGCGATCTTGAGCGTGTTGCCCTGCGGCGTGATCGCAACGTTCTCGAACAGGCCGGAATTCGTCAGGCGCTGGTAAGCCGCGTTCAGATCGGCGGCGGTGACGGGCTGATTGCGGGCGATTCTGGCGAAGGACAGAATCGTCGCCGCGTCGACGCGCTCGTTACCGGTGATGACCACCTGCGAGAAGCTGTATTGCTGCGCCTGAGCGATCACGGGAACCGCGAGGCAACTCATTGCAACTGCTGGAAATACTACGCTGGCCCGCAGTGCCTTTCGCGTCGCACAGAGTCTCAGCATAGTTTGCACGCTCATCGACATCGCCCTCTCCCGCCGGAAGTTCACTTTTCCCTTTGGTTAGGGTGGTAGCGAAGGGCGTAACCGATGTCAAAGCTGGGATGGCCCCTCGGCCCCGAGATTTTGTGGACCGCGATCATCTTGCCACGAAGGAAAGGGCCGCGAAGGCGGCCCCGGGATCAAGGAAGAACGGATTTTGCGGGCGTTGCGCCCCTGTCGGCTCCGGCTCAGATGCGCTGGAAACTCGAAGCGTCGCCGCCGAGAATGTCGATCAGTTGAACACCGATCAGAGCCGCACCGAGAAGCGCGACCAGAACCGCCGCGATGAACAGCAGCCGGTCGCCGACGATATCCACCAAGGGGCGGAGTTCGCGATAGTGATGCGCGATGATCTCGGACATGGGTGGCCTCCTTCGCGCGAGTTGCGCCTAAAGGTTCCCTACCCGGCCTTCATGTCGGCATTGCGAGGCAAATGTGGCGAAACCGCGGCACCGCCCGCTCGCGCGCCCATCAGGCCCCGCTCAGTCAGTCCCCGCTCAGCAGGTCAGATCGTTCCACAGCCCGAAGACCATCAGCGTCAGCACCAGCGCCAGCCCGATCGACATGAAGACGTTCATCAACTGATCGGAGGGCGGCTTGCCCGTGATCGCTTCGTAGAGGTGGAACATCAGGTGGCCGCCATCGAGCACCGGGATCGGAAAGAGGTTCAGGAAACCCACAGCCGTCGACAGCACCGCGATGAACCAGATGAAGTCGAGCATCCCCGATTTCGCCGCCGCAGCCGAAGTCTCGGCAATGCGCAGCGCGCCGGTGAGATTACAGCTCGAAATCCGCTGCGCGATCATCGCCTGAATGCCCGAGACCGATTGCGTGATGATGCCCCAGGTCTGGGTCACGCCACCCACCAGCGCATCGACAGGGCCGACCGATTGGGTTACCGGCTCGAACATGAACGAGCCCGTGGCGCCGATCAGGAACCGGGTCTCGAATTGCCCGTCGCCCACCGGTAGATCGGTGCGGCGCGGCTCGAGCGTCACGGAGAACGTCTTGCCCGCATCCCCCTCGGGCCGCCAGATATCGAGCGCGACCGGCTTGCCCGCGCCCGCTTTCACCGCATCCTGCAGATCGATGAAACGATAGACCGGCTTGCCGTCGATCGCCGTGATCACGTCGCCGGCCCGCAGCCCGGCATCATAGGCGGCCGAGCCGGGTTGAACGCCCGCAAATCGCGCCGGGAAAAGCTGCGGTCCCGTGGCGTCGGTTTTGCTGCCGTCGCGGGTTACGGTGTAATCGAGCGTCGGCCCTGCGGGCAGTTGATCGACCACGTCGGAGAGCGCTTGATAATCCGGCGTCGGCTTGCCCGCCACCGCGTCGATCACGTCGCCCTGCTGCAGATCGCCTGACCCACCGGGCAGCGCCACGACAGTCTGGATCGCGGGCGTCTCGGTCGCCTTTCCGGCCCAGAGGCTCAATCCCGCGATCACGAGGATAGACAGAATGAAGTTGAAGACGGGCCCTGCCGCCACGGTCGCAGCCCGTGCCCAAAGAGGCGCGCCATGCATGGTGTGGCGGCGTTCCTCGGGGCTCAGGTGCTGCATCTCCTCGACATCGACCCCGGCCGAGGCCGCGTTCGCATCGCCCAGAAACTTGACGTAGCCGCCCAATGGCACCGCCGCGATCTGCCAGCGCGTGCCATGCTTGTCGACGCGGCTGATCAGCTTGGGCCCGAAGCCCAGCGAGAAGACCTCTGCCTTGATGCCGGAAATCCGTCCGATGATGTAATGGCCGTATTCATGCACCGCGACGATGATCGAGAGCGCGACGACGAAGGCCACCACGGTATAGAGCAGATTTCCGAATTGGGGCAGCAGGTCCAAAACTCAGATCCTTCCGTGTTCACAGATCGCCATTGCGCGCGCGCGCGCCTCGGCGTCGCAGCTCAGAACCATATCGAGGTCTTTCGCCGCGATTCCAAGCCCCTGATCCCGCGACATCTCGCCCAAGGTGGTCTCGACCAGCGCCGCCATGTCGAGAAATCCGATACGTCCCGCGATGAACAGATCGAGCGCCACCTCCTTGGCGGCGTTGAACACGGTGCCCGCCAGACCGCCCGTCTCCATCACCTCGCGCGCCAATCGCAGCGCGGGAAACCGCTGCAGATCGGGGGTGCGGAAATCGAGCTGTCCGATCTTCGCCAGATCGAGCTTCTCGACCGGAAGCGGCTTTCGCGCGGGCCAGTTGAGCGCATAGCCGATCGCATGGCGCATGTCGGGCACACCCATATGCGCCATCAGCCCGCCATCGTGGAACCCGACCAACGAATGGACGATGCTCTGAGGATGCACGAGGACTTCGATCTGCTCTGGCGCGAAACCGAAGAACTCTTTCGCCTCAATGACTTCCAAGGCTTTGTTGAACATGGACGCGGAGTCGATCGTGATCCGCTGCCCCATGTCCCAATTCGGATGCGCCGAGGCCTCTGCCACGGTCGCATGGGCCAGCTTTTCCATCGGCCAGTCGCGGAATGCGCCACCCGAGGCGGTGATGATAACCCTTTCGACCGCAGCGATATCCTCGCCCACGAGCCCTTGGAAAATCGCCGAATGCTCACTGTCCACCGGCAGGATCGTCGCGCCGTGGGTGCGCGCCTCGGCCATCAGGAGCGGCCCGGCGGTGACCAGCGACTCCTTGTTCGCCAGCGCCAACGTCGCCCCTTGCGAGAGCGCCGCGAAGCCGGGTGCGAGCCCCGCCGCGCCGACGATCCCCGACAGAACCCAATCTGCGGGGCGATAGGCCGCCTCGATCAAAGCCTGCGGCCCGGCGGCCACCTCGATCCCGGTCCCGGCCAGTGCATCGCGCAAGGCGGGCAGGCAATCGTCGAATGCGGTTACGGCCAGATCGGCTTTCAGCGCCACGGCCTGCTCGGCCAGTCGCGCAACATTGCGGCCCGCGCTGAGAGCCACGACGTCGTAGGCTTCCGCACCGCCCTGTGCCATCAGCAGATCAAAGCAGCTTTCCCCGATCGAGCCGGTCGCCCCGAAGACCGAAACCTTCCGCATCGTTCAGCCTTCCGTCAGCGGCAGGGTCGTCACCTGCGAGATCAGCATCAGGAACACGACGGCCCCGGTCAGCGCGTCGAACCGGTCGAGCACACCGCCATGGCCCGGGATCAGAGAGGAGCTGTCCTTCACCCCGGTCGCGCGCTTGATCGCGCTTTCGGCGATGTCGCCCAGCTGGCCCGCGAAGGCCAGAAGCGGCGAGATCCAGATCATCGCGAGACCGCCGCCCATCTGGGCAAAGACGAAGCCCACGAGCGCCGCGCCGACCCAGCCGCCGATCGTGCCCGACCATGTCTTCTTCGGGCTGACCTTGGGCCAGAATTTCGGTCCGCCGACCGTCCGGCCGACGAAATATCCCATGATATCAGAGACAACGACCACCGCGACGATCCATGTGATCGCACCCAGCCCCGCGCCTTCTCGCAGCGCCACCAGCCCGTATCCCGTCAGCATGATCGCCAGCGCATAGGCCGCGCCGATCCGGCGCCGCCCGGTGCAGATCACCGCCGCCATGATCGGTACGATCAGCAGGTAAATCAGCCCGTAAGGTTCGTGGATCACGAAGACGAAGGTCAGGGTCGCCGCCGCCACGAGCCCCAGACCCACGGCTTTGCCGGGGCGTTCGGGGCGCAGCATCTCGGTCAGCTCCCAGACCATCAGCCCGGTGACGAGCACCGAGAGCGCCGCGAAGACCGGCCCGCCCCACCAGATCGCGGCAAGCCCGATCGCGACCATTGCAAGCCCGGAGGCGAGCCGCGGGACGAGATCGCCCCATTTGCCGGTCCGCGGCTGACGGGTCACGAGGCGACCCCGCCGAAGCGCCGCTCGCGCCCGGCGAACCGCTCGAGGATGTCCGCAAGCTCGGCCGGGGTGAAATCGGGCCAGAGCGTGGGCGTGAATTCATATTCGGAATAGGCCGCCTGCCACGGCAGGAAATTCGAGGTCCGCGTCTCGCCCGAGCTACGGATCACCAGATCGGGATCGGGCATCCCCGCGCTGTCGAGCCGCGCCGAGATCAGGGCCTCGTCGACCGCATCGACATCGATCTTGCCCGCGGCCACGTCACGCGCGATGGATTGCGCGGCGCGCTTCAGCTCGTCGCGCCCGCCGTAATTGATCGCAACCGCCAGCGTCAGCTTCGAATTGCCCTTGGTGCGGGTCTCGATCGCGTCCATCGTCTCGCGCAGAAGCGGGTCGAGCGGCGTCCGGTCCCCAATGAAGCGCAGCTCGACGCCCTGACGCGACAGCTCCGCCGCCTCGCGTTTGATCATCAGCCGGAACATCTTCATCAGACCAAGAACTTCCTGCGTCGAACGCTTCCAGTTCTCGGTCGAGAAGGCGTAGATCGTCATGTAGCGGATGCCGAGGTCGGGCGCGGCCTGCACGACCTTCTTGATCTGCTCCGCCCCCTTGCGGTGACCGGCGAGACGCGGCCAGCCCCGCTGGGTGGCCCACCGCCCATTGCCATCCATGATGATCGCGACATGCAGCGGCGCAGGCGCGCCGCCGTCATGCCCCTGCGGGGTTTGGGCGATATCGGGAATGCTAGGGGCCATCGGCGATGTGATCCTTCTCGCGCTGGACGCAATGCGGGGCTGAGGCCGAGGCCTCAGACCTGCATGATCTCGGCTTGCTTGTCTTCCAGCGCCTTGTCGACCTTGGCGATATGCGCGTCGGTCATTTCCTGGACTTCGCTCTCCCAGAGCTTCACGTCATCTTCGGACATGCCGTCGGCCTTGGCCTTCTTGATCTGGTCCATGCCATCGCGACGTACGTTGCGGATCGCGACCCGGGCGTGCTCTGCATATTGGGCGGCGACCTTGGTCAGTTCGCGGCGGCGTTCCTCGTTGAGCTCGGGGATCGGCAGCATGATGATCGTCCCGTTGGTCTGCGGGTTGATGCCCAGACCCGATTCACGGATCGCCTTCTCGACCTTGCCGACGAGGCCCTTGTCCCAGACGTTGATCGTGACCATCCGCGGCTCGGGCACGTTGACGGTCCCGACCTGGTTGATCGGGGTCATCTGGCCATAGGCTTCGACCTGAACCGGCTCCACCATCGAAGCCGAGGCGCGGCCCGTGCGCAGCGACGCGAATTCATGCTTGAGCGAGCTCATAGCGCCATCCATACGGCGTGCCAGGTCATCGGTATCGATCTCGAAATCGTCGGACATTGGGTATTTCCCCGTTCTTGTTGAGCCTCGGGCCGAGCTTTAGCGCAGCTCGCAGGCGAAAACTAGCATTTGTGATCGTCGCGCGGCGCTCAGCCCTGCACTTTGGTGTAGGTGCCTTCGCCTGCCAGAATGCCGCGGAAGCCACCCGGCTCGTCAAGCGAGAACACGATGATCGGCTTGTTGTTGTCGCGTGCGAGCGCGATCGCCGAGGCATCCATCACTCCGAGATTCTTCTGAAGAACCTCGTCATAGCTGACGGTATCGTACCGCTTCGCATCGTCGAATTTCTTCGGGTCCTTGTCATAGACCCCGTCGACCTTGGTGCCCTTGAAGATCGCTTCGCAGGACATCTCGTTGGCGCGCAGCGTCGCGGCCGTGTCGGTGGTGAAATAGGGGTTGCCGGTGCCGGCGGCGAAGATGCAGACCCGCTTCTTCTCGAGGTGGCGTACGGCGCGGCGGCGGATATAGGGCTCGCAGACCTGATCCATCGGGATGGCCGAGATTACGCGGGTGAAGACGCCCAGGCCTTCCAGCGCCGATTGCATCGCCAGCGCGTTCATCACGGTCGCGAGCATCCCCATGTAATCGGCCGTCGTGCGCTCCATCCCCTGAGCAGAGCCCGCAAGCCCGCGGAAAATGTTGCCGCCGCCGATTACCATGCAGATTTCGACACCGAGATCGCGAACTGACTTCACTTCATGCGCTATACGCGACACGGTCGGCGGATGCAGGCCGTAGCCCTGGTCCCCCATCAGCGCCTCGCCCGAGATTTTCAGTAGCACGCGATTGTATTTGGCCGCGGGATGCGTCTCGGCGCTCATCTGATCCTCCGATGGGCTGTTGTCATTGGCGCGCAAAATGATCCAAATAGAGCCGGGGTTCAACCTCTTGCAGAAGCGTTGTTCCCCGAGCCCGACAGAAAGCCTGCAAGAGCCGCCGATGCCGCCTGCCCTGCCCGATATATCGCCGCGAACGCCCGTGCTGATCGCGGGCGCCACGGCGAGCGGAAAATCGGCGCTGGCACTGTCGATCGCCGAAGCCGCGGGCGGCATCGTGATTAATGCCGATGCGCTTCAGGTCTGGTCCTGCTGGCGGGTGCTGAGCGCGCGACCCTCGCCCGAGGAAGAGGCCCGCGCGCCGCATGCCCTCTACGGGCATCTCGATCCCGGCGCGGACTATTCCGTCGGCCATTGGCTGCGCGATGTCACGCCGCATCTGGAGGCATTTCACGCAGGCGGGCCGCGCCCGATCGTCGTTGGCGGCACCGGGCTCTATTTCACGGCGCTGACGCAGGGATTGGCGGAGATCCCTGAAACGCCACCGGAAATTCGCGCCGAGGCCGATCATCGGCGGCTCTCGGAAGGCCATGCGGGGATGCTGGGCGAGCTCGACGCGACGACCCGCGCGAAGATCGATCCGCAGAACCCGATGCGCGTCCAGCGCGCGTGGGAGGTGTTGCGCGCCACCGGCGAAGGCCTCGCCGTGTGGCAGGCCCGCACCCCGCCGCCGCTTCTGCCGCTCGAGACTGCGGCGCCCCTCCACCTCGATCCGGAGCGCGACTGGCTGGCCGAACGCATCGATCGCCGGTTCGATCTGATGCTTGAACAAGGCGCGCTCGACGAGGTTCGCAGGGTGGAGCCGATCTGGGATCCGGATGCGCTTTGGGCGAAGGCGATCGGAGCGCCGGAATTGATCGCGCATTTGCATGGCCAACTCGATCTGAGTGAGGCGCGCAAACGCGCGCAGGCTGCAAGTCGCCAATATGCCAAGCGGCAACGCACATGGTTTCGTAGCCGTATGAAGGCGTGGCACAAGATCACGTAGACTGTGACCCAATGGCAACTGCGCGTCCGCGCTTCTGTGGAAAATTCCTTGGTCGCTAAGCAGGTTGCGGGCTATCCTCCCGCCGTCATCGCTTGGGATCAACGCATCGTGAAGCTCTTTTCCACTCCGCCCCTGTCGCAGCTGTCGCAGGCCAAGACCGTAAGGCCCGGGTCGCAGTCCATGTCCGGCCCGACGCGCGGCGACGTCGGCCAGCCTTCGGAACTGCCCACCGTTCCGCGGGAGCCACGGCTGGTGCAGATCGCCCATCTGGCCAAGGGCGGGCGTTGGCGGGTCGAGGCAATGCGCGCCCATTCCGAACCTTGCCTTCTGTGGTTCTCTCGAGGGCAGGGCCGGATCACGCTGGCGGGCGTGACGCGCGGCTATGGGCCAAATAACGCGATTTTCATCCCGCCGGGCGTGATGCACGGCTTCGAGATTTCCAACCAGACCCACGGTCAGGCGCTGTTCTTCGGGCGCGACAGCGACATCGTCTTGCCGCCCGCCGCCCATCACCTGCGCATCCGGGAGGCGATCGCACAGGGCGAAATCGGCTCGATCTTGGAAGCGATCCAGCGCGAGAACGAGAGCACGCGTCCCGCCGCCGACCGGGCACTGCGCAGCCATCTGGGCCTGCTCAGCGTTTGGCTCGAGCGACAGATCGCGAGCAATGCGAGCGAGGCGATCCGCCCGAGCGCAGCGCGCCGTCTGGTTACGCGCTACGCCGTTCTGGTCGAGCGCGAGTATCGCGCGGGAACGCCGGTCGCGGATATCGCGCGCGAACTGGGCGTAACACCGACCCATCTGTCGCGCGCCTGTCGCGACGCCTGCGGGAAATCGGCTCTGGAACTGATGCAGGAGCGGCGCCTTTACGAAGCCCGCCGCTTGCTGCGCGATACCCCCGTTCCGATCAAGGAGATCGCGCAGCTTCTGGGATATCGCAGCGCCGGATATTTCTCCCGCGCCTTTCAGGCCGGCACCGGCAGTACCCCGATCGCTTTCCGCCGCGCCACCTGAGCGGCGTCTCGCGCCGCGCGGAAGGGCCGGCGGGCTTGCTTTCCAAGCGGGCCCCGGGCCGATCGCCCCGGGGGACTGCGACCGGCCGACGCGTGGGTCGCGTCTGGGCGAATTCGTCCCATCACGCCAAGGGCGACGATACCTCGCCGCCTCGATCCGTGCGCCGAGGCGGCGGGGAAATCGCCCTCGCGCGTTTGTCACACCGATGTGCGTCTTTGGAACGAGCCCATGGATCAGACGCATCATGCAGCGCTCGCGGTGCCATCGCGTTGCGGTAGGGTGAAACTCGAAACGGCGGCGATCAGCTGCGCGCTCTCGGACAGCATCGCGCGGCTGGCAGCGGCGCTGCGGTCGAACATCGCGGCCCCACGCTGCGTTGCCTGATCCAGTTGGTGCACCGCAGTGTTGATTTCGGCGATACCATTCGCCTGTTCCCCCGAAGAAGCCGCGATTTCCGAGACCCGGTCATGGATTTCGCGCACCGAGCCCACGATCCGCGCTAGAGCCGCACCGGTCTGGCCGACCAGACTCACGCCGGATTGCACCTGCCGGTCCGAGGAAGAGATCAGCTCTGAGATTTCCTTAGCGGCTTCGGAGGAGCGCTGCGCCAGCGCGCGCACTTCCGAAGCGACGACCGCGAAGCCCCGGCCCGCCTCGCCCGCCCGTGCGGCCTCGACCCCGGCGTTGAGCGCGAGCAGGTTGGTCTGGAAGGCAATATCGTCGATCACCGAAGTGATCCGCGAAATCGCCTTTGCAGAGGTCTCGATCTCCGCCATCGCGGCCACCGCGCTATCCACTACGTTGGAGCCGCTCTCGGCATGTCCGCGCGCGTCGCTGGCAAGATCGCGCGCCGACTGCGCCCCTTCCGCTGCCGATTGGACCGAGACCGTAAGCTCGTTGAGGGCCGCCGCAGTTTGTTCGAGCGTTGCGGCATTGCGCTCTGTCTGGGCGCTGAGTTCATCGGCGGAGTTTGCGATTGCGCGGGCCTCGCCGTCGATATGCCGTGCCCCGCTGTCGATCTGACTCAGCGAAGCGGCAAGCTGGGCCACGGCCGCGTTGAAATCGTGGCGGAGTTTTTCATATTCGCCGGGCAGTTCGTGATCGAGCGAAGCACCTAGATCGCCGCGCGCGAGCGCATCGAGCCCCGCAGCGAGCGTATTCACGATGGTCTTCTGATCCGCGAGAGCTTGCCGCGACTCTTCCTCGCGCTGGCGCAGGGCTGCCTGTTCCACGGCTTCGGCTTCGCGCTCCGCGCGTTGCGCGGCCTCTGCCTCAGCACGGCGAGCCTCCTCGGCCTGCGCGACCTCTTCCTGACGCGCGCGATCCGCCTTTCGGGCATTTTCCTCTTCGAGACGCAGGCTCTCCTGCATTTCGGCGTTCCGCTCGATATTCTCGGCGAAGACCTGAAGTGCCCGTGCCATCTCGCCCAGCTCATCGCGCCGCTTGGCGCCCGAAACCTTGACCTGCGTATCCCCTTTTGCAATCGCATCGGTCGCCCGCGCCAATGCGCCGATCGGGCGCGTGATCCGTCCACCCGCGATCCAGGCGATCACCCCGGAAACGACGAAGGCCGCGGCAATCAAGCCGAGCGAAATCTGCCAGATCATTCGCCGCAGAGCCGCCAGCTCATCGGCGCTCAGTTCCACAGTCGCGGCGCCGACGACGTCGCCGGAGAAATCCCGCACCGGTGTCGCGCGCAGCACGTAGTCCGCCCCGTCATGGGAGATCCACTTGTCGACCGTTTCGCCTGCGCGCAATGCCGCGAAATCCGCGTCGTTCAGCGGGTTCCGCTCATCCACGGTGAAGGCGAGCCGTTCTGGCTTCCCATCCCCGAGGAGACCGAAATATTCATACTCGGAGCCGGTCTGGGCCTTGAGCGCGTCGAAGAAGGTTTGTCCGATATTGAGGCCGATCTCGACCGAACCGACCTGCTTGCCCTCGTGGAAGACCGGGGCGACGCCCCGCGCGCCGATCCCCGCCTTGCCCGATTCCAGCGCCGCGACCGGCTTGCCGGTCTCGTTCACCGTGACCACGGTCTTGCGAAACCCCGACAGATCGTCGCCGCGTTTTTCCAGCTTGTGGATACGGATCAGCGACGTTGCAGGCGCCAGATGGAACTGAAACTGCGCCACGCCGGTCTCGTCGCGCAAGACCGGCCAGTTCGGCGCGAAGATCGCTTCCAGCGCAGCATCGTCGCGCGCAGCCATTGCTGCCTGTACCTGCGGCAATCCTGCGATCAGCAGCGCCCGGTCGCGCGCACCGACACTCGCGGCCTCGATCGCGCTACGCATCCGTTCCTCGGCCGCATTCAGATTGCGCACGCGCGAGACATCCTCGAGCTTGCCACCGACCCAGAACATCCCCGCTGCCATCAGCGCGCAGGCGATGAGCGAGATCACGATTGGCAACAACAGGATTTGCCGGCGAATGGACATGTCGGACCCTTTCTCAAAGTCAGTCGGATCCGGACTAGAACGATTCTCCTAACATCTCGTTCACGCGATACCGGCGGCCCGCCGCGCCGCATAGAAATGGGCCGCGCCCTTGCAGGCGCGGCCCGGGTTTCGGGGAGGTAAACCCTATCAGAAGAACCCGAGCTTGTTCGGGTTGTAGCTGACCAGCATGTTCTTGGTCTGCTGGTAGTGATCGAGCATCATCTTGTGGGTCTCGCGACCGATGCCCGACTGCTTGTACCCGCCGAAGGCCGCGTGGGCCGGATAGGCGTGGTAGTTGTTGACCCAGACGCGGCCCGCCTCGATCCCGCGACCGAAGCGATAGGCACGCGAGCCATCACGGGTCCAAACGCCGGCGCCAAGGCCGTACATCGTGTCATTGGCGATCTCGAGCGCCTCTGCCTCGTCCTTGAAGGTCGTGACCGACACCACGGGGCCGAAGATTTCCTCCTGGAAGACCCGCATCTTGTTGTGGCCTTTCAGGATCGTCGGCTGGATGTAGAAGCCGTTCGCCAGATCGCCGTTGAAGCGCGCGGCGTCACCGCCGGTGAGCACCTCGGCCCCTTCTTCGCGACCGATGCTCAGATAGGACATGATCTTGTCATGCTGCTCCTGGCTCGCTTGCGCGCCGACCATCGTCTCCATCACGCGAGGGTCGCCCTGCTTGATGGCTTCGACGCGGGCAATGCAACGCTCCATGAACTTCTCGTAAATGTCCTCCTGAATGAGCGCGCGGCTCGGACAGGTGCAGACTTCACCCTGATTGAAGGCAAACAGCACGAAGCCTTCGACCGCCTTGTCGAGGAATGCATCATCCTCGGCCATCACGTCGGAGAAGAAGATGTTGGGCGACTTGCCGCCAAGTTCCAAGGTGACCGGGATCAGATTCTCGGTCGCGGCCTGCATGATCTTGCGGCCCGTCGCGGTGGAGCCGGTGAAGGCGATCTTGGCGATGCGCGAGGAGCGCGCCAGCGCCGCGCCGACTTCCGCGCCGTAGCCGTTGACGATATTGAGGACGCCATCGGGCAGCAGGTCGGCGATGACTTCAGCCACGACCATGATCGCTGCCGGAGTCTGCTCGGCCGGTTTCAGCACCACGCAGTTGCCTGCCGCCAGCGCCGGCGCCAGCTTCCATGCCGCCATCAGAACCGAGAAGTTCCACGGAATGATCTGCCCGACGACGCCCAGAGGCTCGTGGAAGTGATAGGCGACGGTGTCGGCGTCGATTTCCGACATCGTCCCCTCCTGGCTGCGCAGAACGCCCGCGAAATAGCGGAAATGGTCGACGGCGAGCGGAATGTCGGCGGCCGTGGTCTCGCGGATCGGCTTGCCGTTATCCCAGGTTTCGGCGGCGGCGATCAAGTCGAGATTTTCCTCGATCCGGTCGGCGATCTTGAGAAGGACGTTCGAGCGTTCGGCGGCCGAGGTCTTGCCCCATGCGTCTTTCGCGGCATGGGCGGCATCAAGCGCGGCTTCGATATCCGCCTCGTTCGAATGGGCGACTTCGCAGACCTTGCCGCCAGTGATCGGTGTGATGTTGTCGAAATACTTGCCGCTTTTCGGGGGCACAAACTTGCCGCCGATGAAGTTGTCGTAGCGGTCGCGGAACGGCGACACGGAAACGCCTTTGAACTCGGGCGTCATATCATTGGCCATTGGTCTTCCTCCCAGTTTAGAGCGCAACCGACAGGGCCGCGCAGCATGGGGCTCAGCTTGCCTAATCGCGCACGCTACGCATAGCCGGCCTGCGCTGGGGGAATACGTCATCTGTATCAGACCTGAGACAGGTGCAGGCGCAGCATTCAGAGGAAGGAGGGGCGCCGCCCCGCACTCGCGGAACCGCCGGAATACTTTCAGGACCGAAGGGGAGCATCGCTAGCTCCGTCTCCACGTTTTCGACAGGTTGTGGCGGTGAATCTTGTGCATGCGAAGAGCAGACAGCGCACCAGAAGCCCTGTCGGCGCTCGCCGACCGACCGTGTCAGATACCGGCGCTACGACCCGAATTTCACGGTTGCGACGAGGCGACTTTTATCGTCGCTACGGGGACCGTTTTCACGAGTTTATATTGCGCGTTATAGTCTTGAATGACCTTCTTGCCTGCGCTTTGGCTCGCGAAGCTCCATTGCCCGGTCTCGGCGCCCTTCACGATCAGGGAATACACAGCAAGCTCCATGGCACGCCGCACCGCGAAGGTCTTGGGCTCGTTCCGCGTGACGCCGGTCTCGAGTTCGAGAATCTTGTCTGTCGCGACGAAACGGAAGACATCGCCCTGCAATTGAACGGAATATATCGTCTTGGTCGTCGTGACCGAGGTCAAGACCCGCCCAGTGGAGACGCTGACGGCCCGAAGCGCGACCGTGACGACGTTCTTGCGATATTCGTGGGTTCCGCCGATCCCGAGAAAACGAGCGCCAAATCCACCGGTCTGGACGCTGCTATCGTAACCGACGATCGAGCCTTCCATGATGATCCCGGCGAAGCGCAGAGGCGGCAGCGCAGCCTTGCCGCCATAAGCCTTCTGCGTCTGCTCGATTATGCTTCTTTCCTTGAGAAGATCGTCGACATTGTTGCGTTCGACGACGTTGAACCACTTTCCGTTACCTACTGAAGTGAGGACATCGGTGAGGATGTCCGCGCCGCCTTGGGTCACGGCCCGAGAGAAATCGGCAAAATCACTGTTGGGTTTGTTCTGACCAGTGAGATCGGGGAAATCGTAGACAGCGACATCGATCGGCCGCGCAGGGGGCGGAAGATAATCGAGGCTGATCTTCGTGCTCGAGTTTTCTTGGAGCACTGGCTTTTCCGCGAACATCATATCGCTTTGATGCGGAAAATTAGCCCCACAGCCTGACAAAGTGAAGCCAGCGACAACGGCGAACGCCAAACGTAATACTGATTTCATAACTTCCACTTTTTAGTTGCTCGCCCTGTTGGGGGCCTGCCGCACTGGAGTTTTCTTTTATTGGTTCGTCGTCGTCCCAGAGCCAATTCCTGCGGTCGGAGCCGTCGGCGTCCCCGTATTGATGGGGATGATGATCGTAGGACCGCCGATACTGCCACCGGTGGAACCTCCTCCACCGATCCCAGGGGTCGTCGTGCCGCCTCCGCTACTCTGGTTCAAATCGGTGATGGTCGCGGTCTTCTGGGTATCGGCAAGTCCGAAGAGAAAGCTGCCGTAATTCGGATTCCCACCGAAATCGGGGTTCTTGAACTTGAAGATGAGTTCCTGCGCAGACGCAGATCCAGCCGCGAGAGTGATCGAGAGAGCGAAAAGCCCCAATGCTGTCGAAAGTTTATTCATGCGTGCCTCACAGCAAAATTTTGCGTCACGTCAAAACCAATTGTTTCAGCAATGACATATTTTCGCAAAGAATTCCATTGCCGATCGCTTGAACCGGCAGCTTGGCGGGTCGTGTTGTTTTCGCGTCACGATCGAAAAACACCTCAAGATGAAACTCGATCATGGATTTATGACGATCGAGCCATCTGGCGCTCGCGCAATCGAGTAACTCGCCGGCGCGGATGAGCGTCCCTGGATCACACCGACCTTGAAGCGTCCCGTCGGCGACCGCGAATTCGTCGTCGGCGACGATGAAGAGCGAACCATCTGGTCAGAAACGTTAAGGGCTAGACGCTTCCCGACACCGAATTGTGACACGGATACGTCGGTGTCGTTCCCGGTGACGGTGACCGAAGACTGGTTCCAGACCCCTTGCTGGTAAAGACCGACCGTATTTCTATGGCCGTTGATCCCGATAAAGGATGAATTCAGACCGCCGACCTGCACCGCCAGCGCCGCGTTCAGGCTACCCTGGTTCACCGTGAGTGCCGAATTTTGGACACCCGCCTGAATAAGTGCGGAACTGTTTCGGCTGCCAGATGAGATCTGCGCGCCGACATTACGTTGACCGGCTTGGAAAACACTCTGCATGTGTTTTGCGCCAAAGGCGACGTTCGCAGCGCCATTGTGAGAGCCAATTTGCTGCAAGTAAGCTTCTTGAGCGACCGCGGACGAACTGCAGACTATCACGAATGCAGCCGTCATCAGCCACTGCGACGAGCGCGGCGGCATGATCCCCACCTCTCTTTTTTCAAGACAGCAGCCCTACGCCCGCACACACTCGGGCGGGCGTAGGAAAGAGTTTCAAATCAACTCAGTTCGAGGCGGGGATGGACGCGCTCGAGCCGTACGGGAAGCTCACATGGGCAACCGGCGACGGCAGCGATCTCGTACCAACCGACATACCGAAGGTCGGCGTCGTGATCGAACCGTAGGTCTTGCCCGCCATCCCGTTGGTGTTGCCTGTATTCTGCTGCCAGTTCACACCAGTGTTGTTGTTCCCTTCCTGGATGGTCTGCGCCCTGAAGTTGACGTGCTGGGCCCTTAGGCCGCCACCCAATTGAACCGTCACAGCTTTGTTGTTACCGAAGGTGTAGCCACGCGCACTCTGAATAATGAGCGAGTTCATCTTGGCACCCGAGCCTGTATCGCGAGTGCTGTTATGGGTAGCCTCTTGGGTGGAATTGTCAAAACCGGGATCGATTTGGTAGGTCATAGCGGAGTTGTCGCTACCACGGCTCAGGTTCGCTGCGCGGAAGCCAACACCCTGTTGCGCAATGACCTGTCTCACATTCGATCCGTTGCTATATTCGGAATAGTTAAGACCGGTCAGATTGTCGCCAAGCTGCGTGATGTATGCGTCTTGCGCATGCGCACCACCCGCGATGAGCAGCGCGGCTGCTGTTACTGCAAAAAGTTTCATGATCATCTTCCCCACTCAGTTAAAATTTGCCACTGGTCAAATCGTGATCAGAACAATGTCGCCAACCACAACGTACCGCGACGTCAGGTAGTAAACGCGCCGCATCTCAGTCTCGCAAGAGCAATGGTTAAAGAATGTGCCATTTTCTCGCCACATTCTAAACAAAATCATCAAATCAATTGAATTGTCGTCAATTATCGAATAGCGCCCCAGCTATATTTCAATTTCAGATTTAATTAGAATATATGTTTTCAACCAAAAATTGAATTTCGAATCTATGCTTTTTCGCGCATATAAGAATATTCGAGTCGACTGAGGCTTCGCATGCTTCGCAAACACCCACAACCAACGTGTTCGAAATAAGTTCGGCCCGGAAAGTTCGAGAGCGCGCAGCTTTGCTCGACGATTACTTGAAATCGAAATCTGACGGCAGCGCCTCCTGTCAGCAGGATCTCCGACTGCGAGCGTGAGACGCCTCCAGGCGCCGACCTTGCCGGACGCCCGTCAATTGACAAGAAACCAAATTGGAGGTCGAGGCGTGCTCGTGCCGTGCACATCACCCCGCCGCATCGTTAGCGCGGCAGCCCGCTCGACGTCTCACAGGCTGCCGGATCGTCGCCTAGCGTTGAACAACCAAAGCTCGATTATAGCTACCGGTCTGGCTGACGGATGCCATGGCTCGGTTACCGGTTTGATAAATGGATGCGCCGTTCCTCGTGCCGCTTTGCACAAGCGACGCCATGTTGAAGTTGCCGGTCTGCTTAATCGAGCCCGCCTGGACGCCTACCTGATAGAGCATGCTGGTATTGGACGTCCCCGTGCTCTGCACGTCCGCGAGCGCACCGGATGCCGGGGGAATCGCCACCGGAAAGCCGCTCAGGTCCACACTCGTGATGCTTGGCTCCAAATGGAGATTTGCGATCTGCAGCTGCACATCGGGAAGGGCCTGTACAATTTTCGGCTGTGGCACAGTCAGGGTCATCGGACCCGCAGACACTTGCGCCAAGTAAGCCTCGCCCGCCACACCCTGCACCGGGATGCTAAGAGCTAGCACCGCACTTGCAATTACCATTCTGCTCATCATTCGCCTCTGCCCTATGCTTTGCCTCAGGCACGCCGCTGGTATCGGAGCGATACGTGTCGGAGGATTCCGAAGTCTTCATGCCTCAAGGAATCATCGAACTGTGGCGTGTTTTGGACGTTCGGGCGGCGATTTTCGTATGATCTTTACAACTCTGGGGCGCAGATCGTGCCGATCGACACCGGACACGATCTATGTGGGAAACCGTTGCGAAAATGTGAGTGAAGCACTTTGCACAGCTAATTGGGCGCACGACGCCTTGCAGCTGTTACGACAAGACAGGCGCCCCACGGGGTGCCAGGCAAGAAACGGAGATCCGGAAACGCGATAGAATAGCGCCGTGATCGGTCGGCCAGCCCCCTGCCCGCCTCACCGCCACTCAAACGCCGAGGTTGAGCGCCTTGGCCTTGCGGTAGAAGGTCGCCCGACCGATGCCGAGATCGCGGGCGGCAGCCGAGACGTTGCCGCCGTTGCGGGCCAGTGCGCGGGCCATTTCGGCGCGTTGCGCTTCTTCGAGACCGTTGCGGATGCCATGCTCCAGCAGATCGGAAGCCGGAAGCTGGCCGATCTGCCCGGCCTCGATCCCGAGGTGCCGCCGGGCGGCGCGGGTGGCGCCGACGACGAGATCGTCGCGGTCGAGCGCCAGCAGCATCACGCCCTGCGCCCCGGTCTCGCCCGAGCCGGTCGAGAGGATGCGCGCGCCGTCATAGGAGGCGCGGAACAGGTCCGCCTCGATCCGGTGCGCTGCGTCCTGCACGGTCAGCGCCACGAGGCGCGCATAGCCCTCGGTCATGTCGGAGCGCGCGGAGCTGACGTCGATCACGCCGGCCAGATCGCCCTGCGCGCCGAAAATGGGCGAGCCCATGCAGGTCAGCACCGTGTTGCGGGTGCGGAAATGCTGATCGCGCCAGACGGTGACGGGGCGCGCCTCGGCCACGCAGGTACCGATGCCGTTCGTGCCCTCGACCCCTTCGGACCAGTCCGAGCCGGGCGCGAGGTTGGAGGAATGGAAATCATCCTTATCCGCGTCGCGCAAACGCTCGTCCAGCACGAGCCCGCCCGCGTCGGATAGAAGGACCGTGCAGCCCGCATCGCCTGCCGCCCGCGACAGACGGTCGAGCACCGGCGAGGCGATCCGCATCATCAGTTCCGCCCGCTCGCGCCGTTCGCGCATCTCGGCTTGGGTCAGGCGCTCGTTGCGCCCACCGGTTTCGGGGTCGATGCGGTGATGGATCATCGAGCGGCGCCAGCTCGCCGCGAACCCCGCCCGCGTGGCGGATTTCGGCGAAGAGACGACTTCGCGCACGATATCGGCATGTTGGCGCGGAACGCCCGTATGCAGTGACGGCATGCGAAAGCCTCCCTCTCTTGCGCAGCCTATGAAAGCCCACGCAGGTTAGGCCGATTCGAACCGTTCACAACGTAAATTCCCGCTGAGCGGGCAGGCACCTGTCTCGGGGTTGAGACAGTCGAGGCTCACGGCTCCTCGTGCCGCCGCCCGCGAAAACCTTGCGCCACCACGAATTTCTCCGAGCTGTCCGAGCGCGAGGCTGGCGGTTTCACATTGGCGACCTTGGTGAAGTTTTTCTTCAGGATCGTCATCAATCCCTGCTCTGCGCCGCCTGCGAGAACCTTGGCGACAAAGGTGCCGCCCTCTTCGAGCACGTCGAAGGCGAACTCTGCCGCCGCTTCGCACAGCGTGATGATGCGCAGGTGATCGGTGTTCTGGTGCCCCGAGGACGCGGCCGCCATATCCGACATCACCACATCCGCAGAGCCGCCAAGCCATTCCTTGACCTTGTCGTCGGCGCCTTCCTCGAGGAAATCGAGCACGTGGATTTCGGCCCCGGCGATCGGTGTGACCTCCTGCAGATCGACGCCCAGAACGGTGCCGACCTTCTTGCCGGATTTCTCGCCCAAGGCGTTCACACGCTTGACCGCCACCTGACACCAGCCGCCAGGCGCACAACCCAGATCGACCACGCGCGCGCCGGGCACGAGGAAGCGATACTTGTCGTCCAACTCGAGGATTTTGTAGGCGGCACGACCTCGATAGCCCTCTTTCTTGGCACGCTGAACGTAAGGGTCGTTCAGCTGCCGCTCCAGCCAGAGGGTCGAGGACAGCTTGCGCCCCTTCGCCGTCTTCACGCGCACGCGCAGGTCGCGCTGCCCGCGTCCCGAAGTGTTCTTGCCGCTGGGTGTCTTCGCCATCATTTAATCTCTTCTAACACGCCGTCTCCGGCCATTTGCGCATAGAGGAGCCCCTCGCGCAGGCCACGGTCGGCAATGGACATCTGGTCGGTGGGCCAGACCCGCATAAGGGCCTGGAGAATTGCGGCGCCGGACATGATCAAGGTGTGTCGGTCGCGCCCGATCCGCGGGTCGGAGCGCCGCCCGGCGGGCCCGAGTTGCAGGAAGGAGCGGATCACAGCGTCGATCTCGCCCGAGGTCATGGTCAGCCCGTCCACCCGGTTGCGGTCATAGCGCTTCAGGTTGAGGTGGCAGGCCGCGACCGTCGTGACGGTGCCCGAGGTACCGATGATCTGGAACCCGTCCTGCGGGCTGCCCGCCGCGTAGGGCGTGAAGTCCGCGAGCTTCTCCTCGAAGAACCAGCTCATAAGCGCAAAGCGTGCGGCATCGTCTTCGACATCGGCGAATTGATCCTTGAGCGTCGCGACCCCGAGCGGCACCGAAATCCAATCGACAACGCGTGCCGCCGGATCGGGCCCGTCGGGCTGGTTGAACCCTTGCGAGAGGCGCATGATCGCGCGGGCCCTGTCACCGGGCGGCACGTCTTCGAGGTCGATCCAGACGAGCTCTGTCGAGCCGCCGCCGATATCGACCACCAGAACCTGCTCGGAATTGGGCGACACCAGCGAAGCGCAGGAGATCACGGCCAGCCGCGCCTCTTCCTCGGGCGCGATGATCTCCAGCGGCAGGCCGGTCTCGCGGCGTACATAACGGATAAAGTCGCGCGCATTCTTGGCGCGCCGGCAGGCTTCGGTCGCCACCAGACGCATCCGGGTGACCCCGTGCGTTTCGATCTTGCGGCGACAGATTTGCAAAGCCTGAACGGTGCGCGACATCGAGCTGCGCGACAACCGGCCATAGGTTTCGAGACCCTGACCCAGCTGGACCGCTTTCGAGAAGCTGTCCACGACCTGAAACTGAGAACCCTTGGGACGGGCAATCAGCATCCGGCAACTGTTGGTGCCAAGATCGAGAGCGGCATATAGCCCCTCGCCGGACTTGGCGGATTTGGTCGCGGGGGACTCGACCTGAGCCGGTTTCACCGCCCGCGCGGGCGATGCAGCTGTCGGGAGCGCGCCCGCCGACCGGGGACGCTTGGGCGTCATCATTACGCCCTCCGATTTGAAGTTGCCATAAAGCTATCGGTTTGCGCGTCCCGGTTCAAGGGAGCGCGACGCGGAAGTGACAGAACGTCAGCGCATCTCGTCTGCCGAAACCGAACCGTACCGGCGCGCTCTCAGGCCGCAGGCAGGATCACCGTGAAGCAGCTGCCCTCGCCCTTCTTGCTGTCGACGCGGAACCGGCCACGGTGGCGCGCCACGATATGCTTGACGATGGCGAGCCCCAGCCCCGTTCCGCCCTTCTCGCGCGAGCGGTGGGTATCGACGCGGTAGAAGCGCTCGGTCAGGCGCGGCAGGTGCTGTTCGTCGATGCCCTCGCCGCGGTCGATCACATCGACGCGATAGGCTTTGCCGCGCAACACCGGCTCATGCGGGATCAGCGAGACCCGCAGCCGCACCTCGCCGCCCTGCCCGCCATATTTGATCGCGTTCTCCACGAGGTTCGAGAAGACCTGCGTCAGCTGATCGGGATCGCCCTGCACGGGCAAGGCCCCGGTTTCGCCCTCGCAGATCAGCTTGACGGACGCCGCTTCTGCCACGGGTTCGAGCGTCTGCGTGATCCCTTTGAGCACCAGCGCCAGATCGACCTTGCCAGTGGGACGCATCCGCTCTTCGCCCTCGACACGGCTGAGCGAGAGAAGATCGCCCACCAGACGGTTCATCCGCGCCGCCTCGCGCTCCATGATCGACAGGAACCGGTCGCGCGCCGCCGCATCGTCGCGCGCGCTCGAGCGGAGCGTCTCGATGAAGCCCATCAGAGCGGTCAGCGGCGTGCGCAACTCGTGGCTCACATTTGCAACGAAATCGCGCCGCATGGCTTCGGCAGATTCGAGAGCCGTGATGTCTTCGAAGCTTGCCAGAACCGAATTCGTCGCAAGCGGCCCTTCGGGCGCGGGCGGCAGCGGAGAGAAATGCACCAGCGTGATCGTCTCGGCCTGACCGGTGGGATGCAGCCGCAGGCGAACCGGATCGGGCCGCGCCCCGCGCAGCGCCGCGCTCACCGCCGCCCCGAAGCCGGGCTGGCGCAACACCGTCACATAGGGGCGCCCGAGAAACTGCGTGCCGAACAGCCGACTGGCTGCGAGATTGCCCTGCGCGATCCGCTCGTCGCGCCCGATCAGCAAAACCGCGCTCGGCAGCGCGTCGAGAACCTGTCCGATCGCCCCTTGGCTCATTGCCGCGCCTCCCCGCCTGCCATCTCGTTCGGAGCAAGGTTTGAGCGATGCGAGGCGAGCTGTAAAGGCTTGTCATAGACATGAAATCCAACCCTGCATCGGCATTGCAACTCACGCTTCGCGGTTCGCAATCAATGGGTTGTAGAATGGCTACCGAGGCGTTAAACCTAGGCGTGTATTTAGCGGAGCCCGGTCGGGTTCCGTCGAATACATCATCGGGGGCGATGAGGTTATTAAGAATTATGCCAAGAACCCCGAGTTCCCGCCTTGCGCTACAAGCTGTTCTCTTTCAATGCGTGAAAACGTCCGAGAGCAGCAACCTTCTGCTTGTAGACCCGGGCGGAAAGTTGCCCCCGTCGCTCAACGAGATTTCGGGCCAGGCGATTCAGGTACTGCAATACGACCAGATCACCGCGAAAAAGATGGCGGCTCTGCGCCCCGAACTGGTGCTGGCGCCGCTGCTGACCACGCGGTTCGACATTCTCGATCTGGCAAAGCGTCTCGAACGGTTCGGGTTTACCGGCAAGCTGCGAGCCTATTCCACACCGCTTCCGAATATCGACTTCATCCGGCAGGAGGTGCGCGCCGCGCATCCCCAGCTCGATTTCGATATATTCACCTTGCCGGTCGACAAGCGTCGCGACAATTAGCCGATCGCTTTCAACCCCTTGGCGAAACGCGCCGCATTCTCGCGGTAATGCGCGGCCGAGCCCAGAAGCGCCTTGCGCGCGCCCTCGTCGAGTTCGCGAACGATCTTGCCCGGCGCGCCCATCACGAGGCTGCCGTCGGGAATTTCCTTGCCCTCGGTGATCAGCGCGCCGGCGCCGATCAGGCAGCCCTTGCCGATCTTCGCCCCATTCAGAACCGTCGCCCCCATCCCGATCAGCGAGCCGTCCCCGATCGTGCATCCATGCAGCATCGCCTTGTGGCCGATCGTGCAATTTTCGCCGATGGTCAGCGGAAAACCCATATCGGTATGGCAGACCACGTTTTCCTGCAGGTTCGAGCCGCGTCCGACCCGGATTTCCTCGTTATCGCCGCGCAGGGTCGCGCAGAACCAAACCGAGGTTTCGGCTTCCAACACGACCTTGCCGATCACGTTGGCGTCGGCGGCGACCCATGCGTCTTCGGCGATTTGCGGGGCGATCCCGTCCAGTTCGTAAATCATCTTGCGTCGAACTCCCTGTTCAGTTTTCGCACGAATTCGCTGAGCCCGACCTGACGATCGCGGCGGTTACGCTCCGCAGTCAGAATGGTGCGCAGCATCTCCTCGGCGCGGTCGAGGTCGTCATTGACCAGAACATAGTCATATTCCGACCAATGGCTGATCTCGGCGAGCGATTTCTCCATCCGGCTGCGGATCACGTCGTCGCTGTCCTGCGCGCGGCTGCGCAGACGGTCTTCCAGCGCCGCGATCGAAGGCGGCAGAATGAAGATCGAGACCACGTCCTTGCCAAGCGTGGAGTTACGGATCTGCTGACCGCCCTGCCAGTCGACGTCGAAGAGCGTATCGCGCCCCTCGCCCATCGCCGCCTCCACCGGGCCTTTCGGGGTGCCGTAGAAATTGCCGAACACCTCAGCATGTTCCAGCATGTCGCCCTGCACCACCATCGCTTCGAACTCTGCGCGGGTCTTGAAGAAATACTCGACACCATCGGTCTCGCCCGTGCGCGGATCGCGCGTCGTGGCCGAGACCGAGAAGCGCAGCGTCGGATCCCAGCTCATCAGCCGTTTGGCGAGCGTGGATTTTCCAGCGCCCGAGGGCGAGGACAGGATGATCAGAAGGCCGCGGCGGGCAGTGTCGGGCATTGGTATCACTCTACGTTCTGGATCTGCTCGCGCAGCTGGTCGATCGCGTATTTCAACGCCAGACCGATCCGCGTCAACTCCGCATCGCCCGATTTCGAGCACAGCGTATTGGCCTCGCGCACGAATTCCTGCGCCAGAAATTCGAATTTGCGGCCCACGGGCCCGGTCTCGGCGAGAAGCGCGCGCGCGGCCTCGACATGGACGCGGAGCCGTTCGATCTCTTCGGTGACATCCGCCTTGATCGCGATCAGCGCCAGTTCCTGCGCGACCCGGTCGGGATCGGCCTCGGTCGCTTCCATCACCCGCGCGAGCGCCGCGCGCAGCGTCTCTGCAGCTTTCGGAGCGCGCGCTGCGGCGGCGATTTCCGCTTCATCGGTCAACGCCGCGATCTCGTCGATGCGGGAGGCCAGCAACGCCCCCGTCCGCGCGCCTTCCTCGCGGCGCATCGCGACGAAGCTTTCCAGAACGGGCGCAAAACTCTCCATCAAGGCGGCCAGCAGTGCGGCGGGATCCTCGATCGTGCTGCCCGAGTGGTCGATCACCCCGCGCATCGCCATCAGGTCGCTCGGCTTGAGCGGCGCCAGCGCCACGCCCTTGCGTTCGGCGGCGCGCTCGACCTTGTCGACGGCAGCAAGGGCAGCGTTCAGCACCTCCGGCTCGATCCGCATCGCGGCACTGCCTACGGCCTGCGTGAGCTTCAGGTTCAGCGTGACGTTACCCCGCGCGACCCATTCGCCGACCGCCTTGCGCAGCGCCGGCTCCAGCCCCTCGATATCGGGCAGCCGCAGCCGCAGGTCGAACCCTTTGCCGTTGACCGAGCGCAGATCCCAGCTCCAGTCATGCCCCGCGCCGCTCCCCTGTCCGGCGGCAAATCCGGTCATCGAGACGGTGGCGGCGGCGGGCGCCCCCTCCGGGCGCGGCTCTGGGGCGGGCTTAACCATTTAAGAGTTTCTTTCTCCATGTGACGAAAAAATGGCCTAACTTGGGGCCCGGTAAGAGTTCAGTAACGATTTCGTCCCGACGGTCAACCGCAAGGCGCCCCGCGCCACCGGCGCGCCGGGCGAGAGAAAGCGGCCCCGCGCCCGTGCCGCGCGGGACGAAACAAGGATGATAGAAATGGATCGCGAGACCGACAGCAACGCTGCATCCCCCGCCTCGGCCAAAGGTCGCCGGGTCGGCAACGAGCTGCACGCCTATTGGGAGGCGCTGCTCGACGGTCGCCCGATGCCCGCGCGCGCCGATATCGATCCGCGCGGCATCGACCGGGCACTGCAATTCGCCTTCATCCTCGAGCGCGTCGCGCCGGGCATGGCGCGGTTTCGCCTTGCCGGCCAGCATATCTGCGACCTGATGGGAATGGAGGTGCGCGGCATGCCCCTGACCTCGCTTTTCGCGCCCGAAGCCCGCAAACAGATCGCCGATCTGACCGAGGCCGTCTTCGCGCGTCCCGCCATCGCCGAGGCGCAGCTGGCCTCGGCCGCAGGGCTCGGAAAACCGGAACTGACGGGCCATCTGCTGATGCTGCCGCTGACGGACGATTTCGAGGCGGTGACGCGCGCGCTTGGATGTTTCGTAGCGGAACCTCTGCGCGCTCCGGACGCGGCGGACGGTAACCCCGACGCCGGACGCGCCCCGCGCCGCTTTACCGTGTCAGCCGCGCGGATCAAGCCTTTGGAGAAGCCGCCCCTGCGCGACCCGCAGCCTTCGCCCCGACCGACTGGGCGCAGGTCTCCTCCGGCGCACTCCTTCGAGCAGCCCGTGCCGACCGCCGCCACCTCCGGCTTCGCCGAAAGCCAGACGCCTTACACCCCGCGGCCGAAATCCCGCGCCGCACATCTGGCGGAAATGACCCCGGAAGAGCGCCGCGCGATGTTCCGGGTGGTGCGTCAGGAGGGTTAAGACCCGTGATGGATGACCTCTGCACCGCCGACAGCAATAAATAGGCCCGGACGCAAAGGTCCGGGCCGATCCATTTCGTAAACTGTGCCGCGGCGCGCGGGGCCTTATTGCGACGCCGCTTTCGCGAGCTTGCGGCGGTCCTGCAGCTCCTCGGCCACGAGGAACGCCAGTTCCAGCGATTGCGAGGCGTTCAGGCGCGGGTCGCAGGCGGTGTGGTAGCGCGAGGAAAGATCGCCGTCGGTCACCGCGCGCACGCCGCCGGTGCATTCGGTCACGTCCTTGCCGGTCATCTCGAAATGCACGCCGCCGGGGATCGTGCCCTCGGCTTTGTGAATCGCGAAGAATTCCTTCACCTCGCGCAGCACGGAGTCGAACGGGCGGGTTTTGAAGCCCGACGCGGACTTGATCGTGTTGCCATGCATCGGATCGCAGGACCAGACGACATTCGCGCCCTCGGCCTCGACCGTGCGGATCAGGCGCGGCAGGTGATCGCCGACCTTGCCCGCGCCGAAGCGCGCGATCAGCGTCAGACGGCCCGCCTCGTTCTCCGGGTTCAGCTTCTCCATCAGCACCTTGAGGTCGTCCTCGGTGGTGGTGGGGCCGCATTTCAGACCGATCGGGTTCTGCACGCCGCGTGCGAATTCGACATGTGCACCGTCGGGCTGACGGGTTCGGTCACCGATCCAGAGCATGTGACCGGTGCCCGCAATCGGCAGGCCGGAGGTGGAATCGATGCGGCAGAGCGCCTCTTCGTATTCCAGCAGCAGCGCTTCGTGCGACGTGTAGAAATCGACCGAAGCCAGCTCATTCGCGGTTTCCGAGGTCACGCCCGCAGCCCGCATGAAGTCCATCGCCTCGCTGATATGGTTGGCGACTTCGCGGTATTTCTCGGCCTCGTCGGCATCGGTGAAGCCGGCGATCCAGCTCTGGACGCGGTGGATGTCGGCGAAACCGCCCGTCGAGAAGGCGCGCAGCAGGTTCAGCGACGCCGCCGCCTGCGTGTAGGCCTGCAGCATCCGGTTCGGATCGGGCAGACGCGCCTCCGAGGTGAATTCGAAGCCGTTGATGATGTCGCCGCGGTAGCTCGGCAGCTCGGTGCCGTCGATGGTCTCGGTCGGCGCCGAACGCGGCTTGGCGAACTGGCCCGCCATGCGGCCGACCTTGATGACCGGAACCTTCGCGCCCCAGGTGAGCACGACCGCCATCTGCAGCATCACCTTGAACGTGTCACGGATATTGTCGGCGGAAAATTCCCCGAAGGACTCGGCGCAGTCGCCGCCCTGAAGCAGGAACGCCTCGCCACGCGCAGCTTTCGCAAGCTCCGCCTTCAGCGTGCGCGCCTCGCCCGCGAAGACCAGCGGCGGCATCCGCGACAGCTGTGCCTCGACAGCGTTCAGCGCCCCCTGATCGGGATAGTCGGGCATCTGAACCCGCGGTTTCGCGCGCCAGTCCGATTTGCTCCAACCCTTGCCCATCTGATCCTCCAAAAGCGTGGTCGTGTTCATTCGGCGCCGCTTATAGACGGCGCGGGTCTGGGAAACAAACCCGAATTTGCATTTCGACAAGTCTGCAGCGCCCACCTTGCCCCCCTCTTGCGGCGCGCGCCAATTTCCTGTTTCGGTGATTCACCACAGATGACGGATTGACGACATGCCTGATCCCCGCCCCACCCGTCGGCCAGCCCCTTCGCAAGGAATGATCCGGATTGGCCCGGACGCACGCCAGCGTTCGGTCGTCTTCCTGCTTCTAGAGCGATTCACGATGATGGCCTTCGCAAGCGCGATCGAGCCGCTGCGCCTCGCCAACCAGGTGTCCGGTCGCACGCTCTACACGTGGAAACTCGCCTCAGAGTCCGGCGCGGATGTCACCTGCTCGAACGGGACGACCTTCCGCACCGATATCGGTCTGGAGGAGCTGGGACGCGACACGATGGTGCTGGTCTGCGGCGGCATCGACGTGGCCGAGGCGGTCAGCAAGCCGCTGTTGAACTGGCTGCGGCGCGAGGCGCGGCGCGGCGCGGTGATGGGCGGCTTGTGCACCGGATCTTACGCGCTGGCCCGCGCGGGTCTGCTCGACGGCAAGCGCGCGACGATCCACTGGGAGAATATCGACGCCTTCGCCGAGGATTTTCCCGATATCGAACTGACCAAGGGCGTGTTCGTGATCGACGGCAACCGGGTGACGACGGCGGGCGGCACCGCCTCGATCGACCTGATGCTGCGGCTGATCGCCCGCGATCACGGCGAGGAACTGGCCAATACCGTCGCCGATCAGCTGATCCATTCCTCGATCCGCTCGGACCGCGACACCCAGCGGCTATCGATTCCCACCCGGATCGGCGTGCGCCACCCGAAGCTCGCGCAGGTGATCGGCCGGATGGAGCGCAATATCGAAGACCCGATCAGCCCCGCGACGCTCGCCACCGAGGTCGGCATGTCGGCGCGCCAGCTGGAGCGGCTGTTCCGCCGCTACCTCAACCGCTCGCCCAAGCGCTATTACATGGAATTGCGGCTGCAGAAGGCGCGTAACCTGCTGATGCAGACAGAAATGAGCGTGATCAACGTCGCCATGGCCTGCGGCTTCGCCAGCCCCTCGCATTTCTCGAAATGCTACCGCGCGCATTACCAGACCACACCCTACCGTGAACGCGGCGCGAGCGCTGCGGGCGAGAAGGAGATCCCGGACGCCGCCTCCGAGGTTGGACCGGAAGACTCGCTCGACTGAAAATTGCGCAATCCGCCCCCTCGCTTTTCACGAATTTGCACAACGGCCCAAATTGCCGTTACGTCGCATTGCGCGATGCTTGACCTTCGGGTCGGTTTTTCGCGTCATCGCGCCACTCGCGGTTCTTCACATTTGACGCACCGCGCACTAACCTCGCGCAAGAACGCGAGTTCCAACACGGGAGTGAACACATGAAAAAACTGCTTCTGGCTTCGGCTGCGATCGCGCTTGGCGCGACCGGCGCATATGCCGATGACGTGAAGATGGGCGTCCTGCTGGGCTTTACCGGCCCGCTTGAATCGCTCGCCCCGCCGATGGCGCAGGGTGCCGAGATGGCGATCAAGGAAGTCTCCGACTCCGGCAAGCTGCTGGGTGGCGACACCGTGACCGCAGTCCGCGGCGACTCGACTTGCGTCGACGCAGCAGCCGCAACCGCGGCTGGCGAAACGCTCGTCACCACCGACAAGGTGGCTGGCATCATGGGCGCGATGTGCTCGGGCGCGACCACCGCTGTCCTGCAGAACGTCGCCATGCCGAACGGCGTCGTGATGATCTCGCCCTCGGCGACCTCGCCGGCGCTCTCGGATCTCGAAGACGATGGCCTGTTCTTCCGCACCGCTCCGTCGGATGCGCGTCAGGGCGAAGTCATGGCCGATGAGCTGATCGAGAAAGGCATCAAGAACGCCGCCGTCACCTACACCAACAACGACTACGGCAAGGGTCTCGCGGACAGCTTCGAGAAAGCCTACAAGGCCAAGGGCGGCAACGTCACGATCTCGGCCGCGCATGAAGACGGCAAGGGCGACTACTCCGCCGAAGTCGCATCGCTCGCCTCCGCGGGTGGCGACGCGCTCGTCATCGTCGGCTATATCGACCAGGGCGGCTCGGGCATCCTGCGCGGCGCGCTCGACACCGGCGCCTTCGAGACCTTCGTCTTCCCCGACGGCATGGTCAGCCAGACGCTCGAAGACAATTTCGGCTCGGAAATCAACGGCTCCTTCGGTCAGCTTCCCGACTCCGCGGGCGACGGCATGAAGACCTATCTCGGCATGGCCGAGAAAGCCGGCTTCGACGGCTCGTCGGCCTATTCGGGCGGCGCCTATGACGCAGCGGCCCTGATGCTGCTGGCGATGCAGGCCGCCGACTCCACCGACCCGAAAGTCTACAAGGACAAGGTCATGGAAGTCGCGAACGGACCCGGCGAGAAGATCTATCCCGGCGAGCTGGGCAAGGCGCTCGACCTGATCAAGGAAGGCAAGCCTGTCGATTACGAAGGCGCGACCGCCGTCAACCTGATCGGCAATGGCGAAGCCGCGGGCACCTTCCGCGAAATCGAGATCAAGGACGACAAGATCGAAACGGTGAAGTACCGCTAAGCGATCATCAGACGCGAGACAGCCCGGAGAGATCCGGGCTGTTTTCAATTATAAAACAACAAGATGCGGCGTGAAGCTAACATGCCTACAACTCAGGGGACCCTATGATCCGGGTTGAAAACCTAGTCAAATCCTTCGGCGGATTCCGGGCGGTCGATGGCGCGAGCCTCGAGATTGAAACCGGCTCTATCACCGGGCTGATCGGACCGAACGGCGCCGGCAAATCCACGCTCTTCAACGTCATCGCAGGCGTGCACGAACCCACCGCGGGCCGTGTAACGATGGATGGCGAGGACATCACCGGGCTTGCCCCGCACGAGCTGTTCCACAAGGGTCTGCTGCGCACCTTCCAGATCGCGCATGAGTTTCCTTCGCTCACCGTGCGCGAGAACCTGATGATGGTGCCCACCGGGCAAGCCGGCGAGACGCTCTGGAACACGTGGTTCGGGCGAAAACACATCCGCGAGGAAGAAGCGGCGCTTCTGAAGAAAGCCGATGAAGTGCTTGATTTCCTGACGATTTCGCATCTCAAGGATGAGAAGGCAGGGAACCTCTCGGGTGGTCAGAAGAAGCTTCTGGAACTGGGCCGCACGATGATGGTCGAAGCCAAGATCGTCTTCCTCGACGAGGTCGGCGCGGGCGTGAACCGGACGCTTCTGAACACGATCGGCGACGCCATCGTGCGACTGAACAAGGAGCGCGGCTACACCTTCTGCGTGATCGAACATGACATGGATTTCATCGGCCGCCTCTGCGACCCGGTCATCGTGATGGCCGAGGGCAAGGTGCTGGCCCAAGGGTCCGCCGATCACATCATGGAAAACGAGGCCGTGATCGAGGCCTATCTGGGGACCGGCCTGAAGAACAAGGTCAAGGCCGAGGAAACCGCCGAGACCGCCGCGCATGAAGACCACGGCGCGCAGCCCGGTCTGGGCGACGAAGCAGGCCATGGAGGCGACAAATGAGCTACCTCGACGCCTCACACATGACCGGCGGCTACGGCAAGGCCGACATCCTGCACGACTGCACCCTGACCGTCGAAAAAGGCGAGATCGCGGTGATCGTCGGCCCCAACGGCGCAGGCAAATCCACCGCGATGAAGGCGGTCTTCGGCATGCTCGGCCTGCGCGAAGGCAAGGTCACGCTCGACGGGCAGGACATCACCGGCCTCTCGCCGCAGGACCGCGTCAAGAAAGGCATGGGCTTCGTGCCGCAGGTGAACAACGTCTTCCCGACCATGACGGTCGAGGAAAACCTCGAGATGGGCGCCTTCATCCGCGACGACGATTTTCGGGGCACGATGGATCAGGTCTTCGACCTGTTCCCGATCCTGAAGGAAAAGCGTCGCCAGAATGCGGGCGAACTGTCAGGCGGGCAGCGTCAGCAGGTGGCCGTGGGCCGCGCGCTGATGACCCAGCCGAAGCTCCTGATGCTCGACGAGCCGACCGCAGGCGTCTCGCCCATCGTGATGGACGAGCTGTTCGACCGCATCATCGAGGTCGCGCGCACCGGCATCTCGATCCTGATGGTCGAACAGAACGCCCGCCAAGCGCTTGAGATCGCGGATAAAGGCTATGTCCTCGTGCAGGGCGCGAACAAGTACACCGACACTGGCGAGGCCCTTCTGGCCGACCCGGAAGTCCGCCGCACCTTCCTGGGGGGCTGAGCAATGGAACTCATCAACGCGCTCGTCGCGGTTACCAATTACGTCATCATCCCCGCCACCGCCTATGGCGCGCAGCTTGCGCTCGGCGCGCTCGGGGTCACGCTGATCTACTCGATCCTGCGGTTTTCCAACTTCGCGCATGGCGATACGATGGCCTTCGGCACCGGGGTCGTGATCCTGATCACCTGGGGTTTCCAGGCGATGGGGATCAGCTTCGGGCCTCTGCCGACCGCCCTGCTCGCATTGCCCTTCGGCATCGTCATCACCTCGGCGCTGATGCTCGGGACCGACAAGGTCGTTTACCAGTATTACCGAAAGGTCAGGGCTGCGCCCGTGGTCATGGTCATGGTCTCGGTCGGCGTGATGTTCGTGATGAACGCGCTCACGCGCTTCCTGATCGGCGTCGACCAGATCAATTTCGACGACGGCACCCGCTTCGTCATCAACGCCCGGCAATGGCGCGACATGACGGGCCTCTCCGAGCCGCTGACGCTGCGCTCGACGCAGGTGATCACCGTCGTCACCGCGATCATCACCGTGGCCGCGCTGTTCTGGTTCCTGGGCAAGACGCGCACCGGCAAATCCATGCGCGCGTTTTCCGATAACGAGGATCTGGCGCTGCTGTCCGGCATCGACCCGAACAAGGTCGTGGCCGTGACCTGGATCATCACCGGCGCGCTCGCGACCATCGCAGGCACGCTCTACGGGCTCGACAAGTCGTTCAAAGCCTTCACCTATTTCCAGCTTCTGCTACCGATCTTCGCCTCGGCCATCGTCGGCGGCATCGGCAACCCGGTGGGCGCGATCGCGGGCGGCTTCGTGATCTCCTTCTCGGAGGTGGGCCTCACCTACGCTTGGAAGAAGGTGGCGACCTATCTGATCCCGAACTGGGAGCCGGACGGGCTCGTTCAGCTTCTCTCCACCGACTACAAATACGCAGTCAGCTTCACGATCCTGATCCTTGTCCTGATCTTCAAGCCGACCGGCCTCTTCAAGGGGAAAATCGTATGAGCAGCAATCGTCAGGCTGGTGAGACCAGCCGTCTCCGTGCGCCCCTCTTCTTCGCCATCATGGCCGCGCTCATCCTGCTCGAAGGTTTCACCTCGGGCTGGAACTCGGCGCTCGGCATTCTCAACATGGGACTGCTGTCGGCGATCATGGCGCTCGGCGTGAACATGCAATGGGGCTATGCGGGCCTGTTCAACGCAGGCGCGATGGGCTTCCTCGCGCTTGGCGGGCTCGCCCCGGTGCTGATCTCCATGCCGCCCACTCCCGGCGCTTTCTCGGGCGGCGGTCCGGGCATCATGGCGGCCTTCTTCGTGGCCATCGTCGCCGTGCTGGCGGCGGTCTGGATCTGGCGCAATCTGCGCGGAAAGACGCGCGGTCTCGCCGTGACGGCCGTGCTGATCGTCGGCTTCTTCACCTATCGCTGGCTCTTCGATCCGGCGGTCGAAGTGATCGAGGCGATCAACCCCTCGGCGCAGGGCAACCTCGGCGGGCTTGGCCTTCCGACGCTGATCTCCTGGCCCGTGGGCGCGGTTCTCGCCGCAGGCGCGGCTTGGCTGGTCGGCAAGACCGCCCTCGGCCTGCGCTCGGATTACCTCGCGATCGCCACGCTGGGCATCGCGGAGATCATCGTTGCGATCCTGAAGAACGAACAGTGGCTCGACCGCGGCGTGCTGAACGTCAATGGCATCCCGCGCCCCTGGCCGGTGCCCTACGAGATCGACCTGCAGAACTCGCCCGACTTCGTCGCGCAAATGCAGAGCTGGGGCCTCGATCCGCAGCTTGGCTCGACCATCGTGGTGAAGCTGGCCTTCCTCGTGCTGTTCGTGATCGTCATCCTCGCGCTGATCTGGCTGACCGAGATGTCGCTGAAATCGCCCTGGGGCCGGATGATGCGCGCGATCCGCGACAACGAGATCTCGGCGGCGGCAATGGGCAAGAACGTCACGCGCCGCCATCTGCAGATCTTCGTGCTGGGCTCGGCGGTGATCGGGCTTGCGGGCGCGATGATGATCTCGCTCGACGGGCAGATGACGCCGACCTCCTACAACCCGCTGCGCTACACCTTCCTGATCCTCGTGATGGTGATCGTGGGCGGCTCGGGGAACAACTGGGGTTCGATCCTCGGTGGCGTGCTGATCTGGTATGTCTGGGTCAAGGCAGGCGACTGGGGCCCGGATATCATGGGCGCGCTGGCGGCTCCCTTCCCCGATGGCGGGTTCAAGGATCACCTGATCCAGTCGGCCCCGCATATGCGGATGCTGGTGATGGGTATCATCCTGCTGATGGTGCTGCGCTTCAGCCCGCGCGGGCTCTTGCCGGAGAAATAAAAAAGAGGGGCTCTGCCCCTCGCCCGTTCCGGGCTCACCCCGGGATATTTCTTCCAAGCCGAAGACAAGACGCGCGCCCCGCAAGGAGCGCGCGTTTTTTTGGGTTACTCCTCGCCGCCGTCAAACTGGGCGACGCGGGCGCCGGCCTTGTTCGTGGTGACGACGCCGAGCGATTTGAGCTTGCGGTGCAGCGCCGAGCGCTCCATGCCGACGAAATTCGCGGTGCGCGAGATGTTGCCCCCGAAACGGTTGATCTGGGTGAGCAGATATTCGCGCTCGAACAGCTCGCGCGCCTCGCGCAGTGGAAGCGTTGCAAGCGCGCCGCCCAGAACGATGCGCCCCTCATCCGCCGGGCCTTCCTGGCCGGGCAATTCGCGCGCCTCGATCACGCCCGTGCCTTCCCCGAGGATAAGCACCCGCTCGATCACGTTGCGCAGCTGGCGGACGTTGCCGGGCCACTCCATCGTCTGCATCAGCGCCGCCGCCTCTTCCGAGATTTCTCGCAGCGGCAGGCCTTGGGTCTCGTTGAAGCCGCGCAGGAAATGGTCGGCCAGAAGCGGCACGTCCTCGCGGCGCTCGGAGAGCGGCGGCACCTCGATCGGCACCACGTTGAGCCGGTCGTAGAGCTCCTGCCGGAAATGCCCCTCGCGGATCTGTGCCGTCAGATCGCGGGTCGTCGACGAGATAACCCGCAGGTCGACGCGGACCTTGTCGGCCCCGCCCACACGCAGAAATTGCTGCTCGGTCAAGACGCGCAGGATCTTCGACTGCGTGCCGAGCGGCATCTCCGCCACCTCGTCGAAATAGATCACACCGCCATGGGCCTGCTCCAGCAAGCCCTTCTCGACGCCGCGCTCAGGCGTCTCGCGCCCGAAGAGGACCTCTTCCATCCGGTCGGGCTCGATCGAGGCGGAATTGACCGTGACGAAGGGCCCCGCCGCACGGGTCGAGAACTGGTGGATGTAGCGCGCGGCCATCTCCTTGCCCGAGCCCGGCTCGCCCGTCAGCATCACCCGGCCGTTGGACTTGGTCACCTTGTCGAGTTGATCCTTCAGCCGCCGGAACGCCGCCGAGTCGCCGATCATCTCGCCCGAGGACATGTCGCGGCGCTTGAGCGTCGAGTTCTCGCGCCGCAGCCGCGCCGTCTCCATCGCGCGGGAGATCACCACCATCAGCTGGTCGATGTTGAACGGCTTCTCGATGAAGTCGTAAGCGCCCTGCTTGATAGCCGCCACAGCGATCTCGATATTGCCGTGGCCCGAGATGATGATCACCGGCACGTCCGGATTGTCGCGCTTGACCGTCTTGAGGATGTCGATCCCGTCCATCTTGCTGTCCTTCAGCCAGATATCGAGGATCATCAGCGCCGGTTCCTGCGCGTTGATCTCGTCCATGCACTCGTTGGAATTCGCCGCGAGGCGTGTCTTGAAGCCTTCGTCGCGCAGGATGTCGGCGATCAGCTCGCGGATGTCTTTCTCGTCGTCGACGATCAGAATGTCGCTCATGTCACTTCCCCGGGGGCTTCGCCCCTCTCCTTGATGGCTCTGAGCGCTGCTCGGGCGCGTGGGAGCCTGATTTCGGCGAGCGCCCCGCGATGGGCGCCCTCTACGAAGGCGGGCGCGTCGCTCAGCGTCAACGTTCCACCATGTTCCTCGATGATCTTCTTGACGATGGGAAGACCCAGCCCGGTGCCTTTCTCGCGCGTCGTCACGTAAGGCTCGAACAGGCGCGAACGGTCCGGCGGCAGGCCGATCCCGTTATCCGCGATATGGATCGTCACGTGATCAGAGGCGACTTCCATATCGAGGCGCACCTCGGGCGCGTAGCCTTCCTCCACGTTCCCTTTTTCCGTATAGGATTCAATCGCTTCGCCCGCGTTCTTTACGAGGTTAGTCACCGCTTGCGAAATCATCGTCGCGTCCAGTTCGACGATCACCGGCTCGGTTGGGACATCCGTCACCAGTTTCGCGCCATGCAGGCTGTCTTGCTGCAAGGTCGCCGCATCGCGCACGAGCTGCGCAAGATCGTGATCGGCACGGTCGGGCTCGGGCATCCGGGCGAAGCGCGAGAACTCGTCCACGATGCGCCGCAAGTCATTGGTCTGGCGCACAATAACGCCGGTCAACTGATTGAGCGTTTCTAGGTCTTCGCCCTCGGTCATCTTGCCGAACTTACGCTTGATCCGTTCGGCCGAGAGCTGGATCGGCGTGAGCGGGTTCTTGATCTCATGTGCGATGCGCCGCGCCACGTCGCCCCAGGCCGCCATCCGCTGCGCAGAGACCAGATCGGTCACATCCTCGAACGCGACCACATAGCCTTCGGGCGTGCCCAGATCGTTGCGTCGAACGGCCATGCGCACCAGCAGGCTCTCCAGCCGCCCGCCGCGCGAAATCCGGATTTCCTCCTGCGCGACTTCATTAAGACCGTCCTGCAACTTGTTGTAAATCGACAGAAACTCTGGAACGGCGGTTGCAAGGTCGCGGGAATGATCGCTCACGCTATTGAGCGCCAGCAACTGCATAGCTGCCCGGTTCATGAAATCGATCCGCCCGTCGGCATCGAGTCCGATCACCCCCGAAGTCACCGAGGACAGCACGGAATCGAACAGGCGACGGCGTTCTTCCGTCTCGCGGTGGTTCTCCATCAGGGCCATGCGCTGGCCCTTCAGTTGCCCGGTCATGCGGTTGAACGCCTCGCCAAGCGTCGCGATCTCGTCGTCGCCCTCGGCCTCGATCACCCGCGCGTCCAAATCACCCGCGCCGACCCGCTCCGCGGCGGCGGCGAGCCGCCCGATCGGCCGAGACAGGCGCTCCGCGAACCACAGCCCCATCCAGAGCGCGGCGAGGATCAGGATCAGCGCGAAGCCGAAATAGACCAGCCCGAATTCGAAGATGACGCGACCGCGGGCGCTCTCCAATTGCTGATAGAGCGTCACTGTCTCGCGCGTCTTGTCCAGCAGCGCGAGAATCTGCCCATCCACCTTGCGCGAGATATACAGATACCGATCCACGAAAGCGTCGAGCCGGATCAGCGCGCGCAGTTCCGAGTTCGGCCAATCCTCGATCAGCACCGTCTCGCCCTTCTGCGCCTCGACGATGTCACGCGGAGAAGGTTCTTCGTAATCAAAGAGATAAGAGCGATCGCCGCGCGCGATGATGCGCCCCGTACCGTCGATCACATAGGCCTCTTTCACGCCGCGCTGGATGCCCGCCTGCCCGGTAATGAGCAATTCGCGCAGCTCGCCATCCGACATGAAGGTCGACGCCTGCCGCCGCAGGTCGAGGAAATTCGCGAGCGCCCGGCTGTCCTGCACCAGATCGCGCTTGTGCTCGGACTGATAGGCCTCGGCGGCCTGAAGCGAGGTGCCGACGACCGAGCGCACGCGGTCGGAAAACCACCCCTCGAGGCCGATATTCACGGTAAGGAACGCGAAGACTGCGACGAGGATCGTCGGCACCAGCGCAATGCCCGCGAAAACGCCCGTCAGGCGCAGGGTGAGCCGCGAGCCGGCGGAATGGGCGCGCCGGGCTGCGATGATCTGCACCAGCCGCATCAAAATCAGACCGGCGAGCAGCAGAAAATAGACGAAATCGGCGAGCAGGATCAGGCGCAGCGCGGTGCTGTCCGCCCCCTGTCCCAGGGGGCCGAGGACGATAAAGGTCGCAATCGCGAGCGCCGGGCCAAGCACCACCAGGCCGAAGGTGAACAGGTTGCGGACCCGCTTCTGGCGGCGAAAGCGCGCCAAACGGTCCCAGCCTGAGCGATATGCCGTGCTGCCCTGCACCAATGCCCCCTCATTCCGGGCTGAAGCTCGCGAATCCGTTAGACGGAAAAGCCACAGGCCCCTGTTGCGGGTTTACATCAGTTTGCGGCGCCGTGTCACCTGAATATCCAGATCAGTGATCTTTTTCCGCAACGTATTGCGGTTGATGCCGAGCAAATCGGCACATCTGGCTTGATTGCCGCCGGTTGCATCCAAGGCGATTTCGATCAGCGGCGCCTCCATTTCCTTCAAAATCCGGTCGTAGAGGCCCGGCGGTGGCAGCGTGCCGCCGTGAAGGTCGAAATAGCGCCGCAGGTGGCGTGCGATGGAGGAGGACAACTTCTCGCCCTCGCCGCCCTGACGTAGCGGCTCGATCGCGGGCTGGTTGCCCAGCACGAATTCCGCCTCGGCCCGGGTGATTTCCTCTTCGGGCGAGGTCACGGCAAGCCGGCGGATCGTGTTCTCCAGCTGGCGCACGTTGCCGGGCCAGGAATAGGCGCGCACGAGTTGCAGCGCCTCGGGCGTGAAACGGCGCAGCCCCAGCCCGTCACGCTCGGCGCGGGCAAGGAAATGCTCGGCCAGAAGCGGGATATCCTCGACCCGCTCGCGCAGGCTCGGCACGTTCAGCGTCACGCCGCCGAGGCGATAGAACAGGTCCTGGCGGAACTTTCCCGCCTCCATCAGCCCCGCGAGGTCGATCTGCGTCGTCGCCATGATACGCGGTGCGGGATCGGGCAGCGCGTCGAGCATACGCACGATCCGCGCCTGCGTCTCGTCGTCGTAATCGCCGACCTCGTCGAAAACGAGCGAGCCACCTTTGGCCTTCGCCACCAGTGCCGCGGGGCCGTCCGCGCCCTGCAGATCACCTGCCTGCGCCACCACGAAGGGAAGCGTGCGGCGGTCGGAAAAGTCGTGAATAGCCTTCGCGATGAGGGACTTGCCGGTGCCGCTCTCACCCGCGATCAGCACCGCGAGATCGGCATTCATCACCCGCGCAACGAGCCGGTAAAGCTCCTGCATCGCAGGCGTGCGCCCGACCAGCGGCAGATCGCCCGCATCGGCGCGTCCGTCGATCTCGCGCGGCGCGGTCGGACTGCGGCGTTTCTGCTCCAGCGCCTTTTGCGCACGCTTCATCAGGTCGGGCAGATCGAACGGTTTGGGCAGATAGTCGTAGGCCTCGGCCTCGGCCGCCTGAATCGCGGTCATTATCGTGTTCTGCGCCGAGATCACGATGACCGGCAGGCCGGGACGCTCCTCGGAAATCTTCGGCAACGCCTCCAGCCCGTTCCCGTCGGGCATCATGACGTCGGAAATCACCAGATCACCCTTGCCCTCTTCGACCCACCGCATCAGCGTCACGAGCGAGGCCGTGGCGTGAACCTTGCAGCCCGCACGGGTCAGCGCCTGGGTCAGAACGGTGCGGATTGTGCGATCGTCATCCGCGACAAGTACGGTGCCGTCCATGGATCAGGCCTCCTTCGGCGCAACGGGAAGTGAAATGCGAAACCGGGTCTTGCCCGGGACCGAGTCGAGCGTGACCCAGCCGTCGTGATCATTGATGATCTTCGAGACAAGGGCGAGACCGAGCCCGGTCCCGTTCTCGCGACCCGAGACGAAGGGCTCGAAGATCTCGTTGGAGATTTCCGGCGGAATACCGGGGCCGTCGTCGATGATCTCGATCTGCAGCGGCAAGGGCTGCCCCGATCCATCGGCGCGACGCAGACGCAGGCTGTGTTCGTAGAAGGTACGGATCTTGATATTCCCAGCTCCTTCAGAGGCTTCTGCGGCGTTTTTCAACAGGTTCAGGAAGACTTGAGTCAATTGATCCGCATCGCCCAGCGTCGGCGGCAGCGAGGGATCGTAATCCTCCGTGATCGCCATATGCGCGCCGAAACCCACACCTGCGGATTTGCGTGCGCGGTCGAGCACGTCATGGATATTGACCGGCTTCTTCTCGGGCGCACGGACATTGCCGAACTGTTCGACCTGCTCGAGTAGCTTCACGATCCGGCGCGTCTCGTCGACGATCAGGTCCGTTAATTCAAGGTCTTCTCCGGACAAGTTCATGCTCAGAAGCTGGGCCGCCCCGGCGATCCCGGCGAGCGGGTTCTTGATCTCATGGGCCAACATCTCCGCCATACCGATGGCCGAGCGCGCCGCCGATTTCACGAGGCTCGCGCGGCCCAGCCGGTCAGCCAGCTCGCGCGGCTCGATCAGCAGCAACACCCGGTCGGGGTCTTCGCCCACCGGCGCAGCCTGAAGGTTGCATTGCACCGGGGCTTTCTCGCCCGTCGTCAGCTCGACATCGTTAACGAAGAGAGAGGCGCGGTTCTTCCGAACCCGGTAGAAGATCTCCTCCAAAGGCGCGGAAATCGCGAGCCTTTCGCCGATCGCCTTACCCCTCAGCGCCTTGGCAGACAGGTTAAGGAACAGCTCGGCGGCCGGGTTCACCTCGTCGACAAGATCATCGCCGTCGATCAGCAAAGCCGGGGTCGGCAGCGAAGTCCAGATTATGCCGGGAGCCGGAAGGTTCATGCGGCGCACCTTTCGCCGAAAGCGCGCTCGATTAGCGCCAAGGTCGCCTCCGGCGTTTCGCTGACCATCATCTCGGCGCGCAGCGGCGCGTTCGCCGCCTCGCAATACCAGCCCAGATGCTTGCGCGCGAGACGCAACCCGAGATCACGGCCGTAGAAGCTCAAGATCGCCTCGTAATGTTCTGAAATATAATCGCAAAGGGCGTTTCCGTACGGAACCTGCGGCTTCGGCGATCCGAAGATTTCATGACCGATTTCAGCCAAGCGCCACGGTGCGCCCTGCGCCCCACGCCCGACCATCACGCCCGCCGCGCCGGATTGTTCAAGCGCAGCGCGAGCGGAACTCGCATCGACCACGTCGCCATTGGCGATCACCGGGATCGAGACCGCCTCGACCGTCTCGGCAATCGCCTCCCAGTCGGCGTTGCCTTTGTAGAACTGCATCCGAGTGCGCCCATGCACGACGATCATCTTCACGCCCGCAGCCTCTGCCCGGCGCGCGATCTCGGCCGCGTTATGCGTATCGTCACACCAGCCCAGCCGCATCTTCAGCGTCACCGGCAGATCGACCGCACCCACCGTCGCCTCGATCAGACGCAGCGCGTGATCTGGATCGCGCATCAGCGCCGAGCCCGAGGCCCCGCCCGTCACCTTCTTGGCCGGGCAGCCCATATTGATGTCGATGATCCGCGCCCCCATGCCGGCGACCATTTTCGCGGCTTCGGCCATCGGCTCGGGCTCACGGCCCGCCAATTGCACCGAGGTCGGCAGCTCCAGCCCCATCTCGACCCGCGCCTTCGCGCGCACGGAGGGCTTCGCCGTCAGCATCTCACCCGAGGCCACCATCTCGGACACGACGAGACCCGCGCCGAAGCGCGCCACCATCCGCCGGAACGGAAGGTCGGTGATCCCCGCCATCGGCGCGAGGAAAACCGGAGGGGTCAATGTGATATCGTCGAGAACCAAATTCTGCGGCACGGAGACTGTCCTGTTACGCGTCTTCCTTCGAATTAGGCGTTTGACCAAAGAATCACAATTGCGTCCAGCCTTTTTTAGGTGGGAAAATCAGCATCCGCCTATTTTTTAATCACCGGTCCGTGGCCAGTTGTCACATCCCGCAGCGTCTCGCGTCAAGCGGCACCGATTGCGCAAAGTCGCGTCTTCGCCTAAGCCCTTGGGCGATCAGGGAGGCGCCATGAGCATCGCCATCATCATCGTCGCCGCCGGGCGCGGCACCCGCGCCGGCGGAGAAACCCCGAAGCAATGGCAGAGCCTCGCGGGGCAGCCGGTGCTGGCCCATACCGTCGCCGCTTTCGAAGGCATCGGACGCATCGTCGTGGTGCTGCATCCCGAGGACATGGCGCGCGGCGTCGCGCTGTTTCAGGGCAAGGTCGCGCTGTGTGCGGGCGGTGCCAGCCGCGACGCCTCGGTGCGCAATGCGCTGGAGATGCTCGAGGGCTCGGGCGTCGAGAAGGTGCTGATCCATGACGGGGCACGCCCGCTGGTGAGCCGCGCAGTGATCGACGGCGTGCTAGAGGCGCTGGACAGCGCACAGGCGGCAGCTCCCGCCCTGCCCGTGTCGGATGCACTCTGGACCGGCGAGAACGGTCAGGTCACGGGCACGCAGGACCGCAACGGGCTCTACCGCGCGCAGACCCCGCAGGGCTTCGATTTCGACGCGATCCTCAGCGCGCACCGCGCCCATCCCGGCGGGTCCGCCGATGACGTGGAAGTGGCCCGGGCGGCGGGTCTATCGGTTGCGATCACGCGCGGCTCGGAGGACAATCTGAAGATCACCTACCCGGAGGATTTCGCCCGGGCCGAGAGACTGTTGGGAGACAAGATGGATATCCGTTTGGGTCATGGTTACGACGTGCACGCGTTCGAGCCGGGCGATCACGTGACGCTCTGCGGGGTCGCGGTGCCGCATGACAAGAAGCTCAAGGGCCATTCCGATGCCGATGTGGGCATGCACGCGCTGACCGATGCGATCTATGGCGCGCTGGCCGAGGGCGATATCGGGCGGCATTTCCCGCCATCGGACCCGCAGTGGAAGGGCGCGGCGTCCGAGATTTTCCTCGACCACGCGGTGAAACTGGCCGAAGCACGAGGCTTCCGTCTGGGCAATGCCGATGTCACGCTGATCTGCGAGCGTCCCAAGATCGGCCCGCATGCCACTGAAATGGCACAGGTTCTGGCGCGCATCATCGGGATCGAGCCGGGCCGGATCTCGGTCAAGGCCACCACCTCCGAACGTCTGGGCTTCACCGGGCGCGAGGAAGGCATCGCCGCCATCGCCACTGCCACGCTGATCAAGGAGTAACGCCATGCTGCGCGCCATCAACACGGTCGGATTTGTCGGCTTGCTGAAACCCGCGCCGGGCACCTGGGGCTCGCTGGTGGCGGTGCTGGTCGGTTGGGCGATCGAGCATTGGCTGGGCTTTATCCCGCTGGTGATCGCCACGGTCGCGGTCACCGCACTCGGCTTCTGGTCGGTGCGCGCGCAACTGGGCGACAGCAGCGACGACCCCTCCGAGATCGTCATCGACGAGGTGGCGGGCCAATGGGTGGCGCTCCTGTTCCCGGCCTTCGGCTTCTGGCAGCGCGGCCTCTCCACCGGCGTCGATCTGCATATGGTCTGGCCCGGCCCGGTCGCGGCCTTCCTGCTGTTCCGGCTGTTCGACATCTGGAAGCCGTGGCTCGTGGGCCGCGCCGATCGCCGCCATGACGCGACGGGCGTGATGCTGGACGACATCTGGGCGGGGGTCTTTGCCGGGATCGTGTCGATCATCCTCGCAGGGCTCTATCACATCGTCTTTCTGGGCATGATGGGATGAGCCGCGCCTCCGACGTTCTCGACGCCTGCAAGGCGCGCGGTCTCATGGTCGCCACCGCCGAGAGCTGCACCGGCGGCATGGTCGCCGCAGCCCTTACCGATATTCCGGGATCGTCGGCGGTGGTGGAGCGCGGCTTCGTCACCTACACCAATGACGCCAAACGCGAGATGCTGGGCGTCAGCGCGGAAAGCCTCGACGCCCATGGCGCGGTCTCCGAGGAGGTCGCGCGCGAGATGGCCGAGGGCGCGCTGCGCCACTCCCACGCCCAGCTCGCGGTCGCGATCACCGGGATCGCAGGCCCCGGCGGGTCGGAGTTCAAACCCGAGGGCCGCGTCTGCTTCGGCCTCGCCCGAAACGGCGCCGAAACGCAGGTCGAGACAGTCGAATTCGGCGCGCTCGGCCGCGACACCGTGCGCGAAGCGGCCCGCGATCATGCGCTGAGCCTGCTGCTGCAAGCCGCCAAAAGCTGACTCACTTCCGCCCATCAATCGCGCATACCGGGAAAAATCTGCCCAATTTGCGCGCAGTTTCCAAAGTGACGCGCATTTGAGCGGCCTGCGCGGAAATTGTCCCTTTATTGCGCGCGGCGCTTATGGCCCCTGCCCCTCCAGAGGGATTTCCGAGGAGGATGTGAGCAAATGGAAGCGGGGATGAACGCGGCCGATACCGCGTGGATCATGGTGGCGACGGCGCTGGTCTTGCTGATGACGCTGCCGGGGCTGGCGCTGTTCTACGGCGGGCTGGTGCGGGCGCGCAACGTGCTGTCGATCTTCATGCAGTGTTTCTCGATCGCCGCGCTGATGAGCGTGCTTTGGCTGCTGTTCGGCTATTCGATCGCCTTCGGGGACGCCAATGGCTACTGGGGCGGTCTGGGCAAATTTGCGCTGCTGGGCGTGACGCCCGACACGCTGTCGGGCTCGATCCCCGAGATCGTCTTCTTCGCTTTCCAGATGACCTTCGCGATCATCACGCCCGCCCTGATCGTCGGCGCCTTCGTGGAGCGCATCAACTATGCCTTCGTGATGGCCTTCACCGGGCTCTGGATGCTGCTGATCTACGCCCCGGTCACGCATTGGATCTGGGGGGGCGGCATGATGTCGGATGGCGGCATCTGGGGCGCGGTCGGCACCCGGGATTTCGCGGGCGGCATCGTGGTGCATGAAACCGCGGGTCTTGCAGCCCTCGTGCTGGCGCTGATGATCGGGCCGCGCGCCAAGCGCACCACCCCGCCGCACAATCCCGGCATGGTCGCGATGGGCGCAGGGCTCCTGTGGGTCGGCTGGTTCGGCTTCAACGGCGGCTCGGAGCTGGCGGCCGATGGCGTTGCCGGCATGGCGATTACCGTCACTCATATCTCCGCTGCCGCCGCCTCGCTGAGCTGGGCGCTGTGGGAGCGCATCAAGTTCGGCCGCGCCTCGATGGTGGGCCTCGTGACCGGCACGATCGCGGGCCTCGCCTCGATCACCCCAGCCTCGGGCTTCGTGGGTCCGATCGAGGCGCTGGTGATCGGCTTCGCCGCCGGGATCATCTGTCAGGAATTCGTCGTGCTGATCCGCGAGAGGCTTCATGTCGATGACAGTCTCGACGTCTTCGCGGTCCATGGCGTGGGCGGCATCTTCGGCACGATCATGATCGCGGTCTTCGGCCATGGCAGCTTTGTTGCCCAGCTTGGCGCGCTGGCGGTGGTGGGCGTCTTCACCGTCGCAGGCAGCTGGGCGCTGGCGATGCTGGTGCGGCTCGTCTTCCCGCTGCGCGTGAGCGAGGAGCACGAGACCAACGGGCTGGACCTTTCCACCCATGGCGAACGCGCCTACGACATGAATTCCTGATCGCGGGGCTTTGAACGGGAACGCAAAAAGGCCGCCCCGAGAGGCGGCCTTTTTCGTGGCGCGGAACGAACGGCGCGGCGCTCAGCCCTTCGGCCCGTACAACTCCTCTGCGCGCTTCTCGAAGGCACGCACGATCCGCTGCATCGCCTCGTTGAAGACGACCCCGATCACGCCCTGCAGGATCGCGTTCTTGAACTCGAAATCGACGTGGAAATCCACCTCGCAGGAGCCGTCCTCGCGATCGGTCATCCGCCAGTGGCTGTGCATGTATTTGAACGGCCCGTCGATATATTCGGTCTCGATATGATGCTCCTCGGGATGAAGCACCACGCGCGAGCCGAACTTCTCGCGGAACACTTTGAACGAGATCACCAGATCGGCCAGCATCAGGATCGAGCCGTCCGGACGCTCCTCGCGCGAGCGCACGCGGGCGGCGGAATTCCACGGCAGGAATTTCGGATAGCTCTCCACATCGGCCACAAGATCGTAGATCTGCTGCGCGCTATAGGGCATGACCCTGTTCTCGTGATGCTTAGGCATGTCTCTCCCGTTTTCTTGCGCCTCTTGATGCGCTAAAGCTAAGCCCGAGTTCAAGCCCTACAACCCGTTTCGAGGCCCGACATCATGACGCAGCGCCCCTATGTGATCGACCAGATGATTTCGGCCAAGCAGATCGCGGCCCGAGTCGAGGAATTGGCGGCCGAGATCACCCGGACCTTCAAGGGCACCGACAAGCTGGTCGTGGTGGGGCTGCTGCGCGGCTCCTTCGTGTTCATCGCCGATCTGGTGCGCGAGATCGACCTGCCCGTCGAAGTCGACTTCCTCGAGGCTTCGAGCTACGGCGACGCGATGACCAGTTCGCGCGAGGTCCGCATCCTGAAAGATCTGCGCGCGGGCATCGAAGGCCGCGACGTGCTGGTGGTCGAGGATATCGTCGACACTGGCTTCACTCTGCACCACGTGATGGGAATGCTGCGGGCGCGCGAACCGGGGCGGATCGAATCCTGCGCGCTGCTCGACAAGCCGTCCCGGCGCGAGGTCGATGTGCGCGCCACCTGGACCGGGTTCGAGATCCCCGATGAATTCGTCGTGGGCTACGGGATCGACTTCGCGCAGCGCAACCGCAACCTGCCCTATATCGGCAAGGTGCGCTTCACCGGGGAAGCTTCGTGAATTACACGTGGCTGCTGCGCATGGCGCGGTGGGCACGCCGCCCTCCGTCGATGACGCAGGTGAAGATCGTGGCGGTCGTGGCGCTCGCCGTGATCGCGATCGTTGTCATTGAAAAGCTTGGATATTGGCCGGACTGGGCGACGGTGAACCCGCGCGCCTTGCGCGCTCCCAGACCCTGAGGCCGCGGTCCATCTTCGGGCTTGTGAAATATCCCGGGGAGTGAGGCGGGAAAGGCGGCCTTCCAGTGGAAGAACGCCCCGCCGAACGCCCGACGCGCAAGCGACGGGCCGTGACGCGCGGGGGCAGAGCCCCCGCCACGCCAGTTTTACAGCGACGAAATGCGCAGCAGGCGCGCGATCTCGCCGACGATGCCGCGGCGGAACAGCAGCACGCAGGCGATGAAGGTCGCGCCGATCACCACCTGCACCCACGAGCCGATGCCCGACAGGAAGTGCTGCAGCGTGACCACGATGAACGCGCCCACGACCGGGCCGAAGATCGTGCCCATGCCGCCCAGAAGCGTCATCAGGATCACCTCGCCCGACATCTGCCAATGCGCGTCGGTCAGCGAGGCAAACTGGAACACCAGCGCCTTGGTCGAGCCCGCAAGCCCTGCCAGACCCGCAGACAGCACGAAGGCCAGCAGCTTGAACCGGTCGACGTTGTAGCCCAGCGACAGCGCGCGCGGCTCGTTCTCGCGGATCGCCTGCAGCACCTGCCCGAAGGGCGAATGCACGATGCGGTAGATCGCGAGGAAGCCGACCAAGAAGATCGCGGCCACGAAATAGTACATCGTGATCGGATCGCTGAGATTGAAAATCCCCAGCAGGTTGCCGCGCGGGATGCCTTGCAGGCCGTCCTCGCCGCCGGTGAAGGGCATTTGCAGCGCGAAGAAATACACGATCTGCGCGAGCGCGAGCGTGATCATCGCGAAGTAGATGCCCTGCCGGCGAATGGCGAGCGAGCCCACGACCCAGCCCATCGCAGCCGCTGCGAGCGTGCCAGCGATGATGCCCAGGATCGGCGGGAAGCCCCAGACCTTGAGGACATGGCCCGCGACATAGGCCGCACCGCCGAAGAAGGCGGCATGGCCGAAGCTCAGAAGGCCGGTGAAGCCGATCAGCAGGTTGAAGGCGGCCGCGAACAGCGCGAAGCACAGCAGCTGCATCACGAAGACCGGGTAGAGGAAGAAGGGTGCGATCGCGAGGAAGCCCAGCAACACCACCCAGAACACAGCCTGCACCATGCGGCCGCGCTTGTGGGTCTGGGGGCTGACGTCTTCCTGTTCGAATTCGCCGATTTCGCTCGTCGTGCTTGTCGTATTGCTCATGTCTTCACCCTCACCCTTGACGTCCGAAGAGGCCCGACGGGCGCACCAGAAGCACGATCACCATCAGCAGGAAGATCACCGTGTTCGCGGCAGGCGCGTAGAAGACCTTGGTCACGCCCTCGATCAGCCCCAGAGAGAAGCCGGTGATCACCGCCCCCGCAATCGAGCCCATGCCGCCGATCACGACGACCGCGAAGATCACGATGATCAGGTTCGCGCCCATCAGCGGGCTGACCGAGTAGATCGGCGCGGCCAGCACGCCGGCGAGCCCCGCGAGGCCGGTGCCGAAGCCGAAAGTCAGCATCACCATCAGCGGCACGTTGATCCCGAAGGCTTTCACCAGCTCGGGGTTCTCGGTGCCCGCGCGCAGCCGTGCGCCGATCCGGGTCCGTTCGATCACGTACCAGGTCACGAAGCAGACCACGATCGAGAAGATGATCACGAAGAGGCGGTATTTCGGGAACATCATGAAGCCGAGATTGGTCACGCCCTTCATGCTCTCGGGCATCCCCGGATAGGGCGTGCCGGAGGCGTTGAAGTAATTGATGAACAGGCCCTGCAGCACCAGCGTGATCCCGAAGGTCAGCAGCAGCGAGTAGATCGGGTCGAGCTTGTAGAGCCTGCGCAGCAGGAAGCGTTCGATCAGCATCCCGAAGCAGGCCACCAGGAGCGGCGCGAGGATCAGCGCCGGCCAGAAGCCGATATGCAGGTCCGCCATGCCGATCCACTGACCGACATAGGAATACAGGATCAGCGCGAGGAACGCGCCCAGCATGTAGAGCGCGCCATGCGCGAAATTGACCACGTTCAAGAGGCCGAAGATCACCGCGAGCCCGAGGCTCAGCATCGCGTAGAACACGCCGTTGTTTAGGCCCAGCATCCCCTGGGCAAGAATAAGTCGGATCATCGGATCCATCGGGGTTGTCCTCCCTGTCGGGTCTCGGGCGCCTGTGCCCGGCCCGGTTTCTCGTTACACGCTCAGGTAATGGTTCAGCCGGTCCATCGAGGCTTCGACCTGATCGGCTTCGATCACGTCGATCACCTCGCCATGTTCGATGACATAATGGCGGTCGGCGAGCGGGGCTGCGAAGCGGAAGTTCTGCTCCACCAGAACGATCGTGTAGCCGCGCGATTTCAGATCGCGGATCACGCGACCCAGCGTTTTCACGATCACGGGCGCAAGCCCTTCGGTGATCTCATCGAGCAGCAGCAGCCGCGAGCCGGTGCGCAGGATGCGCGCGATGGCCAGCATCTGCTGTTCGCCGCCCGAAAGCCGCGTGCCCATCCTCTTGCGGACATTGGCGAGGTTCGGGAACATCTCGAAGAGTTCCTCCACCGACATGCCGCCCTCGCCGACATTCGGCGGCAGCATCAGGTTTTCCTCGACATTGAGCGAGGCGAAGATGCCGCGCTCTTCGGGGCAATAGCCGATCCGTGCATCGGGCGAGATCTTGTGCGTGGGCTTCGTCAGAAACTCCTCGCCATTGATCTTGATCGAGCCTTCGCGGCGATCGACCATACCCATGATCGAACGCAGCGTGGTCGAACGGCCCGCGCCGTTGCGGCCCAGAAGGGTGATCAGCTGCCCCTCGCCCAGTTCGAGATTGATCCCGTGCAGGACGTGGCTCTCGCCATACCATGCGTGCAGATTCTCGATCTTGAGCATCGGTTTGGTCATGGTTGCGGTGCTCATGCGACCTCCTCCTGCTCGTCGGCGGAGACGCCCATGTAGGCCTCCATGACTTGCGGGTTCTTCGACACTTCGGAATAGGGCCCTTCGGCCAGCACTTCGCCGCGCGCCAGCACGGTGATCGTGTCGGCCAGTTCCGCCACGACGCCGAGGTTGTGCTCCACCATCACGATGGTACGCCCCTCGCGGACACGACCGATCAGCTCGGTCACGGCGCCCACGTCCTCGGTGCCCATGCCCTGGGTCGGCTCGTCGAGCAGCATCAGCTCGGGCTCCAGCCCCAGCGTCGTCGCGATCTCGAGCGCGCGTTTGCGGCCGTAGGGCAGCTCCACCGCTTTGAGATGGGCGAAGTCCTTCAGCCCCACCTGATCGAGTGCGGCGACGGCTTTCGCGTCGAGGTCGTGCAGCACCGATTTGGAGCGCCAAAACTGATAGCTCACGCCCAGCGAGCGTTGCAGCGCGAGGCGCACGTTTTCCAGCGCCGTCAGGTGCGGAAAGACCGCGGAAATCTGGAACGACCGAACGATGCCCATATTGGCGATCTCGGCGGGTTTGCGATTGGTGATATCGCGGTCGTTGAAGAGGATCTTGCCCGACGTGGGCGTGATGAATTTCGTCAGCAGGTTGAACATCGTGGTCTTGCCCGCGCCGTTCGGGCCGATGATCGCGTGAATGGCGCCGCGCTTGATGCGCAGGTTCACGTCATTGACGGCCACGAAGCCGCCGAAACTCTTGGTCAGGTTCTTGGCCTCGAGAATGATATCGTCGCTCATGGTCTCGCTTTCGGACTGATACGCAGGCGCAGGGCGGTCGCGATGCCGCCCTGCGCCAAGGATTTGTTCAGATCACTTGTTGACCAGCTTGCAGCCGCCCGCTTCGAGCGAAGCATAGGCCTCTTTGCCCGGAATGGTGCGCGCCACGTCGGCCACGTCCCACGGATCTTCGCCGCCTTCTTTGACCTTCAGCAGATACATGTCGTGCTCCAGCAGGCCGTCGGGACGGATGGTGCCGCCCTTGGCGAAGAAGTCGTCGATCTTCATCTTGCCGAGCTGCTCACGCACCTTGTCGGAATCGTCGGTGCCCGCCGCCTTGATCGCCTCGAGATAGGCCATGGTCAGCGAGTAGTCCGCAGCGTGCACGAAGGTCGGCGCTTCGCCGCCCGAGAACTTCTCGTACTCTTCCTTCCACTTGCGGCTCTCGTCGTCCATGTTCCAGTACCAACCGGTGGTGAACTGGAGGCCCTTGGCGACGTCGGTGCCGAGCGATTTCACGTCCGAGATCAGCACCAGCATACCAGCGAGCTGCTGGCCACCGGCGACGATGCCGAATTCATGCGCCTGCTTGATCGAGTTCACGGTGTCCTGACCGGCATTGGCCAGACCGATCACTTTAGCGCCCGAGCTTTGCGCCTGCAGCAGGTACGAGGAGAAGTCGGTCGATGCCAGCGGCACGTCCGAGCTGCCCACGACCGAACCGCCGAGGTTCTTCACGACTTCCGAGGTGTTGTCCTGCAGCGCATGGCCGAAAGCGTAGTCAGCGGTGATGAAGTACCAGCTGTCGCCGCCGTTCTTCACGACCGCCGTCGCGGTGCCGACCGGCAGCGCGTGGGTGTCGTAGCCGTAGTGGATGCCATATTTCGAGCAGTTCTCGCCGGTCAGCGCCGCGGTGGCAGCGCCGGTTGCGAAGGTGATGGTCTTCTTCTCGGAAGCGAGTTGCTGCACGGCAAGCGCCACGGCCGAGTTGGTCAGGTCGGCGATCATGTCGACATGCTCTTGGTCGATCCACTCGCGTGCGGTGGCCGACCCGACATCCGCCTTGTTCTGGTGGTCAGCCGAGATCACTTCGATCGGCTTGCCGAGAACTTCGCCGCCGAAGTCGCGTACGGCCATTTTCACCGCGTCGACCGCGCCCTTACCCGAGAAACCGGTCGAGTAGACGCCGGACATATCGCCGAGCACACCGATCTTCACCGAGCCGTTCGAAATCGCGTCCTGCGCCATCGCGCCGCCTGCGGCAATGCTAAGCGCCGCGGCACTTACACCTGCGTAAATAGCTGATTTCATCAACATTCCTCCCATTGGTTGATAGATTTGGCTCTCTTGCGCATCGCGCCATGAGAACACGCCGACGGGACGCTTCTCTGGTCCCTGCCGGATTACGATCCTGTTTTTCTCCTCACACGGCCGTCCCTGCTCCTCGACGCGACCGCTGGCGAATTCAGCTTGGAAACGAGGGGACATTCAAGTGCTTGCGCCACCGCAGTTCCCTTCAAGCCGATAAATTCATTGTCAGCGCTCCCATCATAGGCAGAAACCGGCCATGTGCAAAAGGCTAGGTGGGAAAATACGCGCGGCCATGCCACGTATCGCCAAACGCATGTGCAAGAATGCCCATATAGCCCGTTTTTACGACACACGACTGCAAAAAGGACCGGCAATGAGCTTCGATTGGGACGATCTGCGATTCTTTCTCTCGGTGGCCCGGGCCGGGCGCCTGACCGTCGCGGCCCGCGCGATGGGCACCGATCATGCCACGGTATCACGCCGGGTCAAATCTCTGGAGACCCAGCTTGGCGCGCAATTGTTCGAGCGCAGCCCGCGCGGCTATGCGCTGTCGGAACATGGCGAGCGGCTTCTGGCGAAGGCCGAGCAGATCGAGAATGTCGCGGCACGCGTGCAGGACGAATTGTCGGGCACGCTCTATGCGCTGTCCGGCACGGTGCGGATCGGCGCGCCCGATGCGTTCGGGGCGTTCTTTCTCGCGCCGCGGCTGGCGGATTTCATCAAGGCCAATCCCGAGCTGGAGGCGCAGCTGGTCGCCACGCCGCGCCTGTTCTCGCTCTCGAAGCGCGAGGCGGATATCGCGATCACCCTGTCGCGCCCCGAAAAGGGGCGGCTCGTGTCGCGCAAGCTCACCGAATACACGCTGCATTTCTACGCCTCCCCCGACTACCTCGCCCGCAATTCGGCGATCAACCGCAAGGAGGACCTGCTGAAGCACCCGCTGGTCGGCTATATCCCGGAACTGATCTACACGCCGGAGCTGGATTACCTGTCGGTCATGCTGGGCGATCACACGCCGCGCCTGTCCTCGACCAATCTCTTCGCGCACAAGCAGGTGGCCGAGGCCGGAGGCGGGATCGCGGTGCTGCCCGATTTCCTCGCCCGCCACTCGACGAAGCTGGTGCCGATCCTGCCCGACGAGATCGAGATTCGCCGCACCTTCTGGCTGGTCACTCATGAAGACCTGCACGAGATCGCCCGCGTCCGCGCCGCGATGCGCTTCATCGCCGAAGAGGTTTCCAAGAGCCGCGCCGAGTTCCTGCCCCGGATCACCGCCCTGTCGGATTGAACTGGGCGACGCGGCGGGCCGATTGGGTCAGCGATGGAGCGCGGTCGATTGAGCCGCGCTCATGATCTTGGCGCGGATTATTCCGATGCGCAGCGCTGGCCCAGGCCCCTGCCCGCCTGCTATCACCTGCCCCACAGTCACCGGCACGTCGCTCACCCGCGACGGAATGTCGAAAATCCACCGCGCCCGGCGTCGCTTTCGGGCAATTCTGGCCCCACGAGGAGAGAGATTCGCATGGCACAGATCACCTTGGTCTATTGGCGCGACATCCCGGCCCAGATCATCGCGGGCAAGGGACGCCGTGGCGTCAAGAAACCACTGCCCGAACGGTTCGAGCAGGCGATCGACCGCGCGGCCATGAAGATCGGCGCCCGCGACAGCGACGCCTATCTGGCCGAGTGGCGCAAGGTGCCCGAGGGCGAGGAGCCCGGCGACGATGCCGAGGCGGCCGAGGCCGTGCTGGCGCGTATCCTCTCTGACTACGACGACGCGCGGTTGCGCGCGTTGATTGCCAATGACGGCTGGAACCCCCAGCCCGACGCGTAAGGGAGAATAGGCGCATGGCTCTTGTGAATTTCCGCCGCGAGGCTGCGAAACCGGTCCGCCCGCCGGTGAACGCCAATATGGTGGCCCTGCTGGACGGCGCCTCGGTCGAGGTCATGCCGCGCACCGCCGCGAAGGTGGAAAGCTTCGCGCCTTTGTTCGCGAAGGGCTCCCGCGTCTATATCGCCCATATCGACGGCACGCCCTTCGAGGAAATGCTCGCCACGGCCAAGCGGCTGCGCGAAGAGGGTTTCGAGCCGATGCCGCACTTCCCGGCGCGCATCATCCGCGACGAAGCGCAGCTCAATGACTGGGTCTCACGCTACCGTGGCGAAGCAGGTGTCGAGCAGGCGCTGCTGCTGGGCGGCGGCGTGGCCGAGCCGAAGGGCGACTTCCACTGCGCCATGCAGATGATCGAGACCGGCGCCTTCGACGGCTTCGCCCGTCTTCATGTCGCCGGCCACCCCGAGGGCAACCGCGACATCGATCCCAATGGCGGCGAGGCAGAGGTGATGGCCGCGCTGAAGCTCAAGCAGGATTTCGCGAACCGCACCGATGCGGATATGGCGATCGCCACGCAATTCGCCTTCGAGGCCGGTCCGATCCGGGACTGGGCCAAGCGTCTCGAGGCCAACGGCATCGAAATGCCGGTCCATCTGGGCATCGCGGGCCCCGCGAAACTGCAGACGCTGCTGAAGTTCGCCATCGCCTGCGGCGTCGGCCCTTCGCTGAAAGTGCTGCAAAAGCGCGCCCGCGACGTGACGAAGCTGCTGCTGCCCTTCGAGCCGACCGAATTGCTGACCGATCTGGCCGCCGATCGCCCGTCGAATATCGAAGCCGTGCATTTCTTCCCGCTGGGCGGTATCACCGCCACAGCCAATTGGATCGCCGAACAGAGAGGCCATGAATGACCCGCACCGTCCTTGAGTCCAAAACCAAAACCGTCGTGATCGGCTTTGACGAGCCCTTCTGCGTCATCGGTGAGCGGATCAACCCCACCGGCCGCAAGAAGCTGGCCGCCGAGCTCGAGCAAGGCGATTTCTCGACCGTCGAGAAAGACGCGCTCGAGCAGGTCGCCTGCGGCGCCACGGTTCTGGACATCAATTCGGGCGCGGTGTTCTCGAACAAGATGGCCGAAGACCCGCGCTATGCGGATAACAACTTCGTCGAACCCTCGCTGATGCGCGATCTGATCAACTGCGTGCAGGGCGTGATCGACGTGCCGCTGTGCATCGACAGCTCGGTTCCGGCCGCGCTCGAGGCGGGTCTGGAAGCCGCCGAAGGCCGTCCGCTGCTGAACTCGGTGACGGGCGAGGAAGAGCGTCTGGAACTGGTTCTGCCGCTGGTGAAGAAATACAACGTGCCGGTCGTCGCGATCTCGAACGACGACACCGGGATTTCCGAAGATCCCGACGTGCGTTTCGCCGTGGCCAAGAAGATCGTCGAGCGCGCCGCCGATTTCGGCATCCCCGCGCATGACATCGTCGTCGATCCGCTGGTGATGCCGGTGGGCGCGATGGCCTCCGCGGGCCGTCAGGTCTTCACGCTTGTCAACCGCCTGCGCGACGAGCTGGGCGTGAACACCACCTGCGGCGCGTCGAACATCTCCTTTGGCCTTCCGAACCGCCACGGGATCAACGGGGCCTACCTGCCTATGGCGATCGGCGCCGGCATGACCTCGGCGATCATGAACCCGGTGCGCAATCAGGAGATGGAAGCGATCCGCGCCGCCAACCTGCTGATGAACCACGACCCGAACGGGATGGAGTGGATCCGCCTGTCGAAGACGCTCGACGCGATGAAAGAGGGCGGCATCAGCTTCGCCGAAGCCTCGGCAGCCGCGGCCACCTCCTCCGCCGGTGGGCGTCGTGGCGGGCGCCGTCGCCGCGCCTGATCCGACCCACAAAGACAGTCGAACGCCCGGGGCTCGCTCCGGGCGTTTCGCATTTTGCGCATCGCGTTTCTTCCACTCCGGATTTGAGGCCTTTCCAGCGGCTATTGTTGCGCAAACCGGCACAAATCGTCCGCAGTTCCACGACAATGGCGGTTATCACGGCGCGATTCGCGGAGTCGTGATCAATCAGAGCTCCCGCGCACAGAAGCCGTCTCATTCAGCATATTGCAGCCTCAGCCGCGCTGCGGACCGGCGGGATATCGCCGCTTCGCGCCCCGGGGCTCGAAAATTCCGATTGTAAGGCAAAGATTTACTGGCAGGGCTTAAACCCGTATGTGTACCTTGCGGCATCGAACTGGGAACACGCTGCCATGCGCTTAGCATTCAAACTGCTCAGCGCGGCCTCTCTGGCGCCTGCGCACCTTGAGACGGCATCGCGCACCGGCTTGTTGAAAGCCTCGTCCCCCGGACGCGCTGCGGCGCGGGCGGGCACGCTCGCCGCGCTGATCGTCGCGGGCGGTCTCGCCGCCTGCTCGACCAACAGCCCCGAGGTGACGACGACCCGTGGCACGGCCCAACTTCTCGATCTCTCCGCGCCCGATCTGGCGCCAGGGCTCGAGACCGCTCCCTCGTCTGAGCGGCTGCCCGATAACAGCCAACTGGGCGCCGACTTCATGGAGCTCAGCTTTTTCCTCGAATCCGGGCGCGCGCTGCCGCGCTTCACCCGGTTCGAAGGTCCCGTCTCGATCACGCTCGCCGGCAACGCCCCGCCCGTCGCGCAGACCGAACTGGGTCATCTGGTCCACCGGCTGCAGACCGAGGCGGGGCTGAACGTGTCGACCGAACCGGGCAATGCCAACACGATCTCTGTGCAATTCGTTCCCCAACGGCAGATGCGGCGCGAGGTTCCGAATGTCGCCTGTTTCGTGGTGCCCAATGTCGAAAGCTGGACGGATTACCGCAACTCGCATGGCGACGAGGCCAGCGATTGGGCCAAGCTGACGCAGCGCCATTCCGCCACCGTGTTCATCCCCGCCGACTCCACGCCGCAGGAAATCCGCGACTGCCTGCATGAGGAGGTCAGCCAGGCGCTCGGGCCGGTGAACGATCTCTACCGCCTGCCCGATACGGTCTGGAACGACGACAATTTCCACACCGTGCTGACCAAGTTCGACATGACGATCCTGCGGGCCTATTACGACCCGGCGCTGCATACCGGCATGAGCCCCGACGAAGTGCGCGCGGCCCTGCCCGCGATCCTGTCGAAGATCCACCCGTCGGGCGGCCAGATGCGCACCCTGCCCGCCGATCCGACACCGCGCGCCTATGTTAAGGCGATCACCACCGCGCTCGGTCAAGGCGCGAGCGACAAGCGCCGTCGTGCCGCCGCCGAACGCGCCACGGAGATCGCCACCAGCCGGGGCTGGCATGACAGCCGCGCGGCGTTTGCGTGGTTCGCGGTCGGGCGGCTGACGATGAAGACCGATCCCGAGAAAGCCGTCGCGGCCTACAAGAAGGCAGGCCGGATCTACCGCGCAACGCCGGGCGCGGAAATTCAGGCCGCCCATATCGACATGCAGCTTGCGGCCTACGCACTTGGCACGGGCCGCGCGCAGGAGGCGGTGACGCTGGTGAACCGCGCGCTGGCCTCCGATGTCTCGACCGAGAACGCCTCGCTGATGGCCACGCTCTACATGATCCGCGCCGAAGCCTATGGCCAGCTTGGTGACGCTACGCAGGAACATCAGGCTCGTCTCGACATGCAGCAATGGGCGCGCTATGGATTTGGCTCGGACGCGGCGGTTACACGCCGCGCGAAAGAGGTGGCGGCCCTCGCCAATGCGGGCGCTCGCGTGAACTGACCGCAAAAGGCGGGCCGGGCGCGCCCGGACCAAGACCGCAAGGGGGCGCAGCATGTATGTTCTGGCAGGGGTGGTGATCGGGCTGATCTGGGGCGACTGGAAGGCCCGCAAACGCGGCGGCAACAAGCTCGACCGGGCGCAATATGCCGCCGTTCACGCGATCGGGCTGGCGCTGGTGGGCCTCTTCGTCACCGTGATCATCAACCGCATCTGGGCATAATCGGAGGGCGGAGATGTTCCTGCCATTCTTCGATGCTCTGCGGCGCGGCGGTGTCCCCGTCTCTCTGCGCGAATATCTGAGCTTTCTCGAAGGGCTGGCCGCGGGGCTTTGCACCTACGACATCGACGGGTTCTACTATTTCGCCCGCGCCGCGATGGTGAAGGACGAACGCTTCCTCGACCGGTTCGACCGCGCGTTCTCCGAGGCCTTCTCGGGGCTGGAGACGATCACGCCGGACGATGTGCTCAACGCCGTCGATCTACCCGAGGAATGGCTGCGCAAGCAGCTTGAGAAACACCTAACAGACGACGAAAAAGCGCAGATCGAGGCGCTCGGCGGGTTCGACAACCTGATGGAAACGCTGAAAAAGCGGCTCGAGGAGCAGAAAGGTCGCCATCAGGGCGGCAGCAAATGGATCGGTACGGGGGGCACCTCGCCCTTCGGTGCTTATGGCTACAATCCGGAAGGCGTTCGCATCGGCCAGAAGGAAAGCCGTCACCAGCGCGCCGTGAAGGTCTGGGACAAGCGCGAGTTTCGCGATTTCGACGACACGGTGGAGCTGGGCACCCGCAACATCAAGGTGGCGCTCAAGCGCCTGCGCCAATGGGCGCGGCACGGCGCGAACGAGGAACTGGACCTGCCCGGCACGATCCGCGCCTCGGCCGAAGCCGGCTATATCGACGTCAAGACCCGGCCCGAGCGGCATAACGCGGTGAAGGTCGTGCTGTTTCTCGATGTGGGCGGCTCGATGGACGCCCATGTGCAGCTGGTGGAGGAACTGTTCTCCGCCGCCAAATCCGAGTTCAAGCATCTCGAGCACTGGTATTTCCACAATTGCCTCTACGAAGGCGTCTGGAAATCGAACAAGCGCCGCTGGAACGAGGCGACGCCGACCTGGGACGTGCTCCATCGCTACGGGCCCGATTACAAATGCATCTTCGTGGGCGACGCCTCGATGTCGCCCTATGAGATCACCCATCGCGGCGGCGCAAACGAACATTGGAATGACGAAGCGGGCCATGTCTGGCTGACACGCGCGCGCGAGCAATGGCCCGATCACACATGGCTCAACCCGATCCCGGAACGCGGCTGGGGTTATACGCCGTCGATCGAGATCATCCGCGAGATTTTCGAGAACCGAATGCATCCGCTGACCCTCGAAGGGATCACCGCGGCGATGAAGGAACTCGGATGAACCGGCTGCGCTACCTCTGGGGGCATCACAAGATCGCCTCGCTGGGCTTTATCCTCGCGGTCGCGCTGTCGCTGTTCTTCGGCGCAAGGTTCGTCTCGCGCGCGATCTACTGGTCGGACCCCGCCCATCTGCATCAAAGCCCAGAGGAATGGATGACGCCGGGCTATATCGCGCGCAGCTGGCATCTGAAGATCGAGGAAGTCGACGCGATCCTCGGCATCGAGGACGGCCACGCGCTGGTCGGCGACGGACGCCCGACGCTGGAACGTATCGCGAAGGCCAAGGGCGAGCCGCTGCAGGACCTGATGCGCAAACTCTCTCTCGGCCTGCCGAAGACGATCGCCGACAAAGAAGCGCGACCGCCGCAATGAGTTTCTCCGACCTTTCAGACTGGCTGCTCGCGCAGGTGCCGCTCTATGGGCCTTGGCTGTTAGGTCTGACGACCTTCCTGAGCTGCCTCGCGATCCCGGTCCCCTCCTCGCTGATGATGATCGCGAGCGGAGCCTTCGTGGCCTCGGGCGATCTGGACCTCGCGACGGTCGCGGGCGCAGCCTTCACCGGCGCGATCCTCGGCGATCAGCTGGGCTTTCAGCTCGGCCGCCGGGCCGAGCGGTTCCTGCCGCAGCCCGGCACCAGACGCGGCGCCCTGGTGGACAAGGCGATGGCCGCCCTGCGCAGGCGCGGCGCGGTCACGGTGTTCTTCACCCGCTGGATGTTCTCCGCGCTCGGCCCTTGGGTGAACCTCGCAGCCGGCGCCTCGGGCTTTGCGCATCGGCGTTTCACGCTGGCCGATCTGGCGGGCGAAGCGGTCTGGGTCACCGCCTATGTGGGCCTCGGCATCACTTTCGGGGCCAATCTGGACGCGGCCGCCGAACTTGCGGGCAACGCGCTGGGGCTGTTGGGCGCGGGTGCGGCCGCCTTCGCCTTCGGCTGGTGGCTCTGGCACGCGGCCAAGCGCGCGCCCAAAGCCCCCCATCCGACGCCTGATCACGACGCTTGATCACGGGCCCGCGAGCCGCCATATCCATCTCATGTTGTTCCGCCTTCTCCCGATCCTGCTGCTGGTCCTCTACGGCTTCGCCATGTGGCATTTCTCGACCTGGCAACTCAAACGCCAGCTGAACGGGAATTCGCGCCGGTTGCGCGACAGCAAGCTGGAGCCCTATCTCGACCGGCTCGCCGCCGCGCTCGAAGTCTCGGAAATCCCCGTCCATGTCTACCAGATCGAACCGGTCAACGGCCTCGCCGCCCCCGATGGCCGCGTCTTCATCACCGAAGGCTTCATGCGCAAATATCGCAACCGCGAAGTCTCGGCCGAGGAGCTGACCTCGGTGATCGCGCATGAGTTGGGCCATGTCGCCTTGGGCCATTCGCGCCGCCGCATGATCGACTTCTCGGGTCAGAACGCCCTGCGCGCCGTGCTGATGACAGTGCTTGGCCGCTTCATCCCGTTCATCGGTCCGTGGATCGCCAATCTGATCACCGCCGCACTCGCTGCCCGCCTCAGCCAGCGAGACGAGTTCGAGGCCGATGAATTCGCCTCGGCACTGATGATCAAGGCGGGCTTCGGCACCGCGCCGCAGGTCTCGCTTTTCCGCAAGCTCGATGCGCTGACCAAGAACGCGGGCCAGACCACGCCCGCCTGGTTGCTCACCCACCCCAAGACTGAAAGGCGCATCGCCGCGATCGAGGCGAACCAGTTGCGCTGGTCACGCGCAGAGCGCTGATTTTCCTTACTTTCGCCGCGCAGGGCCGCTAATCTGCCCGCGAGGAAGGGCAGCGAATGACAAGCGGGTCTAAAGGGCGGGTGCACAGGCGCCGGGTGTTCTACATTCCGGGCTACGACCCGATTCACCCCCGCCGCTACCGCGAGCTCTACCGCAAGGAAGGCGCAGACCAGGCCCGCATCTCGGGCTACCAGATCGCGCTGGCGCCCAAGCGCGCAGGCGGCCCCTATGGCTGGCACGTCACCTCCACCCAGGACGGCGCAGAGGTCGAGGCCGATGTCGAAGTGCTCGTCTGGTCCGATATCGTGCGCTCATCGATGGGCAAATCGATCCCCGCGACCTACGCGCAACTGATCCGCACCGCATGGGCCTATATCGCCTCCGGCGCGCTGTTCCGGCTGATGAGGCTGCGCAAAGGCCCGGTGATCGCCGCGCTCTACCCGATCGTGGCACTGATCGTGCAGGCGCTGATCGGGTTCGGCCTTGGCTGGGCTACCGCAGCACTCGCATTGACGCGCCTTCCCGGCTTCCCGCTCGACTGGCTCGCAGGCCTCATTCTCGGCGCCGCGATCCTTACCCTCACCCTGCGCTGGTTCCGAGGCAAAGACGGCAAGCTCTTCGCCTATTACCTGATGCATGACTACGCCTTCACCGCACGCTGGGGCGGCGCGAACCCGCCAGAGCTGGAAGCGCGCATGGCCGAGTTCGCCACCCGCATCGAAGACGCCATGCGAGAGGACTGGGATGAAGTCCTGATCGTCGGCCATTCCTCGGGCGCCCATCTCGCCGTCTCGATCCTCGCCGACCTGATCCGCGAGAACCGCCTCCCCAGTTCGGGCTTGTCGAAATATCCCGGGGGTCCGGGGGCAGCGCCCCCGGCGCTCGCCTTCCTCTCGCTCGGTCAGGTCATCCCGATGGTCAGCTACCTCCCCCGCGCCACCCGCCTGCGCGCAGATCTTCAGTTCCTCGCCACGCGGCCCGAGCTGTTCTGGCTCGACGTCACCGCGCCGGGCGATGGCTGCGCCTTCGCGCTCTGCGATCCGGTTGCGGTCTCGGGCGTGACCCCGGAGGGCCAGATCCACCCGCTGGTGATCTCCGCCGCCTTCACCCAGACTCTCAGCCCTGCACGTTGGAAAGACCTCCGCTGGCGCTTCTTCCGGCTGCATTTCCAGTACCTCTGCGCCTTCGACCGGCCAAGGGATTACGACTATTTCCGCCTGACCGCCGGACCGCTGACCCTGGCCGAACGCTTCCACGGTCGCCCGCCATCGAAGAGCCGGATCACGACGCCCGCGAACCGGTTCTCGAGCGTCACATGAGCCAGCCCTCCCGCCTACCCCCGAAACCGACCCCGCGCCCGGATCGCGTCTCTCTCTGGCGCTATTTCCGGCTGTTCAAATCCGACATCCTCTCCGCCCAGCCCGCGCGTCTCTATCGCGCGTGGATGGCGGAGTTCCGCACGCCGTTCTTCCGCTCCTACATGTGCAACGACCCCGATCTGGTCGATCTGGTGCTCAACAAACGCCCGATGGATTTCCCGAAATCCGACCGAGTGCGCGAGGGGCTGAAACCGCTTCTCCGCGAGAGCGTCTTCATCACCAATGGCGAACAATGGCAGCGCCAGCGCCGGATCATCGACCCGGCCTTCGAGGGCGGCAAACTGCGCGAGACATTCCCGGCGATGTGGGCAGCGGGCGAGGCTTGCGTCGAACGGCTGAAGATGAAGACCGGAACCGAACCGATTGATATTGAAACGGAAACCTCCCACGTCGCGGCCGATATCATCTTTCGCACCCTATTCTCGATCCCGATCGAGGATAAGACCGCCAGCGCCGTCTTCGCAGCCTTCAAGCGCCATCAGCGCGCCTCTCCGGTGGTCAATCTTGGCGCGCTGCTGCCGCTGCCGCGCTGGTTTCCGCGCTTTCATGCGCGCGAGACGAAGCGCACGGCCGCCCATATCCGCACGCTGATCAAGCGGCTGACGACAGAGCGCGCCGCCCGGATCGCCGCCGGCACCGCGCCCGACGATCTGGCGACCAAGATCATGACCACCGCCGATCCCGAAACCGGCGAGACCTTCGACACCGCCGAGATGGTCGATCAGGTCGCGATCTTCTTTCTTGCGGGCCACGAGACTTCGGCTTCGGCGCTGGCATGGGCGCTCTATCTGCTGGCGACGCATCCGGAATGGCAGGACCGAGTGGCCGAAGAGGCAACGACTGCACTGGCGGAAAGTCACAACTTTTCCGTGCTTTCCAAGCTGAAGTTGAACCGCGCCACATTCCGTGAGGCGATGCGGCTTTACCCGCCGGTGCCGATGTTCGTGCGCGAGGCGACCGGCCCGGAAACCTTCCGCAGGCGCGACGTCAAACCGGGCAGTCAGGTCGTCATCTCACCGTGGCACCTGCATCGCCACGAACGGCTATGGGACAATCCCGACGGGTTCGACCCGAGCCGCTGGGAGACCGAGAACGGCAAGTCCTGCCAGCGCCGCGCCTATATCCCGTTCTCCTCGGGCGCGCGGGTCTGCCCCGGTGCAGGCTTCGCGATGGCGGAGGGGCCGCTTCTGCTCGCGATGCTGCTGCGGGTGTTTCGGTTCGAGGCTGTCGAGGGCCGCGAACCGGTCCCTGTCGCGCATCTGACGGTGCGCGGCAAGGACGGGATTTATCTCAGGATTTCCATGCGTTGAGACGCGAAGCTCAGTCCCGCACGACGAGATCGGCGGCGCGGCTCTCGCGCGTGATGGTGCGGCCATTGGGCAAGTCGTTTTCCTCGACGCGGCGGCGCGTCTCGGCCAGATCGCAGCCCTGATCGCTCCAGCGTTGAGTCAGCCGCTCGCGCAGCACCTCTTCAGGCAGATCAATGCGGATCGTAAGATCGAAAAGCGGATAGAGATCGCTCCAACCGGGCCGCGTCAGCAGCAGGTAATTGCCCTCGACGATCAGGTATTTCGCCGAGCCCGGCACGTTTGCACCGCCCGGAACGGTGGCGTCCAGATCGCGGTCGAAGGTCGGCACCGCCTCGTCCTGACGGCTCGATTTCAGCCGTGCAAGAAGTTGTGAAAACCCCTCCGTATCAAATGTTTCCGGTGCGCCCTTCACGTTACGCAGGCCGCGTGCGTCGAGCCAGTCATTGTCGCGGTGAAACCCGTCCATCGCGACAATCGCCGATTGCTCTCCGAGCGCCTCGGCGAGTTCATGCGCGAGATGCGACTTGCCCGCACCGGGGCCGCCGACCAGCCCGATCAGCAGCCGCTCGCCCGGAAGCTGGCGGATATGAGAGGCCAGATCGGCGCGCGGCACCTGCAGCTCGCTCTCCATGAAGGCCCCGTAATCGCCCATCGGGCCGTCGCTATCGCCGAGCCAATCCGGCATCACGACATCGCCTTGATGAACCGTCCCAAAGCTGCGGCCGGGTCGTCTTCGCGCCAGACCTCGTCGCCGAAGGCGAACCAGTCGGTGACGGGGGCGAATTTCGTGACCAATTCCTCGGTCAGCGCGCCTTCGGCCACCACCGGGACTTCGATCACTTCCGACCACCAGGCGAACAGCTCGTGCTCGGCGGGTTCGGCCGTCCCCAGATTGGTCTCGCCGATCGGGCCGAAGCAGACATAGTCGGCGCCCGCCTCGCCCGCGTTCATCCCCTCATGGCGGGAATTGCCGCAGAAACTGCCGACGATCGCGTCGTCGCCCAGCTCCTTGCGGCCATAGCGGATCTGCTTCGCGCCATCGATGAAATGCACCCCGTCGAGCCCGTGGCGTTCAACGAGGGCGACATGGGATTCGATGACCAGCGCCACGTCGCGGGCATGGGCCACTTCGCGCATCGCGTCGGCGATCCGACCGATCTCGTATTCGTCGCGGCTGGCGAGCGACAGGCGGATGCAGGCGATCTCATGCGCATCGAGCACCGAGGCCAGTTTCGGCGCGAATTCCTCGGTGTCGAAAGCGGGCGGCGTGATCAGGTAAATCTGCGGGCGGTCTTCGGCCATGGGCAGGCTCCTTTGCGGGTCTTGGGCGCCTATTAACGCAAGCGGCGCGGCCTTGCCAGTGCCAGCTTGCGCGACTAGGAGAGGCGCGAAAGGACCGCCCATGCCCCATACGCCTGAAATTCCCGATCCCGCCCAGCCCGCCTTCATCCTCGTGCGTCCGCAGATGGGCGAGAATATCGGGGCGGCGGCGCGCGCGATGCTCAACTTCTCGCTGCGCAAGATGCGTCTGGTGGAGCCGCGCGACGGCTGGCCCAATCCGAAAGCGGTGGCGATGGCCTCGGGGGCGGCGGGGCAGGTGCTCGATTTCGCGGGCGTCTATGACAGCGTGGCGGACGCGGTCGCCGATTGCGATTACGTCTTTGCCACCACCGCGCGGGGCCGTGAGTTGCCCAAACCCATCTACACGCCCGAGGCGGCGATGGACGAGGCGCGCAAACGCATCGTCGCAGGCCAGAAGGTCGGCGTGCTTTTCGGGCCCGAACGCACGGGGCTGGAGAATGACGACATCCTGCGTGCCAATGCGATCATCACCGTGCCGGTGAACCCGGAGTTCTTCTCGCTCAACCTCGCGCAGGCGGTGCTGCTGTCGGCCTATGAGTATTCGCGCCACACGCTGGAGTCCGTCCCGATCGATCCGGGACTTGCGGGCCATGATCCTGCAAGCGCGGTCGAGGTCGAGAAGCTGGGCGATCACTTCGAGCAGCGGCTCGAGGAGGCGGGCTTCTTCCACCCGCCCGCGAAGGCCCCGATGATGAAGCGCAACCTGCGCAACATGTGGACGCGCTTCGCGATGACGCGCTCGGAGGTGCAGACACTGCACGGCGCGCTGCGACAAATCCTCCGCGGGCGCGACTGACGCTTGGTGAAAACCGTGGCATGCGCCATCTTGGCGGCATGTGGCGAGTGATCCGGGTCTCTCTATTGGCGCTTCTGGCGGGCGGGCTTCTGGGCCTGATCGCTCTCTTGTGGTTCTATCCGGTACTGGCGGCGGGGCTATACCCGCGCTGCTTCGGGCTGGACCGGGCCGCGCCGGGCATTTTCGTCGAGCATGAGATGAGCCGCGCAGAGCGCCGCGATCTGGTCGAGACGGTCGATGCGGCACGCGACACGGTGGGACGGTTCTATCCGAGGCGCGAAGCCCATATCCGCATTCTCGCCTGCACGAGCGACGCCTGCGACCGCCGCCTTGGTGGGCGGGGTGCGGCGGCAGTGACCTATTCGTTCGGGGCCTGGGCGGTGGTGCGCGTGGCCCCGCGCGGGCTGACCGAGACGATCCTTGCGCATGAGCTGACCCATACAGAGACCCATGCCCGGCTGGGGGTGCTGGGTCAGGTACGCGGACGCATGCCTGCGTGGTTCGACGAGGGGTTAGCGGTGCTGGTCTCGAACGATCCGCGCTATCTCGGGCCAGGCTCGGGCATCGGGCGCTGTCAGGCGCTGCCGCGCGCCGATCTGCCCAGCTCGCCCTTCGACTGGGCACCGCAGGCCGGGCGCGACAACCGACTTTATGCCGAAGCCGCCTGCGCCGTGCTGATCTGGGAGACGCATCAGGGCGGGCCGGAGGCCATCCTTGCGCGGCTGGACGACGGGCGCAGCTTTCCCTGAAACGCAGCCATGCGCGAGGCGTGCGCGGATTGCGCTTGACCTGAGGGCGTGTGCGCAGAAAAAGGGGCCATGGCACAGGCACATCTTCATATCGACCTCGACGCCGTGGTCAGCAATTGGCGCGCGCTCGACGCGCAATCGGGTGAGGCGACGCGCACGGCGGCGGTCGTGAAAGCCGACAGCTACGGCTTGGGCGCAGAGCGCATCGCCCCAGCGCTTTACCGGGCGGGTGCGCGGGACTTCTTCGTCGCGCTGGCCGAGGAAGGCGCGAAGCTGCGTCCGCATCTGGGCGAAGACGCGCGGATCTTCGTTCTTGGCGGTCATATGGCGGGCGATGCGGGTTTCCTGCGCGACGCGCGGCTGATCCCGATGCTGAACTCTGGCGAACAGGCGCAGCGGCATCTGCAGGCGATCCCCGAAAGCCCCGTGGGCGTACAGCTCGACACCGGGATGAACCGGCTCGGGATGGAGGCTGCCGACTGGCAGGCCGCCGCCCCGCAGCTGATGGAGCGCGGGATCGAATTGGTGATGAGCCATCTCGCCTGTTCCGACGAACCCGACCACGAGATGAACGCCAAGCAGCTGGCCGAGTTCAAACGCATGACCGACGGGATGGGGTTGAAACGCTCGCTTTCGGCGACGGGCGGCATTCTGCTCGGGCCGGACTATCATTTCGACGTGACACGCCCCGGCATCGGCCTTTACGGCGGGCGCCCCTTCGAAGAGGCGCGCCACGTCGTGACCCTCTCGCTGCCGGTGATCCAGACCCGGATCGTCGAGCCTGGCGAAACCGTGGGCTACGGCAACACCTGGACCGCCGAGCGCGAGACGAAGATCGCGACGCTCTCGGCGGGCTATGCCGACGGAATTCACCGCGTGCTGTCAAACATCACGAACCTTTACGCGGGCGACACGCCCTGCCCGCTTCGGGGCCGCGTCTCGATGGACCTGCTGACGGTGGATGTGACCGATCTCGATACGGTGCCCGACACGCTAGATCTGCTCGGGCCGCATCAGGGTGTCGACACGCTGGCGGATCTCGCGGGCACGATCGGCTACGAGATCCTGACCTCGCTCGGCCCCCGCTATGCCCGCCGCTACGCGGAGCCCGCCGCATGACTGCAACGGCGCTCAGCCGGCCGCTGGCCACGCTCGGCCGGGCCACGCTCGCGCTTCTGGCGGAGACGGGGCGGCTGTCGCGCTTCGTGGGCGAGACGCTGAGCCACCTGCTCCGCCCGCCCTTCTACCTGCGCGAATTCTGGCTCGCTTGTCTCAATATCGGCTGGCTGTCGCTGCCGGTTGTGGGGATGACCGCCCTGTTCACCGGCGCGGCGCTGGCGCTGCAGATCTACGCGGGCGGCGCGCGCTTCTCGGCAGAGCAGGTCGTGCCCTCGATCACCGCGATCGGAATGGTGCGTGAACTTGGCCCCGTCCTGGGCGGCTTGATGGTGGCGGCGCGTGTAGCCTCATCCATCGCGGCCGAAATCGGCACGATGAAAGTGACCGAGCAGATCGACGCGCTCACCACGCTCTCGACCAACCCGATGAAATATCTCACCGTGCCGCGCGTGCTGGCCGCGACGCTTTGCGTGCCGATGCTGGTCGGCGTGGGCGACGTGATCGGGATCATGGGCGGCTGGGTGGTCGGCGTGAACCGTCTCGGCTTCAACTCCGCCACCTACCTCAAGAATACGTGGGATTTCCTCGAGTTCTGGGACGTGGGATCGGGCCTCGTGAAGGGCGCGGCCTTCGGCTTCATCGTGGCGACGATGGGCTGCTATCACGGAATGAATTCGGGCCGCGGCGCGCAGGGCGTGGGCCGGGCGACGAAATCGGCGGTGGTCGCCGCCTCGGTCGCGATCCTCGCCGCGAATTACGTGCTGACGGAGGCGTTCTTCTCGGCATGATCACCCTCGACGCCATAACCAAGAGCTTCGGATCGAACCACGTCCTGCGCGGCGTCGATCTGGTGGTGCCGACGGGGCAATCGACGGTCATCATCGGTGGCTCGGGCACCGGCAAATCGGTACTGCTGAAGTGCATCCTCGGGCTGGTCAAACCCGATAGCGGGACGATCACGCTCGACGGGGTCGATGTCCGCACCGGGGAGCGCGACGCCTTCCTCGCCCGCTTCGGGATGCTGTTTCAAGGCGGCGCGCTGTTCGACAGCTTTTCCGTCTGGGAGAACGTCGCTTTCCGCCTGCTGCGCGGCGCGCTGAAGCGCCCCAAGGCGGAAGCGCGCGAGATCGCGGTGGAGAAGCTGCGCCGGGTGGGCCTGTCGCCGGATGTGGCGGACCTATATCCGGCGGAACTCTCGGGCGGGATGCAGAAACGCGTCGGCCTTGCCCGCGCGATCGCCGCAGAGCCCGAGATCATCTTCTTCGACGAACCCACCACCGGGCTCGACCCGATCATGGCGGGTGTCATCAACGAGCTGATCCGCGAGATCGTCACCGAGATGGGCGCGACCGCGATGACGATCACCCATGACATGACCTCGGTCCGCGCGATTGCCGACCGCGTTGCAATGCTCCAAGCGGGCAAAATTCGATGGGAAGGTCCGATCTCGGAAATGGACGCGACTTCAGACCCTTACGTCCAGCAGTTCATCCACGGACGTGCGGACGGACCGATCGAAACGCTTCGCTGACACACAGGCTGCGGAACCAAGCGAATTTCCGCGCATTCTCCCCAAGTGCTTGATCCGCCAACGAGACTCAAACTCGGACCGGTTCCGGCCAACATCTTCAACAAGGGGACCGGGGGGTTCAGACAATGCAAACCGAACACGTTGGGAGTGCCAATCTAGACCGTATCAACGCGGCGATTGGCCAAGCACTTACCGTCACCGTCGCAATCACCGCACTCGCCGCGATCGGCGCGGTCGCTGCGGCGTCGCTCGGCCTGATGCCGTGGCTCAGTCTCGAGGCGCAATTCGGCGACACTGTCCTGCCTGATTTCGGCGCCTGGCTACAGGTTGGCGCAGCGCTTCTGGCGCTGATCCTGTTGCTTTATCTACCCTCCTGCTCGCGCGTGTCGAAGCTCGAAGGCAGTCATCGGCGGTTCCACGTCGACATGGATGACGTGACCCGCGCCTATCGCAGCGCGCATGATGCGGACCGCGCAGGCGTTTTTGCGCTGTCGGGCGAGTTCGACGCCATGCGCGAACGCATCAGCTATCTGCGCCAACATCCCGACCTGGGAGGGCTCGAGCCGGAGCTGCTGGAACTGGCCGCACAGATGAGCCTGCAATCGCGCGACCTCGCGAAGGTCTATTCCGAGGAAAAGGTCAAACGCGCCCGCGCCTTCCTCGAACAGCGCCAACAGGAGGCGGAGACGCTGGGCGATCAGATCGCGGTCGCCCGTGGAACCTGCACGCAGCTTCGCGAATGGCTGACCGATGTCGAGACCGAGGAGCGCGAGGTGAACGCCGAGTTTCGCCTGCTGGAGCGCGACCTGCGTGACATCCTGCCGCTGCTGGGCTACGAAATCGAAGACGGCCCGCAGCCCAACGTGGTGCCGATCGCGAAGAAAGAATCCAAGTCGTAACGGGGCCGAAGCGTCCCTCGGGAAGAGCGCCGGTCGATGCTGAAATTCGCCAATCTGGCGCTCTTGCTGCTCTTTCCCCTCGCATGGGCCGCGCCGCTTCTGCGCGCGGGGCTCTTGCCCTTCTTCGGGCTGGAGGAAATCTCGGTGCTCAGCGGGCTGCAGACACTGTGGCGGACCGATGTGTTTCTCGCCCTGCTCGTCAGTTTTCTGGCCCTGTTTGCCCCCTATCTGAAGGTGATCGGCGTCGCGCTGATCCAGTTCGATCTGGCATCGCCGCGCCTGCTGCCGACGCTGAACGTCTTGGGCAAGCTGGCGATGGCCGACATCTTCCTGATCGCGATCTATATCGTCGTGGCGAAGGGCGTGGGCGTCGGGCGCCTCGAGACGGCCTGGGGGCTGTACCTGTTTACCGGATGCGTCGCGGCCTCCTTCGCGATCTCGCATCTGGAAATGAAAAAGGCGCCGCGAGGGTGATCCCCCGGGCGCCTTTCGCGTCCGTTCAACCGATCAATGGACCGAGACCGGGTCCAGATCGTTCTGCCGGGCCAGCGAGAAGGCCAGCTTGCGGTCCTTCACCAGCGCGAGCCGTTCGCCATCGCTGTCATGCACCGCATAGAGGTGATCGACATCGTCCAGTTCGGCCCGGATTTCCTCGGGCAGATCAACGACCGCCACTTCGCGAACATAGACGATGGGATGTTCGGCCTTATCGCCGAAATCGTATTCCGTATTCATTGCGCTTTTCCTTTCCTGCCTGATTATTTCCGCTCGATCGGGATGGTCTGCACGATCGTCTCGGGCGGCGCCCTGTTCAGATCGACATGCAGTAGACCGTTCTCGATCGTGGCGGCTGCGACCTCGACCCCTTCGGCGAGCACGAAGCTGCGCTGAAAGGCCCGTGCGGCGATCCCGCGATGAAGGAACAGGCGGTCGCCCTCCTCCTCGCTTTGACGGCCGCGGATCACCAAAGCCCGGTCTTCGAGCGTGATCGCGAGGTCTTCCTCTCGGAAGCCTGCCACTGCGAGCGTGATGCGGAACGCATCCTCGCCGCGTTGTTCTATGTTATACGGCGGATAGGCATCCGATCCCTTGGCGGTGCGTTCCACCAGCCGTTCCAGCTGGTCGAAGCCCAGCAGGTAGGGATGTGCGCCAAAACTCAGTTTCGTCATTCGGCAAGCCCTTGATCAAGCGACGTTGCAAGTTCGGGCCCCGATCTTCGGCAGCCCACTAGTCAAATATGGGCGGCGTGGAAGCCCCCTGCAAGCCCCCGCCGTCCATTTACGCTAAGGGCAAATTTTCTCCTAAGTCGTTCGAAACCTGTTATATTGACCCTCCCCCCTGACGGGCCCAGCCGAGTCGGGCGGAGGGTAAATCGCGCAACCAGAACCGGATGATACGGATATGAACGCCCATCTCGAGATGGATCATGAAGAAGTGCTGCGGGTGAAGCTGGAAGTGCTGCGGCGTGAACACCGCGATCTGGACGAGGCGATCTCTGCCCTCACGCAGGCGGTGCATTCCGATCAGCTGCGCCTCGTGCGACTGAAAAAGCAGAAGCTTGCCCTGAAAGACGAGATCGCGCGGATCGAAGACCAGCTCACGCCCGACATCATCGCCTGATCCCCGAATTGATCCCGATCCGATCGGCGCTGCAGCCCTGCCGGGGCTTGCCGGGGCTTGCCGCGACGGCACAGATTCCTATAGTGCGCGCTCCATCTGAAAAGGGGGCGTCATGAGCGTGAAAGTGGGAATCATCATGGGCAGTCAGTCCGACTGGACCACGATGAAAGAGGCGGCGGAAATCCTCGACGAACTCGGTGTGGAATACGAGGCGAAGATCGTCTCGGCCCATCGCACCCCCGACAGGCTCTGGTCCTACGGCAAGACCGCCGTGGAGCGTGGTCTGCACGTCATCATCGCAGGCGCGGGCGGTGCCGCGCACCTGCCCGGCATGATGGCCTCGAAAACCCGCGTGCCGGTGATCGGCGTGCCGGTGCAGACCCGGGCGCTCTCGGGCGTCGACAGCCTCTATTCCATCGTGCAGATGCCCAAGGGCTTCCCCGTCGCGACGATGGCGATCGGCGCGGCGGGTGCCGCCAATGCGGGCCTGATGGCCGCTGCCATCCTTGCGGTGTCGGACGAGGATCTGGCGAAGCGGCTCGATGACTGGCGCGAGAAGCTCTCGGCCTCGATCAAGGAGGAGCCGGAAGATGAGTGAGCCGCTGCCCTATGGGTCGGTGATCGGCATCCTGGGCGGCGGTCAGCTGGGACGGATGCTCTCCGTCGCGGCCTCGCGTCTGGGCTACAAGACCCACATCTTCGAGCCGGGCGCGAACCCGCCCGCAGGTGACGTGGCCCATGCGGTGACGACTGCGCCCTATGAGGACGAGGCCGCGCTGCGCGCTTTCGCCCAAGCCGTGGACGTCATCACCTACGAGTTCGAGAATGTCCCGACTTCGGCGCTCGATCTGCTGGAAACCCTCAAACCGATCCGCCCCAACCGCAAGGCGCTCGCCGTCAGCCAGGACCGTCTGGTTGAGAAAGCCTTCCTCAACGACCTGGGCCTCGCCACAGCACCTTTCGCCGCCGTGGACGATATCGAGGACCTCAAGGAAGCGATCGCCGAGATCGGCTGCCCCGCGATCCTGAAGACACGCCGCTTCGGCTATGACGGCAAGGGACAGGTGGTGATCAACGCGCCCGAAGAGGCTGCCGCCGCGCTGGAGGACATGAAGGGCGCGCCTGCGATCCTCGAAGGCTTCGTGGAGTTCTTCAAGGAAATCTCCGTGATCGGCGCGCGCGCCGAGGATGGCGCGATCTCCTGCTACGATCCGGGCCAGAACAAGCATGAGGGCGGCATCCTGCGCACCACGCTGGTGCCCGCCGCGATCACTGACAGCCAGCGCACCGATGCGGTACTGCTGGCGGCGAAGATCCTCAACAAGCTCGATTATGTCGGCGTGATGGGGGTCGAGCTGTTCGTCACCCGCGACGCGCTGATCGTGAACGAGATCGCCCCGCGCGTGCATAATTCCGGCCACTGGACGCAGGCGGGCTGCGCGGTCGACCAGTTCGAGCAACATATCCGGGCCGTGACCGGCTGGCCGCTGGGCGATGGCGGGCGCCATTGCGACGTCGAGATGGAGAACCTGATCGGCGACGACATGGACCGCGTGCCGCGGCTGGCGAAGCTCGCGCGGTATCAGATCCATCTCTATGGCAAGGCCGAGGTGAAGCCGGGCCGCAAGATGGGCCATGTGAACCACATCCTGTAAGTGAAAAAGGCGCCCATCGCGGGCGCCTTTCTCTTATGTCGCACGATCACTTCGCGGACCATGTGAAGCGCGTGCCCCACGGGTCTGCCACGCTGTCGCCATAGGCCTCGCGGAAGGCGGCGAGCGGCTCGGCATCGGCCTTCAGCCCCACCGCGGCCAGACCGGTCACGGGCTGGTGACGCTCCTTGGCGCCGCGGCTGTTCCAGATATTCGTGGCGAGGTGGTGGTGATAGCCGCCCCAGCCGTGGAAATTCGCTCCCGGATAGCGGGCCATCACATCCGCACCGAGCGTCTCTGCATAGAACGGCTCCGCCGGATCGAGCGCACCGACCTGCAGGTGAACGTGCCCGATCACCGAACCCTTCGGCGCGCCGCGCCACGGGCCGCGGGCCTGCGCCATCACGTCAGCCAGATCGAGCAGGTCGGTCACCATCGCGATCATCCCGTCCTTGCGCGGCCAGTCTTCGCGGGCACGGTCACGGTAGATCTCGATCCCGTTGCCTTCGGGGTCGTGCAGATAGACCGCCTCGCTCACGAGGTGATCGGACGCCCCGTCGAGCCGGATGCCTTTCTCGGCGGCGTGGTTCAGCCACGCGCCCAGATCGGCGCGGTCGGGCAGCAGAAAGGCGGTGTGAAACAGTCCCGCCTCTGCCCGGCTCGATTTGCGCGCCTCCGGGTCGGCTTTCAGGATCACGAGCACCTTGCCATCGACGCCGTAACGCGCCTCGGCAGTGTCACCCCCGATCCGCTCCAGCCCGAGCACGCTCTCGTAGAACGCGCCCACCGCCGGGAGGTCACGGACCACGAGGGTCACATGGCCGATTTCGACATTTGCATCACTGGTCGCCATCGTCTCCTCCTGTCATTTCCGGCTCAAAGGGCGCAGCGCATAGGCGCCGTCACCCAGAGCAGCGAGCGTGAATTGCACGATGGCCCACATCACCGGATATTCCCAGCCGCCGCCTTGGTTCGAGAATCCGAAGCCGTTGCCCCAGTGCGCCGTGAAGGCCGCGCCGAGCAGGATGAACCCGAGCCCGAAAGAGACGATCCGCGCATATATGCCGGTGAGCAAGGCGATACCGCCGAGGATTTCCGCCGCCATCGTCACGATGCCGAGCCAGCCGGGCAAACCCAGCGATTCAAAGAAACCCATCGTGCCGGCCGGAGTGAAAACGAAAAGCTTCGTCAGGCCGTGGGTGAGAAACAGCGCCCCGGTCAGAAGGCGCAAAACGAGGATGCCGTAGGGGGCGAGTTTGGTGTCGATCATGGTCTATCTCCTGCAACCGCACTCTGTGTGCGGTGTGTTCGCGTTACAGCGAGGAAATTAGCCGTTCCGTTAGTGAATAAAATGGATATTATCTGGAATGAATTTTACCATTTTGTTCTGAAAAGCGATGGATATCACCGAACAGCTCCGCGCCTTCGTCGCGACCGCCCGCGCCGGCTCTTTCACCGCGGGGGCGGAGCAATTGGGCATCTCCAATCGGCTCGCCTCGAAATACGTGGCCGAGCTGGAGGAACGCCTTGGCACGCGCCTTCTGCAGCGCACGACGCGGCGGATCGGGCTGACCCCTGCGGGCGAACGGCTGCTGGCCGATGCGCCGGGCGTGCTCGACGGGCTCGACGATCTCTTGGGCGCGGTGTCCGAACAGTCGCGGGGCTTTTCCGGCGTGCTGCGGATCTCCGCGCCGGTCACTTTCGGCGAGGTCTATCTGGCCGAGATGCTCGCGCGCTTCGCCGCACCGCACCCCGATCTGGTGATCGATCTGACGCTCTCGGATGCACCGACCGATCTGGCCGCCGAGGGGATCGACCTCGCTTTCCGGATCGGGCAGCTGCGCGATCAGGCTCTGCGGGCGCGCAAGCTGGGCGAGATCGGGATGCGCGTCGTGGCCTCTCCGGCCTATCTCGAACGGGTGGGCCGTCCTGCGAAGATCGCCGATCTGACCGATTACCGCTGCATCCATGACAGCAATCACAGCGCGATCCCGCATTGGCGGCATCGTGAGAGCGGCGAGATCACCACCCTGCCCGTTCCCGCGCAAATCCGCGTCAACAGCGCCCGCGCGGCCTGCGAGCTGGCGCTGGCGGGCCACGGCATCGCCTATGGGCCGGACTTCGTGCTGGGCCCCGAAATCGCAGCGGGGCGGCTGGTCTCGCTCTTTCCGGAGGAAATGCTGCTGCGCATCCCGATTCACGCGGTCTATCTCGACGGGCCGCGGCTGCCGCGCAAGCTGCGCGCGTTGATCGAGTTCGCCTACGAGGATACGCGCCCCTTCCGGGCCTGAGCGCTCAGCCCTTGACCGTCGCCGTCACGCCGCGCGTGGCCGACGTCTCGGACCGCTGTGCGCCTTGGGCGCGCTGGTCCATCATGTCCTCGACGAAAAGGCTCAGAAGCGCGCCGCGTCCGTTCACCCCGGCTTTGCGGTAGATTGCCGCGCTCTGCGCCTTGGCGGTGCCCTCGGAGGTCCCGCGAAGGGCCGCGATTTCCGCCGTGCTGAGCCCCTTTATCGCGAACAGCGCGACGTCGCGCTCTGCCGCCGTGAGGCCCCAGTCCGAGAAGCGTTCTTCCAGAAGGTCTTCGAAGGCCGAGGTCGCCCGGTCCAGGCGCGCCTGCGCCCGCGCCCCCTCACGTAGTGCCCCCGCCAGAGCGAACGCCCCGAGCGCGAGACCCAGAACGAGGCCGAGAGCGGCGCCGATTTCGAGGAATTCGCGGTTCTGCCAACTGATCGGCGCCGGGTAGAGACCGAAGATCGACAGCAGGATGTCGGAGATGAAGAACAGCGCGCAGACCGCTTGGAAGAGCAGGATCGCCCCCACAAGCACCGCCCGGCGCAGCCGCGACGTCATAGCGCCGCTCCCGTCGACCGCTGCGGGGCGTCAATCATCCGCACTGTCTCCGCCGCTATCGCTGCTATCGCTGCCCCCGCCATCGTCGCTGCCGCTGTCGTGGCTTCCGCCATCGTCGCTGCCGGCGCTGGACCCGCTGTCGGATCCGCTATCCGAGTCGCTGCCGCCATCGTCCGACCCGTCGTCGGAGCCGTCTCGTCCGGATGTGGCGCCCTGTCCGGCATAGGAGTTCGATCCGTTCCCGCCCAATGGCGTGTCGTTCAGGATCGGCCTGCGGCTGGAGCGTGACAGATCGCGCAGGATCTCGCCGCTGCGCGGATCGAGGACGATCTCGCGCTCGACACCTGCCCGGGTGCCGGTGATGCGCACGCGGCCCAACAGGGTCCGCTGTACGTCGATGCCATGATAGCCGTAATCTTCGAGCTGTCGGGTGACCGCCTCGCTGGCGCTCTCGGCACGGGCGAGGCCGGGCGCGAAAGGCACGCTCAACGCGCCGATCAACGCGGCTATCGCCAAGTCTCTGCGCAATCTCATCGGCTCCTCCTCCCGCGCGGATACGCGGCTCTTGCGGGGATTATGCCCGGCGCAGGGAGCGCCGGGCAAGTCCGTTCGGATCAATCATCGTTGCTGTCATGCGAGCCGCCGTCATCCGACCCGCTGTCATGCGAGCCGCCGTCGTCGGAACCGCTGTCATCCGAGCCGCCATCGTCCGAGCCGTGGTCGTCCGAACCGTGATCGGAATCCGACATGGTGTGATCGCCGTCGCTGCTGTCATCCATGCCCTGATCGTCGCTACCGTTATGGTCGTCTTCGCTGCCGTCGTAGAAATCTTCCGATTGCTGACGGACGCTGACGCCCTGCGTCATGTCCTCGCCCGCGCGCGTCCGGTAGGTTTCCTGTTTCTGGATCTTGCCGGTCTCGCGGTCATAGACCACTTCGATCTTGGTGCCGTCGGGGTTGTAGCCCTCGGCCTTGACCTGGGTCGGGCCGACCTTGATCTCGATGCTGGTGAAGCCATTGGCCTGAAGATCGGCGGCGATGCCGTCCGTGGACACTTCAGCCTGCGCCATATGCGCTGAGACCGCGAATGCCGCGAGTACGGCGAGGGTAGATTTCATCTTCATCGTCTCTCTCCTCCGATGGGAATTGCGCCGCGGGCTGCGACGTCGGGGGAGAGGGTCGGCGGACAGGGCCCGCCGGTCCATTGACAATTGGGTTATGTCAGCACATTCGGCCTGCCGTTGCAGGACATAAACCTGAGTTTATGCCTGCATATCGAAGCCGAGATGCTTCGCGACGGCGAAAATGTCCTTATCGCCGCGCCCGCACATGTTCATCACGATGATATGGTCCTTGGGCAGATCGGGAGCGATCTTCATCACATGGGCCAGCGCGTGCGAGGGCTCGAGCGCGGGGATGATCCCTTCGAGACGGCAGGAGAACTGGAACGCCTCCAGCGCTTCCTTGTCGGTGATGTTCACGTATTCGGCGCGCCCGGTGTCATGCAGCCAGCTATGCTCCGGCCCGATTCCCGGATAGTCGAGCCCGGCCGAGATCGAATGCCCTTCGAGGATCTGCCCGTCCTCGTCCTGCAGCAGGTAGGTCCGGTTGCCATGCAACACGCCCGGACGCCCGCCGGTGAGCGAGGCGCAATGCTCCATCTTCTCGTCGACGCCGTGACCGCCGGCTTCGACGCCGATGATGCGCACGGACTTGTCGTCGAGGAACGGGTAGAACAGGCCCATCGCGTTCGAGCCACCGCCGATCGCCGCGATCACGGTGTCGGGCAGACGGCCCTCGCCTTCCTGCTCTTCAAGCTGCCAGCGCACTTCCTTGCCGATGATCGACTGGAAATCGCGGACCATCGCCGGATAGGGGTGCGGACCGGCCACCGTGCCGATGCAGTAGAACGTGTCGCGCACATTGGTCACCCAGTCGCGCAGCGCATCGTTCATCGCGTCTTTCAGCGTGCCGCGGCCCGATTTGACGGGCACGACTTCGGCGCCCAGCAGGCGCATGCGGAAGACGTTGGGCGCCTGACGCTCGACATCGGTCGCCCCCATATAAACCACGCATTTGAGGCCGAATTTCGCGCAGACCGTCGCGGTGGCCACGCCATGCTGGCCCGCGCCGGTCTCGGCGATGATCCGGGTCTTGCCCATGCGCCGTGCCAGCAGGATCTGCCCCAGCACGTTGTTGATCTTATGCGCGCCGGTGTGATTCAGCTCGTCGCGCTTGAGATAGACCTTCGCGCCGCCCAGCTCTTCGGTGATGCGGGGCGCGAAATACAGCGGCGACGGACGGCCGACATAGTGCTTCCACAGATCGTCCATTTCCGCCCAGAAATCGGGATCGGTCTTGGCCTTCTCGTATTCCTCTTCGAGCGCGAGGATCAGCGGCATCAGCGTCTCGGACACGAAGCGGCCACCGAAAATGCCGAACCGCCCATTCTCGTCGGGCACATTCATGAAGGAATTGATCAGATCGTCAGCCATGGCTCACCTCGCGCTTTTCGTGACGACGGGTCTAGCGTCAAAGCGGGGCAAGATAAATCCCTGCCCCGGCCTCAGACCAAAAATACTCGATTGCGCCGGGCCCGGCTACGCCCCGTCGGCCCCCTGACGCGCGGCGTGGACGAAGGCGCGGATTTTCTCGGGGTCTTTCACGCCGGGCGCGCTTTCCACGCCGGAAGAGACATCGACCTGCCGCGCGCCGGTCAGCAGGATCGCTTCGGCCACGTTTTCGGGCGTCAGCCCTCCGGCCAGCATCCACGGTTTTTCCCATTTGCGCCCGGCGATCAGCCGCCAGTCGAAGGAAAGCCCGTTACCGCCCGGAAGCTCCGCCTCTTTCGGCGGCTTTGCGTCGAGCAGAATCTGGTCGGCCACCGCCTCATAGTCCGCGATCTTCGGCAGATCGGCCGCATCCGCGACGCCCACGGCCTTCATTACGGGCAGACCGAACTTGGCGCGGATCTCGGATACCCGCTCCGGCGTCTCGGAGCCGTGAAGCTGGATCATGTCAAGCGGCACGGCGTCCGTGATCTCGGTGAGAAGCTCGTCGCTCGGGTTCACAACCAACCCGACCTTGGCGATGCCGGGTTCCACCTCCTGCGCCAACTCGCGCGCCTCGGCGATCTCCAGATGACGCGGGGATTTCGGGAAGAAAACGAAGCCGACATAGCGCGCCCCCGCCTCGACGGCGGCGGCGATATCCTCGGCCTTGCGCAGCCCGCAGATCTTGACCCGGGCGAGACCCTGCGCGTTGCGGTCTATGGCGACGGTCGGCATCTCAGCGCGAGGGCTGGTCGAGCAGCGCCAGCACGTCGTCCTTCGGGCCGGTCTTGTCGTGGCGCAGGGTTTGAACCTCCGCCTCGAGCTTGCGGGCCTTGCGGTTCGACTGGCGGGCATCGCGGCGCAGACGCGCCTCGCGCGCCCATTCCCAGACGAAACCGATCAGCAGGCCGATCAGAACGCCCGCGAGGATCACGAGGAACAGCGGCACCTGAACAGCCCAGTCCCAGCCAAGGAAGCTGCCCGCCTCGAGCGGCAGCACCCGCAGCGTGACGATTTGACGATTGGCCAGCGCCAGTCCGATCAGGACCACGGCGAGCAGGCCGAGAAACAGCAGCCGAAGCGCTCGAATCATTAGCTCTTATTCCTCTTTCCCGTTCAGCCGGTCGCGCAGCAGTTTACCGGTCTTGAAGAAGGGTACATGTTTTTCCTCGACCTCAACCGCTTCGCCGGTGCGCGGGTTCCGACCGGTGCGCGCGTCGCGCTTCTTGACGGAAAAAGCCCCGAAGCCGCGCAGCTCGACGCGGTCGCCCGAGGCGAGCGCCTCGGTGATCTCGTCGAAGATCGTGTTCACGATTTTCTCGACATCCCGCTGGTAAAGATGCGGATTCTCCTCGGCAATCTTCGTGATCAACTCAGAGCGGATCATCTTGTTATCTCCCCCACGGGCTTGGCCGGGTGAGCTCCCGGCTCTCACATGCGTCAGAGTGCAATTATAGGACCAATCGGGTCAGCGCGGAACAGCAAAGACCCGGAAAATCCACGTAAAATCGAGCCCCTAGCGGTCTGCCGCCGATAGAACCGCCTTCGCAATCGCAGAAAATCGGCCGATCGCCCGCCCACGCGTCACCCTGTGCGCGAATCGCTGTTGCACATCGCCAAGCCTTTGCAGGAACGAAAAAGGCCCCGCCAAACGGCGGGGCCTCCGGATGGACCGAGCGGTCCGATCTCTTACTTGTCGCCCTTGAGCGCGGCGCCCAGGATGTCGCCCAGCGACGCACCCGAGTCCGACGAGCCATACTGTTCCACGGCTTCTTTCTCTTCAGCGATCTCGCGCGCCTTGATCGACACACCCAGCTTGCGGGTCTTGGAGTCGACGTTGGTCACGCGGACATCGACGTGATCGCCAACCTGGAAGCGCTCGGGGCGCTGGTCGGCACGATCGCGGGCGAGGTCCGAACGGCGGATGAACGACTTCATGCCGTTGTATTCCACCTCGACGCCACCGTCTTCGATCGCGGTCACGGTCACGGTCACGATCGAACCACGCTTCACGCCGTCAACGGCATCCGAGAACGTGTCGGCGTCGAGCGCCTTGATCGAGAGCGAGATACGCTCCTTGTCGGTGTCCACTTCGGTGACAGCGGCCTTGACCATGTCGCCTTTGCGGTAGTCCTGGATCGCATCCTCGCCACGCTGTTCCCAGCTGAGGTCCGAGAGGTGAACCATACCGTCGATGTCGTTCTCGAGGCCAACGAACAGACCGAACTCGGTGATGTTCTTGACTTCGCCTTCGATGACGGTGCCGACCGGGTGGGTCTCTGCGAAGACTTCCCACGGGTTGCGCATGGTCTGCTTGAGGCCAAGCGAGACGCGGCGCTTCGCGGTGTCGATCTCGAGGACCATGACGTCGACTTCCTGGCTCGTCGAGACGATCTTGCCGGGGTGGACGTTCTTCTTGGTCCAGGACATCTCGGACACGTGCACGAGCCCTTCGACACCCGGCTCCAGCTCGACGAACGCGCCGTAGTCGGTGATGTTGGTCACGCGGCCGGTATGCACCGAACCCAGAGCGTACTTCGATTCCACCGAGTCCCACGGATCCGACTGCAGCTGCTTCATGCCGAGCGAGATGCGGTGGGTTTCCTTGTTGATCTTGACGACCTGGACCTTGACGGTCTCGCCGATCGACAGGATCTCGGACGGGTGGTTCACGCGGCGCCATGCCATGTCGGTGACGTGCAGCAGACCGTCGACGCCGCCCAGATCAACGAACGCACCGTATTCGGTGATGTTCTTGACCACACCATCGACGACCTGACCTTCGGAGAGGTTGGCGATGACTTCGGCGCGCTGTTCGGCGCGGCTCTCTTCGAGGATCGCACGACGCGAGACAACGATGTTGCCACGACGACGGTCCATCTTGAGGATTTGGAACGGCTGCTTGAGACCCATGAGCGGGCCAGCGTCGCGCACCGGGCGCACGTCAACTTGCGAGCCGGGCAGGAACGCGACAGCGCCGCCCAGATCGACGGTGAAGCCGCCTTTGACGCGACCGAAGATGGCGCCTTCGACGCGCTCTTCCTTGGCGTAAGCTGCTTCGAGACGATCCCATGCCTCTTCGCGGCGGGCTTTCTCACGCGAGATCACGGCTTCGCCGCGGGCGTTCTCGACGCGGTCGAGATACACTTCGACTTCGTCGCCGACTTCGATCTGCGGAGCCTCGCCGGGGTTGGCGAATTCTTTCAGTTCGACGCGGCCTTCCATTTTGTAGCCGACATCGATGATGGCCTGGCCCGCCTCGATGGCGATGACCTTGCCTTTAACAACCGAACCTTCGTTCGGGGTGTCGATTTCGAGGCTCTCGTTCAGAAGGGCTTCGAATTCGTCCATGGTTGCATTTTGCGACATGCGTTCAGATTTTCCTTTTCATCTTCGGTTTTCTGGCCTTGCGGTTGGCTCCGCCGGTCTTTCGTTGGAATGTCCGTGCTGCAATAGCGCACAGGCCGGGTGAGTCCCGACCTGCCTCAGACCGCGCCGATATAGGCGCGATCAACCATTATCGCAAGCATTTATTGCGTCCTGAGCAGGCCGTGGCGGCCTCTCGCTCAACCGTGGCTCGCACTGGCGAGAGCGGCCTTGACGTCGCCCAGCATCCACGACGAAAGCGGGGAAGTGCTGGCGGGATAGGTCGCGATCACCGATCCGTCGCGACCCAGCAGCACCTTGTTGAAGTTCCAGCTCGGCTCGAACCCCTCGGTGTCATGCATGTAGCGGTAGAACGGATGCGCCTGCGGCCCCTTCACCTTGGCCAGCTGCGCCATCGGCAACTCGGCCCCGAAGGTCAACGCGCAATAGCGCTTGGCCTCCTGCGCGGTGGAGAGTTCCTGATGGAAATCGTTCGACGGCACGGTCAGAACGACCAGCCCGTCGCGTCCGTAGGTCTCGGACAGTTTCTGCAACTCGGTGAACTGGGGCGCGAAGCCGCATTTGGATGCGGTGTTGACCACGAGCACGACCTTGCCACGAAAATCGGAGAGCGACACTTTTCCGCCTTCGACCAGATCGAAGGACAGATCGCCCGGCACCGGCGTCGCGGAGTGCGCCTTGACCCGGAGCGGTTCGGGAAGCGGATTGTCGGCCCGCGCCGGAGCGGTCAGGGACGCGGCGCCAAGACAGATGCAGGCCAAAGCCAGGGGCAAGCGCATCGGACCTTCCTCATGTAGTTTCCACGTACCTCTAACGCAGCGAGGCGGGAAAAGGTTCACCATTTCGTGATTATATATTTCGGATGTTTCTTTTCCTCAATCGCAAATGCGATCGACGCGGCGATATTTCGGCACCGGGAATTCCGGTATTTCCATGGGATCACGGGGCTTTACGCCAGGGCGCACCGCTTCCGGTGCGGTGGTCACGCTGTCGAAATCGAGCGCGAGACGCTGGCAAATTCCGAGGCTTTTCTGCGCTATCGCCCCCAGATCGCTCAGATCGACCAGATGCCCGCCCTTTCGCGCGAAGCCCGTGACGCCGAAATCGAGCGGCGGATCGAGGCGCAAGCGCTCGGTGTCGGGACCGAAGAGCGTCGCACCGCCTTTCCAATCCCCGGCAGGTCCAAGCGCCACCTGCAGCTCGAACCGGCCCGGCGGCACCAGCAGGCGAAAGAACTCCCCACCCTGCGCATAGGCCCCCATCACGTCCTGCCCGGTCATGGCATCGCGCAGCACGATGTAGAGATCGCGATCCGGGGCGGATTTGATCTGCAACGGCATGGTGCGCGGCAGGTCCGTCTCGCTCCATAACAGGCCCTGCGGGCGCTCCTCGGCGGTCGCCTGAGAGGCTAGAACCAGCAAGAGGAGCCCCCAGCGAAGCATCGCCGCCCCCTAGTCCAGATCGCCCGCGCGGCGGGCCTCGATCTGATCGGCGGCGCGGGCGACCGCCTCTTCGATGCTGAGGTCCGACGTGTCGATCACGAGCGCATCCACGGCCGGGCGCAGCGGACTGTCGGCGCGGCCCATGTCGCGGGCGTCGCGCTCGCGCACCTGTTCGAGCACGTCGGCCTCATCGCCGCCGAGCTCGAGCCAGCGCCGATGCGCGCGCACCTCCGGCGAGGCGGTGACGAACAGCTTCACCTCCGCCTGCGGGCAGATCACCGTGCCGATGTCGCGCCCGTCGAGCACCGCACCGCCCTCTCGCGCCGCGAAATCGCGCTGAAACGCCACCAGAGCCGCGCGCACCTCGGGGATCGCGGCGACGATCGAGGCCGCCTGCCCCGCTTCCATCGTGCGCAGATCGTCGCGCTCCAGATCCTCGGGGCGGAGCGCCTTGGCCGCGGCGACGGGCTCCAGGCCCTCGGTCTCGGATTTCATGCCGACCGCGCGATAGAGTGCACCGGTATCGAGATGCGCCAGCCCAAACCGCTCGGCCACGGCGCGGCTGATCGTGCCCTTGCCAGCCGCGGCGGGGCCATCGATGGCGACGGTAAAGCGCATGAACGGTCCTTTCTTCTCACAGCGACGCGGACAGCCGCCCTGCCCGGCTCAACCTTCGCGGACGATCTCCGCACCCAGCTGCGCCATCAAATCTTCGAAGATCGGGAAGGAGGTTGCAATGGGCGAGCCGTCATCGACCGAAACCGGCTTCTGCGCAGCCATGCCCAGTACCATGAAGCTCATCGCGATGCGGTGGTCGAGATGGGTCACGGCGGTGCCGCCGCCCGGCACGCCTTCGGGGCCGCAGCCATGCACGATCAGCGTATCCTCGTCTTCCTCGATCTTGACGCCGTTGGCTTCCAGCCCGCGCGCCATCGCGTCGATCCGGTCGCTTTCCTTGACGCGCAGCTCATGCACGCCGGGCATGCGCGTCACGCCTTCGGCAAAGGCCGCGACGACCGAAAGAACGGGATATTCGTCGATTTGGGAGGAGGCGCGCTCGGCGGGCACGTCGATCCCGTGCAGCTTGGAATAGCGCACGCGCAGATCGGCCACCGGCTCGCCGCCCTCTTCGCGCTCGTTCTCGAAGGTCAGGTCCGCACCCATCTCGCGCAACGTGATGAAGATCCCGTTGCGGGTCGGGTTCTGGCTGACGCCCGGCACCACGATCTCCGAGCCCGGCACGATAAGCGCAGCGCAGACCGGGAAGGCCGCCGAAGACGGATCGCGCGGCACGGCGACCTCCTGAGCCTTCAACTCAGGCTGGCCCTGCAACGTGATCACATGGCCCTGATCGGTCACTTCGGTGGTGATCTCGGCACCGAAGCCGCGCAGCATCCGCTCGGTATGATCGCGGGTCGGGGTCTTCTCGATCACGACGGTCTGACCCGGCGCGTTCAGCCCCGCCAGCAGCACCGCCGATTTCACCTGCGCAGAGGCCATCGGCGTCGCATAGCGCACGGGCGCCGGGCTCGGCGCGCCGAGTATGGTCATCGGCAGACGACCGCCATGACGCCCGAAAGCTTGCGCGCCGAACAGACGGATCGGGTCGGTGACGCGGCCCATCGGGCGTTTGCGCAAAGACCCGTCGCCGGTGAAGGTCGCCACGATCGGCGAGGTCGCCATCGCGCCCATGATCAGGCGCACGCCGGTGCCGGAATTGCCGCAATCGATAACATCTTCGGGCTCGGCAAAGCCGCCCACGCCCACGCCATGCACCGACCAGCTGCCGGGGCCGTGCTGCGTGACCTCGGCGCCGAAGGCGCGCATCGCCTTGGCCGTGTCGAGCACGTCTTCGCCTTCGAGCAGGCCGGTGATCTTCGTCTCGCCCACCGAGAGCGCGCCGAGGATCAGCGCGCGATGGCTGATCGACTTGTCGCCGGGAACCTCCGCCGTGCCCTTGAGGGGACCGCAGGCGTGCGAGGTCATTTTGATCGGTGTGCCGTGGCCGGACATGATGCCTCCCTAATTTCAACGCGCCCCTGTTAGCGCGATCCGGCGGGAGGCGGAAGGGCTCAGATCCGCCGATAGGTCAGGTAATGCGGCTTGCGGCCCTCACGCAGCGCTTTCTGTTCGTAGCGCGTCGAGAGCCAGTCCGCCCACGGTGTATCCCAATCGCCGGAAACCGGCTGCGGATCGTCGAAATCGAAGGCGGCGGGCACCTCGAACAGCGGCTCGAATCCGGCCTGCGGGACTTCTTCGACCGTCTGGCGGACATAGTCGGGGATGTCGGTCGCCACGCGGAATTCCGATCCCGGTTTCAGCGCGCGGTGCAGCGGTTCGAGATGCTCCTGCGTCACGAAGCGCCGACGATGGTGCTTCGATTTCGGCCACGGGTCTGGATAGAGGAGAAACGCCTTCGAGATCGAGCCCTCGGGCAGCACATCCATCAGGTCGCGCGCATCGCCGGGATGGACCGAGACATTCGGTATCTTCTCGCGCCGCAGCTTACCCAAAAGCATCGCCACGCCATTGACGAAAGGCTCGCAGCCGATGAATTCCACGTCCGGATAGGTCTGCGCCATATGCGCCAGATGTTCGCCCCCGCCGAAACCCACTTCAAGCCAGACCGGCTTGCCCTTGAACCGCGTCTCCATGTCGAGCGGCTCGCGGTCGGGGTTCTCCTCCCAACCGACGGGACCGGGCAGACGGCCCGGCAGGTCCTCGCGCAGATATTCCTTCTGCGCCTTGTTCAACGTCTTGCCGTGGCGGCGACCATAGAAGTTGCGCCAGGGCTGTTCGGGGGTGTCATTCTCGCTCATGGGAGGGGCCTCTAGCGGCGTCTCTCGAAAGGTTCAAGCCTTCTGAATGAGGAACAGCCCCAGGCACATGAAGCCGATCCCCGCCCCACGCATCAGAGTGATCGGCCGGACCAACGCGCCAAACAGTCCGAACTGGTCGATCGCGGCGGCGGCGATCATCTGGCCCAGCAGCACGAAGAACACCGCATTGCCGACCCCGAATTTCGGCGCGATGAAGGTGATCGAGATCACGTAGAAGGCAACGAGGAGCCCCGCGAGAAACAGATACCAAGGCTGCCCCGGCAGACGTGCGAGCGGCGCGGGACCGACGGTGAAGAGCATCACGATCACCGCACCCGACAGCGCCACGCAGAACAGGACGACCGCCGCGACCGCAGGCGATGCGATCCGCGCGCCAAGCTGGGCGTTGAGCGCGGCCAGCACCGGAATCCCGATCCCGGCGGCAAGCATGATGGCGGCATAGCGCAGGGCGTCGGGCATGGTCTGTCTCCTGTTGTTTTGCGGCGGAGAGTGGCGCGGAAGGTCGGAAGGCGCAAGCTGGATCGCGAAGCGTTCGGTCTGCTCGTCTGCGCGCACGAACCGCGTTGGACGACCAGCCCCAAGGCCGCACCCGCCGCTCAGCACCATCCCCGCAAAAGCAAACGGGCAGAGGTTCCCCCTGCCCGTCGCAAATTCCTGAAAGCTCTCGCCTCAGACCGCCTTCTTCAGCGCCTCGACCAGATCGGTCTTCTCCCAGGAGAAGCCGCCATCGGCCTCCGGGGCGCGACCGAAATGGCCATAGGCCGCGGTGCGCTCGTAGATCGGCTTGCACAGATCGAGCGTCTCGCGGATGCCTTTCGGCGTCAGGTCCATCACCTGCGCCACGGCTTTCTCGATCACCTCGTCGGGCACTTCGCCGGTGCCGAACGTGTCGACATAGATCGACAGCGGTTTCGCCACGCCGATCGCGTAGGACACCTGAATCACGCATTTGCGCGCCATGCCCGCGGCAACCACGTTCTTCGCCAGATAGCGCGCCGCATAGGCCGCCGAGCGGTCCACCTTGGTCGGGTCCTTGCCCGAGAACGCGCCGCCGCCATGCGGGGCCGAGCCGCCATAGGTGTCCACGATGATCTTGCGCCCGGTGAGGCCCGCATCGCCATCCGGGCCGCCGATCACGAAGGTGCCGGTCGGGTTCACCCACCATTCGGTCTCGGGCGTGATCCAGCCTTCGGGCAGCGTCTCGCGGATGTAAGGCTCGACGATGGCGCGGATATCATCCGAGGTCTGATGCTCGTGGGCGTGCTGGGTCGAGAGCACGATCTGGCTCACGCCGACGGGGCGGCCATTCTCGTAGCGCACAGACAGCTGCGATTTCGCGTCGGGGCGCAGCTCGGGCTCGGCGCCGGATTTGCGCGCTTCGGCCAGACGGCGCAGGATCGCGTGCGAATAATGTATCGGCGCGGGCATCAATTCGGGCGTCTCGTCGGCGGCGAAGCCGAACATGATCCCCTGATCGCCGGCCCCGTCCTTGTCGACGCCCTGAGAGATATGGGCAGATTGCGGGTGCAGGAAGTTCGCGACTTTCAGCGTCGCCCAGTGGAACTCGTCCTGCTCGTAGCCGATATCCTTGACGCAATCGCGCACGATCTTGTCGATGCCTTCGAGATATTCGGCGAGCTTGGTTTTATCGGCCAGACCGACCTCGCCACCGACCACGACCTGATTGGTCGTCGCGAATGTTTCGCAGGCGACCCGCGCGTTGGGCTCTGCAGCCAGGAAAGTATCGAGAACGGCATCCGAAATCCGGTCACAGACCTTATCGGGATGCCCCTCCGAAACGGATTCGGAGGTGAAGACGTAATTCGCGCGTGCCATGAAAGGGTGCTCCGTTGTTGATATCCCCACCCCGTCAGGAAGCCGTTGGGGTGGTTCGGCTTTCTAGCTAGGAGCGCCTGCCGGTCGGGTCAATCGAAATACGCGTAAAGAGTGAAAGAAGCGCCAAAGCTGCAACAATCAGCGCAATGAACGGTGCGTCGCCCAGCTTGGAATAGAGCGTCGGCGGCAGGCTTGGCGGCAGCGCCACGTCGAGCTTGCCCATCCGGTCGAGTCCAAGGCTCGCCGTGATCCGCCCCTTGGCGTCGATCATCGCAGTGACCCCGGTATTGGCGTCGCGCGCAAGCGGCAGGCCCTGTTCGATCGCGCGGAGCCGCGCCTGCGCGAAATGCTGATAGGGCCCGCTGAGCGTGCCGAACCACGCGTCATTCGTGACCTGCAAGATCCAGTCGGGCCGCTGCGGGAAGCCGCGCAGATCCTGCGGGAAGATCGCCTCGTAGCAAATGAGCGGCGCAACATGGCCGAGCTTGCCCAGATCGAGCAGCTTCTCCCCCGGCCCGGACGAATAGCCATTGCCGACCTGTGCGGCGAAGGCGGTGATCCCGATCTTCGCCAGCGCATCGCCGAAGGGCATGTATTCGCCGAACGGCACCAGATGGGATTTGTCGTAAAGCGCCTCGATCCGGTCATCGGGGGTGATGACGGCGAGCGAATTGAAATAGCGGCTGCCTTCACTGCGCTGCACCCCCATCGCGAGCGGGATGCCACCCGCCGCCTCGGTCGACATCTCGAGCCCGCCCTGCGGATGGTCGAGCAGGAACGGCACCGCCGTCTCGGGCCAGACGATCAGGTCGGGCTTGGGCTGACCGGGCGCGGGATCGGCCTTCGTCAGGTCCAGCAGGCGCTGGAAGAATTTCATCCGGTATTGCGGCAGCCATTTCAGGTTCTGCGGCGCATTGGGCTGTACCAGACGCAGGGTGATCGGCTCGGGCCTCGGCGCCACCGGCGCGTTGAGCCGCGCCACCCCGCCGAGCCACAGCCCGACCAGCACGACCAGCGCCGCGCCCACGATCCCGAGGGCGGCAGGCATCCGCATCCCGCGCGTCATCGCAGGCGCGCTTGCGATCAGCAGGGTGATCAGGCTCAGCCCCAGCGGCCCGACAAAGGCCGCCGCCTGCGCGACGGGCGAGCCGATCCAGATATGGCCGACCAGCACCCACGGAAACCCGGTGAAGACGTAAGAGCGCAGCGCATCCGAGGCCGCCATGCCAAGCGCGATCCCGAGCGCACGCGAGCGCGGCCCCTGCCCCGCATAGGCCCCGAGCCCGTATCCGATCGCCCAGAATGCGCCCATCCCTGCGGCCATCAGCACCAGCGCGAAAGGCGCCATCCAGCCATAGACATCGGCCTCGACCATGAAGGGTTCGACGATCCAGAACATCGCGGCCAGCGCATAGCCGAAGCCGGTGGCGAACCCGATCCAGATCGTGGAGGCGCGCCAGCGTTCGGCGGAGGCGAACCAGACGGAGGCCGCCAAAGCGGGCAGCGCGATCCACCAAAGGCCAAGCGGTGCCTGTCCGGCGGCGAACAGCACACCGAAAAGCGCTGCCAGAGCCAAGCTCTGCCAGCGCGGGCGCATTGGTGCGCGAAAGCCTTCTCGGAGGGTCGCGATCATGGGCGCGTCATAGCCCGCTCACTCGGCGGGCGCCACTCCCGGCAGACGTACGCGCAGACGTTTGATCCGGCGCGGATCGGCATCGACCACCTCGTATTCGACGCCGTTCTCGGTCACCACGACCTCGCCGCGCGCGGGCACCCGGCCAAGCTGCATGAAAACCAGACCGCCCATCGAATCGATCTCGTCATCGGCCTCCTCGTCGGAGAGCCGCATCCCGATCTGCGCTTCGAACTCGTTGACCGGCGCGCGGGCCTGCACGACCCATTGGCCGGGCTTTTCCTCGCGCCAATAGGCGTCGTCGGCCTCGTCATGCTCGTCCTCGATCTCGCCGATCACCTGTTCGATCAGGTCTTCGAGCGTGAGCAGACCGTCGACCCCGCCATATTCGTCGATCACCAGCGCCATATGGGTGCGTTGCACCTGCATCTTCTGCAAGAGCACGCCGATCGGCATCGACGGCGGCACGTAAAGGAGCGGACGGATCAGCTTGCGCAGCGAGAACCGGCCATTGCCCGATCCGAAGCCGTATTCCAGCGCCAGGTCTTTCAGGTGGACGAGACCCAGAGGCGTATCCAGCGTTTCCTTGAAGACCGGCAGGCGCGAATAGCCGTGCTGGCGGAACTTCTCCACCAGCTCGTCGCGGGTGATGGAGACCGGAACGGCCTCGATCTCGACTTTGGGAATGGCGACATCGCCCACCCGCATCTTGCGCAGGTTCCCCAGCCCCAGCGGCGCTGGCGCGGGTTTGGGCGGCATTTCTACCTGTGGGGCCTCTTCTTCCATTGGGCGTTGCCCGAAAAAGCGGCTGAGCAACCCGCGCGAAGCGGGCTCCGAAGACTGACCGGGTTCTGCGTTTTCCGAACTACCGGTATTGGCGGAGGTAACTCCGTCGGCGACCTGTCCCATTGTTCCTTTCCGAAAGATGACGCGGAATGCGCCTAGTCTTACACATATGGGTTACGAATTCCTACGCTTTCAAGAAGCCGGATTTCGATTTGTTCCATAACTTGCGCATCTTCGTCGCGAATATGGTCATAGCCCAACAGGTGCAGCACCGCATGGATGAGCAGATGCAGCGCGTGATCTTCGACGGATTTGCCTTGTTCTTCGGCCTCCCGGGCGCAGGTTTCATAGGCGATCGCGAGGTCGCCGAGCTCGATCTCACCGAAGACATCGGGCGCGGGCGGTTCGGGATGCGCGCCGGGCTCTTCCGCGCCGCGTTCTTCGGCGGGCCAGCTGAGCACATTGGTGGGCTTCGCCTTGTCGCGATATTCGCCGTTCAGCTCGGCGATGCGCGCATCGTCGCAGGCGAGCACCGAGAGGCGGCAGAGCTCCGTCTCGATTCCGCGATCCTCCAGCACCAGTGACGCGGCGCGGGTCATCAGGTCTTCGAGCCCGACCGTCTCCCAGCGGGGGTCTTCGAGCTCGAGGTCAATTTCCATCGGAATTCCCGCCTTCCGTGCCAAGCGTCAGATCGCCCACCTTCTGCCCGGCCTTGTCATAGACCAACACCTGCCCCCCATCGGTCACCACCACTGTATAGTTGCGCGCGAAGGTCACGGCCTCGGCCTGTGCGCCCTCGGGCAGCGTGATCGCGGCGGGCAGTTGCGGCAGCGGATTGGGTTGCTGCAAGCGGATGACAAGCAGCGCCACGATCGCTACAAGCCCGACGATCATCACCGCCGCAAGCGTGGTCACCAGTATCTTGAGAAAGCGAAGATCGGGTGGCAGCGTGGTGGCAGGCTCTTCGTCAGGCAGGTCGGACATGAATAAGGAAATCCTCAGCATCGAGATCGGACCCGGCATGGGTCCCCGCCTTGATAAGGCCTTGGCGGCGGCTGTGCCAGAGGAAGCGGCGCTCTCGCGCTCGCGCCTGGCGAAACTGATCGCGGAGGGCTCGGTCAGCCGCGAGGGCGTGGCCGTGACCGATCAGAAGACCAAGGTCGCCGAGGGCGAGGTCTATCAGATCGCGCTGGAGCCTCCGAAAGAGGTCGAGACCGTCGCGCAGGACATTCCGCTGGAAGTGCTGTGGGAAGATGACGACCTGATCGTCGTGAACAAGCCCGCGGGCATGGTCACGCACCCCGCGCCGGGCACGCCCGAAGGCACGCTGGTCAACGCGCTGCTGCACCATTTCGGCGGGAATCTCTCAGGGATCGGCGGCGAGGCGCGCCCCGGCATCGTCCACCGCATCGACAAGGACACATCGGGCCTGCTCGTCGTCGCGAAATCGGACCGGGCGCAACACGGGCTCGCCGCGCAATTCGAGGCGCATACGGTTCATCGCCATTACCGCGCGCTTTGTCACGGCGTCCCGCAGGCTTCCGATCCGCGGCTGCGCGGACTGAACGGCGTCAGCTTCGAGCAAGGCGGCGTGCTGAAGATCGTCACGCAACTCGCCCGCCACAAGACCGACCGGCAGAAACAGGCGGTGGTGGCCCATGGCGGGCGGCATGCCGTCACCCGGGCCCGCACGATCGAGGATTTCAACGGAACGGCGGCGCTGATCGATTGCTGGCTCGAGACCGGGCGCACCCATCAGATCCGCGTCCATATGGCCTATGCGGGTCACGGGCTGATCGGCGATCAGACCTATGGCGGCAAGCGCAAGATCTCGGAAAAAGCGGTGGGCGCGGCTGCGGCAGAGGCCGTCCGCGCCTTCCCGCGTCAGGCGCTCCACGCGGCGACGCTTGGCTTCGTTCATCCCTTCACCGGAGAGGAACTGTCCTTCGAGGCGCCCCTGCCCGACGACATGACCGACCTGATCGACGCGCTGCGCGCCGCCTCCATGCCCCCTGCAGGCGGCACCGCCCCGTGAACGTCTGGTGGGCGGAGCTTCTGACGCTGCTGTTTCACTTCGGCAGTCAGGCGCTCGCGCTGCTGCGCGTGTTCACCCGTCCCGACAAGCCGCCCGCGGTGCGCGCAAGCTGGACGGTGCTGATCCTGTCGGTGCCGTTCCTCGGCGTCATCCTCTATATCCTGATCGGGGAGACGCGGCTCAACCAGCGCGTCGCGCGCAAGCTGCAGGCGACGGTCGCCGCCCTGCCCGCCCCCGATCCGGTCGAGCCCGCAGACCTCGAAGCCATCTCCCCGGCCTATCGCGCAGCCTTCGCCCGGGCCGCCGCGATCAACGGCTACGCGCCGAGTAGCGGCGATGCCATCGCCTTCCTGCCCGACCCTGCCGATCAGCTTGAACCGCTGATCGCCGATATCGACGCCGCCACCCGAAGCGTGCACCTCATCACCTATATCTGGCTGACAGACCTGACCGGCATCGCGATGGCCGAGGCGCTGACCCGCGCGGCCGAACGCGGTGTGACCGTGCGCGTCCTCGTCGACGGGCTGGGCGCGCGCGGCTTCATCAAGTCGCGCCACTGGAAGGCGATGAAGAAGGCCGGAGTGAAGACCGCGATCGCCTTTTCCTTCCGCTGGCCGCTGTTCAAGCTCGCGACGATGCGGATCGACCTGCGCAACCACCGCAAGCTCGCCGTGATCGACGGGCATGTGGCCTATACCGGTTCGCGCAACATCGCCGACCCGGAGTTCCGCATCAAGGCGCGCTTCGCGCCGTGGAAGGATGTCATGCTGCGGATCGAGGGGCCGCTCGCCGCCCAGCACCAGCACATCTTCGCGACCGACTGGGTGACGCATAGCCGGGAGGAAATCTCGGACCTCGTGATCCCCACTCCCGCCGCGCCGACCGCGCGGCCCGGAACGGCGGTCGCCTTCGCCACGGGGCCGATGCTGGACACGCGCGGGGTGCCGGATGTGTTCCTTGCGGTGATCGGGGCCGCGCGCGAGACGCTGACCCTCTCCACCCCCTATTTCGTGCCGGGCGAGGAAATCGCCTCCGCCCTGCGCGCCGCCAAGCGCCGGGGGGTGCGAGTGCAGGTGATCGTGCCGAGGCGCAACGACTCGCGCTTCGTCGCCCACGCCGCGCGCAGCTTCTACCCGGTGCTGGCCGAGGCGGGCGTCGAGATCTGGGAGCACGGGCCGGGCCTGCTGCACGCCAAGACCCTGCTGGCCGATGGCCGCGTCGCGATCCTCGGCTCGGCCAATCTCGACCGCCGCAGCTTCGAGCTGAATTACGAGAATTGCGTGCTGATCGAGGACCACGAACTCGGTCTCGAACTGGGCGAACGCCAGCGCCACTGGATCGCGCAGGCCCGCCGCGTCGGACCGGAGCGGATCGCGGAATGGCCCCTGCACTGGAAAATCATCAACAACCTGATGTCGGTGCTCGCGCCGATCTTGTGAAGCGTCAGATGTTTTTTTACACATCCGCGACGGAAATCCCGTTACGATACGTTGATCTTTCTATGCGACTGCGTCAGGGCGGCTTTCGGTGAACCAATCCGCACTGCCTTGCGTTTCTTGAAAGAACGGGGGGCGATCCCCATATTGAGCAGCCGCCAAAAGGGAGACATGGGAGACGATGACGAGCTACACGAACCTTCCGGCCCCGAGTCCTGAGCAGGGGCTGAACCGCTACCTTCAGGAGATCCGGAAGTTCCCGCTTCTGGAGCCGGAACAGGAATATATGCTGGCCAAGAGCTGGGCCGACCACCAGGACACCGATGCCGCGCACCAATTGGTGACGTCGCACCTGCGTCTCGCCGCGAAGATCGCGATGGGCTATCGCGGTTACGGCTTGCCGCAGGCCGAGGTGATCTCGGAGGCGAATGTCGGTCTGATGCAGGCCGTGAAGCGCTTCGATCCCGAGAAGGGCTTCCGCCTCGCGACCTACGCTATGTGGTGGATCCGCGCCGCGATCCAAGAATACATCCTGCGCTCGTGGAGCCTCGTGAAACTGGGCACCACCTCCGCGCAGAAGAAGCTGTTCTTCAACCTCCGCAAGGCGAAGTCCAAGATCGGCGCCTATGAAGACGGCGATATGCGTCCCGAGAACGTCAAACAGATCGCGTCCGATCTGAACGTGACCGAGGAAGAAGTGATCTCGATGAACCGGCGGATGTCGGGCTCGGACGCCTCGCTGAACGCACAGATCGGCGCGGGTGACGAAGGCGGGGCCGCACAGTGGCAGGACTGGCTCGAAGACGAGGATGCCGATCAGGCCGAGGCCTATGCCGAGACCGAGGAGATGGAAGCCCGCCGCGAGATGCTGATGGACGCGATGGACGTTCTCAACGACCGCGAGAAGGACATCCTGATGCAGCGCCGCCTGCGCGACGATCCCGTCACGCTGGAGGAACTCTCGGGCGTCTATGACGTCTCGCGCGAGCGTATCCGCCAGATCGAGGTGCGCGCCTTCGAGAAGCTGCAGAAGCGCATGACCGAACTGGCACGGGAAAAAGGCATGAACGTGCCCGCGTAACCCGCGAACAGTAACGAGTGTGAAAGTATGTCGCCGCTCCCTTCCCGGGGGCGGCGATTTTCTTTGCGCCGCGCCGCATAAGCATTACCTTCGCCCCGGATACGAGCACGAAAAGAGGGAGAGAGACGATGCAGGTGTTGAACTGGGGAATCCTCGGCGCCGCGAAATTTGCGCGCGAGCATATGGGCCGGGCGATCCACGCGGCCGAGGGCGCGCGGCTGGCGGCGCTCGCGACGTCGAGCCCGGAAAAAGCCGATCCGTTCAAGGCCTTCGCGCCCGATCTCAAGGTTCATGACAGCTATGACGCGCTGCTCGCCGACCCCGGCATCGACGTAGTCTATATCCCGCTGCCCAACACGCTCCATGTCGAGTGGACGAAGAAGGCGCTGGCGGCAGGCAAGCATGTGCTGACGGAAAAGCCGATCGCGATGAAGGCCGAGGAGATCGACGGGCTGATAGACGCGCGCGACGCCGCCGGGAAATTCGCGACCGAGGCCTACATGATCGTGCATCACCCGCAATGGCGGCAGGTGCGCGACTGGCTCGATGCCGGTGCGATCGGAGAGTTGCGCCACGCCGATGTGGCCTTCACCTTCAACAACCCCGACCCCACCAATATCCGCAACAAGGCGGATATGGGCGGCGGCTCGGTTCCCGATATCGGCGTCTATGCCTATTCCTGCGTGCGCTTCGCAGCCCGGGCCGAACCGGGCGATCTGCGCGCCGTCATCCATCGCGAGAACGATGTCGACACGTTCACGCAGGTCACTGGCGAGATGGTCAGCGACAAGGGCCGCTTCACCTATGGCGCGCTGACCTCGACCCGGCTGCATCCGCGCCAGGAAGCGGTCTTCCAGGGCTCCGAAGGTTTGATCCGCCTCACCTGCCCGTTCAACGCGAATGTCTTCGATCAGGCGGAGGTCACGCTGATCCGCAAGGGCAAGCCGGACGAGATGATCCGCTACCCGGGCGTGAATCAATATGTGATCCAGGTGGAGGCCTTCGTGCGTCATGTCACCGAGGGCGCGCCCTATGCGTGGACACTTGAAGATGCGCGCGGCACACAGGCGATGATCGACAAGGTGTTCGCCAGCGAACAGGGATAGCGCAGGCTCGCACAGGGAACAAAGCACGCGGGACGGGGTTCAGCACGAATGAAATCAGACAGTTCCCAAAGTGACGCGCAGGGCGGGTCCGACAACGGCAGCGGAAAAGCCCAGAACAACGCCGTGCGCGAACGGCACGAGGAGCGCTCGGTGAAGCAAGCCTCGCGCCTCTCCGCGCGGTTGATCTACGCCGTGATCCGGCATGACGGCGACGAAGAGCTGAACCGCCCGCTCACCTCTCTCGTGTGGTCGGGGCTCGCGGCGGGCATCCTGATCAGCCTCTCGGTCATCGCGCAGGCGAGCCTGCATGCGCGGCTGCCCGACGAAAGCTGGCGGATTCTGGTCGAGTCCCTCGGCTATTCGGCCGGGTTCATGGTGGTGATCTTCGGGCGGATGCAGCTGTTCACCGAGAACACGATCACCACCGTCCTGCCGGTGGTGGCAGAACGATCGCTGACATGCCTGCTGAAAATGCTGCGGCTCTGGGCGATCGTGCTTGCGTCGAACATTCTTGGCTGCGCGATCGCCTCGGGGTTCCTGAGCATTCCCCATGTCATCCCCAACGAGATGACCGACAGCCTGCTGGCCGTGGCGCGCCACGCGACCGACGGCGACATGGGACAGAACTTCTACCGCGCGATGCCGGCGGGCATCATCATCGCCGCCGTGGTGTGGATCATGCCCGCGGCGCAGGGCAGTTCGTTCCTCGTGATCCTCGCGATGACATGGCTGCTCGCGGCCTCGGGCTCTGCGCACGTCGTCGCGGGCTCGGTCGAGGCGGGACTGCTTGTCTGGAGCGGCCATATGAGCCTGACCGAGGCGATCAGCCGGTTTTTCTTCCCGGTTCTCGCAGGCAATGTCGCGGGCGGCACGGCGGTCTTCACGCTGCTGACATGGGGTCAGGTGAAGAACGAGGTGATCGGCGAGCACGACGAGGCAGACGACGAGTCCTGAGCCGCCCCGACCGAGTTTTTCAAACCATATGCGAAAACCGCCGGGCGCGCCTCAGCGCAGCTTCGGCGGCTTGCTCGGATCCATGCCGGGGGCGGAACCGGGGCGGAGTTCCTGCACCTCTTCCTCGACCGGCTCGGGGACATGCAGCACGAGCCCCTTGTCCAGCAGAAGCTGCGCGGCCTTGTCCTCGGGCTCGAGGAAGGTCACGTCCAACTCGCCCGCATCCAGCCCCGAGAAGGTCAGCGCCTCGCCCATTGCCTTGGCGATACCCGCGCGGAAATGCTCATGCGCACCGATCACCGCGAGCACATGGCCCCGGTGGCCGTCCTCGTAGGTGACGCCGCCCAGCACGGCAGCCTGCGCGATCCCGGCAAGCTGGTCCAGCTTGGCCTCGAAGGCGGGCAGCAGCAGCGCGATCACCGCGGGCGACAGGCCCGGAGCGGTGAATTCCACCGGACGGCCCTGCGCCTCCAACGGCGTATGCGCGAGCGTCTCGGTCAGCCAGTCCAGCGCCTCGGGCGGCAACAGCATCGCCGAGTCCGCAACACCGAGATTGACGCCCAGCCCGATATTCTCGCCCACCAGATGCTGCGCGATCACCCGCCCCGGCAGCGCCGCGTAGGGCTGCGGCCCGTCCGCGAATTCGCCGAGACGGTCTTCGGTATCGAAGACGAGAACGAACTCGCCCTCTTCGGTGGAGAACACCTGCGGCTTGATGTTTTCGTCCTCGGGCTCTTCTTCGAGCAGCAGGAACAACTCGGCATCGGCGAGACGGTCGAACACGGCAAGGCGCTTGGCCTCGTTCTCCGGTTCGGCTTCCATCGCGGCATGGGCGCGGTCATAGGGGGTCATGTCAGCTCCTTCACCCGGGCGCGCAGGACCGGCAGCAGGTCGGCCTCGAACCACGGGTTTTTCTTCAGCCATCCCGTATTGCGCCAAGACGGATGAGGCAAGGGGAAGAGGCGCGGCGCGTGGTCTCGCCAGCCCAGCACGGCCTGCGTCACGTTGCGTGTGCCCAGATGCCAGCGCTGCGCGGCGCCGCCCACAAGAAGCGTCAGATCGACCGGGCCGATTTCCTCCATCACCCGGTCGCGCCACGTCTGGGCGCAGATTGCGGGCGGCGGCAGGTCGGACCCCTTCGCGTCATAGCCCGGAAAGCAGAACGCCATCGGCGCGATCGCGATGCGCGAGACGTCGTAGAAGGTCTCGCGATCAACGCCCATCCAGTCGCGCAGCCGGTCGCCCGAGCGATCGTTGAACGGCACGCCGGTCTCGTGCACCCGGATTCCCGGCGCCTGCCCCACGATCAGCACGCGTGCGCCGGCGGCGAACCACGCGACGGGACGCGGCGAATGCCCGGTCGCGGTCGCGCGGAACCGCGCCGCGCAAAGGCGGCAGTCGCGGATCTCGTCTTGCACGGGGCGGGTCATCGTTTCTCCTCTAGTGTCAATGTGTTCGTCATTGCATAACCCTCCCACAACTGAACATAATGCTGCCCAAATCCAAGGTTAGGCGGGTTCTCACACTGCTGCCCCCGTGATTTAGTGGCGAGGCGCGCACAGATGGAGACCCGGGCCAAAAAGTAATGATCGTATTCGAGAACGTCTCCAAATCCTTCTGGACCGGCAAGCAGCGCAAGGTGATCCTCGAACGCGCCAGCTTCCGCGTGGAGCTGGGCCAGAGCCTCGGCATTCTCGCGCCCAACGGCACCGGCAAGACCACGATCATCAACATGATGGCAGGGCTGGAAAAGCCCGACGAGGGCGAGATTCGCCGCACCAGCCGGGTCTCGTTCCCGCTGGGCTTCATGGGCGGCGTCGTCTCGAAACATTCGGCGCGCGAAAACGCCCGCTTCATCGCGCGGCTCTACGGGCTCGATCCCGATTATGTCGAGGCCTTCTCGCGCTGGCTGACCGGGATCGCGGAATATTTCGACCAGCCCGTGGGCACCTACAGTTCGGGGATGCGCGCGCGGTTCACCTTTTCCCTGCTGCTCGCGCTGGAATTCGACATATACCTGATCGACGAGGGGATGCCCTCGACCACCGATGTGGAGTTCAACCGCAAGGCCGGCTCGATCCTGCGCGACCGGCTGCGTAATTCCACCGTGGTCGTGGTCTCGCACCAACCCTCCACGATCGAGAAATTCTGCAATCGTGCGGCGGTGCTGCGCGACGGGCAACTTTACCAGTTCGACACTCTTGAAGAAGCGAAGCGGTTGTATGACTACCAGTCCTAAGGCCCCGAAATTCCGTATCCGCCGCGATGGGCCGGTGATCACGGGGAGCGACGGCTCGCTGCAGCTGGGGGCGATGCCGCTGAAATCGGGCCCCGGGACGACGGGAGAGCCGACCACGCCGCGCGCCTCCAACGCCTCTGCGGCCTCCGCCGCGCAAGCCGCACCCTCTTCCGACACGCCGGAACCGCAACGGCAACGTCAACGGCGGCACAGAGACAGCGATCCCTCCAGCATGTTCGAGCCGCAGGATGACGGGTTCGGCGATCAAAAATTCCCGACGGCGGAGCGCAACGGCGCCGAGGTGATCGATGCGGGCCAGCGCACCCCCGAGGAAGAAATCGACGCGATCCGCGCCGAGGGGCTGACCGGCCGCCAGTTGCGCCTCGCCCGCCGGATGGCGCAGAAACACGGCGTGCAGGCCAGTTCCGATTTCGAGGCCGTGCTGCTCCTGCGCCGCCGCGGGATCGATCCGTTCGACCGCTCGAATATCGTGGCGATGGTGAAACCCGGCGAGGCGGAAGCGACTTCGCGGGCGCTGGCACGGACCGACGGGCCGGGCGCGGATACCCGCGTGCACCTGCCGCAGACGATCAAGAAAGGTCAGCTCCCCTCGACCGAGGTGATGACCGAGGATCGTCGCGCCGCCGAGATCCTGCGCATCCAGCGCGACATCGCCAAACGGCGCCGCCGCAAGCTGATGCTGCTGGGCGCGCGGCTGGGCTTCTTCGTCGTGCTGCCGACGCTGATGGCCGCCTATTACTATTTCGCGATGGCCACGCCGATGTATGCGACGAAATCGGCTTTCGTGATCCAGAAGGCCGAAGGGCTGGGCAATTCCGGGCTGGGGTCGCTCTTCTCGGGCACGCAGCTCGCCACCAATCAGGACTCGGTGACAGTGCAATCCTATCTGCAGTCGCGCGATGCCATGAAACGGCTCGACCGCGATCAGGGTTTCAAGAAAATCTTCGAGGATCCGAGCATCGACCCGCTTCAGCGCCTGCCGAAGGATGCCACCGACGAGCAGGCCTACCGGCTTTACTCGAAAATGGTCGAGATCGGCTACGACCCTTCCGAGGGCATCGTGAAGATGGAGGTCATCGCCCCCGATCCGCAGAAATCGCAGCAATTCTCCGAGTCACTGATCTCCTATGCCGAACAGCAGGTGGACCAGCTGACTTCACGGCTGCGCGACGACCAGATGAAGGGCGCGCGCGAAAGCTATCAGGATGCCGAGGCGAAGGTGTTCGCCGCGCAATCCAAGGTGCAGCAGCTTCAGGAGAAGGTCGGCGTCCTCGATCCCGTCAGCGAGAACTCGGTGGTGATGGGCCAGGTCGCCAATCTGGAAAACCAGTTGCAGCAGAAACGGCTCGAGCTGGGCCAACTGCTCGACAATGCGCGTCCCAACCAGGCGCGGGTTTCGGGTGTGCAGGGCGACATCAGGCGCATCCAGGCGCTTCTCGAAAAGACGCGTGGCCAACTCACGGCAGGGCGCCAGGCCACCGGGGGCGAGTCGCTCGCCGCCGTAACCGGCCAGTTGCAGATCGCGCAAGGCGAATTGCAGACCCGCCAGATGCTGCTCTCTGCCGCCGCGCAACAGATGGAAACCGCCCGGATCGAGGCCAACAAGCAGGTGCGCTATCTGGAGATGGGCGTACGCCCCGTCGCCCCGGACGAGCCCACCTATCCGCGCGCTTTCGAGAACACGCTGTTGGCTTTCCTGATCTTCTCGGGCATCTATCTGATGCTGTCGCTCACAGCGTCGGTCCTGCGCGAGCAGGTCTCGAGCTGAGCTAGAGCGGCCCGTCACAGGCTGCGGAGAGAGAAATGAAAGACGTGAAAATCGGCGGGCTGACCGTCTCGAACGATCGCCCGCTGACGGTGATCGCGGGTCCGTGCCAGCTCGAAAGCCGCGACCATGCGATGATGATCGCGAAGGAAATGGCCCGCGCCTGCGACCAGGCGGGCGCGCAGTTCATCTTCAAGGCGAGCTACGACAAGGCCAACCGCACCAGCCTCAAAGGCAAGCGCGGCCTCGGCATCGACGCGGGACTGAAGATCCTCGAAGAGGTGCGCGCAGAGATCGGCTGCCCGGTGCTGACCGACATCCACGACGCGGAACAGGCCCGGATTGCAGGCGCCGTCGTCGACGTGATCCAGATCCCGGCCTTCCTGTGCCGCCAGACCGATCTTTTGCTGGCCGCGGGCGAGACCGGCTGCGTGGTGAACATCAAGAAGGGCCAGTTCCTCGCGCCGTGGGACATGCCCAACGTGGCCGAGAAGGTCGCCTCCACCGGCAACGAGAAGATCCTGCTGACAGAGCGCGGCACCTCCTTCGGCTACAACACGCTGGTCGCCGATATGCGCGGCCTGCCCGAGATGGCGAAGACCGGCTACCCGGTGATCATGGACGCGACCCATTCGGTGCAGCAGCCCGGCGGTCAGGGCGGCTCCTCTGGCGGTCAGCGCGAATTCGCGCCGGTGATGGCGCGTGCGGCGGTGTCGCTGGGCATTGCGGGAGTATTCATCGAAACCCATGAGGCGCCCGATAGCGCGCCCTCGGACGGGCCGAACATGATTCCGCTCAACCAGATGCCGAAGCTGGTGCAGACGCTGATGGAGTTCGACCGGATCGCCAAGGACGACCCGATCCGGCTGTAATCGCGCATGAAAAGGGCGCGCGAGTGTTCCGCGCGCCCTGCCCTGTTCGCAAAGACCTGCCTCAGGCGTCGGCCACGACCTCGGCGCGCTGCTGGCCCAGTCCTTCGATCTCCAGCTCCACCACATCGCCCGGCCGCAGGAAGCGCGGGGTCTCCATCCCCATCGCGACGCCCGGAGGGGTGCCGGTCGAGATCACGTCGCCCGGATGCAGCGTCATGAATTGCGAGAGGTAACTGACCAGCTTCTTCACGCCGAAGACCATCGTCTCGGTCGAGCCGTTCTGCATCACTTCGCCGTTCACGCTCAGCTTCATCGCCAGCTTCTGCGGATCGGCCACCGCGTCGCGCGTCACCAGATACGGTCCGAGCGGGCCGAAGCTGTCGCAGCTCTTGCCCTTGGTCCACTGGCCCGAGCGGTCCTTCTGGTAGCTGCGCTCGGACACGTCGTTGGCGAGCACGTAGCCCGCGACGTAATCCATCGCATCCTCTTCCGAGACGTATTTCGCAGGTTTGCCGATGACGATGCCCAGCTCGACTTCCCAGTCGGTCTGCTCGGCGCCGCGCGGAATCACGATCGGATCGTTCGGGCCCTGGATCGCGGAAGTGGCCTTCATGAAGATCAGCGGCTCCGGCGGCACCGTCGCGCCCGATTCCGCAGCGTGGTCGGCATAGTTCAGCCCGATGCAGATCATCTTCCCGATGCCCGCGATCGGCGCGCCCAGACGCGTGCCTTCGGGCACGGCGGGCAGCTCGGACACGTCCAGCGAGCCGATCGCCGCCAACCCGTCATCCGAGAGCACCGCACCCCCGATATCGGCGACCTGGCCCGACAGGTCGCGGATCACACCCTGACCGTCCATCAGCCCCGGTTTTTCGGCTCCGATAAGCCCGTGACGCAGAAGTTTCATGTAATGTCCTCCATAATTTGGCGGCATCAAGCCTGTGCGGCGACGAAGATGCAAGAGTGTCAGGTGACATGCAGGATGAAAATCCCGAGCAGAACCAGAAGCGCGATCACCAGCGCAAACAGCACCAGCTCGGGCCAGTTGGTTCCTTGGCTGTCCGGGGCCTTGCCGCTTTCGATCGCGGCGCGCAGCATCCGCATGCGCACGAAGGCGAGGATCACCACGACCCCGCCGCTCAGCACCATCGCCAGATCGGACCATTGCGGAAGATCCGTCCGGGTCAACTTCGCCGCGGTGAGCCCGACCCCGACGATCGCGACGGCCGTGCGGAGCCACGCGAGGAAGGTCCGCTCGTTGGCGGCGTGATCCTTGAAGTTCTCGTTCACGGCCACTCTCGAGCCTGCCTTTCCATCGCATCTCGCGCGATCCGCTGCGACACGCCACGCAAGGCGGCGCGCACCGCGCGCTCCTGTATCGGAATCGCATCTGCGGCCCGATCGGTTCCCCTATCCCTGGAAGCGGTCTACCGCCCTGCCCCTTGGGGAACCCCGCCCCGCTTTCAACTCATCTCACGGCAATCGTGAGCCGCGGATCACGAGATCGTTGCCCCGATCAGCGCTGCGGGAGCGCCTCGCGAGCGTCCCGCCAGCGGATTTCCGCCCGAAAAACAAGGCCCGGCTAACGCGTGCGCTTTCCGCAGAGGAAGGCTCTCCGAGCGGCTCGTTCAACCAAGATCATCATCGCGTGAGGAGAGGTGGTCGCGCCCCCGTGACTGCATCATTCTGGGCGCTCGCGAACATCCGGCGCCCGCGCCACATGGTCGTGATCGTCCCTCGGCGGGCGTTGGTGCGCCCGACATCTGCATACATCTGAATGTTTGGAACAGATCACTCCGCCATGCATTGTTCGTGAAAACGACGTGAACAAGAACCGACCGACCGGGCTAAAGGGAGAATGGAACAGTGACGAGCATCCACGCGTCGCACCGGCTCGGCCCGGGTCAAACCTGACACCGGAGCCAGCCAATGCAAATCACCGAAACGCTCGGCCTGCTGCTCGCCCTCAGCTTCGTCATCTCGCTACTGGCGTTGACGATCCTGATCTGGGCGATCGCGAACAAGCAGGTCCACACGCCAGACGCCGACGACGCGCGGACCATCTTCGAGCCCGGCGAGGGCGCGGATACCGACGCGCCGAACGACCCTCACCACTTCAACGCGGCGCGCGCCGGTATCGACGCGAGTTCCTCCAGCGTCGTGATGTGGCTCATCGCGGCGGCGGTGTTCTGGCTGATCTACGGCTCGCTGCACGGGCTGGCCGCCTCGCTGGAACTGCACCTGCCCGATCTGATGTCGGGAACTGCGCAGATGACCTTCGGGCGGATGCGCACGGTGCACCTGAACTCGGTCGCCTATGGCTGGGCGAGCCAGGGCGGCCTCGCCGCCGTCTGCTGGATCCTCCCGCGTATCTTCCGCACCGAACTGCGCATGACGGGCCTTCTGAAGACCGGGATCGTGCTTTGGAATATCGGCCTCGCCGCAGGCGTGTTCGCCATCGCGAACGGCTGGACCGACGGGCTCGAATGGCTCGAGATCCCGTGGCAGATCGACATCGTCCTCGCAGCCGGCGCGGCCTGTTTCGTGGCCCCGCTGATCTCGACCGCGAAGCACCGGAACGTCCATCACATCTACGTCTCCGGCTGGTATTTCCTCGCCGCGGTGCTCTGGTTCCCGGTGCTGTTCGTCATCGCCAACATTCCCGGCGGCCATCACGGGGTCGAGCAGGCCACGATGAACTGGTGGTACGCCCATAACGTGCTGGGCCTCTGGTTGACGCCGCTGGGCGTGGGCGCGGCCTATTACTTCATCCCGAAGATCATCGGCAAACCGGTCTATTCCTACGCGCTCTCGCTGGTTGGCTTCTGGGCGCTGGCGCTGTTCTACAGCCAGGTCGGCATCCACCACCTGATCGGCGGCCCGGTCCCGACCTGGCTGGTGACGCTCTCGGTCGTCCATTCGGTGATGATGTTCGTTCCCGTGATCGCGGTGGCGATCAACCAGCACGTCACGGTGGCGGCCAATCTCTGGGCGCTCAAGGAGTCGATCCCGCTGCGCTTCATCTCCTTCGGGGCGGTGATGTACACGCTGGCCTCTTTCCAGGGCTCGATCGAGGCGCTGCGCTCGGTCAACACGATCACCCACTTCACCCATTACACGGTGGCGCACGCGCATCTGGGCGCCTATGCCTTCGTGTCGCTGGTGCTGATGGGCGTGATCTATCAGGTCGTGCCGCGCGCGACCGGGAAATACTGGCCCTTCCCGCGAATGATCGCATGGCATTTCTGGCTGAACGTGATCGGCTTCGCGATCTACTTCTTCTCGCTGACCATCGGCGGCGTGCTGCAGGGCCTTGCCCAGCTCGATGCGACGAAGCCCTTCGCCGACAGCGTGACCCTGCTCAAGCCCTATCTTGAAGGCCGTTCGCTCGGCGGCGGGCTGATGACGCTGGGCCATGTGCTGCTGGCGATCAACCTCATTGCGCTCGGCTTTTCCAAGAAGACCCGTGAGACCGAAACCGACAACATGGTGGCTGCAGAATGAACCGCTATCTTCCTCTCGCAATCACGGCGCTGGCGATCCTCGCGCTCGCGACCCTGTTCCTGGTGATCGCGCCGGGCATGCAGATCAGCGCACAGGGACCGACGACGGGGCTCAAGCCTTACACCGAGGCCGAGGCGCGCGGCCGTGAGGTCTATGTCTCACTGGGCTGCCTCTACTGCCACTCGCAGCAGCCGCGTTCGCTGGCACAGGCCCCGGATGCCGAGCGCGGCTGGGGCCGGGCCTCGGTCGCGGGCGACTACGCCTATGACGCCCCTCACCAGCTGGGCACGATGCGCACCGGGCCGGACCTGATGGATATCGGCGACCGCATGCCCTCGCAGGCATGGCAACTGACCCATCTCTATCAGCCCCGCGCGATCTCCAGCTGGTCGATCATGCCCGCCTATCCCTACCTCTTCACGCATAAGGACAAAGCCGGGCCTGACGATGTGGTGGTCAAGCTGCCCGCGAAATACGCGCCCAAATCCGGTGTGATCGTGGCCAAGCAGGATGCGCTCGACCTCGTGACGTATCTGCAAGGCATGACACGCCAATACGCTCCGCCGAAGGACGGTCTGCGCGACAACGGCTACGCGCTGATCGCCGAGAAGCAACGCGAAGCGACCGATGCCACCAAGGCCTCGAACTGAGACGACGGAGACAAGAATGACCGACAAGAAACCCGATCCCCGGCGTCCCGACGAGACTTTCGAGCCGTTCGAGGCAACCCGCCGCATCCCGTGGCCCGTCTATTCGATCGCGATCGCGCTCGCGATCTGGGGGGTGATCATGCTGGTCCAGACCAGCACCGCCGTCCAGGTCGCGGACAAGGCGCAAACCGAAGCGGCCAAGCAGGAGCCCACGAAACTCGCGCAGGCCGCCGCGCCCGATCTCGACGCGGGCAAGACGCTGTTCGCGGACAATTGCGCGACCTGCCATGGCGATGCCGGTGAAGGCGTCACCGGCGCCTTCCCCCCGCTGCACGGCTCTGACATCGTGAAGCTGGGCGGCGCCAAGGCGGTGACCCAGATCGTGATGCGCGGCATCGGTGGCAAGCTCAACGTCAATGGCGAGAGCTACGAGGGCGAGATGCCCGCCTTCGGCTCTGTTCTCAGCGACACCGAAATCTCCGAAGTCGCATCCTATGTTGCCACCGAGCTCAATGACGACGCCAAGACCATCAGCGCCCCGGAGGTCGCCGATATCCGCAAGGTGGCGGGCGACATGGACCCGCTCGATGGCGGCGCCGGCCTCGCGGGGCTGATCAACAACCTGCCCGCGCAGCCGGAATCCGCAGCTGCCGAGAAAGGCCCCGGGTCCGAGCGCGTCGCGCAGCTCGTCAGTCAGGGCTCGGACACGGTCTGGGCCTGCGCAAGCTGTCACGGCGACAAGGGCGAAGGCACCGAGACCGTGCCACGGCTGGCGGGCCTTCCGGCGCCCTATCTGGCCAAGCAGTTGCACGACTTCCAGAAAGGCACCCGGCCCAACGACTCGATGGCCTATGTGGCCAAGGGGCTGAGCGATCAGGAAATCGTCGAACTGGCGAACTACTACGCCACGATGACCAGCCCCTCGGGCGCGAAGCCTTCTCTGGAAGGCGATCTCAAGCGCGGCGCACAGCTTGCCAAGGAAGGCGACTGGTCGATCGGCGTTCCGGCTTGCTTCACCTGCCACGGGCCCTCGGGCGTCGGCGTCGCGCCGAATTTTCCCGGGATCGCCGCGCAGCAGCCGGCCTATGTCGCGCATCAACTCGCGATGTGGGCAGGCGGCGCGCGCCATAACTCGCCGCTCGGCCTGATGGCGGGGATCGGCAAGGCGCTGAACGATGCGGATCGGCGCGCGGTGGCCGATTACCTCGCCTCGCTCGCCCCGATGCCGGCGATGGACAAAACCGAACTGGCCGCGATGGAAAGCAACATCCCGGTGCGTGAAGGAGTGGATCAATGAGTAACAAGCACCCGTCCGACATCCCTCCGCGCGGAGAGACCGCCCCCTCCCGCGGCAAGACGGCCCTGCGCGCGATCCTCGCGGTAGGCGGTGGCCTCGCACTGGTCGTGCTGGGCTCGCTGCTGGTAAATTTCGGCCTCGCACCCAGCTGGTTGACCGGCGCCACGCGTGACCAGAGCGAAGCCGAGGCCGCCGCGCAGCAAAGCGGTGGCGACACGCAGCAGGCGAAGCTTTTCACCCCGCCTGCGGAGAGCACCATTCCCGACGACGATTTCGGCAAGTCGGTCCGCCGAGGCATGGCGATTTTCAACGATACCGGCACCAACGCGCATGACTTCGTCGGAAACGACCTGTCCTGCTCGAACTGCCACCTCGACGCGGGCCGCCAGGCCTTCTCCGCGCCGATGTGGGCCGCCTACCCGGTCTATCCGAAATATCGCGGCAAGAACAAAATGGTGAACACCATGGAGGACCGCATCAAAGGCTGCTTCACCTATTCGATGAACGCGCAAGGTTCGCCCTCGGGGGGACCGCCGCCCTATGGCTCGGATGTCTATCGCGATCTGCAGGCCTATTTCTTCTGGATGTCCAAGGGTCTGCCCACGGGCGAGAAACCGGAAGGCGCAGGCTTCGGCAAGATCGACAAGCCCGCGAAAGAGCCCTCGCGCCAGCGCGGCGAAGCGGTCTTCGCCCAGAACTGCGCGGTCTGCCACGGCGCCGACGGTCAGGGTCAGAAGGACATCAACGGCAAGGTCGTCTTCCCGCCGCTCTGGGGGCCGAACAGCTTCAACTGGGGCGCGGGCATGCACAAGATCAACGCCGCCGCCGCCTTCATCAAGCATAACATGCCGCTGTCGGAGCCGAACAAACTGACCGTGCAGGAAGCCTGGGACGTGGCCGCCTTCGTCGACAGCCATCCGCGCCCGAACGACCCGCGGCAGATCGGCGACGTGACGGTGAAGGACGCCGTCGACAAATGGCACCACAACCATCAGGGCTTCTACGGCAAAGAGGTCGACGGCAAGCTGATGGGTCCGGGATATCCCTCCAGCGATCAGGCCTCGGCGCCTGCGCAAAACGAAAGTTCGGGAGGCTAAGCCTTTCCATTAGACCTCCTAGAACGGGCCGGCGCAGCGATGCGCCGGTCTTTTCCTTTTGAGCCCTTCCCGCGGCGGCACGCGCTTGCCTTTGGCGATCTGCGCTGCAATATGTCTGATGAAACATATCGAAGGAGGCCCCATGTCCCTGCCCCGCATCCTCGCCCTTGCGCTTACGACGACGAGCCTCTCGCTACCCGCCCGCGCAGAGGAGGTCACGATCTTCGCCGCCGCCTCGATGAAGACCGCGCTCGATCAGGTAGCGAAGCTCTGGGAGACGAAGACCGGCGACGTGGCGCATATTTCCTTCGCCGGGTCCGGTGCGCTGGCCCGCCAGATCGCCGCCGGAGCACCGGCCGATATCTACATCTCCGCAAATCCCGGCTGGATGGAGACGGTCGCGAAGACGGGCCGCATCAAGGTGCAGGAGGACCTGCTGGCCAACCACCTGGTGCTGATCGCCCATGATCCGAAAGCGAAACCGGTGACGATTTCTCGCGATCTCGATTTCGACGCGCTTCTGGATGGCGGCAAGCTGGCCATGTCGCTGGTGAACGCGGTGCCCGCAGGCCAATACGGCAAGGCGGCGCTGGAGCATTACGGGCTCTGGTCCAAGGTCGAGCCCGAAGTCGCGCAGGCCGATAACGTGCGCGCGACACTTGCGATGGTGGCACTTGGCGCGGCACCCTACGGGATCACCTATGCGACCGACGCCGTGGCCGAGCCGCGCGTGCATGTCGTGGCGACCTTCCCCGAAGACAGCCACCCACCGATCCGCTACCCCGCCGCCCGCCTCACCGATAGCGACGCGGCGAAAAGCTTCTATGCCGAGCTGAAATCCGACGCCGCCGCGAAGATCTTCCACGAGCAAGGCTTCGAGACACTGAAATGAGCTGGCTGTCGTCCTCCGACTGGCAAGCAGTCTTTCTCTCGCTGAAAGTGGCAGGCTGGGCGACGCTGCTGTCATTGCCGCCAGGGCTGTTCGTCGCCTATGCGCTGGCCCGCTGGCGCTTTCCGGGGCGCAGCCTCGTCAACGGGCTGGTGCATCTGCCGCTGATCCTGCCGCCGGTCGTCACTGGCTACCTGCTGCTGATAGGCTTCGCGCCGAACGGGGTGATCGGGGCGGCGCTGGCGCGGGTCGGGATCACGGTGGCTTTCTCATGGCGCGGGGCAGCGCTGGCCGCCGGGATCATGGCCTTTCCGCTGATGGTGCGCGCGATCCGGCTCGCGATCGAGGCGGTGGACCCGAAGCTGGAACAGGCGGCCTCCACCCTCGGGGCCTCGCGCATCGCCAGTTTCGCAACGATCACCCTGCCCCTGATCCTGCCCGGCATCCTTGCGGGCGCGATCACCGCCTTCGCCAAGGCGATGGGCGAATTCGGCGCGACGATTACCTTCGTCTCGAACATCCCCGGCCAGACCCAGACCCTGCCGCTCGCGATCTACTCGCAATTGCAGGTGCCGGGCGGCGAGGTCGAGGCCGCGCGGCTGGTGGTGATCTCGGTCACGCTGGCGCTTGGCGCGCTGTTGGTCTCGGAGTGGCTGGCGCGACGGATCGCGGCGCGGATCGCGGGACAGAACTGATGCTGGAAATCTCGCTCAGCCATCGCCTGCCGGCGCTCGATCTCGACGTAGATTTCACCGCGCCTGAGGGCGTGACCGCGCTGTTCGGCCCGTCCGGCGCGGGCAAGACGACCGTGGTGAACGCGGTCGCGGGGCTGCTGCGGCCCGACCGGGGGCGGATCGTCGTCAATGGAGAGGTGCTGCTCGAGACCGAGGCCGGGATCTGCCTGCCGCCCCACAAGCGCCGCATCGGCTATGTCTTCCAGGACGCCCGGTTGTTCCCGCATCTGAGCGTCAGATCAAACCTACTCTACGGGCAGCGTTTCAACAAAACCAAGACCGCGCCGGAGTTCGACCACATCATCGATATGCTCGGCCTCGGCGCGCTGCTGGAGCGCCGTCCCGCCGCGCTCTCGGGCGGTGAGAAAAGCCGCGTCGCGCTTGGTCGCGCGATCCTGTCGAACCCGCGGATGCTGCTGATGGACGAGCCACTCGCCGCGCTGGACGCTGCGCGAAAATCGGAAATCCTTCCCTATATCGAGCGGTTACGGGACGAAGTTAAACTTCCCATCCTCTATGTCAGCCACGCACCGGCCGAGGTCGCGCGTCTCGCCACCTCCATCGCGCTGATCGAGGCCGGCCGGCTGCGCGGTTTCGGCCCCGCGCGCGAGATTCTGTCCGATCCGACACTCGCCCCCGCGCTCGGGCAGCGCGAAGCGGGGGCGGTGATTTCGGGACGTGTCATGGCGCAGGAAGCCGACGGCCTGACCCGGATCGACACCGCAGGCGGGCCGGTGCTGCTGCCCTATCGGGAAGGTCAGCCCGGCCAATCGCTGCGACTACGAATCCATGCGGGGGACGTGACTCTTGCGGTTGCGCGGCCCGAAGGCCTCTCTGCGCTCAACATCCTGCCGGTGACGGTCACGGAGCTGCGTCCTGCGGCTCCCCCCAGCGTCTATGCCCGCCTGAAGATGGGCGACGAGCATCTGCTGGCCCGGCTCACCACCCGCTCGGTCGCGGCGCTTGGCCTGACCGAGGGGAAGAGGTGCCACGCGATCATCAAGGCGATGTCGGTGGCCTCCGAGGATGTGGGCTAGCAGGCTAGCGGGGCTTACCCCGCCAGCAGCGCCGCGTTGCCGCCCGCCGCGGTGGTGTCGACGCACAGATGCCGCTCGTGGAGGACATCGGCCTTCTGCACCGCGCCGGTGGTCAGCGTCAGGATCGGCCCTTCGCGTTTCGCCAGCGCTTTCACAAGGGCGCGCGTATCGTGGCCCCACCAGATGGCGCCCGCGATATCCTCAAGCGTTTCAAGCACTTCCGGGGCGATCTTGCCATCGGCCCCGACGGCCACGCCGCCCAGCTTCTCGACTTCCTTGATCTGCGCCACCTGCGCAGCTTCGCCCGGCCCGAGGCACAGGATCGGCCCGCGCGGATAGCGACGCAGCGTGTTAGCCTCGCCCGTCGGGCCCGGCAGTTCCAGCGCCTCGAGCGGCCCCGCCGCCTCGGCCTTCGCCGCCGCTTTCGCAAGCTTTTTGCGCAGCGTGTCGAGATCGGCCTTGTGGCCCCATTCGCCGTTTTTCGACGACGCCTCAGGCGCCATCGCGAAGCGGGTCAGGTAAAGCGGTCCACCCGCTTTCGGCCCCGTGCCCGACAGACCTTCGCCCCCGAAGGGCTGCGAGCCCACGACCGCGCCAATCTGGTTGCGGTTGACGTAAAGGTTGCCGACATGCAGCGCGTCCGAGACCTCCTGCACGCGGTTGTCGATCCGGCTGTGCAGACCGGCGGTCAGCCCGTAGCCGGTGGCGTTGATCGCGGCGAACACCTTCTCGATATCCTCTGCGCGATAGGTCGCGATATGCAGAACCGGGCCGAAGACCTCACGCTCCAGCGCCTCGATGCCGGAGATTTTCACCAGCGTCGGCGCGATGAAATGGCCCTTCGACGGCGCGTCGAGCTTGTGCAGCACGCGGCCCTCTTTCTCGGCATTCGCGATATAGGCGGCGATGTCTTCCTGCGCCTCGCCGTCGATCACCGGGCCGACATCGGTCGACAGATACCACGGATCGCCCAGCGACAGTTCGTCCATCGCGCCCTTGATCATCGAAATCAGGTTCTCGGCCACGTCTTCCTGCACATAGAGGCAGCGCAGCGCCGAGCAGCGCTGACCCGCCGACTGGAAGGCCGAGGCGATGATGTCTCGCGTCGCCTGTTCGGGCAGCGCGGTCGAATCCACGATCATCGCGTTCAGACCACCGGTTTCCGCGATCAGCGGCGCGGTCGGATCGAGATTGTCGGCCATCGACCGGCGGATCATCTTCGCCGTCTCGGTCGAGCCGGTGAAGGCGATACCCGCGATCTTCGGGTTGGACGACAGGGCTGCGCCCACCGTCTCGCCCTGACCCGGCAGCAGTTGCAGCACGTCGCGCGGCACACCCGCCTCATGCATCAGGCGCACGGCGATGGCGGCGACGAGCGGCGTCTGCTCGGCCGGCTTCGCGATCACGCCATTACCGGCAGCCAGCGCCGCCGAAATCTGTCCGGTGAAGATCGCCAGCGGGAAGTTCCACGGGCTGATCGCCGCGAAGATGCCGCGCGCCGTCGGGTCGCTCTCTTCGGCCTGCGCCGAATAATAATGCAGGAAGTCGACCGCCTCGCGCAATTCGCCCACGGCGTCGAGCTGGCTCTTGCCCGCCTCTTTCGCAAGCACCGCGAAGAAGGGGCCGAAGTTTTCCTCGTAAAGCTCCGCCACGCGACGCAGAACGGCGGCGCGCTCAGCGACCGGGGCAGCCCACGGACGCGCAGCGTCGATGGCGGCCGCGACACAGGCCTCGTCGGCCTCGGTGACGCGGGCCACTTCTTCGCCGGTCGAGGGGTTGATGACGGCCACGGACTCGCCCGTCGCCTCGCCCGCCACGAGCGGGCCCGCATCCGGGATCGCCACATTGCGGGCGGCGTCGATGCGCGCCAGCGTGCCCTCGTCGGTCAGATCGAAGCCCATGGAATTCTCGCGGGACTCGGCGAACACCTCCGAGGGAAGCTTGAGCATCGCCGAACGCTCGGCCGTCTCGAGTTGCACGAACGGGTCTTCCGCGATGGTCTCGGGCGCCACGTCCTCATCGACGATCTGGTGCACGAAGGAAGAGTTCGCGCCGTTCTCCAGCAGGCGACGCACCAGATAGGCCAACAGGTCGCGATGCGCGCCGACGGGGGCGTAGATGCGGCAGCGGGTGCCCTCTTCGCGGTGGACGATCTCGTGCAGACGCTCGCCCATGCCATGAAGGCGCTGGAACTCATAGGGACGGCCCTCGGCCATCTCGAGGATCGCCGCGACCGAATGGGCATTGTGGGTCGCGAATTGCGGATAGATGCGGTCGGTATAGCTGAACAGCTTGCGCGCATTGGCAAGGTAGCTGACATCGGTCGCAGCCTTCGTGGTGAACAGCGGGAAGTCCGGCAGGCCTTCGACCTGCGCGAGCTTCATCTCGGTGTCCCAATAGGCGCCTTTCACCAGACGCACCATGATCTTGCGGTCGAGCTTTTCCGCCAGAGCGCCCAGCCAGTCGATCACGAGGCTCGCGCGTTTGCCGTAAGCCTGCACGACCACGCCGAACCCGTCCCAGCCGGCTAGCTCGGGGTCGGACAGAACCTCCTTGATGATCTTGAGCGAGATCACCAGACGGTCCTGCTCCTCGGCGTCGATGTTGAGGCCCATGTTCCCGGCCTTCGCGGCCTTCGCCAGATCCTTGAGCACCGGCACGATCTCGGCCATGGCGCGCTCTTCCTTGGCGACCTCGTAGCGCGGATGCAGCGCCGAGAGCTTCACCGAGATGCCGGGATTTTCGGCCACGGGGCGGTCCTTGCAGACCTTCGCGATGGCGGCGATGGCGTCGGCGTAATCCTTCGCGTAGCGCTTGGCATCGCGCGCGGTGCGAGCGGCCTCGCCCAGCATGTCGTAGCTGTAGGTGTAGCCGCGATCTTCGAGCTTCTTGGCTCGGCTCAGCGCGTCCTTGATCGTCTCGCCAAGAACGAATTGGCGCCCCATCTCCTTCATCGCGCGGCTGACGGCGGCCCGGATCACCGGCTCGCCCAGACGGCGCACGGCCCCGCGCAACACGCCTGCCATGCCGGGCTTTTCGTCTTCGAGCACGCGGCCCGTCAGCATCAGCGCCCAGGTCGAGGCGTTGACCATCGAGGACGACGCGGTGCCCATATGCTTGCCCCAGTCCGACGGCGCGATCTTGTCTTCGATCAGCGCGTCGATCGTCTCGGCATCGGGCACGCGCAGCATCGCCTCGGCCAGACACATCAGCGCCACGCCTTCCTGCGTGGACAGGCCATATTCCGCGAGGAAATGCTCCATCAGCGTCGGTTTGGCTTCGGTCCGGATACGGCGCACGAGCTTTGCCGCGCGGGCGGAGATCTGCTTGCGATCACTCTCGCTCAGTTCGGCCTGGCCCTTTAGCCGCTCCAGAAGCGCGGCTTCTTCGGCGAATTTCGCCTGTGTCGTGAACTGATCGAACGTGTCGCCCATGCGATCCTCCCTTGAGTCTGATTGTCCGATGCTATTCGATTTCCCCTAGGCGATTGGCGCAAAGATTTGCTAAGCGATGGTCTCTGGAACTTATTTTTGGAGACTCTGTAGCCCATGAGTGAAGAGATCGATGCGATCGACAGGCGAATCCTCAACGAGCTTATCGCCGATGCACGCCTTCCCGTGGCTGAGATAGCGCGCAGGGTCGGCTTGTCGAAGACGCCGGTGGCCGCGCGCATCCGCCAAATGGAGGAAACCGGGCTCATCAAGGGCTACCGGGCGATGATCTCGCCGATCAAGCTGGGCCTGACCCATGTGACCTATATCGAGCTGAAATTGAGCGATACGCGCGAGACCGCGCTGAAGGCGTTCAACGCCGCGGTGCGCGCGATCCCCGAGGTCGAAGAGTGCTACATGATCGCCGGGGGCTTCGATTATCTGGTGAAGATCCGCGCCCGCGACATGGCCGATTACCGGCGGATCATGTCGGAAGAGCTGTCCACCCTGCCCCATGTCCATTCCTCGTCGAGCTATGTCGCGATGGAGACCGTGGTGGAGGCCAGCGCGCCGCCCTTGGAGTGAGGTTACAGAGGGCAGCGCCCGATCGCCGGGCGGGCGTCCCTCGTCATGTGGTCCGTACTTAATCGCGGTCAAATCCGGATGACCTCGATCCGCGCGCTGACGTCACCCAAGCGCCCGCCCGAGGGGGCGGTCGGGCGCTGCCCGGGCCGCTTCGCGGCTGTTCCGGGCAAGCAGATTGCGTTCGTTCAGATCGAGGCCCTCTCTACGCTTCCCTGTCCCTGCACGCGCATATTGGCAATAGTTGTCCACTTGGCACAGGGCGACCAGCCCCGGGCCGCGCCCGACCCTCACCACATTAGGCGCAATAGAAAAGGCGGCAGGTCTCCCTACCGCCTCTCGATCCGATCAGGTCGAACTCACTCGCCCTGTTTCTTGATCCGCCCGTCGAGCTTGGGCGCGACCGTCCCCTTGCCCTCGATATAGGTCATCACGTCATTGGCCATCAGGTTGCCGTTCCCGGCATTCACGATGACCTTGCCGCCGCCGAGCGACGTGTAGCCGTCGCCGCCGCCCAGCATGTAATCGTTGGTCGCGACCTTGTAGACCTTGTCCTTGTCGAGCGGCTGACCGCCCACCTCGACCGAGACCACGCGCGACCCGGCCGGTGCGGAGGGATCGTAGACCACGCTCATGCCCGAGATCTGCGGGAAACGGCCCGCACCGTTCTCGACCTGGCTGAAGCCGTTCTCCAGCGCGCTCAGGATCTGCGAGCCGGGGATCTCGGTCACCACCGTCTTGTTGCCGAAGGGCAGCTCGGTCAGCACGTCCTTGCGGGTGATCTTGTGGCCCGCATCATAGGTCGTGTCGCCCCGGATGCCGCCGCCATTGATCAGCGTCACATCGGCCTTGGTCGCGTCGCGCAGCGCATCGGCGATCAGATCGCCCATCGTGCTCTCCTGCGAGCGCACCACGTTGCGCCGCGAGTCCAGTTCGGTCTCCGACGTGCCGATCTGCTGGCCGAGATTGTCGTCGAGTTGCTGCTTGAAGCCGTTGACCAGCTTCATCGATTCCGGATCCGGCGTCACATTCGCGGTGTCGATCCAGCGGAAATCCGGGGTCCAGCTGATCTTGCGCTTGCCGTCCTTCTCGGAGATGTCGACGGTCAGATCGACCGGCATCAGGTAGCGCGCGTCGATCGAGGTCTCCACATAGGCCGTGATCCCGTCATAGAACATCGCATTGAGGTGGTCGTCGCCCGAGATGATGACGTCGAAATCCTTGCTCGCGATCAGGTCGCGGTCGTTCGACTGATCGGTCTGCACGACCCCGATCACCAGATCCGCGCCATCGTCGCGCGCCTTCTTGGCTGCTGCGATCGCGCTGTCCACGGTCGGCCCGAATTTCAGATCGCCCGAATTGGCGACCTCGGGCGTCGTGTCCTGCGCGACCGGAACGAGCGCGACCTTGAGACCGGCGATCTCTTTCATCATCACGCCGCCCAGACCCTGAACCGGCGAGCCGTCTTTCTGGGTGATGTTGATCGCGGCCCACGGGTATTTCGAGGCTTCCATCTTCTTCTCGAAATTCTGCGGGCCGAAATCGAATTCATGGTTGCCCGGCACCGCGATATCGAAGGGCACGATATTGGTCAGGTCGATCGTGTTCTGACCTTCGTCGATCCCCGACAGAAGCGAGGGCGAGAGCATGTCGCCATCGAAGACATAGAGCGTGTTGGGATTGTCCGCGCGCTCCTTCTTGGCGACCGCGTTGAGCCGGGCGAACCCGCCGCGCTCGCCATCACCGTCGAAATTGTAGATATCGCCAACCCCGAGGATCGTGAGCTTCACCGTCTCGGCCTGAATGGGCCCGGCGGCGAGAAGCCCGGTCGAGGCGGCGCCCAGCATGAGGGCAGCCAGACGGCGCTTGAAATCGGACATTTCGGTCTCCCTGCGGAATGAATTTATTCATAGACCCCGAACGGCCGCATGGCCCGGGGCGTGGGAGAAAGCTTAGCCGCACTCTGTCATCGCGCAAACCTCAAGTCAGATGACCTCGCGTTCACGATCGGGCGCGCGCCTCTTTTCGCGTCACCCCGCGCAGATCAGCGCGCTGGGTACGCTTTCAGACCAACACGCCCGCCAAGTGCGCGAACAACGCATGCGCCGCCGCCTCGTCGATCAGGTCGACGGTGAATTGCGCGAAGGTCAGGCCGGTCTCCGGCGCGCTGGAGAACATGACGCGGACCTCCTCGCCCGACTCGGTGATCATGTCGAGCTGCCCGCCGAAGACGGTCGTGTAGCTTCCCGCGAATCCGGACATCATGGCCTCCAAAGCCTTGGCGCAGGCCACGATCTCGTCCGACGACCCTTTGACGGGCCGCAAGATCCGGTCGCTGGGGCCGATCCGCCCGGCAAGCTGCAGCCCCTCGGGCAACTCGATACCCAGTCGGAGCCGCGTGGTGGCGAGAAGCAGCGGGCTTTCCTGCTCCACCGGGGCCTCCCTCTCGGCCTCGGTTTCAGGCACGACGCCGCCGGTGACATTCGGCCCCGGCTTGAGCGCGGGCTCTCGAACGGGCTCGCGCGCAGGATCGCGAAGGAGTTTCGACGCCCGCGTGACACGACGTGGCGACACCTCGGGCGTGCGGTCGACGGGGTTCGGGTCCGGCCGATACTCGGGCTCGGCCCCGGGGGGCGCGACCGGCGCGACCGGCGCGCCCGAATTTGCGGGCTCGGAGCTGCGTTTACGCTCCCCGGGCGCGCGGAACGGCAAGATCGCCCCGCCATGTTCCGAGAGCAGCGGGGACGGCGCGTCATGGGCCCCGATCGCCAGATCCGCCTCGGTCTCGGGATCGAGCGCGTCGAGCCCGGCCACCGCGCGCCCTGTCATCGCCCCGAGCGCCGCGATCAGCGCCGCGCCGCCGCTACGCTGGAACGCTTCATCCGAAGTCTCGGCGGCGCGCAACAGATCACGCGATCCGTGCAGAAATGCGATCCGCGAGAAATACGCCGCCGACTCGCGCTGAACCCGTGCCTTCAGCTTCGCCCGGTCCCTGTCGTTGCGCAGCTTGTCGCCACGCGAAATCGCGAGCAGGCAATCGGACGGGCGCGCAGACCCCAGACATTCGATCAGAGTCTTTTCGGTCAGCCGCCATGCCTGCGAGGCGATCGTGACCCAAATCATCACGTCGCAGGTGGCGATCAGGCCGACCTGTCCTTCGTTGAGATCCTCGGCGCAGGTCAGCGGCACCTCGACGAATTCGAACCCCTGCAGATGCGGCTGAGCGGAATAGACGTAAATCTCGGAGGGCACGGCGCCGCCCTCTTCGACCTCCGCCGCGTCGATCTCCCGCCCCGTCGCGTCGCGCATCACCACGCCCGGCGTCGCACGGTAGCGCGCGACGACCGTGGGTCGCTCGGTCCGGCCCAGATTGTCGCCGATGCTGCGCGCGCGCAAAATCGCGTTGAGCACCGTGGACTTGCCGGAATTGACCTCGCCGCAGATCGCGACCCGCAACGGTGCGCGGACCGGATCGGGCGGTGCCTGATCGTGGCGGAGGTCTTGTTTGAAGATCATTTGCTTCCTTGTCCTCACGCCGCGCGGGATGCGGGCTTGCGCCGCGGCATCATCGTGCTGCTGACGGCGCTTTCGATCGCGCCGAGGTTGATCAGGCGCCGTTCCAGAACTTCCAGCTTGCTCTGGATGCGCGACGCCATCCGGCTTTGCTGGGCGGGATCACGCGCCAGCCGTTCCAACTCGGCCCGCTCCTGCTTGAGCTGCAGGGTCCGCTCGCGCACGACCATCTCCATCATCCGAACCATGACCCGCAGTCGCGACCCGCCCGCGGTCGCGCGCTCCACCAGCGTCTCGCCATAGGCTTGCAGGATCTTCTCCACCGCAGGGCGCAACTCTTCCGCCGCGACAACGCGCAGACCCTCGAGCGTCTTCTCGATATTCACGGTCGGTCCACGCCAGAAGGCCCAGCCGCGCTCCAACGCGAAATTGATGCGCAGCGCGCGCCGGGTCAGCGTCAAGGTCGAGGTGAACGTGTCATGCGGCATATCCGCGAGGTCGATCTCTTCGCTGGGATCGTCGAACCGGTCCACGATGGTCGTGCGGCAGGCATGGATCGCATTGTCGAGCAGCACGTCGATCGCGGCCCGCGAGCGGGCGTAGCTTTTCGTCACTTCGCGTTCGAGCGCGATCTGCAACGCGGTCGTATCGGTCTCGAAGCTGCGCGGCGGACGGCCGTCGCGGATCCGATTGGTGCGCAGAACCTCCTCGAACCGGGCACGCTGACTGTTGACGAAATCCTCGATGCTCTTGTTGAGCCGCGTCTCCAACGCCGACCAGCCTCGGTTCAGCACGGATTCGATCTGGTGTTCGGCGCTCTCGACATGGTTTTCGAGCGCGCCGCGCAGCGCCTCCGTCGCCTCGATCTCGCCGGTCATCTCCTCGATCGCGGCCTCCGCCACGTCCGAGCGAATGCTCTCGATCTGCATCTGCAGCGTATCGCGTTCGCGGCGGGCGACGAATTGCATCCCCGACAGCTCCGCGCGCAGATCGCCACGCAGCTGGGCGAGCTGCTGACGCCCCACCCCGCCATCGATCACGGCAGAGAGCACGTGTTTGACCTCTTCGACGCCCGAGGCCAGCAGAAGCCGATCGATCGGATCTTCGGGCACACGGCCGAAACGCGAATACAGATATTGCGCCAGCTCCATCGAATCCATCTCGGCGCGCGCCCAGGCGGCTTCCTCGTCGGAGCGCTGGGTGAGATCGGCGAGATAGGCACTGCCCGCGACGATCTTGAAGTCGATGTCGGGGATCGCCGCGCGCAGGCGGCGCGACACATCGGCAATCACGCGGGGCACTTCGACCGCGTAATCGTCCAACTCGTCGATCCGGTTGAGGAAGATCAGCACGTCCTTGTCGTCCTGCCGCGCGAGGATACGGATCAGGGCGAGGTCCACATCGGTCAGAGGCTGATGCGCCGAGAGCACCATGATGAACACGTCCGAGCGGTCGAGCGAGCGGCAGGTGAACTCGTCGCGCACGAGGAACGGGTCGTTCACGCCGGGCGTGTCGGTGATGATCGTGGGCACCTGGAATTCGGGCAAGCGCATGTAGATATGGGCGCTTTTCGTCAGCGCGGCGAACCGGCCGAGCGCCTCGCGATCCAGCCCGTCATCCGCGCCCGGCCCGGCACAGACATAGCGCTGCAACAGGTCGGGGGCGAGGAAGTCGTAGTCGTGCTGCTGCCCCAGAAGCGTGTGGTAATGCTTGCCGAGCCGCCGTTGCGCGCGCCGGCGCATCTGCTCGGACTGCTCGCGCAGGATGTCGGTATCGAATCCCGGCAGCAGCTCTTCGGTCAGTTGCCGGATGCGCGTGCCACCATTGATGATCTCGTCCCAATCGGCTTCCGAGAAGAACTCGAACCGGGCCCCCGTCACCGGATCTTCCGGCAGGTTGATGCGCATGTTCGTCACGACCGAGGTCCACGGGTTCACGTCCGAGGGCAGGAAGTCATGTTGGTGCAGGAAGGCGTTGAGGAAGGTCGACTTGCCCGCCTTCACCTGCCCGATCACCGCCACGCGCGCCGCCCAGTCATGCAGCCGCAAGCGCAGATCGCGGATGCGCGGACGGGCGCTGCGTTCGACGGCGGTTTCTATCTGGTCGAGCGTGCCGTCGAGAAAGTCGAGTTCCTTACGCAGTTGCGGGGCGATCTTCATGGCGTGCTCCTCCTCGTCGCGTAGGCCGGCTCGGGTTCGTCTGCGGCTCTGGCATCGAGCCGGTCAAGCAGATGTTCGACATGGGCGAGGACATCTGCGGCATCGGTAAAGGCGTGACCCGCCGTGAGTTCCTCCCACAGCGCGCGGGCCGGGCCCGACATCGTGGCGGGCTCTGCGGGCGGGTAGTCGGGCAGCGGCGAGTCGAGGATCAGCGGCTCGGCATCGGTCACCTCTGGCAGCTCCGCGCCCTCCGCCTTTATCAGGCGCGCCGAGCGCAGACGGCGCGGCTTGACCGGCATGCGCGGCTTCGGGAAAGCGATCACGTCGCGCTCGCGCACGAATTTGGCGACCGTCTCGTTGGTCTCTCCCGATGGTTGGCCGATCTGGCCGATCAGCCGCTCGATCTCGCGCCCGATCTGCGCGACGTCCTGCGCGTCGGTCAGTGCCGCCAGACGGATCGTCGGGAAAACTTCCCCCGCCTCGCGCTGAACCCGGCGCATCAGGCGCGCGCGGGTGCGTTCGTCGGGCAGACGGTCGCCATGGGTCACGACGAGCATCGGCTGCTCGAGAAGCGCCTGGGGCATCGCGTCCCAGACCGCCTTCTCGCTTTGCCGCCACGCCTGCGTCGCGTTGGTGCACCAGATCACGAGATCGGCATAGCGCAGCATCCGCTGCCAGCTTTCCATCGGCATGTTCGGGTCCGACGAACCGGGCGTGTCGATGATGTCGATCCGCTCGAGGATCGGCGCACCATGGGCGATCACGCAGTAGCGCGCCTTTTCCAGATTGAGCTGCGCCAGATCGCAAAGCGGGCGCGCGACCTCCTCCTTGTCGATCCAGATCTGCCCCCGGTCCCTGCCGTGCACCAGCCAAATCGGCGGCAGGGCGGTCGCGGTGACATGCGAGGGCAGCACCTTCTCGCCCAGCAACCCGTTTATGAGACTGGTTTTGCCAGCCGAGAATTCGCCCGCCACCAGCACCCGCAGCTTGCGCGGTTTCGCGGCGGCTTGCGGGCTCTGGGCACTCGTGAGGTCCGGCAAGGCAGGGCGTTCGCGTTTGCGCATCGAGTTCATGCAGAGAGCCTTTCCTTGTCGTGTCCCGCCGCGCCCGAGAGGCAGCGCTCGCGCACCGCCTTGCAGAACTGACCCTGATCGAAGACGAAGCGCTCCACGATCTCGCGGCTGCGCGCGATGGCGGGGTCGAAATACTCGGTCATCAAGTCTTCGATCAGCGGCGTGGTTTCCGCGATTATCACATCGCGGTAGCGCGCCTGTGCCGCGCCCTTGCGATTGAACCGCCAATAGCGACGCCACCACGCGCCCTGCATATCCAGCGTGATCATTCGCGCGAGCACCGTCGGCGCGCGATGTTGCGGCTGTTCGGGGAAGCGGCTCACATCGGCCTCGCGGATCACGCCGAATTCGGCAGCGAGGAAGCTGTCGATCCCGTCGCTGACCATGTCGAGCGCCGCCTCGCCCTTGCGCCGCAGCCGCGCGCAATTGGACGCGAAGGCGGTCTTCATCGCCATGCGCAGCGAAGTCGGATCATGGGTCCACGCGCCGATCTCGCCATAGGTGTCGATATGCGACTGCAGCGCCTCGAGCGCCGAGGCCACGAATTGCTCCTGCGCCCGGTCGAGCCGCTCGCGCAGCTCCGCGCGCAGGTCCGCGGCATCACGGTTGAAGGCGGAGACGGCCTCTTCCTCGATCTCGGCAAGGCGCATCATCAGTTTGGACTCGCTGAGGATGGTGGAGGGATCAGCCACGCGGGCGACGCTATCCACGGTCTCGGCGCGCTCGATGATGCGCTCCAGCTCGTCCTGCACATCGCCAAGCACCGCCTGCCCCGGCCCGTCGACGATCCGCTTGACCACCGCCTGCATCAACGCACCGATCCCGGACGCTTCCATCGCGCGCTGGCGCAACTCGGTCTCGCTGGTGGGCGTGGGGCCGGTCATCTTCTCCAGCGCCGCGCGGCTGGCGGGCGCCATCTCGTTCACATCGCCCATCGCGCAATTGGCCCAGTAGCCCGAGCCGAACAGGATCTCGATCTCCTCGCCCAGCCCCATGCGCCCCAGCGTCTTGCGGATCGAGCCGCGGATCGCGGCCTGCGCCCCGCGCGGGTCTTCCAACTCGTCGATGCGGTTGACGAAGATCACCACCTCGCGCGCGTCGATCGCGCAGATGATGCGCAGCAGCGCGAGATCCATCGTGGTCAGAGCCTGATGGGCGGAGAGCACGACGATACAGGCGCGGCTGTCGCCGATGGCGTTGAGCGTGATCTGCTCGCGCATCATGAAGGTGTCGTTCACACCCGGCGTGTCGCGCAGACACAAGCCGCGCGGCAGATGCGGCAGATCGAGGTAGAGATCGGCGGATTTCGTCAGATCGGCATAGGTGCCTTCGCTCGCGCCCTCGGCCAGATCATCGGGATCGCCGTAGCAGATATATTGATCCAGCACCGCCTTATCGAGCGTCGGGAAGGCGCGGCTGGTGCCGAGAAGTTCCTCGAACTGCTCGCCAAGCCTCGCCTCGGTCGCGTTGCGCATCGCGGTGACCTGCTTGCGCACGCTCTCGGCCTCGGTCTCGAAGCCCGCGCGGTTGGCCATCTCGCCCAGACGCCCGCCGGTCGCCACAAGCCGATCCCATTCGTGGCGGTCGAAGAAACGAAACAGCGCGCGCGTGTCCATCGGGCGGTGGCGCGCGTTCAGATGCAGCGCCGTGATCACCGAGGTCCAAGGGTTCACATCCGAGGGCAGCATCCCCGGCTTGCCGATCAATGCGTTGAGAAGTGTGCTCTTTCCCGCTTTGACCTGGCCGATGACGCTGACGGTCGGCTCGAACGCGTCGATCATCTCGAGCACGCTGTCGAGCTGGTCCTCGACGAAGCCGAGATCGGCGTCCGAGACATCCTTTACCGCCTGTTCGAGCTGGTCGAGCGTCTCCCAGTAAGAATTGAGCGCCTCGAAACCGCGGCGATGCCAATCAAAGATGGAATTCGCTTCATACACGAGGGGCACTCCTTTCCGCAGGGGCGATGCGGTCTTGGGCGGAAACGGTTCGGCACACCCCATGCCGCCCGGGACCGCCAACGTTACAGGGACGGCGCGCGCCCCCTTCTTGGCGACGCACCGGCTGGGTCGGTTCGTGCTTAAGTTCTGTTGTGCACTCTTGTCCGAAATGCGGCAGAGATTATGGCAGAGCGACCATAATTGCCGTTCGGGGCAGCGCGCAGCGCATTTCCCCGATCACGATTTTTCGCCTGTTTTCTTTGCTTTGCTGGGTCGATGCGAAATATGTGACGCAGGGGAAGTCTCGTTTCGGCCCTATTTCCCTGCGTATTCACGAATTTGTGAGCGTTTCCGGTTATCGCGAGTTACCGCAGGTTTTCCGTGGATTGTTTACACGTAATCCGTCTATCGCGCACCGTCATCAAAGCTTCACTTGATCCGACTCTCTTATTTCGTAAAACCTCGAAATATGGATGAGATGACACCCCGACGGCTCACCGTGCTGGGCCACGCGCAACGCCTAGCGATCTTCCGGCTGCTGATGCGCCGGTATCCCGACCGGCTGCCCGCAGGCGAAATCGGCGCGGCGCTGGGGCTGAAACCCTCGACGCTCTCGGCCTATCTCGCAGCCCTCGCCGAAGTCGGGCTGATCGGTCAGACGCGGGCCGGCACTTCGCTGCGCTACGGGATCGAGATGGAGACCGTGCGCAACCTCTTCGACGCGCTTCTGATCGACTGCTGTCAGGGACGCCCCGATATCTGCTCTCCCCTCACGCAACCCGGTCCCAGCGGAGACAGCCGCATGACGCAATCTGCAACGGGCCGAAAATTCAACGTGCTTTTCATCTGCACCGGCAATTCGGCGCGCTCCATCCTTGCCGAGACGATCCTGCGAGACCGGGCGGGCGACCGGTTCAAAGCCTATTCGGCGGGCACGAAACCCTATTCAGAGCTGAACCCTTTCGCGGTGCAGGTGCTGCGCGACAAGGGCCATGACGTGGAGCCGCTGCGCGCGAAGAACATCTCCGAGTTTCACGGAGAGGACGCGCCGGTACTCGATTTCGTCTTCACTGTCTGCGATCTCGCCGCCAACGAGGAATGCCCGCCCTGGCCCGGCCAGCCGATCAGCGGCCATTGGGGGATGCCCGACCCGGTAAAGGCGACCGGCACCGAGGCCGAACGCGCGCTGGCGTTCCAGCAGGCCTATGGCGCGCTTCACCGCCGGATCGAGGCCTTCGCCGCCCTGCCGCTTACCACGCTCGACCGCATCGCGCTGCAATCCGCCGTCGATGACATTGGCCGTAACTGAAGGACTGACCATGACCACCTACGCCCTCAATGGCCTCGGCCGCATCGGAAAACTCGCCTTGAAGCCGCTTCTGGAGTGCGGTGCGAAGATCGCATGGATCAACGACGCGGTGGGCGATGCGGCGATGCAAGCGCATCTGCTGGAATTCGACTCCGTTCATGGCCGCTGGGACGCGGAGTTTTCGAGCGACGCGAACAGCGTCACCATCGACGGCACCCGCCTGCCCTTCATCGGCACGCGCAACATCGAAGACCTGCCGCTCGACGGGGTCGACGTGGTGATCGACTGCACCGGCATCTTCAAATCCGAGGCCGCACTCGCCCCCTATTTCGCCGCCGGCGTGAAGAAGGTCGTCGTCTCGGCCCCGGTGAAGGACGGCCCGACGGCGAATATCGTCTATGGCGTGAACAATGACGCCTACGATCCGGCTGCGCATAGCATCGTGACGGCGGCCAGCTGCACCACCAATTGCCTCGCCCCGGTGGTGAAGGTGATCCACGAGAACCTGGGGATCAAGCACGGGTCGATCACCACGATCCATGACGTGACCAACACCCAGACCATCGTTGATCGCCCCGCGAAGGACCTGCGTCGCGCGCGTTCGGCGCTCAATTCGCTGATCCCGACCACGACCGGCTCGGCCACCGCGATCACGCTGATCTACCCCGAGCTGAAGGGCCGCCTGAACGGCCATGCGGTGCGCGTGCCGCTTCTGAACGCCTCGCTCACCGATTGCGTCTTCGAGGTCGAGCGCGAAACGACTGCCGAAGAGGTCAACGCGCTGTTCAAAGCCGCCGCTGAGGGCGATCTGCACGGCATCCTCGGCTACGAGACGCGCCCGCTGGTGTCGTCTGATTACACCAACGACATCCGCTCCTCGATTATCGACGCACCCTCGACGATGGTCGTGAACGGCACGCAGGTGAAGGTCTATGCGTGGTATGACAACGAGATGGGCTATGCCTGCCGGCTCGCCGATGTCGCGCTGATGGTGGGAGCCTCGCTGTGACCGACCACCCCGCCAGCCGCCCCGAAGGCTTCTCCGCCTATATCGCGGTGACGGCGGCCTATTGGGCCTTCATGCTCACCGATGGCGCGCTCCGGATGCTGGTGCTGCTGCATTTCCACACGCTGGGCTTCTCGCCGGTGCAGCTGGCTTACCTGTTCATCCTGTATGAAGTGGCGGGGATGGTCACGAACCTCTCGGCGGGCTGGATCGCGGCGCGGTTCGGGCTGGTTTCGACGCTCTATGCGGGGCTGTCGCTGCAGGTCGTGGCGCTGATCGCACTGGCGCAGCTGAACCCGGGTTGGGCGATTGGCGCGTCCGTCACGTATGTGATGATCGTGCAGGGCGTCAGCGGGGTCGCGAAGGACCTTGCCAAGATGTCCTCGAAATCGGCGGTGAAGCTGCTGGCGCCCACCGACAATGGCGGGCTCTTCAAATGGGTCGCGGTGCTGACCGGGTCGAAGAACGCGGTGAAGGGCGTGGGCTTCCTGCTGGGCGCGGCGCTGCTGGCGGCGCTCGGCTTCGATTACGCGGTGGTCGCGATGGCGGTGGTGCTGGCGCTGATCCTCGCCGCAATCGTCGTGGCGATGCCGCCGGGCCTGCCGCGCGGCCGCAAGGGCGCGAAATTCTCGGAAGTCTTCTCAAAATCGGCCAATGTGAACTGGCTCTCCGCGGCGCGGGTTTTCCTGTTCGGCGCGCGCGACGTCTGGTTCGTCGTCGGCATCCCGATCTATTTCTATGCGGTCCTGTCAGACGGAACGCATGGGGGCGACCGCGCGGCCTTCTTCCTCGTCGGCACCTTCATGGCGCTCTGGATCATCCTCTACGGCGCGGTGCAGGCCGCCGCCCCGCGCATCCTGAAGGCCAAATCCCGCCCCGAAAGCGCACTGATCGGGGCCGCGCGGCACTGGGCGCTGGCGCTGCTTGCCGTGCCTGCGCTCCTCAGCGCCGCCGTGCTGATCGACCCGACGCCATCGCTGTGGCTCAGCACCGTGCTGGTCGTGGGTCTGCTGGTCTTCGGCGCGATCTTCGCGGTGAATTCCTCGCTCCACTCCTATCTCATCCTCGCCTTCACACAGGCCGAGCGGGTGACGATGGATGTGGGCTTCTACTACATGGCCAATGCGGGTGGGCGGCTGATCGGCACACTCCTGTCGGGGCTGAGCTACCAGATGGGCGGGCTGGGTGCCGTGATGATCACCGCGACCGTGATGGTGGGGTTGAGCGCGCTCGCGGCGGGGCGGCTCTCAGCGCAAACACCCGCATAAGCCCGTGAGCGGAGATGGACATTCCCGGCTCTCCGCGCTTTTCTGAGCGGCGGAGGAAAGCGGCCCCCGCGCCGCTTGCAAAATGGGAGGAGAGCCGGTGCTGTCACGCGGCAAGGATTACGCGGCCACGCGGGCTGCGTTTCGATGGGACATACCCGAACGCTACAATATCGGCGTCGACACGTGCGACAAATGGGCCGCACGCGAGCCTGACCGCGTCGCGCTGATCGAGGTCGAGGAAGACGGCTACGGCGCGGTCCGCGAGACCACCTTTGGCGCGTTGCGCGAGGCGTCGAACCGCTTCGCCAATGTGCTGGCGGCGATGGGCGTAGGCGGCGACGGGCGCGAGACCGGCGACCGCGTGGCGATCCTGCTGCCGCAACGCCGCGAGACCGCCATCGCTCATATCGCGGCCTTCAAGACGGGCTGCGTCTCGCTGCCGCTGTTTACCTTGTTCGGCCCCGAGGCGCTGCTGCACCGGCTGCGCGACAGCGGCGCGCGGGTGCTGGTGACCGACCCGGCGAGTTTCGAGGTGATCGCCGCAATCCGCTCCGACTTGCCCGATCTGGAGACGGTTTTCGTCACCGATGGCGGCGGGACGCAACCGGAAGGCGCCGCGGATTTCGACGCCGCTCTCGCCGAGGCTTCGCCCAAGTTCACCCCCGTCGATACCAGCGCCGAGACCCCCGGCGTGCTGATCTACACCTCTGGCACGACGGGCAATCCGAAAGGGGCGCTCCATGCCCATCGGGTGCTGCTGGGCCACCTGCCCGGCGTCGAGATGAGCCATGATTTCCTGCCGCAGGCGGGCGACCGCATCTGGACGCCCGCCGATTGGGCGTGGATCGGCGGGCTCTTGGACGTGCTGCTCCCGGCGCTGCATCACGGTGTGCCGGTCGTGGCTTGCCGCTTCCGCAAGTTCTCGGCGCAGGCAGCGGCCGATCTGATCCGGCGTCTGGGCGTGCGCAACGCTTTCCTGCCGCCCACCGCGCTGAAGATGATGAAAGCCGACCCGGAGAGCCTGTCTTGGAGCCTCAATATGCGCTCAGTCGCCTCGGGGGGCGAGCCGCTGGGCGCGCAACTCCTCGACTGGGGGCGCAAGGCGCTTGGCGTCACGATCAACGAATTCTACGGCCAGACGGAGTGCAACATGGTGGTCTCGTCCGCCGCGAGCCTTGATGCGCCCGAACCGGGTGCTATGGGCTGGCCGGTGCCGGGCCACGAGGTCGCGATCGTCGACAGCCAGACGGGTCAGATCCTGCCCGATGGCGAGGAAGGCGCGATCGCGGTGCGCGCGCCCGACCCGGTGATGTTTCTCGGCTATTTCAATCAGCCCGAGGCGACAGAGGCGAAATTCGTGACCGGCCTCGACGGGCGCTGGCTGCTGACCGGCGACCGGGGCGTCAGCGGCGCAGACGGCAGGCTGCGCTTCATCGGGCGCGACGACGACATCATCTCGACCGGCGGCTACCGTGTCGGCCCCGCCGAAATCGAGGATTGCCTGATCTCGCATCCGGCGGTGCAGATGGCGGGCGTCGTGGGGCAGCCCGATCCGCTGCGCGGCGAGATCGTCGCGGCCTTCGTCACGCTCTGCCCCGGCCATGCCGATACCGAGGCGCTGCGCGACGACCTTGCCGCCCATGTCCGCGCACGGCTCGCGAAATACGAATATCCCCGCGCGATCTACGTGATCGACGACATGCCCGTGACCACCACCGGCAAGATCATCCGCAACGCGCTACGCGCCCGCTTACCCAAGGAGCCCGCCCAATGAGCCCCGTCCTATTCGAGACCCGCGGCAGGATCGCGATCATCACCCTCAACCGCCCCGAGCGGCGCAACGCGATCAATGCCGAAGCCGGCCACGCCCTGACCGAGGCGGTGGCCCGTCTGGAAGCGGATGACGCGCTGCAGATCGGCATCCTGCGCGGCGAAGGCGCGGTGTTCTGTGCGGGCATGGACCTCGCCGCCTTCACCGAAGGTAAGGTCGAGGAGTTACTATTTGCTGAAGGCGGTTTCGGCGGCCTGACCCAATCCCACCGCAGCAAGCCGATCATCGCCGCCTGCCACGGCGCGGCGCTCGCAGGCGGGTTCGAACTCGCCTTGGGCTGCGATATAATCGTGGCGGAAGAGGGCTGCCGCTTCGGCCTGCCAGAAGTGCTGCGCGGTCTGGTTGCGGGCGCCGGGGGCGCGTTGCGGCTGGCGAGCCTCATCCCCCCGGCCCGGGCGCGCGAATTGCTGCTGACGGGGCGGCTTTTCGACACGGCGGAGGCGTGGGAGCTGGGCCTGATCGCCCGCCGCGCCGAGGCCGGGCAGGCATTTGACGCGGCGCTGGCGCTGGCCGAGGAGGTCGCGAAGAACGCGCCTTTGGCCCTGCGCGAAACCCTGCGGCTGTCGCGCGAGATCGAGCGCCGCGCGGTCGACCCTCTCTGGGAGGAGAACGCGCGGACCTTGAAGGCCGTGATGGAGAGCGAGGACGCCGCCGAAGGCGCGCGAGCCTTCCTCGAGAAACGCGCGCCGGAGTGGTCCGGGAGATAAGGGCCGCACCCGAGCCTTGGGGTGAGCCGCGTCTCGGAAGGCTTCCAGTGGAAGGCTTCAGCGGCGAACGCGCCGCGCGGCGCGGCGCAGGGGGCGCCTGTGTTTCGCGGAAAGGGTTGCGCCCGAGCCTCGGGTGGGCGCTTCGTTCCCGTCGACGCTCGGCACTTTATCTCGCAAGCCCGGACGACGGTAATGCCCGCGATGACATCGCCAATGCGCCCTCCCGGGGGGAGGGTCGGGCGCGGCCCGGGGCTGGTCGCCCCGCGCCAAAATCAGACCTGAGAGCGTTTCGCAAAATGAAAAGGCCCGAGGCGCATCGCCCCGGGCCCCTTTTCTTAACTCCGAACGGCCCCTGAGGCGCCCGGCACTTATTTCTCCGCCGCGGCCAAGAACGCCTTGCGGCGTTCGACCCGCTCGCGGATCTTTTCGACATCGGCGATCGGCGTCGCGGCCAGCAGCGTCTTGGTATATTCGTGCTGCGGATTGGCGAAGATCTGATCGCGCGAGGCGTATTCCACCACCTCGCCCGCATTCATCACCATCACCTCATCCGCGAAATAGCGCACGACAGAGAGATCGTGGCTCACGAAAATATAGGACAGATCGAACTCGTCCTGCAGGTCTTTGAGCAGGTTCAGCACCTGCGCCTGCACCGACAGATCGAGCGCCGAGACCGGTTCGTCCAGCACGAGGATCTGCGGGTTCAGCATCAGCGCGCGCGCAATCGCGATCCGCTGGCGCTGGCCGCCCGAGAACATATGCGGGTAGCGGTTGTAGTGCTGCCGCTCGAGGCCGACCTTCTCCAGCATCTCCTCGGCGCGCTTGCGGCGCTCCTTGGCGGGGATGTCGGTATTGATGATCAGCGGCTCGGTCAGAACCTCGCCCACCTTCTGGCGCGGGTTGAGCGACGAATAGGGGTTCTGGAAGACGATCTGAACCTTGGCGCGCAGTTCGGACGTCACCTTGGTTTCCTTGATGTCGATCTTCTCGCCCTGGATATACAGATCGCCCGAATTGGCCGGGTCGATCAGCGTCAGGATGCGCGCCAGCGTGGACTTGCCGCAGCCGGATTCGCCGACGATGGCCAGCGTCTTGCCCTGCTCGAGCGAGAAGGAGATGCCGTGCAGCGCCCGGATCGTCTTCGCCCCGCGCAGGAACCCGCCCGAGACGATGTAGTCGCGCGTGATGTCGCGCCCTTCGAGGATCACACTCATTGCACGCCCTCCCAGCCATCGGCGACGGTCAGCAGACGGTCCCCGGTCGCGTTTTCCGGCAGCGCGGCCAGAAGCGCGCGCGTATAGGGATGCTGGGGGTTCTCGAAGAGTGAGAGCACGTCGGCCTCCTCCAGTTTGCGGCCCTTGAACTGGACCGAGACGCGGTCGGCGGTCTCGGCCACGACGCCCATGTCATGGGTGATCATGATCAGCCCCATGCCGTATTCTTCCTGCAGGCTCATCAGCAGATCGAGGATCTGCTTCTGGATCGTCACGTCGAGCGCGGTCGTCGGCTCGTCGGCGATCAGCAGGCGCGGCTTGCAGGCGATGGCCATCGCGATCATCACGCGCTGGCACTGCCCGCCCGAGAGCTGGTGCGGATAGCTGTTCAGCCGCCGCTCGGGGTCGGGGATGCCGACCTGTTCGAACAGCTCCAGCGCGCGTTTGCGGGCATCCTTGCCCTTCAGGCCAAGATGACGCGTCAGCACTTCCTCGACCTGGAAACCACAGGTGAAGGAGGGGTTGAGCGAGGAGATCGGCTCCTGGAAGATCATCGAGATTTCCTTCCCGATGATCTGGCGACGTTCGCGGCCAGACATTTTCAGCATGTCGCGCCCGTCATAGGTGATCTCGTCGGCGGTGATCGTCGCGGTGGGCGGCAGAAGTCCCATCACGGCGAGCATAGAGACCGATTTGCCCGAGCCGGATTCGCCCACGATGGCGAGCACTTCGCGGCCGGAGACCTCGACATCGATCCCGTCCACGGCGCGAAACGCGCCCTGAGCGGTGTCGAATTCGACGGTGAGATTGCGGATTTTCAGCAAGGACATTGGCTTAGCTCCGCTTCAGTTTCGGATCGAGCGCGTCACGAAGGCCGTCGCCCATCAGGTTGATCGCCAGCACCGTCACGAGGATCGCGATACCCGGGAAGGTCACGACCCACCATGCGCGCAGGATGAACTCGCGCGCTTCCGACAGCATCGTGCCCCATTCCGGCGTCGGCGGCTGCGCCCCCATGCCGAGGAAGCCGAGCGCCGCCACGTCGAGGATCGCGTTCGAGAAGCTCAGCGTGCCCTGCACGATCAGCGGCGCGAGACAGTTCGGCAGCACCGTGCGGAACATCAGGCGCATATGGCCTGCGCCCGCGACCTGTGCGGCCATGACGTAATCGCGGTTCTTCTCGGACAGCACGGCGGCCCGCGTCAGGCGTGCGAAATGCGGCTGGTAGACGATGGCGATGGCGATCATCGCATTGATCAAGCCCGGGCCGAGCACCGCCACGAAGACGAGCGCGAGCAGCAGCGACGGGAAGGCAAGGATGATATCCATCACCCGCATGATCACGGTATCGACCCAGCCGCCGAACCAGCCGGCGAGCAAGCCGAGGAGCACGCCCACGGAGAGCGCGAGCAGCACGACCATCACGCCGATGAACAGCGAGAAGCGCGCGCCGAACAGCAGGCGCGAAAGGATGTCGCGCCCGACCGCGTCGGTGCCCATCAGGAACGTCCCGTTCGCGTCATGGGTCAGCGGACCCGCCAGAAGCGCGTCACGGAACTGCGTATCGGGATCGAAGGGCGCGACCAGCGGCGCCGCGATCGCGGCCAGCGCGATCAGCACGAACACCACCAGACCCAGAACGGCCCCACGGTTTTCCTTGAAATAGAACCAGAACTCGGCGAATTGCGCGCGGCGCGTGCCGGCCGGGATATCGGTTTCGATCACTTCGGACATGTCACTCACCTATGCCGGATACGCGGATTGATCAGACCGTAGAGCAGATCCACGATCAGGTTCACGAACATCACGATCAGCGCGATCATCAACAGCCCGCCCTGCACGGAGGGGTAGTCGCGCCGCGAAATCGAGTCGACCATCCATTTGCCGATGCCCGGCCAGGAGAAGATCGTCTCGGTCAGGATCGCGCCCGCCATCAGCATGCCGACCTGAAGGCCGATCGTGGTGATGACCGGGATCATCGCATTGCGCAGCGCGTGGACGCCCACGACGCGGCGCGGCGGCATCCCCTTGGCGCGTGCGGTGCGCACGTAATCCTCGCCCAGCACTTCAAGCATGGCCGAGCGGGTCTGGCGCGCGATCACCGCGAGCGGGATCGTCGCCAGCACGATCGCGGGCAGGATCAGGTGGCTCAGCGCCGAGGTGAGCGCGCCGGACTGCCCCGACATCAGCGCATCCCAGATCATGAAGCCGGTGCCGTTGGGGAAGTAATACATCAGCGAGATGCGCCCCGAGACCGGCGTCCATTGCAGAATGCCGGAGAAGAGGATGATGAGCAGCAGGCCCCACCAGAAGATCGGCATCGAATAGCCCACCAGCGCCGTGCCCATCGTCGCCTGATCGAACCACGAGCCGCGCTTGATTGCGGCCATCACGCCGATCGGAACGCCGATCACCACGGCGAGGAACATCGCGCAGACGCCCAGCTCCAGCGTGGCCGGGAAGAGTGCGAAGAACTCACCGAGCACGGGTTTGTGGGTCACGAGGCTGTCGCCGAGATTGCCATGGGCGAGTTGCCAGATGAACTCGAGATATTGCTGCCAGAGCGGGCGATCGAAGCCCAGCTGATGCGCCAGCTCGGCATGGCGTTCGGGGCTCAGCCCGCGCTCGCCTGCCATCAGCAGCACGGGATCCCCGGGCAGCACCCGAACGAAGCCGAAGGCCACGATCGTGATGCCGATCAGCGTAGGGATCAGCCAGAGGATCTTGCCGATTATGAAACGTAACATGTCACCGGTCCTGTTTGCGGTTCTCTGCGGAACCTTCGTGGAGCCCCTGCCCGCCGCACACTGTCGCGCCCGCGGTCATCGGTCTCCGATGTTTGGCCCCTGAAAGTATTGCGAGGCGCCCGGTCTCCCGGACGCCTCAATCAGACGGGTATTCTCAGGATCACTCCGAGATGTCCACCCCATAGAAGTCGTGACCGCCCAGCGGGCTCATCACGTAGCCGGTGACCTTCTTGGACATCGGCATGAACACGGTCGAGTGGGCGATGGTGTCCCACGGCGCCTGTTCCTTGAAGACTTCCTGAGCCTCTTTGTAGAGCTTGGTGCGCTCGGCCTGATCGTTGCTCTGACGTGCCTTGGTGATCAGATCGTCGAATTTCTGATTGCACCAGAAGGCACGGTTCGCACCGCTTTCGGCCGCCGAGCAGCCCAGCAGAACCGCCAGGAAGTTGTCCGGGTCGCCGTTGTCGCCGGTCCAGCCGAGAATCACCGCGCCGTCACGGCTCGGGTCTTTCGACTTCTTCAGGTACTCGCCCCACTCGTAGGAGACGATGTTCGCCTTCACGCCGACCTTGGCGAGATCCGACTGCATCAGCTCCGCGGTGCGGCGCGCGTTCGGCATGTAGGGCCGCTGCACGGGCATCGCCCAGATGTTCATCTCGAGGTCCTTCACGCCGGCATCCTCGAGCATTTTCTTAGCCTGCTCAGGATCGTAGGCGTCGTCCTTGATGTCCTTGTTATAGGACCACATGGTCGGCGGGATCGGGTTCTTGGCAACCTGACCCGCGCCCTGGAAGACCGCGTCGATGATCGCATCCTTGTTGATCGCCATGTTCAGCGCCTTGCGGACTTCGACCTTGTCGAACGGAGCCTGCGTGGTGTTGTAGGCGAGGTAGGCCACGTTCAGACCGGGCTGCTCGTCGACCTTGATGTTCGAGTCGTCCTTGAGCGCCTGAATGTCGGCCGGCGCCGGGTAGGGCATGATCTGGCACTCGCCCGCCTGCAGCTTCTGCATGCGCACCGCCGGATCGGGGGTGATCGCGAAGATCAGGTCGTCGACCGGGGTCTTGCCCTTGAAGTAGTCCGGATTCGCCTTGTAGCGGATCACGGCGTCCTTCTGGTAAGCCACGAAGGAGAACGGGCCGGTGCCGACGGGCACGTTGTTGATGTCGGCCTTGCGGTCTTCGCCGGCGAGCTTGTCGGCATATTCCTTCGACAGGATCGACGCGAAGTCCATCGCGAGGTCGGCGAGGAACGGCGCGTTCGGCTCGGACAGGGTGAACTTCACCGTGTAATCGTCGACTTTCTCGATCGATTTGATGATCGTCGGCATATCCATGCCGGCATAGTATTCATAGGACACGCCCGGCGCGTAAGCGTAATAGGGGTTGTCCTTGTTGCCCTGACGGTCGAACGAGAAAATCACGTCATCGGCGTTGAAATCGCGGCTCGGGGTAAAGCCCTCGACCGAGTGGAATTTCACGCCCTTGCGCAGGTTGAACGTGTAGGTGAGGCCGTCATCCGAGACGTCCCAGCTTTCCGCGAGGCCCGGTTCGATCTCGGTCGTGCCCGGCTTGAATTCGACGAGCTGGTCATAGACCGGGTGCGACGAGGCGTCGAAGGTGGTGCCCGCGGTGTAAGGCGCGGGATCGAAGCCTTCCGGCGACGCTTCCGAGCAGTAAACGAGCGTCTTGGCGCCGGCCCCGCCTGCGGTCATCATCACCGCGGCAGCCCCCGCCAAAAGCATCGAGCGAATGGTCATGGTCTGTCCTTCCTGTTGGTTGGTCTTCTCGTGTGTGCCGCCGCCCCCTCACGGTCGCGCGGACGCGACATCGTGGGACGGTTCAAACACAAACTGGTGAGGAGTAAATCGTGCTTTGATCACGTGGTCAATGAATGCCGTGACGTCGCGGGTCACGAGCGGGTGAAGCTTTCGTGCGTCCGAGGCACGGGGTCACGCCGCAGCGCGCCGTTCACCGCCTCAATCGAGCGGGATCACGTCCACCGCCTGCGCGCTTTGCTGACCGCCCGCCCCGCGCATCGCGCCGCGCAAAGGCGGCACGTCGTCATAGTCGCGGCCATAGCCGACGGTGATGTAATCCTCGCCCGCATATTGATCGTTCGTGGGGTCGAATTCGATCCAACCGGTCTCCGCCCCCGCCCATGCGCGCACCCAGGCATGCATCGCATCCGCGCCTTCCAGACGCGGTTGGCCGGGCGGCGGATACGTTCGCAGGAAGCCCGAGACGTAGCCCGCAGGGATGCCCACCCCGCGCAGGCAGGAGATCATGATATGGCTGAAATCCTGGCAGACGCCGTGGCGGTTCGCGAATGCCTCCGCCGCGGGCGTGTTCACATCGGTCGCGCCCGCATCGAAGCGCATCTCCCGGTGCAGCGCACGCCCCAATGCCTCGATCGCGCCGCGCGCGGTCTGGCCCGGCTGCAACTGCGCCCGGGCAAACTCGGTCATCGCCTTGGTCGGCGAGGCGCGGCGCGAGGACGCGAGGAAGTGATGCGGCGCGTCGGGCGCGAGGCTGCGAAATTGCGCGATCTCCTGCGCCAGTTCCTCGCGCGGCGACGACAGGTCCAGCCCCGGCTCCGCCAGCCCGCGCTCAATCTTGGCGTTCAGCGTCACTCCGATCTCGGCGACCGGCGCGTGCCAGACCGCCGAGGTCATGCCATTGCCGAAGAAATCGCGCGACTCGTGACGCTCGTCGGGCGGAGGATCGAAGCTGAGCACCCGCGATGTGACGGTTTGCAGCCCCGCGATGTCCGAGGGTAGCACCCGCAGCAGGGTCCGCGCATGATCCGATGGCGCGTTATACCTGTAGGTCAACTTCAGCTTCACCTCGTAACGCATCGGATTACCTCAGATATTTCTGCGACACGAGATCGGAGAGCCGGAACAGGTCCGACCGGATCTGCTGTAACATCTGCAGCGTGACCTCCTCGGGCTCGATCACCGAGAGCTGGGTGCGCAGCGGCATGAGCGCGCGCAGCAGATCGCCCGGACGCCCGGCGACCTCCGCACCGGGGAGTTCAGCAAGAAGCGCTTTCAAACCGTTGATATGGAAAAGAATTGCGCGCGGATTGGCGGCGTCGAGCACCAGCAGGTCCAGCACCGTCTCCAAATTGGTGCGCACCCGGTAGCGGCGCTGGTGGGTGATGACGCTATCGGCCACCTCCACCGCCAGATCGAGCGCTCCTTCCGGTGCGTCCTCGGCGGTGAAACGGATCAGCAGCGCGGCCAGCCCGTCGGCGCGCTCCAGCGCCCGCCCGATCGACAGGAAGCGCCAGCCCTCGAAACGATACATGTTCTCGTGCACGAGCCCGGAGAACCCCGTGATCTTGCGCAAAAGCACTCCCATCGCGCGGGCCGCATCGTCGCCGGGGCGCGCGGTATTCACCATCTCCCGGGCGGTCTTCGACAGATCCTTCAGCGCGAGCCAGCCATCGGTCGAGAACCGGTCGCGTACTTTCGACGCGCAGGCCTGCGCCGCATCGAGTCGCTGCAACAGTGCGTCAGGCACGGGCTGGGAAATGTCGAAGCCATGCGCTCCGAGAAATTGCGCAAGCCGTGCCAGCCGCGGGTCTTCCGGGCTGCCTGTCGCGGCGAGGCGCAGGTGATAGGCGCGGATCACCCGGATCGAGTCTTCGCAGCGCTCGATATAGCGGCCGAGCCAGTACAGGTTGTCGGCGGCGCGCGCAGGCAGCGTGCCGGGGATCTTGCGCCGGAAGGTGCCAGTCTGGCGCGGCGCGATACTTGCCGAGGGCACCGGCTTATCCGAGACGATCCAGACATCGGCCACCGCGCCGCCTTGCTGCATCGAGAGCGCGGTCGCATCGCCTTCTGGCCCGATCCGGGCATAGCCGCCCTTCATGAACTGCCAGCCCTGCGGCGTGCGCGCCGCAAACACCCGGACCGTCATCGGACAGGGCCGGATCGCGCCGCCGCCCTGCCCGTCGTCATGCCATGCGGGCGTCGTCGACAGCGTCACCGCCTCCTGCCCCACGAGCTTGCCACCCTCGGCCTCCAGCCAATCCGCGATCGGCGCCTCCGCCCCCGAACGGAACTGCCCGCCCAGCGCGGTCGCGGCATCCAGATCGAACGGGAGATCCACCGCCATCGCGGGGCCGATCATCATGTTGGCCGCATTGGCGCGCACATGGGCACGCTCGGACGCGCCGCCGCACCACCATGTCGCGATATTGGGCATGGCGAGCGGCTGACCGGTCAGCACCCGCGAGATCTTCGGCAGGAAAGCCATCAGCGCGCGGGTTTCCAGCACCCCTGCGCCCAGCGCATTGACCATCGCGAGATTGCCCTCGCGCACCGCCTCCATCAGGCCGGGCGTGCCGATCTGCGTGGCGGGATCGAACTCCAGCGGATCGACGAAGCCCGCATCCATCCGCCGCCAGAGGGCACCCAGCGGCTGTGGCCCCTCGATCGTGCGCACCATCGCCTCGCCATTCTGCACCAGCAGATCCTCGCCTTCGAGAAGCGAGAGGCCGAGGTAGCGCGCGATATAGGTGTGCTCGTAGTAGCTGTCATTGGCCGGGCCCGGCGTCAGGATCGCGGCGCGGCGCATATCGCCATCGGCCCGCCCCGCCAGCGTCTCCAGCGCGGCGCGGAAATCACCGAAGAAGGTGGCGAGCTTGTGGATATGATCGCGCGGGAAGCTCTCGGGGAAGATGCGCCCCGTGGCCATCCGGTTCTCCAGCGCGAAGCCTGCCCCCGAGGGCGCCTGCGTCCGATCCCCCAGCACGAACCACGACCCGTCCGGCGAGCGCCCGATCTCGAAGGCGAGGAAATGCAGGTAGTTCCCCCCCTTGGGCTGCACCCCCACCATCGGGCGCATCCAGTGCTTATTGCCCGCGATGAGTTCCGGCGGCAGGTGTCCGTTGAAGACCAGCATGCCAGGCCCGTAGAGATCGGCCATCACCGCCTCGAGCAGATCGGCGCGCTGTGCCAGCCCCTCGCAGATACTCGACCATTCGCTTTCATGCAGCACGACGGGAATATGGCTAAGCGGCCATTCGCGTTCGGCCAGAACGTCGTTGGAATATTGCCGGTAATAGACGCCCGCGTCGCGCAGATATTGATTGCCGCGCTCGAACCGCTGGGGGATTTCCCCCGGTTCGAGCTGCAGGAACTTCTCCACGAAGGGCCGCCAGACCCGCCGCATCGCACCGGAGCGTTCGAACAGCTCGTCGGCCACGCCGGGCACAGGCGCATAGCCCGCCAGAAGTGGGTGCTGTTCGAGCGGGCTCGCAGCGTCGGGCGTATCGGGGCTTTGCATAGGGTCTCCGTTAGGCTCGGATCAACTCAGCCCGACAGGACGTCGCAGGTCAAGCGTCAGGGGAAACTCCGGATGCGGGGTCTCCGGTTCCGGACGATAGGCCCCCGGCGTGTGACCGTGCCCCTCGAAGCGCGCCAGTCGGCGGGCTTCCGCCTCGTTGCCGTTCACCGGGAAGGTATCGTAGTTGCGCCCCCCCGGATGGGCCACGTGGTAGACGCAGCCCCCGATCGCCCTGCCCGTCCAGTCGTCATAGATGTCGAAGGTCAGCGGCGCATTGACCGGCAGCGTCGGATGCAGCGCCTCTGCAGGTTGCCATGCCTTGAACCGTACTCCCGCGACAGAGACCCCGCTCTCCTGCGTCCGCGCCAGCGGCACGGGGCGACGGTTGCACATCACCCTGTAGCGGTCCTGATGGAGCGAAGTCATCTTCACCTGCAGACGCTCCACCGAGCTGTCGGTATAGCGAACCGTACCGCCAATGGCGCCGGTCTCCCCCAACACATGCCACGGCTCCAGCGCCTGACGGATCTCCAAGTGCACGCCTTCCGCCTCGATCTGACCGCAGAAGGGGAAACGGAACTCCGATTGCGCCTCGAACCATTGCGGATCGAGATCGAAACCGTGGCGGCGCAGATCGGCGAGAAGATCGGTGAAATCCTCCCACAGGTAATGCGGCAGCATGAAGCGGTCATGCAGCACCGTCCCCCAGCGCACCGGACGCCCCTCTACCGGCGCATTCCAGCACCGCGCGATGATGGCCCGCAACAGAAGCTGCTGGGCGAGCGACATGCGCGGGTCCGGCGGCATCTCGAAGCCGCGAAATTCGACGAGGCCAAGTCGCCCCGTGGGCCCGTCGGGCGAGAACATCTTGTCGATGCAGATCTCGGCGCGGTGGGTGTTCCCGGTGACGTCGGTCAGCATGTTGCGCAGCAGTCGGTCCACCAGCCAAGGCGGCGGGACGTTGCCTGCCTCGGGCGGATGGATCTGGCTCAGCGCAATTTCCAGCTCGTAGAGCGTATCGTGCCGCGCCTCGTCGATCCGCGGGGCTTGGCTGGTCGGACCGATGAACAACCCTGAGAACAGGTAGGACAGCGACGGGTGCCGCTGCCAGATCAGGATCAGCGATTTCAGCAGATCGGGGCGACGCAGGAAGGGGCTGTCGAGCAGCGTCTCCCCGCCGACAACCACATGGTTGCCGCCCCCCGTGCCGGTATGGCGCCCGTCGATCATGAACTTGTCGGCCCCCAGCCGGGACTGGCGGGCCTCCTCATAGATCGCCTCGGTGGTGGCGACGCAATCCTCCCAGCTATGAGCGGGATGGATATTCACCTCGATCACCCCGGGATCGGGCGCGACCCGGATCACGTTGAGGCGCGGGTCATGCGGCGGGGCGTAGCCTTCGATATGGATCGGCAGCCCCATCGCCTTGGCGCTTTCCTCGGCGGCGGCGATCAGTTCGAGATAGTCCTCCAGATCCTCGGTCGGCGGCATGAAGACGCACAGCCGCCCGTCGCGCGGCTCGACCGAGATCGCGGTGCGCACGACGCCGTCGATCGTATCCAGATCCTGCTCCACGATGGTCTGGCCCGGCTCGGCCGATTGCGCCTCGGAGACGGGCTGGCTGTGTTCCTCGGTGGGCTTGTCGACCAACCCCTTCGCGACGGCTTTCTCCATCTCGGCATGGAAATCGGGCAAATCGCCTTTGGGCAGCGAGGTATCGGTGACGTAGTGATAGGGATATTGCGCGGGCGGCACATAGGGCAGCGCGCCCAGCGGCAGACGGAACCCGGCAGGGCTGTCCCCGGGGATCAGGAACAGCTTGCCGCGCCGGGTCTTCCACTTCTCCGAGCGCCAGCGATGGCCGGGCTGCGCCTTGGCCTGCCAGCGCTGCACCGGCAGGATGTAGCCCGTGGGCGTCTCCAACCCGCGATTGAAGACCCGGGCGAAACGGGCGCGATCCTCGGGGTTCTTCAGCTTGCTGTCTTCGGGCGTGACGTTCTCCGGCAGGTTGCCTTCCTTGAGCATCCATTCAGCCGGGTCTTCATAGGCGGGCTGCGCGTGATCGGGCTCGATCCCCAAATGCTCCGCGATGCCGCGCATCAACGTGCCGGCCTCCTCCGGCCCCGCGCCGGTCTTGTCGCCCTCCTTGGCGATCAGATCTTCGTCGCGCCAGATCGGCTTGCCGTCGCGCCGCCAGTAGAGCGAGAAGGTCCAGCGCGGCAGGCTTTCACCGGGATACCATTTACCCTGCCCGTAATGCAGAAAACCGCCCGGCGCGAAGCGGTCGCGCAGCCGCCGGATCAGCTCATCGGCCAGCGCGCGTTTTTGCGGGCCCACGGCGGCGGTGTTCCACTCGTCGCTCTCGAAATCGTCGATGGAGACGAAGGTCGGCTCTCCCCCCATCGTCAGGCGCACATCGCCCGCCTTCAGGCTTTCATCCACCTTGCGCCCCAACGCATTGAGCCGCTTCCATGCCTCGTCGGAGAACGGCTTGGTGATGCGAGGATGTTCGGCCACCCGGTCCACCGTCATGTCGAAGGCGAAACTCACCTCCGGGCTGCCGACCGAGGAAAAGCCCCCCGAGATCGGCGCGGCGTTGCGGAAATGCGGAGTGGCGGCCAGCGGGATATGGCTCTCCCCGGTCAGCAATCCGGACGTCGGGTCAAGCCCGATCCAGCCCGCGCCGGGAATGAACACTTCGCACCACGCGTGTAGGTCGGTGAAGTCGTGATCGGTGCCAGACGGCCCGTCGAGCGCCTCCAGATCGGGCTTCAGCTGGATCAGATAGCCCGACACGAACCGCGCCGCGAACCCCAGATGCCGCAGTACCTGAACCAGTAGCCACGAGCTGTCCCGGCACGAGCCCGAGCATTTCTCCAAGGTCTCCTCTGGCGTCTGCACGCCGGGATCCATGCGGATCGTGTAATCGACGACCTTCGAGATATGCGCATTGAGCGCGACGAGGAAATTGACCGTCCCTTTGATCGTGTAGTCGATCTCGCCGATGAACTGCGCCAGACGCGGACCTTCCGGCTCGGGCGTGCGGTAGATCGACAGATCGTCGCGCAGCTCCTCGGGATAGTCGAAGGGCCATTCCTCGGCATATTCCTCGGTGAAGAAGTCGAACGGGTTGTAGACGGTCATATCCGCCGTGAGGTCCACTTCGATCTTCAGCTCGGTCACCGGCTCGGGAAAGACGAAGCGCGCAAGCCAGTTGCCATAGGGGTCCTGCTGGTGATTCACGAAATGCCCGCCGGGCGAGACCTTGAGCGAATGCGAGATCACCCGGGTGCGCGAATGCGGCGCGGGACGCAGGCGGATGATCTGCGGGCCGAGCGTCACCGGGCGGTCATATTGGTAATGGGTCAAGTGATAGATGCTGGCATGGATCGCCATAAGTCTCGCTCCCGCAATAGGATGTCGCGTTTCTTCACGATGACGGAGCGAGGGCATCGGTGAAAGGAACAATTTCGAAAAATACGCCCTGCCCCTGCTTATTGCGAAATCGAACGCCCAATAATGAGGCAGGAAGCGCGCCGGCAAAATATTTCCGATTATTTCACTCAGGCATTGACGTCTTCGTGAACCGCCGTTACCTCTTCGCTCACGAAAACGCGAATGGAGACTTCAATGACCCGGACCCTCGCCCTCGCCCTGATGGGCACGGCCCTCGCCACGCCGACGCTTGCGGATGTGAACATCTACTCCCACCGCCAGCCTGAATTGATCCAGCCCGTGCTCGACGCCTTCACCGAAGAGACCGGGATCGCGGTGAACATCGCCTATGTCGAGAAAGGCATGGTCGAGCGTCTCAAAGCCGAGGGCGACCGCTCCCCCGCCGATCTGGTTCTGACCGTCGATATCGCGCGGCTGAGCGAAGTGGTGAATGCCGACGTGACGCAGGCGGTCGAGGCCCCGGCGCTGCAAGACGCGATCCCGGCCGAATTCCGCGATCCGGAAAACCACTGGTTCGGCCTGACCTCGCGGGCGCGCATCGTCTATGCCTCGAAAGAGCGCGTGGCCGATGGCGAGGTGACGACCTATGAAGACCTCGCCTCCGAGAAATGGAAGGGCCGCATCTGCACCCGCTCCTTCACCTCGGATTACAACGTCGCGCTGACCTCCGCCTATCTCGCCCATCACGGCGAAGAGGCGACCAAGGAATGGCTCGAAGGGCTGAAAGCGAACCTCGCCAAGACGCCCGAAGGCAATGACCGCAGCCAGGTGAAATCGATCTGGGCGGGCGAATGCGACATTTCGCTGGGCAATACCTATTACATGGGCCAGATGCTCGCCGATCCCGAGCAGGCGCAATGGGCCAATTCCGTGCGCATCACCTTCCCGGTCTTCGAGGAAGGCGGTACCCATATGAACGTCTCGGGCATGGCGATGACCAAATCCGCGCCGAACCGCGAGGACGCGCTCAAGCTGATGGAATTCCTCGTCTCCGATGAAGCGCAGGAAATCTACGCTCAGACCAACCACGAATTCCCGATCAAGCCGGGCGTTGCGCGGTCCGAGCTGGTGCAAAGCTGGGGCGAGTTCACGCCCGATACGCTGGACCTCGCGAAGCTGGCGGAACTGCGCCCGACCGCGCTGAAGCTGATCGACGAGGTCGATCTCGACGGCTGATCGCAGGCGTGCCTCCGAAAAAAGAAAGCGGCGTCCAGAAGGCGCCGCTTTTTCATTCTCGCAAAGGAGCGAACCGAACCGTTTACTGGGCGGCGATCTGCAACGCTTCGTCGGGGCCGATGCGCACGCCGTCGATGGCAGCCATCTGCTCCAGGTCCTGCTCGTAGCGACGCTGCAGCGAGACCCGGTCGAGCGCGTCGAACTCCGCAATCGGCGTGCCCTGCGGCTGATGCTCGTGGAACCGCGCCAGACGGCGTTTCTGCTTCGGCCCGATCACGACGCCCGAATGATGCAGACGCTGCATCATCGCAATCACCGTATCGGAATGGTTGGGTTCGGCATCGGGCGCGGGCTCGAGCGACGCGCCCGGCACCAGCGCCGCCAGCGCCTCGCCGATCTGCGAGCCATGCGGCAAGACGATGATCTCGCGGGGATCGAGCCCCGCCTTCAGATCACGCACCACGTCGACCCAGCGACGCGGGCGCGCCATCAGGCGCGGCGTCAGCTCGGCGAAGGGCTTGAGCGGGCGGCGGGCGGCGAGGTCACGCCAGAGCGCCGGGTAATAGTCTTCGTAGCTCGGCGCGTAGAGCACCACGCGACCGACCGTCCCGGCCAGCGCTGCGCGAAACCGCTCGGCCCGTTCCTGGGCTCGGGCGAAGAGGTGATAGAGCCCCGCCGCCGCATCGCCGATCAATTGCGAATCAAGATGGACACGGCCACTGGCTGCTGCACCGATCACGGCCTGCCCATAGCCTGCGCGGGCCAGAGCGTCCTGTCCGCAGCCAAGCGTGCGGGCCATCCGGCCACTCATCCCCCCCGAAGCGGGCGCTGCAATGAAAACGTGATGCTGGTTCATGTCTGGGTGTCCTTCCCTGCAGCAATTTGTCTAAAGACCGAATGTGGCCAAATGTGGCCGGTGGCTGGAAAGCTTCGGGGCGAACACACGCATAGGTATTGTTGATTTGGTGCGCCTCACCGTCATCCGCCCCCATATCTGGACATCGCCGCGCCTCCGCGCCAAGGTCGCGCGGAACCCACGAAGGAGGCGAACATGGCGCGCAAGATCATCATCGACACCGATCCCGGACAGGATGACGCGGTGGCGATCCTGCTGGCTCTGGCCAGCCCCGAGCTGGAAGTCCTGGGCATCACCTGCGTCGCCGGAAACGTGCCGCTGCCTCTGACATCCAAGAACGCGCGCGTGGTGTGCGAACTTGCCGGACGCACGGATGTGCCGGTCTATGCGGGCTGCGACCGGCCGCTCGCGCGCGAACTGGTGACCGCGGAATACGTCCACGGCAAGACCGGGCTCGACGGGATCGAACTGCCCGAGCCTCAGATGCCGCTGCAGGACCAGCACGCGGTCGACTTCCTGATCGAGACCCTGCGCGATCATCCCGCCGGCAGCGTGACGCTCTGCCCGCTGGGCCCGCTCACCAATATCGCGACCGCCTTGCGCCGCGCCCCCGATATCGCCGAGAAGATCGCCGAGATCGTGCTGATGGGCGGCGCCTATTTCGAGGTGGGCAACACCACGCCCGCCGCCGAATTCAACATTCATGTCGACCCGCAGGCCGCCGAGATCGTTTTCAAATCCGGCGTGCCTCTGGTGGTGATGCCGCTCGACGTGACGCATAAGGCGCTCACCACCCGCGCCCGCGTCGAAGCGTTCCGCAATCTCGGCACCCGCGTCGGCCATGCGGTCGCCAGCTGGACCGATTTCTTCGAGCGCTTCGACATGGCAAAATACGGCTCGGAAGGTGCGCCGCTGCACGATCCCTGCGTGATCGCCTATCTGCTCAAGCCCGACCTGTTCACAGGGCGGCATATCAATGTCGAGGTCGAGACGACGTCGGAGCTGACCATGGGTATGACCGTCGCCGATTGGTGGCGCGTGACCGACCGGGCGCCGAATGCGATGTTCATGGGCGATCTGGATGCGGAAGGGTTCTACACGCTCCTGACCGAGCGCATCGCGCGGCTGTAAAAGCTGGGAGGGGCGCTGCCCCGCGCTGACGGCCCTTCGCTTGCGCTTCGGGCGTTCGCCGGGGCGTCCTTCCACTGGAAGGCCGCTGATCCCGCCTCACCCCCGGGGATATTTGGGCCAAGCCGAAAGTGACTGCCTGCGCAAGAGAAAGGGGGCCGTAGCCCCCTTGCCCGTCTTACTTGTCTTCCACCGTCGCCTTGACGATGTAATCGGGATCCTCGACCACGCCGTTGCGCGCCGCGTCGCCCTTCTTGATCTTGTCGACCACATCCATGCCGCTCACGACATGGCCCACGACGGTATATTGCCCGTCGAGATGGGGCGCGGGGGCGAACATGATGAAGAACTGCGAATTTGCCGAGTTCGGATCGGCGGAGCGGGCCATGCCCACGATGCCGCGCTGAAAGGAGATGTTCGAGAATTCCGCCGGAAGGTCGGGCAGATCGGAGCCGCCCATCCCGGCCATCGAGGTATCTCCGCCCTTCTTGCCGAATTGCACATCGCCCGTCTGGGCCATGAAGCCGTCGATCACGCGGTGGAAGACGACATCGTCGTATTTGCCTTCCTTGGCGAGCTTCATCAGGCGCTCGGCGGCTTTCGGGGCCTTGTCGGTGAGCAGGTCGATCACGACCTTGCCTTCGGTCTGACCGCCGATCTGCAGCACGAGCTTCGGCCCGCCGGTATCCGGCACGCCAGAGCTGTCTTGCGCGAAGGCGGCGGGCGCCGAGACGACGAGGCTCGCGGCGGCGGCGAGGACGGTGCGGCGCAGGATATTACGCATCGGCGGCCACCTTCACCGAGATCATCCGGTCGGGGTTCGCCGGCGGCTCGCCGCGCGCGATCTTGTCGACATGCTCCATCCCCGAAATCACGCGGCCATAGACCGTGTATTGACCGTTCAGGAAGTGGTTGTCCTTGAAGTTGATGAAGAACTGCGAATTGGCCGAGTTCGGGTTCTGCGAGCGCGCAGCGCCCAGCGTCCCGCGATCATGCGGCAGCTTCGAGAATTCCGCCGGAAGGTCGGGATATTGCGACCCGCCCGTGCCCGCACGGCCCGGATTGTAGTCCTTTTCCATATTGGCGTTCGCGACATCGCCGGTCTGGGCCATGAAGCCCTCGATCACGCGGTGGAAGGCCACGTTGTCATAGGCGCCGTCACGGGCGAGTTGCTTCATGCGCTCGGCATGTTTCGGGGCGACGTCGCTGAGCAGCTCGATCACGACCGGCCCGTCCTTGAGCTCGATGATGATCGTGTTCTCGGGATCCTTGATATCGGCCATTGGGTCCTCCGTTGAAATTTGGGCCGACCATAGGAGCGAGGCCCTTGCGCGGCAAGGACAAAGCGCCGCAGTTCGGTCCGCCGTGTTGACGCGACCCATCGCCGCAGGCAAGAAGAACGCAAGCCGCGGGAGCGGGCCACATTCGCGATGGCCCCCTGCGCAGATTGGGAGAGTGATATCATGGCTTGGAAAACCCTCGACGAGGTCGATCTGGACGGCAAGGTCGTGCTGGTGCGCGTGGATATCAACGTGCCCGTGGAGAACGGAAAAGTGACCGACGCGACGCGGATCGAGAAGATAGTGCCGACCGTGCAGGACATCATGTCGAAGGGCGGCAAGCCGGTGCTGCTGGCGCATTTCGGGCGCCCCAAGGGGCAGGTCGTGCCGGAAATGAGCCTCGAGCCGCTGGTGCCCGCGCTGGAGAAGGCGTTCGGCTTCCCGGTGAAATTCGCAAAGGACTGCATCGGCGGCCCTGCGAAGGAAGCCGTGGGCGCGCTGCAGAAGGGCGAGGTTCTGCTGCTGGAGAACACCCGTTTCCACGCTGGCGAAGAGAAGAACGACCCCATGCTGGCCGCCGAGATGGGCGCGCTTGGCGAGGTCTATGTCAACGACGCCTTCTCGGCCGCGCACCGGGCGCACGCATCGACCGAAGGCATCGCGAAGATCCTGCCCGCCGCGGCCGGTCGCCTGATGGAGGCCGAGCTGAAAGCCCTCGAGGCGGCGCTTGGCGATCCCGAGCGTCCGGTGACGGCAGTCGTGGGCGGGGCGAAGGTCTCGACCAAGCTCGACCTGCTCGGCAATCTGGTGGCGAAGGTCGATCACTTGATCATCGGCGGCGGCATGGCGAACACCTTCCTCGTGGCGCAAGGCATCGACGTCGGCAAATCGCTGGCCGAGCGCGACATGGCCGACACGGCGAAGGAGATCATGGAGAAGGCCAAGGCTGCGGGCTGCAAGATCCACCTGCCCGTCGACGTGGTCGTGGCGCGCGAGTTCAAGGCGGGGGCCGAGAACGAGACCGTGGCCAATGACGCCTGCCCCGCGGATGCGATGATCCTCGATGCCGGGCCGAAATCGGTCGAGGAAATCAGTAAGGTCTTCGAGAACTCGCGCACGCTGATCTGGAACGGCCCGCTCGGCGCCTTCGAGATCGCACCCTTCGATGCGGCGACCAATGCGGCGGCGGCGAAAGCGGCCGAGCTGACGCGCGAGGAGAAGCTGATCTCGGTCGCGGGCGGCGGCGACACGGTGGCCGCGCTCAACAAGGCCGGTGCGGCGAAGGATTTCTCCTATATCTCTACCGCTGGCGGTGCCTTCCTCGAATGGATGGAAGGCAAGGTCCTGCCCGGAGTGGCGGCGCTCGACCAGCAAAGCTGAGCCGCGCGCCCTGAAAACGGGCGGGAGACAGGAAAGAGCAAACGGATCGGGCCGGGGCTGCGAAAGCACCCCGGCCTTGTCTTTTCGCGCAGCGTTTCAAGGCGCGCGAGGGCGGGGCCGGCGAGGACACGCCAAAATGCGCGCCGTTTCGATATGTTAGCGTCACCAGCGTTGCATCGCCCCGGCGCGGAAACTATCCCTTCAGACGACCCTATATCCCGCAGGAGGAATTCCCATGTCCAACGCCAAGCAGACCGAGCAGATGCGCGAGGGCAACGGCTTCATCGCGGCCCTCGACCAGTCGGGCGGCTCCACCCCCAAGGCGCTGCGGCTCTACGGCATCGAGGAAGATGCCTATAACAGCGAAGACGAGATGTTCGACCTGATCCACCAGATGCGCTCGCGGATCATCAAATCCCCCGCCTTCACCGGCGAGAAAGTGGTGGGCGCGATCCTGTTCGAGCAGACGATGGATCGTGACATCGACGGCACCCCCACCGCCACCTATCTTTGGGAAAAGCGCGGCGTGGTGCCCTTCCTGAAGATCGACAAGGGCCTTGAGGCCGAGGAGCACGGCGTGCAGCTGATGAAGCCGATCCCGAACCTCGACGCTCTGCTGGAGCGTGCCGTGAAGGCGGGCATCTTCGGCACCAAGGAGCGCTCGGTGATCTCCGCGGCCAATGTCGGTGGCATCAAGGCGATCGTCGATCAGCAGTTCGAGCTCGGGATGCAGGTGCTCAGCCACGGACTCGTGCCAATCCTCGAGCCGGAAGTGACGATCTCGATCTCCGACAAGGACGAGGCCGAGCAGATGCTGCTGGCCGAGATCCTGAGCCATCTCGACGCAGTGCCCGAGGGCAAGCAGGTGATGCTGAAGCTCTCGCTGCCGACCGAGCCGAACCGCTACAAGCCGCTGGTCGACCACCCGAAGGTGCTGAAGGTCGTGGCGCTCTCGGGCGGCTATTCGCGCGACGAGGCGAACGAGAAGCTGGCCAAGAACACCGGCATGATCGCGTCCTTCTCGCGCGCGCTGACCGAGGGCCTCTCGGCCCAGCAGTCGGACGAGGAATTCAACGCGATGCTGGAAGATGCGATCACCTCGATCCATGCGGCGTCTGTGGCCGGGTAAGATCGGTTACCGATCAGGGGGCGCTGCCCGATTCATAGCTGCCGGTTGGACACCTCCGACGCCGTGTCGGAAAGGGGGCAACGGCACGCGCATACCCGCTGCCGCGCCGATGGGATCGGTGGGCAGACGATGAACGCTGAGAGGGCGCGGAACCTACCGCGCCCTCTTTTTCTTCCTACCAGACCTAAGGCGCGGCAGCCCCTTTTCATGCTCGGCGAGCCTCCATGCGAAGCCCGCGCAAAGCGGGTCTGTCGTGTCTCTTGCGGCGCGTTCGCCTTGGGGTTCGCACCGGTGAAACAGCGCAGGGCGCTGGCGTGGTCGCCGCCGCCACGCATATCCACTCCCCTTGCACCGCGTTTCCGCGCGGTTTCGTTTCTCCGATCGAGACGGCGGCAAATTCAGCGGCGTTTTTAGGAAAGCCTTAAGGCGGCGTTGCTATGCCTCGTATGACCGCTTTGTTCCCGGCCCAAGAAACACGAGGTCTCGTTCATGCAACCGACTCCCGATGCCTCCGGCTCGACGTTACGGGGCTGGCGCCTCCGCAACTTCCCCGATTGCGCGGCGATCTCGGTCGCGAGGCTCCGGTCATCTCTTTCCGCGCGCGCTTTCCGAGACGCCTTCGAATTCCGACTGAGGTTTCAATAGATGACACGCAGTATTCTGGTGGTCGACGACTCCCTGTCGGTCCGACAAATGATCGCCACGACCTTGAAGAGCGCTGGCTACGACGTGGCCACTGCGGTGGACGGGCAGGACGCGCTGGACATCAGCCGGACCCGTAGCTTCGATGCGGTCATCACGGACCAGAACATGCCACGGCTCGACGGGCTGGGGTTCTGCCAGGCATTCCGGGCACGCCCCGCCAACCTCGGCGTGCCGATCGTCTTCCTGTCGACCGAAACCGCAGCCGCGATCAAGGACAAGGCCCGCGCGGCGGGAGCCATCGGCTGGATGGTGAAGCCGTTCGACCAGCAGAAACTCCTTTCGGTAATCGGCAAGGTGGTGGGGACATGATGGACGAAGACTCTCTCGACACCTTCCGCGCGGAGGCCGAGAGCCTCGTGGAAAGCCTGGAGCAGCAGTTGCTGGCCTTGCAGGACGCCCCGGGGGACCGTGGGCTGATCGACGGGGTTTTCCGCGATCTGCATACCCTCAAGGGATCCGGCGCGATGTTCGGGCGCACCGACATCGCCGGTTTCCTGCATGACTTCGAGACGGCATTCGTTGCTGTACGTGAGGGGACGGTGCCGGTGGACGAAGACCTGATCACGATCAGCCTCGCGGCGCGTGATCACGTCGCTGGCCTGCTATCCGGGGCTGCGCGCGATGACGGCAACGCCATCCTCAAGCGGCTCGCCGACCATCTCACCTCCGACGCTCCGCCGGCCGCGCCCGGCAGGCACCTGCGTTTTTTCCTGCCACCGGACACGCCAACGCTGGGCGGCCGACCAGAACTGGTACTGGAGGAATTGCAATGCCTTGGCGCGGCGCAGATCCTTGCCTTGACCGACGAGATTCCGCCCCTCGATGCGCTGGACCCGCTGCAGCTCTACCTCGGATGGGAGGCGTGGATCGACTCAACCGCGACCGAGGACGATATCCGCGGCGTCTTCCTGTTCCACGAGAACGGCCTCCGCCTCGAACTCGAGTCGTCGGAGCTGGCGGCCCCCCTGCCCCCGCAACGCGCGAGCCAGGAATCTGCGGCTCCGGAACAGGAACCCGCAACCGATCCGGCGCCGGCCCGGCCCGCGGAGGGGGCTAGCCGCGGCTCCGGTGCGCTCATGCGGGTGCCGGCCGAGCGCCTCAACGACATGATGGACCGTGTCGGGGAACTGGTGATCGCAGAGGCCCGGCTGATCGAACTGGCCTCACAGTCCGGCGACCCCGGGCTGATCGCGGTGGCCGAAGACATTCAGCGCCTGACCACGGCGATGCGCGACACGACGATGTCGATCCGCATGACCCCGATCGGCGCGATCACGGGACGCTTCCGCCGGCTGGTCCATGATCTGACCGGCAGTCTGGGAAAGTCGCTCACTTTCACGGTCGAGGGCGAGGAGACCGAGCTGGACAAGACCGTTGTCGAGCGGTTGACGGACCCGCTCATGCATATCATCCGCAACGCCGCCGACCACGGCCTGGAGGATGCGGCGACCCGGCGCGCGATGGGTAAGCCCGAGACCGGAGAAATCCGGTTGAAGGCCCGCTACTCCGGGGCCGAGGTGCTGATCTCGCTTGGCGACGACGGACGCGGTCTCGACCGTGCCGCGATCCGCGACCGGGCCGTGGAGCGCGGGCTGATCGCCGAAACCGCCGAGCTGAGCGACGACGCGCTCTTCCAACTCATCTTCGTCCCGGGCTTCTCGACCGCCGCTACGGTGACCGAACTGTCGGGGCGCGGAGTCGGCATGGACGTGGTGCGGCGCACGATCGAGGCGCTGCGCGGGACGCTCGAGGTCACGAGCGAACCCGGCCACGGCACGACGGTTACCCTGCGCCTGCCGCTGACCCTCGCCATCGTCGACGGTCTGCTGATCGAGGTGGCGAACGAACGTTTCGTGATCCCGCTGGCCGCAGTCGATGAGATCGTCGAGCTTCCCGCCGAGATGGCCATGCCCGACAGCGGCAACGCATTTCTCGACATTCGCGACAGCCTGGTGCCCTTCCTGCGCCTGCGCCATCTGCTGGACAGTCCGGGCGCCCCCGGCCCGCATCAGAAGGTGATCGTCGTGACCAGCAGCGATGGCCGCGTCGGACTGGTGGTGGACCGCATCATCGGCACCAATCAGACCGTCATCAAGCAGCTCTCGCCGCTGCATGCCGGGCTCAAGGCATTCTCCGGCGCGACGATCCTGGGCGACGGCGCGGTGGCGCTGATCCTCGACGTCCCGCAACTGGTCGCGCGCGGCCATAGCGAGGCCGAAACCGGTCAGGAGGCGGCATGACCCTGAACAGCGACCCCCGCGCGCTTGACGGTGATCTCGTCACCTTTCACCTCGCCGGTGAAACACTGGCGGTCCCGACAGCGCAGCTACGCGAGGTACTCGAACCGGGCGCCATGACCCGCGTGCCCGGTGCGCCCGATTTCGTCGCCGGGTTGATCAACGTTCGCGGCGCCGTGGTGCCGCTCGCCGACCTGCGGGTTCCGCTGAGAATGCCGCGCGCCACCGGGGGGATCGCGGCCCGTGTTCTGGTCCTCGATCTCGATCTCGAAGACCAGCGCAGCATTGTCGGCATCCTCGCCGACAGCGTGCATGAGGTCACGCGCATCCCGCCCGAATCCATCGAACGCATACCTCCGGTCGGCAGCCGCTGGCCGCCCCGCTACGTCGCCGCCGTCGGACGCTGGTCCGGCCGCTTCGTCACGATACCCGACCTCTCGACGATCTTCGGCGATTTTCTCATCGGGCGAACCGCCCAACCAGAAAGGCCCGGCGCAACGTCCGCGGGGTCCACACCGCAACCGGAGCATGCCTGATGCGATTTACCTTGAAACTCAAACTGGCCGCCACATTCATTCTTCTGATTGCCCTCGCTGGCACTGGCCTCGCATTCGCGATCCGCGATCTCGGACGCCTCAACGATCGTTTGGGCGAGCTGGTCAACAACTCCGCGCGCAGGATCGAATTGTCCCAGCAACTGAATGCTGAGCAGTTGCGCATCCAGCGCAACGTGCGGGAATACCTGCTGAGCGAACGCGCTTCCATGCGGACCGAATTGCGCAGCGAACTCGCGGCCGGGCGAAAGGCCCATGACGCTTTGGTCACCGACCTGCTTGCCCTGGCAACATCCGAGGGCAAGGCGGAAATCGCCACCTATACCGACATCAACGCCAAGCTGCGCGACATCAACAATCGCGCGATGGGCATGGCCGACAACGACGGGGCTTTGTCGGGCTACCGGCTCGTGTCGAGCGATGGACAAGCCCAGTGGACCGAAATGCAGACAAGCCTCGACGCAATTTTGGCTTCCAACCATGCCATCATGGCCGAGGCGATCCGGAACACCGATGCGCTCTACGCCAAAGCGCGACAGACCGTGATCGGGTTGATGATCGCCGCCGTGGTGCTCGGCGCCCTGACAGCCACGTGGATCGTGATGACGATCTCGCGCGGGCTGAATCGCTCGATCGAACTGGCGCGCCGCGTCTCGGAGGGCGATCTGACGCAAACGGCCACGTTGCGCGGCAACGACGAGGTGACCGATCTGCTGCGCGCGCAGAACATCATGGTCGAGAAGCTGCGCGACATCGTCGGCGAAGTTACCGGCGGTGCCAGCAACGTCGCCTCGGGCGCCGGCGAGATGGCGAGCACGTCAGAACAACTCAGCCAGGGCGCGACCGAGCAGGCCTCTTCGACCGAGGAAGCGTCGAGCTCGATGGAGCAGATGACCGCCAGCATCAAGCAGACGGCCGAGAACGCGTCCGAAACCGAGGGCATGGCCAAGAAATCCGCCGAGGACGCCCGGGCTTCGGGCTTGGCGGTGTCGCGCGCCGTAACTGCGATGCAGACCATTGCCGAGCGCATCATGGTGGTGCAGGAAATTGCGCGCCAGACCGACCTCCTGGCTCTCAACGCGGCGGTCGAAGCCGCGCGCGCAGGTGAACATGGCCGAGGCTTCGCCGTGGTCGCTTCCGAGGTGCGTAAGCTGGCGGAGCGCAGCCAAACCGCGGCCGGGGAGATCAGCGGACTGTCTTCGGACACGGTCAAGGCTGCCGAGGATGCCGGCCGGATGCTCGACGGTCTGGTCCCCGACATTGAACGCACCGCCGAACTGGTCAGCCAGATCAGCGGCGCCAGTCAGGAACTGGCCACCGGCGCCACACAGGTGAATCTGGCGATCCAGCAGCTGGACAAGGTCACGCAGGAAAATACTTCGGCGTCCGAGCAGTTGTCGTCGACCGCCGAAGAGCTGTCGGCTCAGGCCGAGACGCTGCGCGCGACGATGTCGCTGTTCCGGCTGGCTGACGGGATGGCCGCTCCCGCCGGGCACGCGGCGTCGTCCACGTCCACCGGCCGCAAACCGCAACGACGGGCATCGGCCGCGCAGCCCAAATCGCCACCCAAGTCCGGTGGCTTCGATTTCGACATGACCGTCAGCGAGGACGAGCTGGATGCTCAGTTCACCCGGGCCGGCCGCAACGCTGCACGATCAGACACAAGTCCCACAGCAAGGATGTGAAGACATGACACAGAACCACCGTACCGTCGTCACCTTCGGACTGGCGGACACGCTTTTCGCTCTGCCCGTTGCGCCCGTGGTCGAAATTCTGGACGTGCGGCCAATCACTCCACTGCCCCGAACGCCCGCACATCTGCTGGGGCTGATCGACCGTCGCGGCGCTTCGGTACCGGTGATCGATCTGCGCCGTCTTCTGGGACGCCCCGACTGCGATGACGCGCCAGATACGCGGATCATTGTCTTGGGGCTGCGCGGCGATGGTGATGCCGATCACAGTGTCGGGCTCCGGGTCGACCAGGTAATCGAGGTGACAGAGCTCGACGAGGCTGTCACCCGGCCGCTGGCCGAGGCGGATTTGCTGAAATGGCACGAATCTATGGTGGCCGGCATCGGTCGTCGTGACGGCGCCTTCGTGACAGTGCTGGATGTCGAAGGGCTCTTCGCGGACGACGTCGCTGTTCTCGCGTCAGCCGCGCTCGCCGCCTGACAATGGTAGACGCGGCAACCAGCACCAGCCACGCCAGGCTCGATCGGTTCCGCGACCTCGTTCACGAGGTCAGCGGCATCCGGTTGCGGGAGTCTAAAAACGTGATGATCGAGTCGCGCCTGCGCAAGCGTATGGTCGCGCTCGGCCTCCCCACGCTGGACGCATATCTCGGTCACCTGTTCGACGATGGAGCAATGCGCGAAGAATTGCCCCAAATCATCGATCTGATAACCACCAACAAGACCGACTTCTTCCGGGAGCCGGCACATTACCGCTTTCTGGAGGAGCGTATCATTCCCGAATGCCTCGCGCCTGCGCCCGCTGGACGGACGGTCCGGTTCCGGCTCTGGAGCGCGGCCGCCTCGACCGGGGCCGAAGCCTGGTCGGCGGCAATGCTGCTGGCCCGCGCGGCACAGGCTGATCGCCGGCTGGATTGGGCCATACTCGGCACCGACATCTCTCACCGGGTGCTGCAGATCGCGCGAAACGCCGTCTTTCCGCTATCGGATCTGGAGCCGGTCCCCCCGGCACTGCGCGACGCCTATCTCATGCAGGGCAGGAAAGGCCCGGTTCGGCAGGCACGAATTGTGCCGGAACTCCGTGCGCGGGTCCGGTTCGCACCGATGAACCTGATGGAGATACCCTATCCGATCGAAACCGGTCTGGACGTTGTCATGCTGCGCAACGTCCTGATCTATTTCGACCCGCCGACGCAGCACCGGGTGCTCGCCGCGCTGGCCCGACACCTGCGTCGCGGCGGCTACCTGATCGTCGGCCATTCCGAGTCCATGATCGTGCAGGTGCCTTCGCTCGTTCAGATGGCCCCCGGCGTGTTCCGCAACGAAGGAGCAACATGATGGCGCAGATCAAGGTTCTGATCGTCGATGACAGCGCCTCCGCGCGAAAGGCGCTGTGCGAACTTCTGGGCGCGGATCCGGCCATTCGGGTGACCGCGACCGCCCGCGATGCTTTCGACGCGGCCGAGAAAATGCGCGATGCGCTGCCCGATGTGATGCTGCTGGACCTGGAATTGCCGCGTATGAATGGGCTGACTTTTCTGGCCAAGATAATGGCACAGCACCCGCTGCCCGTCGTCGTCTGTTCGAGCCATACCGATGCCGGCTCGCATGCCGCGATGCGCGCGCTGGAAATTGGGGCCCGCGAGGTCGTGGGCAAGCCGCGCCTGACCACGCCCGAGGCCCGGCAGGAAGCACAGATCCGGCTCTCCGATGCCGTACGCGCCGCCGCGAAGGCGGGCGGACTTCGCGGCTTCGGCGATCGCGCGTCCGCCCGCCTGAAGGCAGAGCCGACCCAGCTCTCGCCTGGGCCGAAACTTACGGCCGACGTCATCCTGCCTCCGCCACGTCCCGGCGCGCCGATTCCCTCCGGCGTCGGGCCGCTCGTGGTGATCGGCGCTTCGACCGGGGGGACGGAGGCTCTGGCGACGCTGCTTCCGCGGCTTGCCCCGACGACGCCACCGGTCGTGATCGTCCAGCACATGCCGGAGAAATTCACAGCGGCCTTCGCCCGGCGGCTCGATGGTCTCTGTTCGGTCAGTGTCAGAGAGGCGGTCGATGGCGACCGCCCCGTCCCGGGCAGCGTGCTGATCGCACCGGGCGATCGCCACCTCATTCTGCGGCGGCAAGGCGCGGGCTATCGCGTGGGGATTCTCGATGGGCCCTATGTCGCACGGCATCGACCTTCAGTGGATGTTCTGTTCCGCTCGGCGGCGATCGCCGCCGGGCCGGCGGCGCTTGGGATCCTGATGACGGGCATGGGCGATGACGGCGCGCGCGGGCTGGCCGAGATGCGGGCGGTCGGCGCCCAGACCATCGCTCAGGACAAGCCGACCTCGGTCGTGTGGGGGATGCCCGGTGAGGCGATGCGCATCGGCGCCGCTGAACGGGCGGTTCCGCTGCAGGGGCTGGCGACGGAGATCGCGCGGTACGAGATGCGGGTCGGTGCGGCATGACCGATGATATCACGCGGTCGCTTGCCGCTCTCCGAACAGTTTCGGCGCAGCTGGCGGGCGAGTTGGAAGCCGTCTTCCTGAATGCATCGACCGCGCTATTCGCACGGCTCGACGATCTCGGTACGATGCAGACCATGCTGGGACGCGTCTCCGAGGCGTCCGGCCAGGAGGGATTGAAGCGGCTCGACGAGGCGGCGCGCGACGTCGGGGCGCTCCTCGAAAAGGTCGAAGCCCAGTTCGGCATGCTCGACGAGGCGGCCGAAATGCTGCTCGGCAATGCCGCAGAGATCCGTGCTCTGATCCCCGCTCAGGTCCGCAGAATTCGGCTTGCGCGAATGATCGCGACCAATGCCCTCGTCGTCAGCCGCGCCATGAACGAGGGGTCGTTGGCACGCTTCGCCACGGAGGCCCGGACAATCCTCGACAGGATCGATCGCGCGGTGGCAGAGCTGGGGGAGGAACTGGCGCAGGGCGACCGGCAGCTGGCCCACCTCGCCCCGGAGATCCGCGGCATGAAACGGACCGCGCAAGACATCGGGGATGTTCGAAGGGAAATCTCTGCTCTGCTCGGTGCGCTGCGTGGCAATTCCTTGCCGCTCCGGGCCGTGGAACAGGTCGGAGATGCGCGGCAACGTCTCGGATCCGCCCTTCAAAGCGCGGTGACCCATCTTCAATGCGGTGACGCGGCGCGGCAGAGGCTGGAACATGTCGAGGCGATAGCGGCGCGCGGCGAGGCCGGTCCGGCGGGCGTAAGACCTGCCGCCCGGGCGCTCGCGCAGCGACAGCTGCACGCGGCGATCGACGACTTGGGGATGGGCATCGAGGCCGCCCTGCCGGAGTTCGATCGGATGGGAGTGCAGGTCGAAAACGCGCGCGTCGAACTCGCCGGCATCGCCGAGGCTCCCTTGGCAAGATCACTGGCCGGCGTGGCCGAACGCGCCCGCCGGCTGGCGACCGGGGCAGAGCAACTTGCAGCGCAGCGTGATCGGATCGCGCCGGACATGGCCGCTCTCTCGGCCCTTTACGCCCGCAGTGCCGCGTCCGCCGCGGAAATATCCCGTCTCGACGAACGCATCCAGCTGCTCGGGATAAACGCGACCCTGGTCTCCGGCCGTCTGGGGCCGGACGGCGGAGCGACGCTCGAAGTGTCGGAGCAGCTGCGCGACTGCACACTCGAGATCGCGGCCGGGATCGCCGGGATCGTCCGCCTGGCCCTGTTGCAGGAGTCGAGCGCCGCGGTCTTCCTTTCCCCGGACGAGCAGAGCGGCGCGGATATCTCTGCGGTCAGGGCCATGGAGAGCCTCGCGGCGGAACTCGGCGCCGCGTTGGACGGCATGACAGATATGGTCCGCGCCGACCGCGATGGTCCCCTGCGGGATAGCCGGGCCGCGTTGGTGCGCTTGCTGAGCGAAGCACGATCGGCGCTTCCCCCGAACACGAACAATGCCTTCCAGGGCGAGATTTCGAACGAAATCGCCAGCTTTTTGGACGCGGTCGAGGCGAGTTACACCATGCCCGCAGAGCGCGAGGTGCATGCCGGGGTCTTCCCGTCATCCTCGGCGGATTTCGTATCCGTGGCACAGGAGGCCGAGGACATCTTCTTCTGAAGGTATCCGCATATTCTGTCACCAGTGCCAGCGCCCGGGCGCTGAAGCGTATCGTGTGCCGATCTTCGCCAGCGTATCGTCGGTGCAGCCAGTGTCGTAGAGACAGGCGTGACGCGCGCCGGTCACCGTGTGCGTTTCCAGCCATTCGAGGATGTAATCACCGATAGTCTTCACGATAGCGACGAGGGCTTGCCCCCCGCGCCTCGGCGGCGGGGGACGCGGTGATGCCGAAGAGCCGAATCTTCTTCGATCCGATCGCCTCGATGAATCCGGAGATGCTCACATGCGCGCGTTTCCATTAGCGCCTGCGTAGCCAGATGCGCGGGTGGGAACAAGTTTGTGCGCGACCAAGGGCGGTGCATGCGAGACAATTCGCCGACACGCAACTCTGCGCGGAATCTTTGCAGAATTGATCGCAGGGGGGATTCCAATGACGAATCACATGTGACATGATTCGAGATACAGGGCCCGGCAGAGGTCAGGACGCGGCTCCGGGGGACGGAGCGCGGCCGATACGGAAGAGAGGCAGGACAATGGTTATGAGACGCCCCACGATCGGGCCTCTGATTTTCGTGACCGTGGCGGTGGTGCTCGGCGCCTATTTCGCCTTCGCCGCCGTACAGGGACGCTACGGCATTCTCAGCCGCGTGCAGATCGAAGCGGAGATCGACGCCAAGCGCGCCGAGCGCGATGCGCTGCGCGCCAAGGTCGACCGGATGGCCAACCTGACCCATCGCCTCTCCGACGATTACCTCGATCTGGATCTTCTCGACAGTCAGGCGCGCGAAGTGCTGGGCGCGATGCGCTCCGACGAGATCGTGATCCGCTGAGAGGCTACTCGGCCTGCCCGTTTTTGCGGCACAAACATCGCTCGAAAACTGCCTCACCGGCCCTAGTTGAAACGTGAGCGCCATTCCCGCCCTGCGATGCCGCGGGGTCATTGCCTTCGGCCCGGCATTGCTGTAAGGAATGGTTTAACGCTAAACTATTCCGGCCAAGGGAGGTCTGACCAATGGCAGCACGGAAAGGCTCGGCGAGCGGCGCCAAAGCGGGCGCGAATGTCTCGGCCGAGGAACTCAAGCAATATTACCACGACATGCTGCTGATCCGGCGCTTCGAAGAGAAGGCCGGTCAGCTTTACGGCATGGGTCTGATCGGCGGCTTCTGCCACCTCTATATCGGGCAGGAAGCGGTGGTCGTCGGCCTCGAGGCTGCGGCGAAGGAAGGCGACAAGCGCGTCACCTCCTATCGCGACCACGGGCACATGCTCGCCTGCGGGATGGACCCGAAAGGCGTGATGGCCGAGCTCACGGGCCGCGACGGCGGTTACTCGAAGGGCAAGGGCGGCTCGATGCACATGTTCTCGAAAGAGAAGCATTTCTACGGCGGCCACGGCATCGTCGCGGCGCAGGTGCCGATCGGTGCGGGCCTCGCCTTCGCGGATAAGTACAAGGGCAACGACAACGTCACCTTCACCTATTTCGGCGACGGTGCGGCGAACCAGGGTCAGGTCGCAGAGACCTACAATATGGCGCAGCTCTGGGATCTTCCGGTCGTTTTCGTGATCGAGAACAACCAGTACGCGATGGGCACCAGCGTGAAGCGCGCGACCAAGTCGCCCGACTTCTACGAGCGCGGCATTGCCTACGGCATCTCCGGCGAGGAAGTCGACGGGATGGACGTGCTGGCGGTGAAGCAGGCCGGCGAGAAGGCGGTCGCGCACTGCCGCGCGGGCAAGGGCCCCTACATCCTCGAGATCAAGACCTATCGCTATCGCGGCCACTCGATGTCGGACCCGGCGAAATACCGGACCCGCGAAGAAGTGCAGAAGATGCGCGAAGAGCGTGACGCGATCGAGCAGGTCCGTCAGCTTCTGCTGACCGGCAAGCACGCGACCGAGGACGAGCTCAAGCAGGTCGACAAGGATATCAAGGCGATCGTCAACGGCGCCGCCGATTTCGCCAAGGAGAGCCCGGAGCCCTCCGTGGATGAACTTTACACCGACATCTACACCGATGTCGCGCCGCAGAACGCCTGAGGGGGGAAAGACAGATGGCAACCAAGATTCTGATGCCCGCGCTCTCGCCCACGATGGAAGAGGGCACGCTGGCGAAATGGCTCAAGAAAGAGGGCGACGAGATTTCGGCCGGTGACATCATCGCCGAGATCGAGACCGACAAGGCCACGATGGAATTCGAAGCGGTCGACGAAGGCACGCTGGGCAAGATCCTCGTCGCCGAAGGCACCTCCGGCGTGAAGGTCAACGACCCGATCGCGGTGCTGCTGGAAGAAGGCGAAGACGCCTCCGCCGCGGAAGAGGCCGAAGAGCCCGACACCGGGTCGGACGCCGCCGAGAGCGACGACAGCGACGAACCCGCGAAAACTCCGGCCAAGGCGAAGTCCTCGGACGACGGCGACGACATGCCCAAGCCCGACACCACGCCGGATTGGCCCGAAGGCACGCCGATGAAGACGCAGACCGTCCGCGAGGCGCTGCGTGATGCAATGGCCGAGGAAATGCGCGCCGACGACACCGTCTTCGTGATGGGCGAGGAAGTCGCCGAATACCAAGGCGCCTACAAGGTCACGCAGGGCCTGCTCGACGAGTTCGGCGACCGTCGCGTGATCGATACGCCCATCACCGAGCATGGTTTCGCCGGTCTCGGCGTCGGTGCGGCCTTCGGTGGCCTGCGCCCGATCGTCGAATTCATGACCTTCAACTTCGCCATGCAGGCGATGGACCAGATCATCAACTCGGCAGCGAAGACGCTCTACATGTCGGGCGGCCAGATGGGCGCACCGATGGTGTTCCGCGGTCCGAACGGTGCTGCGGCCCGCGTGGCGGCACAGCACAGCCAGGATTACGGCGCATGGTATGCCCATGTTCCGGGTCTGAAAGTCGTGCAGCCCTACTCGGCGGCCGATGCGAAGGGCCTGCTGAAAACTGCGATCCGCGATCCGAACCCGGTGATCTTCCTCGAAAACGAGATCCTCTACGGGCGGAGCTTCGAGGTGCCGGATCTGGAGGACTTCACGATCCCCTTCGGCAAGGCGAAGATCTGGCGCGAAGGCGCGGATGTCACCATCGTCAGCTGGGGCATCGGTATGAGCCACGCGCTCGAAGCCGCCGACAAGCTCGAGAAAGAGGGCATCGACGCCGAAGTGATCGACCTGCGCACCCTGCGCCCGGTGGATTACGACACGGTGCTCGCCTCGGTGCGCAAGACCAACCGCTGCGTGACCGTCGAGGAAGGCTTCCCCGTCGCGAGCTTCGGCAACCACCTGTCGGCCGTGATCATGGAGCGCGCCTTCGACTGGCTCGACGCCCCGGTGATCAACTGCACCGGCAAGGACGTGCCCATGCCCTACGCGGCAAACCTCGAGAAACTGGCGCTCGTGACCTCGGACGAGGTCGTCGATGCGGTCAAAAAAGTCACCTACCGGTAAGGGGATAGCGCAATGGCAACCCAGATTTTGATGCCCGCCCTGTCGCCCACGATGGAGGAAGGCACGCTCGCGAAATGGCTCGTGAAAGAGGGTGACGAAGTCTCCTCGGGCGACATCATCGCGGAGATCGAGACCGACAAGGCCACGATGGAATTCGAGGCTGTGGATGAAGGCACGATCGGCAAGATCCTCGTCGCCGAAGGCACCTCCGGCGTGAAGGTCAACGACCCGATCGCGGTTCTGCTGGAAGAAGGCGAAGACGCTTCCGCCGTGGACGAGGCCGAAAGCCCTGCCCCGGCCGCGGCTCAGGCCGAAGCGGCCGAGGACGCGGAAGAGACCAAGGAAGCCGACAACGCCCCCGCCGAGAAAAGCGGCGCGAAAGCCGGCGGATCGAAAGGTGCGGGCGCCGCGCCGAAGACCGAGAAAGCGCCTGCCGCGCCGCAGGATGCGGATGGCAAGCGCGTCTTCGCCTCGCCGCTCGCGCGCCGCATCGCCGCCGACAAGGGCGTCGATCTGGCCTCGCTCAAGGGCTCGGGCCCGAAGGGTCGTATCGTGAAGGCCGATGTCGAAGCCGCCGAAGGTGGCAAGGCAGCCCCGGCCAAATCGGACGCGCCGAAATCCGCGGATGCGAGCCCCGTTCCGGCGCCCGCGCCGACGGTATCCTCCTCTGCCATCGCCAAGATGTACGAGGGTCGCGAGTACGAGGAGATCGAGCTCAACGGGATGCGCAAGACCATTGCCGCGCGCCTCACCGAGGCCAAGCAGACGATCCCGCATTTCTACCTGCGTCGTTCGGTCAAGCTCGACGCGCTGATGAAATTCCGCTCGCAGCTCAACAAGCAGCTCGAGGGTCGTGGCGTGAAGCTGTCGGTCAACGACTTCATCATCAAGGCCTGCGCGCTGGCGCTGCAATCGGTGCCGGATGCGAATGCGGTCTGGGCCGGCGACAAGGTGTTCAAGCTGAAGCCCTCGGACGTGGCCGTCGCGGTCGCGATCGAAGGCGGGCTGTTCACGCCGGTGCTGAAAGATGCCGAGGCGAAATCGCTCTCGACGCTTTCGGCGGAGATGAAAGACCTCGCGACCCGGGCCCGCGACCGCAAGCTCGCGCCGCATGAATATCAGGGCGGCAGCTTCGCGATCTCCAATCTCGGCATGTTCGGGATCGAGAATTTCGACGCGGTCATCAACCCGCCGCATGGTGCGATCCTCGCCGTCGGTGCAGGCATCAAGCAGCCGGTGGTGAATGACGAGGGCGAGATCGAGGTGGCGACCGTCATGTCGATGACGCTCTCGGTCGATCACCGCGTGATCGACGGCGCGCTCGGCGCGGAGCTTCTCAAGGCGATCTGCGAGAACCTCGAGAACCCGATGCTGATGCTGGCCTGACCGGTCCGCACGTTTCGAGACGTTGAAGAGGGGGGCGCTGCCCCCCTCTTCGCATTCGCGAACTCGCCCCGGGGAGATTTTCACCAAGGAAACGATGCGCAGTCATTCGAGAGGCCTGGAGGCTTTTCGCGAGGCAACAAAAAAGCGGGGCCGAAGCCCCGCCTCTCGATTCCATCTGAGATTTGCTCAACTGCCGTGCAGCAGCTGGTCCATCTCGCTTGCCGGACGCTCGCAGCCCGCCTCGCCGACGATCTTCGCGGGAACGCCGGCCACGGTCTTGCAGCAAGGCACGTCCGAGAGGACGACCGACCCCGCCGCGATCCGGCTGTTGTCGCCGACATGGATATTGCCAAGCACCTTCGCACCGGCGCCGATCAGCACGCCATTGCCGATCTTCGGGTGACGGTCCTCGTCTTCCTTGCCGGTGCCGCCCAGCGTCACCGAATGCAGCATCGAGACATTGTCTCCCACCACGGCCGTTTCGCCGATCACGATCGAATGGGCGTGGTCCATCATGATTCCGCGGCCGATCTTCGCACCCGGATGGATGTCGACGCCAAAAAGCTCCGAAGCGCGCATCTGCACGAAATAGGCCATGTCGCGACGCCCGTTCGTGAACAGCCAATGCGCAATCCGGTAGCTTTGCAGCGCCTGGAACCCCTTGAAGAACAACAACGGCTGGATCAGGCGGTGGCAGGCCGGGTCGCGCTCATGCACGGCGACGAGATCGGCGCGGGCCGCCTGCCCCAGATCGGGATCGGCCGCGAAAGCTTCCTCGGCGATCTCGCGCAGGATCTGCTCGCTCATCTCCGCCGAGGCCAGCTTCATCGAGAAACGGTAGGCCAGCGCGCGTTCCAGCGTCGGGTGATGCAACAGCCCCGCATGGATCAGCGCGCCCAGAAGTGGCTCGTCACGCACCGCTGCCCGCGCCTCGTCGCAAATCTGCGTCCAGACCGGATCGACGGTTGCAACCTTTGCCATCTGCTTGTTCATCGGATTACTCCCTCTTCGCGCGCAAGAACCTAACACATAGGTTTTTCGGCGGATAGAGGAAGGGGCGTTCGATCATTTCGGTTTACGGGCTGCCGCATGGATTGCCACGTGGCGAGCCCCGCGCAGACGCAGCCTAGCGCGGACAGATAGCGCGGATCGCCCGGCCCTGCCCGCGCCCGCGGCATCCTCAGCGCCATGCTCAGGATCGCGCCATTGCCCCAGCAGGGGTGCACACGACGCAACCTCTTGCAGTACCGATCGGCCGCATGGACTTGATCGAAAAGCCGGTGGAGTCGCTCCACGCGGCGCTCCTCCGGCCATAGCATCACCGCCCGTGCAAGCGTTATCAGATCGCCGTCGAGCACCGCGCGCATCTTATCCCGTCCAGATCAGCCGCGCCGGTAATCCCGGCCCGAACACATCCGAGATCTGCGCCACCTCGAAGGTCGGCGCCGCGATCATCCCGTCCTCCGCGCGCTCCGCAGCGCCATATGTCCATTCCGGCGTGCTCACGATCACTTCGCGCCGGATCGTCTGCCCTTCTAGAACCCGCACCCGGTAACGCTCGGACGCCTCCCCCAAAGGCACGTCCAGCGCCTCCCAGTCGTCGCCCCCGATCCGGGTCCGACGCACCCAACTCAGCCGCAGATCGCCGCCCAGCGCCCCTGCGTGCAAATGACAAGGCGACAGTGGCCGCAACCCGATCCCCGCGAAGGCCTGAACCGTGTGAATATAGGAAGGGTCGTCATAGCCCCGCCCCGCCGGCCCCACGCGGTAGTGGCGCGCCAGATTACGTGCCGAGGGCGCGACCTCGATCTGGCGCGGTGCCCCGTCGAGCATCACGACGACCGAACCCTCCGGCCAGACATCGGGCATCACCGCGTCGCTGCCCGCCTGCCCGCGCAGCCGGGTCGAGATATCCCATACCCCCGGCTCTACCGGCTCGGCGGTGACGAACTGGAAGATCTCCCACCGATCCGACGAGCCATCGCCGATCGCCATCGCGTTGAGCCCGGCGAGCACACTGGCCTCGCTGGCGCTGTGCAATTCCCCTGAGAGCATCTTCACCCGCAAGCCCGGACCACGGTCCCACAGACCGCTCTGCGCGCGCGGCAGGATCGCCTGCGTCACCCCGACCGCCGCCTGCGTCTCGACCTTCGTGTTGAGCGCATAGCCCGCATCCTCCAGCGCCGAATAGAGCGCGGCAGCCCCCGGCCAAGGGCTTGCAGTGACCGCAAGATGCGGCGCGTAAGGATCTTCCGCCCCGGTCAAAAGCGGCAGATCGAGAAACACAGGCGTCACCGGCACCGGGGGCGTGAAGCTCTCGATCCGCGCCACCTCGTCGGTCTCTTCCGAGGGGTCGTAAATTCCCGACTCCACTCGCACGGCCTCCACACGGATCGCTTCAGCGCGTTCCATCCGGTCGATCCGGTAGCGCAGCGCGCCCTCCTCGGTCTGCAGCACCACGACATCCCCCGGCCCGAGCCATCCCATCGAAGGCGGGAGCGTGAACTGCACCGTATCGCGCGCCACGCGCGCCTCGGCGAGCCAGCGATGGACGACACGCATTCCCTCGGCCCGGGTCAATGCCAGGGGCGCCTCGCTCGCGGAGGCCGGGCCATCCACCTCATCAGGAAAGATCGCCTCCACCGCGCGGGTCTCGAAACTGCCATCGGCCTCGACATAGGCGAGCCGGACCCGTCCCGCGATCTCTGCCTCCGGGACGCGCCGCGTCTCGAGGCTCTGATCCTCACCATCCAACGCCAGCAGCGGAGGCAAAACCTCCGCATCCACCGACGCATCGCGCATCCGGAACACCAGCACCCCGTCGCGCTCCAACGCATCGAAGCCGTAGATCAAGCTCAACGACTGCAATGCCCCGCGCGGCGTGATCCCCCCGGGCATCGCATATCCGCGCACCACACCGTGCAGCGCGCTCACGTCGAATACGGAAACGCCCGCAAGCGCACATATCTCGCCCACCACATGCGCCAGAGGCTGGGCCGTCGCCCGCCCCGAAATCCAATGTCCGCGCGCGTAATTCGCAGCATCTTCCCACAGGTCCGGCAACCCGGGAAATTGCGGATAAGGTCGCACGTCCCAAGCCCAGACATGGGCGTGCGACATATCCACCATCGGGCCGCCATAGAACTCCGAGACCGGGTTGCGCGCGTCATCCCCCCAATAAGATGTCATCGCCCGCAGATATTGCATCTGCATGTAGTCGTCCCGCCGCCCGTCCGAGTAATGCGGCAGCGCACTTTCCGAGCTTTTCGGATCGAGGAACTTGTTGGGCTCGTTGGTGCCCTTGTCGATCGCGGCGCAGCCCATCTCCGTAAACCAGATTGGCTTCGAGCGCGGCACCCAGGCCGTCGGCTTCTCAATTCGCACGCCGCCGATCCGCTCGTGATGGTCATGCTCCCACCAGCCGCGAATGTCCTTGTAGCGCCAGACCCAGGGCTCTCCGTGATCGCCATCGGTGATCTGCGTGCGGATCTGCGCGTCGCGATGCTCGGGCGAGGCGTAGTACCAGTCGAACCCCTCCCCGCCCTCGATATTCGACTGCAGGTAATCGAGATCGTAGATAGTGCCCCAATGCGCGTCCGCGTGGTGCTCGCCCTCCCGCCAATCCGACAGCGGCATGTAATTGTCGATCCCGATGAAGTCGATATCGTCATCGGCCCAGAGCGGATCGAGATTGAAGAACCGGTCGCCGTTACCCGGCTGGTAGCCGAAATACTCGGTCCAATCCGCCGCGTAGCCGATTTTGCACTCTGCCCCGAGCACCGCACGCACGTCCCGGGCCAACTGCACCAGTTGCGCCACCGCCGAGAAACTGTTGCCCGGCCCTCGGATCTGCGTAAGTGACCGCATTTCGGACCCGATGCAGAACACCTCCACCCCGCCAGCGAGTTTGCAAAGATGCGCATAGTGGAGAATGAAGCGCCGGAACGACCATTCCTCCGGCCCGCTATAAGTAACAGTCTCGCCCGACGCCGCGAAATCGGTCACCTGCGCCGCCCCAAAGAACGTCACCACCTCATCAACGGCAGCCGCCGCCCCATCCGGCGACCCGGCACGCCCCGGCGCCTCGGATGTCGTGATCCGCCCCCGCCACGGCAGCTTCGGTTGGCTCCGCGCATCGCTCCACGGATCGGGTAGCGCGTTACCCTCCAGCTGATCCATCAAGATGAACGGATAAAACGTCACCGCCTTGCCCGCCGCATGCAGTGCCGCAATCGCCTCGATCACCGCCGCATCCGCAGGCGTGCCTCCATAGATCGAGCGCCCGTCGAGCTTCGGCACCTCCGTAACCTCGTCGCGCCGCGCGCCAGACACACGCCAGCGCATCTCCCTGCCCTCGCGCCCGCGATCACCGACCTTCGGCCGCACCTGACACCGGTCGCAACGCAGATCGTCCCCAAACCAAGACACGACCAGCGACACGGCACCGCAACCGGGCAGTTCCTCGTCGAGCATCTCGACGCTCACGGCAAAATCCGTCCCGCCGTGCGGCGCATGCTGGTTTACCGGCTCCACCGCAGTGTCGATGCCCCATCCGCTGAAGAACGATAGCGAGGAGCCGGTCGGATACATCAGGTCCGACCCGGTGCCGTCCCCTCGCAGCTCCGCTTCGCTCACCCGCCGCGTCGCGAGCGAATACTCCCCCGTCCCCGGGATCAGCGCCACCGCCTCGATCGCCTGCGTCAGATCGGGCGCGCCGCGCACGCCTTTTCCCTGCGCCGGCCGCACCACCTCGAAGGTGAATTGCGGCACCCGGTTGCCAAACGGCTTGAGCTGCAGGTTTTCGAAGACGACATAGGCGATCCCGCGATAGCTCGGCACCGCGCCTGCACCCTCGACCGCCTCGATTTTCGGATCCGGCTGCTGATCCTCGGACCCTGTGTAGACCCGCATATTCAGATCGGACGGATCGAGCTCGGTCCCATCCGCCCAGATCCGACCGACGCGCAGGATCTCCCCCTCGCCCAGAGCCATCGCGAGGCTCACCGAATAGCTATATTCGACAAAGGTCGGCTCACCCTTGCCGCCGCCGCTCTTGTGCTTTGTTTCGATGAAACGCGTGGCCCAGATCACCTGACCTGCCACCCGCATGCGTCCCCAGTGCAGCCCGAGCCCATCGCCCTCGGACGCGCTCGTCAGGCGCAGCCGATCTACCCGGCCGGTCTCGACCGAGCCTGAACCGCCTCCCAGCAATTGCTGATCGATGGCCCGGCCCAAGGTCGCCCCGACCGCGCGTCCGATCACCGCGCCGGAGAGTCCCAGTATCGTGCCTCCGAACCCGGCCCCGATCGCGGCCCCTGCCGCTGACAGCAAAATCGTCGCCATTCTCCGGCTCCTTCATCGAAATTGAAAACGCGCCACGATGCGGCGCTGCCACGGCAGGCTGAGCGCACTCTCGCAGACCCCGTGCCCGGCATAGGCGTGAATGAAAGTTGGCTCCGCGCCGACCGCGCCCGCGATCCCGAGATGTTTCGCGACCGCTCCCGCACGCATCCGGAACAGCAGCACATCGCCCGACCGCTCCACGCCGTTCCATGCGGCCATCTGCGCGCTCAGACCGCGGAAGAACGCCTCATCGCACCCCGCCTCCCCCCAGTCCGGCGTATAGGCCGGGACGCCATCCGGCTCGCAGCCGTAAAGCTCCCGCCAGACCGCCCGCAGCAAGCCCAGGCAGTCGCAGCCCACACCGCGATGCGAGCCTTGATGCAGGTATGGCGTGCCGACCCAAACCCGCGCGATCGCCACCGCCCGCGCCGCCCGCTCCTCTGCGGTCACTTGAACAGGCTCCCACCCGTATTTCCGCCACCCTGCACCGGGTAGGAGGTCAACCAATCCTCGCCGGGAATATGCGGAAAGCCACGGAAATTCAGAAAGTTGGCGAACTTGCCCTTACAGGTCTCGGCCCGCTTGTCGCAGCCGGCCTCAAGTCGCACCACATCGCCCACCGCCACATCCGCGCCGATCCGCGCCCACAGTTCGATCTCGCGCCCCGCATCGCGTACCCGGTCCACCTTGATTACGCCGACCAGCCCTGCCGCGGCCCCCGAGATCACCCGAAACCGACCCTTCTCGAACCATCGCTCGGCAAAGCCACCCAAGCTGTCGAAGCCGAACACGACCGAGCCCTCGACAAAATCCACCGGCCCCTCGTGAAAGTAGCCCAGCTGCCCGGTATCGAAACGACACGCGCCATCGCCCAGCACCGCCGAACAGCGCGGATGATAGATCCGGCCCTTCTCGGCGCCCAACGCCTCGCTCAAACCCCGCAGTTCCGCCGTGAACGCCCCGGCCCCGCGCGCGATCTCGCCGAGATGCCCGCGAAACAACAGCGCACGCTGGCTCACATCCGCCCAGTTCACGATCCATGCGCGCACCTCGGCCCCATCATATCGCCCGGCCAGAATATCCGCTTCTGAGATCGCCTCCGAACTCAGCGCGCCATAGACCTCCGAGTTATCCACGGCCAAGCCAGTACCCTGTGCGACCGCCTTCGCCGTCATCCCGCTCTCCGGCTCGAACGCGATCCCGTCGAAAACCAGCCCTCCGTCGTGATCGGTGAAGCCAAGCACCACGCCATCGCGCCGCGCCACCGCCCAGGCCCGCGCGATCGTCGTTGTCCCGCTCTCGAGATGCGCCCGCAGCGCCTCCGGATAACCGCTCATATCCGCACCTCCACGACCGGCACCTGCGGCATGTCACCCGCCTGAAAACTCTGGACCGAAACCTGCACCGCATCGGTGTCGAACCGCACCGGCACGTCGAACTCGAACCCGGCGGTGATCGGCGCGCCGTCGGCGGGCGGATCGACGAAGGTCACCTGGCCCGTCTCCAGATCGACGGCCCAATCCACCGCTTCCGCCTGATAGCCGCCCTGAACACCCAGCTTCACCGTGCCCGCGACAGGCTTGGTGATCGGGCGGCGATACTCCGACCCGCCCGAGGCATAGAGCTTCGAGAGCGTGAACACCCGGCTCACCCCGTCGCCATGCCCGATCAGCTGGTCCTCGTAACCGACCGCCTGCGAGGGCGAACAGCTTTTGAAATCTGCCCAATCCTTCCAGCGAAACCCGTGCAGCTGCCCCCCGCGCGCCTCGAAGAAGGCCAGCAGTCGCTCCACGTCATCCAGCGACCGAAGCCCCACCCCCGCATCATAGCGCCTGCGCGAATGAGCCCAGGGGCTGTTGCGCTCCTCGAACCCGTTGGTCAGCGCCACGATCTCCGTGCGCCGCTCGGGCCCGCCAACCGAGCCGAAACTCTGATTCGCGGGAAATCTCACCTCGTGAAATGCCATATTCGCCCCCTCAGCGATTGCGCTCGCCACGCGCCAGCGCCCGGCTGACCTGCGCCGCGATCTGGCTCGACGAGCGTTGGAACCCGGCCACATCCGGCGTCGTGACATTCATCACCACATTGACCGCGCGGCCCCCGCCCTGCGCAGCCACACCCAGCCGCCCATCGGCCCCGCGGGTCAGCGGCATGATCGCCTCAGGCCCGGCCTCCCCCATCAGCCCGGTCGCACCGCGCATCGCGAAACGGGTCGGGCTCGACACAACGCCGCCCTTGGCGAACGCCCGCACGCGCCCCTGGCTGAACGCCCCGCCATCGGCAAAGGGAAACAGCCCGCTCACCAACCCGTTCACCCCGTTCGCCACCGCCCCGCCGATAGCCTGCTGCACCGGCCGCATCGCGACGTGATAGGCGCTGTCGGCCATGCTCCGCGCGACCTGCTGCAGCGCCTCCGACAGCCGCATCCCGTCGAACACGACCCCGTCGAAGGCGCTCCGCAGCCCCCGCCCGAACGCATGGCTCAATGTGCTCACCTCGCGCCCGGTGAAAGTCAGACTCTCCCGCATCGCGGACAGCTCCTGGTTGAACACCTCCGCCATTGCACTCGCCCCGCCAAGCGAGCGCTCCAGCTCCGCCGCCTGTCCACCAAGGTCATCCAACCCATCCGTCTCCATCATCGCTCCATCCTCTCCCTGTCGCCCGCGCCATCGGGAAACCGCGCCAGCAATTCATCGAGCCTCGCCCGTCTCATCGGACGGGCCCCCGCGCAGCCCGCGCCCAGCATCAGCGCCAACTCCGCCGGGCTCAGCGCCCAGAACTCCACGGGCTTAAGCCGCAACTCCTGCATCCCCACCCGCATCAACCCCGGCCAGTCGAGCCCGCTCACGCCGCCCCCTCGCCCGGCACCGAGAACGCCCGCGCCAGCAGTTCCGCCGCCTTGCGCGCGGCCGCCACCGGACCGCCGTCAATCTCAACGCTCCGCAGATCGCCCGCACAGCCCTGCCAGCCGCCGCCGCGCAGCCCCGCGACGATCACCGCCAGAACATCGCGGCTTGAGAACCGCCCCGCCTCGAACCTCTCGACCAGTGCGATCATCCCGCCCGTCTCGCCGATCTCGGCCTCCAGTTCCGCCAAGGCGCCCAGCGTCAGTTTCGCCACATGCCGCTGGCCGTTCAGCGCCAACTCGACCTCTCCTGCCCACGGGTTCGCCATCAGATCGCCCAGAAGCTCAGAGCACCGGCAGACGCCATTGCGACCTCGTAAGTCGCTTCGCCGTCATGGCTCCCCGCATAGTCGATCGAGGTGATCATGAACGGCCCCTGCACGATGCCGAAATCCGGGATGATCACCTGGAACTGCGGCACCTCGCCGTCGAAGAAGATCTGCCGCGCGCGCTCGTCGGTGCCCGCATCCTTGAACACGCCAGAGCCCGAGATCGCGGCCGAGCGCACCCCCGCGCCCCCCAGCAACTCGCGCCAGCGCCCCTCGCTCTCCAGAGAGGTCACATCAACCGTTTCCGCGTTGAAGGTGATACGCGTGGCACGCAGCCCCGCGATGGTCTCGAATGTCTGGTCCCCGTTCAGGTCCAGTTTGATCAGAAGGTCCTTACCGTTCTGCGCAACCATGGATTTTCTCCGCTTTTCGATATTTTGTTTCCGACAGAGCGACAATCGACCGGCCGAAAAGTTGCAAATGTGAAAGTGTACTCAGCCCTCGACCCGCGCGCGGAAGGTCAGATCGAGCCGCCGCGACGCCCCCTTGTCGACCCGCCGGGCGCGCGCCTTGAGGAACCACAGCCCCACGACGCACCCTCGAGTCAGGCTGAGCGGCCCCTCAAGAAGCGCATCCGAGATCGCCGCGCCAATCTCCTTGGCTGCATGAAACCCGGCCTCGTCGCTGACAACCGAGACGGTGAAATCATGCACCGCCCCGTCGCCCGTCATGTCCGAGGCATCGCGCGCGTTCTCCGGCCCGAGGCTCACATAGGTCCCGCTTGTCGCCCCCGCAGGCGCGGCGTCATAAACCGCCGCCCCGACGAGCGCCGTCACGACCGCATCGCTCTGCAAGCGCGCATAGACCGCCTCCTGCAAGGCGGCTCCGATCGCGTAGCTCATGCCACCACCTCCTCACGCGCGAAACAGGTCAGGTAATGCGCCCCGGCATCCGCCTCCGCCACCGCGAGGATCCGGAACACCCGCGTGCCCTCGCGAAACCGCTGCTCCGGCTTCGGTCTGCGCGGCGAGCCCTCGGGCGCGGCCCGCACCGTGATCTTCCACGGCACCGAGGCGAGCGTCACGAATTCACCCGCGCGCTCCACCCCCGTCCCCGGTTTCATCTGCGTCCAGAGGATGCCCAGCTCGGTCCAGTCTTCGATAAAGCCACCCGCCCCGTCCGGCACCCGCTCTGGCGTCTCCAGCACCAGTGCTCGGTTCAGAAACGGCGCCTTCATCGCCGACCTCCCAACAGGCGCACCGTGCGCCAGCGCTCGATCAGCGCGCCAACGCCATAGGGCATCTCTCGCCCGCCCGCGCCCTCGTCCCGGCGCTCATAATATTGCGACGCCAGCAGAAAGACCGCCTGCGCCAGATCGGTCGGCAGATCGGCCCAGCTCGCCCCAAACCCAGCCGTGAACCGAACTTCTGCCACACCGCCCGCCGGGATCGACGGCAGTTCGCCGCCACACGCCGCCAGTCGCGGGCGCTGCAGATCCTCGACCAACCGATACCCCTCCGGCGCGACCACCGTGACCACCTCAGCCGCATCGACCAAGCGGACCTCAGTCACCGCACTTACCGGAGCCACCGGCAATGGCTGCGCCACTGCATCGCGCCACGCCTCAAGGCTCAGCGCGAAATCCCGCGCCAGCAGCACCTTAGCGGTGCGTCCTTCGATCGCCGCCATCGCCGCGCGCAGGTAGCGCTCCAGCGCCGCATCCTCTTCCCCCATATCCGAAAACCCGGTGCCGAGCCGCAGATGCGCTCGAAACTCCGCGACGGGCAGCGCGCTCGCCGCCACCACCGTCTCTTCAGTCAACATCATGACATTTCTCCGCAATTCGCGTGGTTGCCCCCCCGGCCGGGGGTGCCGCCGATCATGTCGGGCGCGAGCCCCGCCGCCGCTCGAACGGAGGGAGCAGCTAGGCGACGGCCGTCAGCCCCGCGCCCGTCCCGAGACCGGCATCCCGGCCCCGGGAACCGGAAGGCGGAGCCCCCCGATCCCGCTCACGCATCTCAGGCGAGCGCGAATTTCAGCAGCTTGATCGCGGCGAAATCGCTGACATCGCCGCCGACGCGCTTGGAGGCGTAGAACAGGACATGCGGCTTGGCGGAGAAGGGATCGCGCAGCACCCGCAGGTCCGGGCGTTCCGCCACCGTGTAGCCCGCCTCGAAATCGCCGAAAGCGATCGCGAAACTGTCCGACGCGATATCCGGCATGTCCTCCGCGATCAGCACCGGATAGCCCATCAGGCGCGCAGGCTCGCCCGCAGCCAGACCGTCGGTCCACAGGAACCGCCCATCGGCATCCTTCATCTTGCGCACGGCGCCTGCGGTCTTCGAATTCATCACGAAGCTCGCATTGGCGCGGTATTCCGCCTCCAGCGCATAGACCAGATCGACCACCGCATCAGCCGGGTTCGCGCCCGAGAAATCCCCATCCGCGCCCGTCGCGACATAGCCGAGCGAGCCCCAGGTCCACGACCCGTTGCCAACCTGCGGATGGGTCAGAAAGCCCGTCGGCTTGTCCACCCCATCGCCCGAAATGAACGCCGCCGCCTCGGCGCGGGCGAATTTCTCGGCGATGCGCTGCGCCAGCCAGGTCTCGACATCGAAGGCGCTGTCATCGAGCAGCCGTTGCGACGCTTTCGGCATCGCGGCCAGCTCGTGCAGCGGGATCGAGATCCGATCGATCTGCGGCGTCGCAGTCTCGCTCAGCGCCGCACTCTCGGTGGCCCAACCCGAGCCCAACTCGCTGCGATCGACCAGCACGTCGAAAGAGGTCGCCTCGACATTGACCACATTCGCGATCTGGCGGATCGAGGCCGTCGAGGTCAGCACCGAGCGGATCGTGTCGGAGGTCTGCGGGTCAACCAGATAGCCACCTTCAGCCGCGACCGAGCTGTTGAGCGCCTTCCCCTCGAGGCTCAGCCCCCGCAATGCGTCGTCATCCCCCGAACGCAGGTAGGCCGCAAAGGCCTTCTGATGCGGCGCCTCCTCGTTCGCGGCGGCGGAAAGGGCGGGACGCCCGGCAGTCATGGATTTGCTCTGCTGCATGGTCAAACGCTCATCTTGTTGTTGCATCTTCACTTCAACTTCATCGCGGAAAGCTCTGACTTCCTTTACGAAACCGGCCAGCGCGGATTGCACCTCCGTGGCCGGATCGGGGCCTTCGGACATACCCGTCCCGGCCCGAGACTTGCTCTCGGTCTTCATCGTCACTCCATCTCCAATGGGATCTCTCGCCCGCCCGCCTCAGCGACCGGCCAGTTCCGCCGTGGCACCGCGAAGCGCCGCGGCCAGATCGCGCAGATCACGCGCGAGGCTTTCGCCCTTCGCCGCCACCCGCGCCTCGCGAAGCATCGGGAAGGTCACCAGCGACACTTCCCAAAGCTCCAGTTCCGCAAGCAGCCGCCGGCCTTTTGCGTCCTTCTCGGCGGCGACCGTGCGATAGCCGATCGACAGCCCGTCGATCGCCCTCGCCGCAATCAGCGCCGTCGCCTCCCGCGCCCGCGCCACGCCGGGCAACAGCCTGCCCTTGACGTATAGCCCGCGCGCGTCTTCCCGGATATCGTCCCAGATCCCGATCGGCTGCGCCGGGTCGTGCTGCCAGAGCATCTTCACAGTGCCGCCCCGTGCCAACAGCCGCTCCAACCCTTTCGCGTAAGCGCCTTTGCAGACGACGTCGCCACCTTGATCGGGCAGACCGAACAGGCTCGCATAGCCCTCGATCACCGTCCCATCGGTCAGTTGAACGGGATGCGCCTCGTTCGCGCAGAACTTCAACTCCAACCCGTAATCATATGTATTCATGTCTATTTCCCTATTTCGGACCGACCTCGACGACGCTGAGCACCGCCTGCGTCAGGATCACTGCCACCACGCCATAGACCGCCATCCAGAGCCGCCGCTCCAGCCGTTCGATCATCGCTTCGATCCGACCGAGCCGCTGTTCGACCTGCGAAAATTGCAGCTCCATGATCTTCTCGGTCGCCTGCATCCGTTCCTCGTGGACGGCAAAGGGCGCCTTGAGGTATCGCGATCCACCATCGGCCATCTCAGCCCTCCACCGCGTCCACGGGCACAGGCGGCAGGCCCAGCAGCGCGCGCTTCTCGGACGCGGTCAGGAAGGAGACCTCGCCGATCCGCTTCCATTGCTGATCGCGTTCGCTCGCCAAGGCCGGGATCTGGTCGAGATCGGGCCTCAGGCTCACCCGCTCGCCCGTCCATGTCGACAGCCACCACGCAACATCCGCGGCCACCTTGGTCGCGAGCGGTAGCACCGTCAGCCGATAGAAGGCCCGGTGCGCCTCGGCGTAATTGGCGTAGGTCGCATCGCCGGGGATTCCCAGCAGCATCGGCGGAACCCCGAAGGCCACCGCGATCTCACGCGCCGCGGCCAGCTTGGTCTCGTGAAATTCCATATCGGACGGTGAAAACCCCATCGGTTTCCAGTCCAGTCCACCCTCCAGCAGCATCGGCCGCCCCGCGTTGCGCGCGCCCTGATGATGCGTCTCCATCTCGAAGACGAGCCGGTCATACTGGTCAGGCGACAACGTCCCCTGCCCATCGGCGCCCTTGTAGACGATCGCCCCGGAAGGTCGCGCAGCATTGTCCAACAGCGCCTTCGACCAGCTCGACGCACTGTTATGGACGTCCACGGCCACCGCCGCCGCCTGCATCGGCGACAGTCCGTAATGATCGTCCTGCGGATGAAACGCCCGCAGATGGCAGATCGGATCGGGGCTTCCGGTCATATCGAACCGATGCTTGCGCCCGGACACCGTGTAGTCATAGGCGACCGGCCAGCCATCCGAGCCCGGCACGATGCTCATCCGATCCGCGCGCAGCACGTGCAGCTCGCGCGGCAGCCCCGGCTCCACCGCCACCGCCTCCAGGTAGCCGTTGCCCGACAGCAGCATCTGCCCGTAAAGCGCCTCGAAGAACGCACCCTTTCCCTGCGCCGCGTTGGGCCGCGCGATCAGCTCGAGCACGGGATGGACATCGTAACGCCGCTCCGCATCCTGGCAAACAAGCGGCAAGGCAGCCGCGGCCTCCGCGATCAGCTTCACGCAACGAAAACCGACCGGGTTGCCCGTAAACCCCGACCGCGTCAGCGAACCCACATCGCGAGGCGACCACACCACACGCCCCGACCCGCTCGCCATCGCCACGATCCGTCCCGTCGCCGAGGCCTTCACCTCCGACCGCCCCGCGCTTTCGGATTTGCGAAAGATGTTCCAACCCATTCCCGTCTCCTTCTCGCGGCCCCGTCGCGGACCGGCTGGCAAAGAAAAAGGGCCGGGGAATGCCCCAGCCCTTGCTCTCGAATTCAATTGTTGCGCGCCGGGGGTTTTGCACCCCCGGACCCCCGCAGGATATTTCGCCCAAGCCGAAAGAGGCTCAGAGCCCCCGCAGCTGCGGCCTGCGCCAATGCGCGGCCGGCTCGAGGATCAGTTCGGTGATCGCCCAGACCAGCGCATCCACGCGGTCGGGCGAGCCCTTGCCCTGATAGCCCTTCAGTCCCATCCGACACATCTGGTCTTCGAGCGCGTCGAGATCCGATGATCTCAGATGCGCCACCCGGCCCTGTTCATAGAGTGCCGCCACAGGTTCCGCGCGCGCCGATTTGCCCCGGCTGGCGCGCAACGCCTTGAACGGGATCAGCGGGTCGATCTGGCGCAGCACGCTCTCGATCAGATCGCCACCTTGATTGACCTCGGCCACCAGCCTCTCCGCGCCCCAGCGCTCCATCGCTGCGATCCCGGCGCGGGCCCAGTCCATCGGCTTGCCGCGAATGCTGGCATCCTCCAGCACCACCGCGCGCCAGTCCTGCACCGGGCCTTGGGTGCGCGCCCCCACGACCACGATCCCGCATTCGTCAGAGGCCGCCTTGCCGCTGACCGACGGATCGAGCGCCACCACGACCCGGTCCGGATCACCGGGATAATTGATCCGCGCCCGCTCCAGCATCGCCGTCGTCCAGAGCGCGTCCTCGACATCCTCCAGGAGCACCCCGTCCAGCTCCTGCCGCCCCAACCGCGTCCCGGCATAGCGCGCTCGAACCTCGGCGAGAAAACTCTCCGCCAGATGCGCCCGGTTCGCCTCGGTCGGCGCATGGCTGACCACGGTCGATCGCGTCTCCAAAATCTGTTTCAGCACGCCCACATTGCGCGGCGTCGTCGTGATCACCTGCTGCGGATGATCGCCCAGACGCAGCGCGAATTGCAGCATGTCCCAGACCTCCTCCGCCTTCTTCCATTTCGCCAGTTCGTCGACCCAGGCCGCGTCGAATTGCGGCCCCCGCAGCGCCTCGGGTTCATGCGCGGAAAACGCCTGCGCCGTGGCCCCGTTCGGCCAGACGAGCCGGCGCCGGGTCGCTTCCCAGACCGGTCTGCGGTCGGGCGGAGAGCAGGCGAGTATCCCGCTCTCCCCCATCACCATCACGTCGCGCACCTGATCGAAGGTCTCGCCGACCAGCGCAACACGTCGCGCCCTTCCGGGGTCGAGCGGGCGTGCGCCTTCCACCTGCGCACGCACCCACTCGGCCCCGGCCCGCGTCTTGCCCGCGCCGCGCCCACCCATGATCACCCAGCTTTTCCAATCCCCTTCGGGCGGAAGCTGATGATCGAGCGCCCAGAACTCGAAGATCCAGGGCAGCGCGAGCAATGCATTGTCATCAAGCCCGTCGAGAAACGCCTCGACACTCTCAGGCGTCGCGGAGGCGAGCCAGGCGGCGCCCGATTTCAACTCTGGCGGCATCGAAGTCGAGCGCGCCATCCCGCCCGGCGGCGACGCCTGCCAACTGTCTGCGGAGTTTCTCGACACGCGTTCGTTCCTCCATCACCAAATGAAAAGCGGTGCGGAGGTCCTTGACCGCCTGCACCGCCGCTTTCGCCTCGGATATCTCGCCGCACCGCACCCCCTGCAGCGCCTGCGCCAGTTCCTCGGCCACGTCACGATAGAGCGCTTCGGTCTGATCCAGAAGATCGACCGGCGCCCCCGCCTCGTTCATCATGTTGTCTTGCGTCACGTACGAACCCACCCGTTCCAAGTTGGTCCGTTCGAGAGACATGAAAAAACGCCGTCGGGTTGCCCCGCGGCGTTTGCCCACTTCTCCTAGCATGCCAAACCACTACCCGAGAGCGTTCGCAGAGTCAAGCTCTAAATTCCGGGTTGTGCGGCGTGGGCAAAAAAGAACCCCGGCGAAAACCGGGGTTCTTTGCGTGATATCAGTTACTTGATGCGTCTTCCTGACGCTGCTTCTCGATCTCGCGCCACTTCGCCACGTTCTTGTTATGCTCTTCGATCGTGCTCGAGAAGGCATGCCCGCCAGACCCATCTGCCACGAAGAACAGGTAGTCGGTCGAATCGGGATGCAACGCCGCCTCGATCGCCGCCTTGCCCGGGTTCGCGATCGGTCCGGGCGGCAGCCCGTCGATGACATAGGTGTTGTAGGGCGTCGCCTTGCGCAGCTCGGACTGCCGCAGCCCGCGGCCCAGCACACCCTTGCCTTCGGTCACGCCGTAGATCACCGTCGGGTCGGTCTGCAGCTTCATGCCCTTTTCGAGACGGTTGATGAAGACGCTTGCCACTTCGGGGCGCTCAGCGGGCACGCCGGTTTCCTTCTCGACGATCGAGGCCATGGTCAGCGCCTGCTGCGGATCGTCATAGGGCAGCCCCTCGGCACGTCCGTCCCAGGCATCGGCGAGGATCTTCGACTGCCGCTCGGACATCAGATCGATCAGCGCCTGCCGGTCGGCCCCGCGCGTCACCTCGTAGCTGTCGGGCGCGAGCGTGCCTTCCCCCGGCACCCCGTCGATCTTGCCCGACAGGAAGCTCGCTTCCTTCAGCCCCTGCACGATCTGCCAGCTGGTCACACCATCGACGACGGTCACGCGGGTGCGCACATCGACGCGGTCGGCCTTTTCCTCGAAGCCTTCGGGCGGCTTTTCGCTCTCGGGATTGTATTCCGCGACCTTCTGGTAATCGCCCGTGGTCGGGTCCAGCTCGCGCAGCAGCACCTCGTTGCCGTTCACGCCGATCCGGAACACCAGCTCCGAGCCGCAGGTCGAAGGTCCGCCCGACGTGATCTGCCCCACGATGGATTGCATCGAGGTGTTCGGCTCGATCAGGTAGGAGCCGAATTTCAGCTTGTCGGCCTTCTCCTCATACTGCGCACCGGTGCGGAAGAGATAGGAAGAGGAGATAGCCCCCTTCTCCTTCAGCTTCGACGACACGCCCTGCAGGCTTTCGCCGGGCGCGACGCGCAGGCACATCGCCTCGGCCAGCGGACCGGGCTCGACATATTGGTTCTTCGCCCAGGCGACCAAGCCGCCAAGCGCGACGAGAATGACGATCAGCAGCGTCAGGAAATTCGAGACGATGTTACGCCACATCAGCTATCCACCTTGCCCATCACGAGGCTCGCATTGGTGCCGCCGAAGCCGAAGCTGTTGGACAGCGCGACGTCGATCTTGCGCTTGACCGCGGTCTTCGGCGCGAGGTCGATCACGGCCTCTTCCGGCGGATTGTCGAGGTTCAGCGTCGGCGGTGCGATCTGATCGCGGATCGCGAGGATCGAGAAAATCGCCTCCACTGCGCCAGCCGCACCCAGAAGGTGGCCGACCGAGGACTTGGTCGAGCTCATCGTGGCTTTCGACGCCGCATCGCCCAGCAGGCGCTGCACCGCCCCCAGCTCGATCACGTCGGCCATGGTCGAGGTGCCATGCGCGTTGATGTAATCCACCTGATCGGGGTTCAGATCGGCCCGCTCCAGCGCCGCTTTCATCGCGCGGAAGCCGCCATCGCCATCCTCGGACGGCGCGGTGATGTGATAGGCGTCGCCCGACAGGCCATAGCCCAGCACCTCGGCATAGATCTTCGCGCCGCGCGCCTTGGCGTGCTCGTATTCCTCCAGCACGACGCAGCCCGCGCCCTCGCCCATCACGAACCCGTCGCGATCGGCATCCCACGGACGGCTCGCGGCCTCCGGCTCGTTGCCGCGCTTGGTCGAGAGCGCCTTGCAGGCGTTGAAGCCCGCGATACCGATCTCCGAGATCGGGCTTTCCGCACCGCCGGCGACCATCACATCGGCATCGCCCAGCATGATCAGACGCGCGGCATCGCCAATGGCATGCGCGCCGGTCGAGCAGGCGGTGACGACCGCATGGTTCGGCCCCTTGAAGCCAAACCGGATCGAGACCTGCCCCGAGACGAGGTTGATCAGCGCGCCCGGGATGAAGAACGGGCTGACGCGGCGGACACCCTTTTCCTTGATCAGAACGGCGGTATCGGCGATCGAGCTGAGCCCCCCGATCCCCGAACCGATCATCACGCCGGTGCGCAGGCGACCCTCTTCATCCTCGGGCTCCCAGCCGGAATCCTTTACGGCCTGCGTCGCAGCCGCCATCCCGTAGAGGATGAAATCGTCGACCTTGCGGCGCTCTTTCGGCTCCATCCAGTCGTCGGGATTGAACGTGCCGTCGGAACCGTCGCCCAGCGGAATTTCGCAGGCGTATTTCGTGGTCACGTTGGACGCATCGAAGCGCGAGATCGTCCCCGCCCCCGACTGACCCGCGATGAGCCGCGACCAGGTCTCCTCGACCCCGCAAGCCAGCGGCGTGACCATCCCCAGACCCGTGACAACTACCCGGCGCATGCGTGACCTCTTTCTCAGCAAAATATCTTGCCAGACCTGATACACGCGGGCGCGCAAAGGCGCAATCACAACCCAAAGCGGCAGGCGGGTTACCGTCCGGCGAATGGCTGCAGTTCGGACGGGTTTGCGCCGCGTCGCGCGACCGGTTCAGGCTGGCACGCAGACTTCAGCTTGAGCGCCTCGACCCGCGTGTCCGGCGCGACAAAGGGCGGCGCCGAGGCGCGGAGTTCGAAGGAGGGCTGCGCCAGCAGAACCCGGTTGCGCCCGCGGTTCTTCGCCGCGTAAAGCGCCCCGTCCGCCCGCGCATAAAGGCTCCGCAGTTCCTCGCCGCACTCCCATTCGGCGACCCCGATGGAGACGGTGACCCGCAGACCAGGCGCCTGCTGCCCCTCGAAACCCAGCGCGGCCACAGCGGCGCGAAGCCGCTCCGCCGCCTCGAGGCCCTCGGTCAGCCGCGCGCCGGGCAGGATCACCGCGAATTCATCGCCACCGATCCGTGCCAGCGTGTCCTCCAGCCGCAATTGCGCGCGCATCTTGCGCCCCGCGCGGCGCAGCACCAGATCGCCGAGCGCATGCCCACCGCGATTGTTGACCTGCCTGAAATGGTCGATATCGATCATCAGCGCGGTGAACGGGACCCCCTCGCCCATCCCCTGGCTAAAGGCTTGCTGAAACCGCCGCGACAGCATCTCGCGGTTGAAAAGCCCGGTCAGCCCGTCCCGCATCGCGCGGTTGAGAAGTTTCCGCTCCACGGCACGCCGCGCATGATCCGTCCGCTCCAGCGAGACCGCCATCAGGATGATCAGGCCGACATTCACCCCCACGATCGTCGCGAGCAGCAGCAGCATTTCCGCGCGCGTGGCCAATTCGGGATCGGCGAGCAGGTAGAAGGTTCCCAGAAGGATCGGTGCGACCACGCCCAGCAGCATCTGCGCCCGCGCTTGCCGGCCCGACGCGTGTTCGTTGAGCAGCACCCGCATCACCCCACGGTCGCCGCGGCAGATCACCCCGGCATAGGCCAGACAGAGGATCGCCACCGAGGCGCCGAGCGACATCTCCCCCGACAGATGATCGTGGACGAAAACATGCGAGAACAGATACATCAACGCGCCACCGAAAACCGTCATATGGGCAACGGTGCCGATCAGGTAGGCCCGCGCCTCGACCGCAAAAAACGCCGCCGCCGTCATCGCGAGAAGCGTCGCGGCGCTCGGCTCGATCACGGGTACGCCGTCCCACCGGTACAGCGGCGCGAGCGCGGGCACGCCCCGCCCGAGGCAAAGCAGCAGGCTCGCCGCGGCCAGCCCACGCGCCCCGATCCGTACCTCCCGGCCACAGGAGAGCGCCCCCGCCAGAGCCAGCACCGCGCCCGCCGTCCCGGTTCCCATCCCGATCCACCCGTTCAGCGCGCGCAACGGCTCCGGGCCGACGCCCGACTGAACGGCCAATCGGGAGATCAGACCCAAAGCGGCAAGCGTCGCCGCGAAAGACAAAAGGGGGCGGACCGCAACCTGCGCCCGGCGAAAGACTGACATGTGACTACCAAGATCTGCACGGGCATTGAGCGTTTGTCGTAAAGCGCCCGCGGTAGGATCAGGAGACCGCCCAATTCGTTAACAAACGATTAACAGCCACTCTCAAGAGCCGCGTTTTCGTTCACATCTTCCTTAATATATGTCTTATGACATAAAATAACTGGCAAGCATCTCGTGGCGCGGCGGCCCATGCCCAAGAGTCGAGCGGATCAGCGCCACGTGATCGGGGCCGAATCCCGGCAAGCGCACTGCCCCCTCGCGGGCCATGAATCGCCCCAGCCGGGCCAAATCCCCTGCTCCTGCCCGCTTGCCGAACCGTGCCAGCGTCACATGCGGGCGGAACCGTCGCCGCGGCAGGTCGATCCCCGCCGCTCGCGCCGCCGCCATCACCGCACGGTGCCAGCGGAGCAGCTCGGGATCGGCCTGTACACCCAGTACCAGCGCCTCGGGCCGCGCCGGGCTGCCGAAGGTCTCCAGCCCTGCCAACACCACCTCCGGCCCCGGCGCCCAGTCGATTTCGCGCAACCTGTCGTCCAGAGCCTCCAGCTGTCCGATGTCGATCTCGTCGAGAAAGGCCAGCGTCAGGTGGAGGTTCTGCGGTTGCACGATCCGCCCCGCGGCCAGATCGGCCTGCAACCGCTCGATCGCCTCGATATGCTCCCCGGGCAACTCGATCGCGACGAAACTCCGCATGCAATCCTCCCCGACACCCGCGCGTCTGGCGCAAAAGAAAAGCGGCGCTCCGGTTTCCCGAAGCGCCGCCCTTAACTCTCTCTCAGCGTCAGCCGTTAAGGCTTACTGCGCTTCCGAGATGAATTTAACCGCATCGCCGACGGTCTGAATGTTCTCGGCGGCGTCATCGGGGATCTCGATGCCGAACTCTTCTTCGAAGGCCATGACCAGCTCGACCGTATCGAGGCTGTCCGCACCGAGGTCGTCGATGAACGAGGCGCTCTCAGTCACCTTGTCCTCTTCCACGCCGAGATGCTCCACGACGATCTTCTTCACGCGATCAGCGATGTCGCTCATGTCAATTCCTCAAAGTTTATAGGGCCTAGCCCGTTCATGCTTGCTCGTTTACGAGCGTCTCAACCCGCGCGCCCCGGGTCAACCCGAAGACCGCAATTCAGAGCCGTGGCTGTTACGCCCGGCTCGTCTGCAGCGCTCTTAGCGATTGCCGTGGCCCATGGCAAGACGTTTCTCCACCCTAACAAAGGCGGCCATGCCGTTGGGTCACAAAGACGTCAGGCCATCGTCCCGCCGCCGTTGACATGCAGCACCGCGCCGGTGACGTAGCCCGCCTCGGGGCTCGCGAGATAGCGCACGGCGGCAGCGATTTCTTCGGGCGTGCCCATGCGCCCGGCCGGGATGCCCGACAGGATCGCGTCTTTCTGAGCATCGGTGAGCTTGTCCGTCATCGGCGTCTCGATGAAGCCCGGCGCCACGCAGTTCACCGTCACGCCGCGAGTCGCGACTTCCTGCGCGAGCGATTTCGACGCGCCGACGAGACCCGCCTTGGCTGCGGCATAGTTCACCTGGCCGGGATTGCCGGTCTGGCCGACCACCGAGGTGATGTTGATGATCCGGCCCCAGCGCGCCTTCATCATCGGGCGAAGAACCGCGCGCATCAGGCGGAACGCCGCCGTCAGGTTCACGTCGATCACCGACTGCCAATCCTCGTCCGACATCCGCATCACCAGCTGGTCGCGCGTGATTCCGGCATTGTTCACGAGGATGTCCAGACCGCCCATCGCATCGATCGCCGCTTTCGGCAGCGCCTCGACGCTTTCAGGATCGCTCAGGTTGGCCGGGCAGACATAGGCACCCTCGCCCAGCTCGGCGGCCAGCGCTTCGAGCGGCTCGACCCGCGTGCCCGACAGCGCCACGGCCGCGCCGCCCGCATGGAGCGCTCGCGCGATCTCGGCCCCGATCCCGCCGGAAGCTCCGGTCACCAGCGCGCGCTTGCCTTTCAAATCGAACATCATGCTACCTCGTTTCTAAGTCGACGCTCTCATATCAGCGAATGTGTCGTTAGGGAACTCCAAGTGCCACACGCCAAGGTTGCGCCCGCCGGAATAGGCGCTCCGCCGCGTGCGACGCCACATGGAAAGGCCGTCCGGTTCGATGGCGACCCCGGACGGCCTCGCCTTCCTCTTGGCGGAAATATCCCAGGGGGTCCGGGGGAGGATCCCCCGGCTCAGCCCTCAGTCCTTCAGCGCGGCGACCTCTTCCGGCGTGCCGATCGCCCGGCAGGTGATGTCCTTGGCGATCCGCCGGACCATCCCTGCGAGCGCCTTGCCCGCGCCGATCTCCCAGATTTCGTCGACGCCCTGAGCGGCCATCCACGCGACGCTCTCGCGCCAGCGCACCGAACCCGTGACCTGCTCGACCAGAAGTTCGCGGATCAGGGCCGGATCACTCACCGCCTCTGCACGGACATTGGCGACCAGCGGCACCACCGGCGCCTTGATCTCGACCTGCGACAGCGCGGCGTCCATCGCATCGGCGGCGGGCTGCATCAGCGCGCAATGGAACGGGGCAGAGACCGGAAGCATCACGGCCCGCTTCGCGCCCGCTTCCTTGGCGAGCACCGTGGCCCGCTCGACCGCCGCCTTGTTGCCCGAGATCACCACCTGGCTCGGATCGTTGTCGTTTGCAGCCTGACAGACCTCGCCCTGCGCCGCCTCGGCAGCGACTTTCGACGCCGCCTCGAAATCGAGCCCGAGGATCGCGGCCATCGCGCCGACGCCCACCGGCACCGCCGATTGCATCGCGTCGCCGCGCACGCGCAGCAGGCGTGCGGTGTCGGGCAGGCTCAGCGAACCCGCCGCACAAAGCGCGGAATATTCGCCCAGCGAGTGACCCGCGACATAGGCCGCATCTGTGACCGCAAAGCCCTCGGCTTCCAGCGCCCGCAGCGCCGCGATAGACGTCGCCATCAGCGCGGGCTGCGCGTTGGCGGTCAGCGTCAACTCGTCCTGCTCGCCTTCCCAGATGAGCGCGCTCAGCTTCTGCCCGAGCGCCTCATCGACCTCTTCGAAGACCGCTTTCGAGGCGGGATAGGCGTCGGCCAATGCCTTGCCCATGCCGATGACCTGTGCGCCCTGACCGGGAAATACGAATGCGCGGCTCATGCCTGATCCTCCTGATTGATCTTTGGTTTCCCTTAGCGAGAAGGGCGCGGCGGGGCAAGTTCGCTGCCCTTGGCCAACCCTGCACCGCCTCTCACGCTTTACCGATGATGCGCGCAGGATTGCCCGCGACCGTGGCACCCGCCGGCACGTCGCGCGTCACGACGGCCCCCGCGCCGATCAGCGCGCCATCGCCCACCGTGATCCCCGGCAGGATGATCGCCCCGCCGCCGATCCAGACATCCGCGCCGATCCGCACGGGCCGCCCGAATTCCAACCCGGTCCGGCGCGTCTCCGGATCGCGGGGATGATCGGCGGTCAGGATCTGCACCTTCGGACCGACCTGCGCCCGGTCGCCGATCGTGACCGCGACCACATCGAGGATGACACATCCGAAATTCAGAAAGACCCCGGCGCCAAGCCGGATATTGCTGCCGTAATCGCAATGGAACGGTGGGCGGATGCGCGTCCCCTGCCCCACTTCCGCGAACAGCTCCGACAGCAGCGCGTGGCAGTCCACGGCACTATGCGCGACGGTCGCGTTGAACCGGTCCATCCACGCCGCTGCCCGCGCCATATCGGCTTCGATCTCCGGCCCTTCGGCGCGATACAATTCGCCCGCCAGCATCTTGTCCTTTTCCGAGCGCATGATCCCTCCCCGCCATCTCGCCGGACGATCCTGCCCCAGCTACGCGCAAAGAAAAAGGGGCGCTCGATGCGCCCCTTCTCCTCAGTCCAGTTCGAGATGCGCGACCCCGTCGGAGCGCCGCCCGATCGAGCGCCCATCCGCGCCGATGGTCGCGCGCACGCGCCGCCGCATCGAGGAAAACGCAGCGCTTTCAACGACATCCACCGGCTCGTCCAGCGCAATTTCGATGTCGTAATGGGTCTCGCCCTTGCGCCGCAGCGCATGGACGCGGCCGCTCACCGGATGGCCCAGATAGCGCCCGCGCACCGCATCGCCCAAGGCATAGCCCTTCGCGTGTGCAGCCGGTTCGGCACGTCGCAGCGCCGCCACCATCGTGTTCCAGTCGGCATGACCCGCCGCCTGCGCGGTCAACTCATACGCCTTCGACAGCGCAACCGGATTGCCCGCCTGCGCCATCGCCTCGGCCAGACGGCGCGCCTGCGCCTTTACGTCTTTCACTGCATTTACAGTCATCGTTTCGTCTCCACGGGGATGATCCACCGCTTCGGGGCCCGCATTGCCGAAGAGCCCCCGAAAGTAAGGAGAGCGATCGTGAACCGGATTTCACCAAGGGAAACGCCCCGCGGGCGGCAGGCATCCGGCAGCCAAGGCCTAGAGATTGGCGGCGCGGACGCATCTGTCAAGGGATGCAGCCTTACCCGGCGTCCGGCGATGCGAAAGCGCCATAGCAGACGCCCCGAATGCGAAAGGGGCGCCCGACCGGACGCCCCTTCCCATCACTGTCCCTCTCCCGTTCAGCAGGAGTAGTAGTACTTGTATTCCACCGGGTGGGGGGTGTGCTCGAACGCGTACACTTCTTCCCACTTCAGTGCGATGTAGCCCTCGATCTGGTCCTTGGTGAACACGTCACCGGCCAGCAGGAACTCGTGATCCTTCTCGAGCGTCTCGAGCGCTTCACGCAGCGAGGCGCAAACGGTCGGGATCGAGGCCAGTTCTTCCGGCGGCAGATCGTAGAGATCCTTGTCCGAGGACGGGCCCGGATCGATCTTGTTCTTGATGCCGTCGAGGCCGGCCATCAGCAGAGCCGAGAAGCACAGATAGGGGTTCGCCGACGGATCGGGGAAACGGGCTTCGACGCGCTTTGCCTTGGGGGATTCCGCCCACGGAATACGGACACAACCCGAGCGGTTGCGGGCCGAGTAGGCGCGCAGAACCGGAGCCTCGAAGCCCGGGATCAGACGCTTGTAGGAGTTGGTCGACGGGTTGGTGAAGGCGTTGAGCGACTTCGCGTGCTTCAGGATACCGCCGATGAACCACAGGGCTTCCTGCGACAGGTCAGCGTATTTGTCGCCTGCAAACAGCGGCTTGCCGTCTTTCCAGATCGACATGTTCACGTGCATGCCGGTGCCGTTGTCGCCGGTGATCGGCTTCGGCATGAAGGTCGCCGATTTGCCATAGGCGTGCGCCACGTTGTGGATGACGTACTTGTACTTCTGGATGTCGTCGGCCTGCTTGGTCAGCGTCCCGAAGATCAGGCCCAGCTCGTGCTGGCACGAGGCCACTTCGTGGTGGTGCTTGTCGACCTTCATGCCCATGCGCTTCATGGTCGAGAGCATTTCCGAACGCAGGTCCTGAGCGTCATCCACCGGGTTGACCGGGAAGTAGCCGCCCTTGACGCCCGGACGATGGCCCATGTTGCCCATCTCGTAATCGGTGTCGGTGTTCCACGCCGCGTCGATCGCGTCGACCTCGTAGGAGACCTTGTTCATCGAGACCGAGAACTTCACGTCGTCGAACAGGAAGAATTCCGCTTCCGGACCGAAGAAGGCCGTATCACCGATGCCCGAGGCAACGAGATAGGCTTCGGCCTTCTCAGCGGTGCCGCGCGGGTCACGGGCATAGGGCTCGCCGGTGTCGGGCTCGACCACGGTGCAGTGCACGCACATGGTCTTCTCGGCGTAGAAGGGGTCGATATAGACCGAGGACGCGTCCGGGATCAGTTTCATGTCGGACTGATCGATCGACTTCCAGCCGGCGATCGAGGAGCCGTCGAACATGAAGCCTTCTTCGAAGAAATCTTCGTCCACTTCGGTATGCATCAGCGTCACGTGCTGCAGCTTGCCGCGCGGATCGGTGAAGCGCACGTCGACGTATTCGACGTCTTCGTCCTTCATCAGTTTGAGAGCGTCCTTGATGCTCATGTCACATTACCCTTTCGTTGAGCTTGGGTTGTCCCTGGACCCGCAACGGGGTCCGCCGGGAATGCCGGAGGTTACAGCGCGTCGTCGCCCGACTCGCCGGTGCGGATACGGATCGCCTGCTCCATCGGAGAGACGAAGATCTTGCCGTCGCCGATCTTCTCGGTGCGCGCGGCGTTCGTGATCGCCTCGATGGCGGCGTCGACGAGATCGTCGGGCAGCACCATCTCGATCTTCACCTTGGGCAGGAAATCCACGACATATTCGGCGCCGCGATAAAGCTCGGTATGGCCCTTCTGGCGTCCGAACCCTTTCACCTCGATCACCGAAAGGCCCTGAATCCCAACTTCCTGAAGCGCTTCCTTCACTTCATCGAGTTTGAAGGGCTTGATGATCGCCTCCACCTTTTTCATGCCGCCGACTCCTCCGTCAGGTCTTCGTTCCGACCCCCTCAGACCACTTTCCCAAAGCCCCCGCAATCGGCTAGGCTGGCGGAGCGCGGTTTTGAGGTCGGATATCCGAAAAGCGCGCCCGCAATTCGTGCAAGTAGCACAAAAATGCAGCAGTTTGAAAACGATTCCTTCGAAAACCCCGGGGACCATGCCTGAAATCCTGACCGCCAGCCAAATGCGCGAACACGAACAGACCGAGATCGCGCGCGGCGCGGTCACGGGGCTCGAGCTGATGGAGCGTGCCGGGGAAAGCGTGGTCACGGCGATTTTCTCGCGTTGGTCCGATCCGGGGCCTGCGCAGGCTGTGGTGCTGTGCGGGCCGGGCAATAATGGCGGCGACGGCTACGTGATCGCGCGCCTGCTGGCCGCGCGCGGCTGGGGTATCGCCTGTTACGCCTATGGCGATCCGGCTCGTCTGCCCCCCGATGCGAAAGCCAATCACGACCGCTGGGCGCAGATCGGGGACGTGCTGCCATGGGACGATGCTGCGATCGAAGGCCGCATCGACGATATGGAGAGCGGGCTGGTGATCGACGCGCTGTTCGGCACCGGCCTGACCCGTCAGATGCCCGAGGACACGGCGAAGACATGGCGCGGGATCTATCCGCGGCGCTTTTCCAATCCCTCGGGACCGCGTCCGCATTTCATCGCCGTCGATATCCCCAGCGGCATTTCCTCGGATAGCGGGCGCAATCTCGGGGGGGCATTCCCTGCCGACCTGACGGTCAGTTTCCACCGCGCGAAATGCGGCCATTACCTCGATCCGTCCGACGGGCCCGACCGCCCCGGCGGTGGCGCCTCGATGCGCGGTGCGCTGGTGGTCGCCGATATCGGCCTGCCGCAGGATGCGATCCCCGCGGCTGCGCGGCTGATCGACCGCCCCTCGAATTTCCTGATGAAGCGGACGGGCCACAAGTTCAGCCACGGCCACGCGCTGGTCCTGTCGGGTGGCGCAGGCAAAGGCGGCGCTGCGCGGATGGCTGCGCGCGCCGCTCTGCGGATCGGCGCGGGGCTGGTGACGCTGGCCTGCCCGCCCAAGGCGCTGGCCGAGAACGCCGCCCATCTCGACGCGATCATGCTGAGCGCCCTGCCCGACGCCTATAGCCTGCGCGGGATGCTGGGCGATGAGCGCCTCAACGCGCTCTGCCTCGGGCCCGGTCTGGGCATGTCCCGCGCACAGGAGATGGTGCCGGCGGCGCTTTGGGGCAAACGCGCGACGGTGCTCGATGCCGATGCGCTCAGCGCCTTTTCCGACGACCCGAGCCTGCTCTTCGGCCAGCTCCACGAGGCCTGCGTGCTGACCCCGCATCCGGGCGAGTTCAAACGGCTCTTTCCCGATCTGACCGAAAAGCTGTCAGGCGACGATCCGACCTATTCCAAACTGGACGCCACCCGCGAGGCGGCTGCGCGCGCGGGCTGCACGGTGCTGCTCAAAGGGGCGGACACCGCGATCGCGGCACCGGACGGGCGCGTGGCGCTGCATTCGGCGGCGCAGGACCGTGCGGCGCCGTGGCTCGCGACGGCGGGCGCGGGCGATGTGCTGGCGGGGCTGATCGCGGGGCTGCTTGCGCGCGGGTTCCAACCGTTCGACGCCGCGACCACTGCGGCATGGCTTCATGTCGAGGCGGCACGCAGCTTTGGCCCGGGTCTGGTCGCCGAAGACCTGCCCGAAGAACTCCCGAAAGTGTTGCGCGACCTGATGGCACGGGACGCTGAACGCGACTGAGCCGCGCCGTCGGGGGGGCACGCGGCGCGAAAGTTTCGGGCGGCGAAAGGCAGAGACCCCTCGCCGCCCGTTGCAGCTTATTGCGCCATCTGCTCGCGAGATTGGTTCTGGTTGCCGTTGCGCGCGCCCGGTGCCGTGTCCGTCGCATCCGCCGGAGCGGTGGCCGGGGCCGCCATGGCGGCTTCCGGAGTGTCGACTGCGTCGGTCCCAGCGGGCCCCGTCATCATATCGCACCCGGCCAGAGCGGCGGTCGCGCCCAGAATGATAAGCCAGTTCTTCATCCGTCTCTCCTTTTGTTGCAGTTCATCTAAGCTCCAATCCGCGGCGCGATTCCTTGATGTTGATCAACGTGCTAGGCGCATAGCGCGAATTTCCTGCAACTTCGTGTGGAAAGACGCTGAAAAGGCTGGCGCAACACGGTTTTTCGCCCCCGCGGCCCTCGCATCCGAACCTCACCCCGACTAAGCTCTCCCCTGCGACAGGGAGACGAGACGCGATGAACGAACACTCGAAGTCCGGAAAGCGGATCGAGATAGAGGGCGTAGTGGCGCAGGGCAAATTGCAGCGTCTGCTGGACGCGCTGCCGTCGGAGCTGCGCACCGAGATGATACCGCTCTGGCAGAGTATCCGTTTCGCGCCGGGCGACGTGCTGATCGAGGATGGCGAAGTCGCCGACCGGATCGGCTTCGTCGCGGACGGGTTTCTCGCGATGTCGAAAACGCTGCAGGATCGGCATCGCCACATCATCGGGCTGATCACGCCGTCCGACATGTTCGGACGCGCCTTCAACGGCCCGTCGGGCTACCGGATCGAGGCGCTCAGCGATGGCGCGGTCCTGACCTGCGACCGGCAGAAATTCGAAGCGATCCTCGCGCGTTCGCACGCGGCGGAGCGGCTGTTCCTGCTGAGCATCCTCGACGAGCTCGACGCGGCGCGCGAATGGGTGATGGTGCTCGGCAGTTCGAAAGTCGTCGAGCGGCTCGCCTCGCTCCTGATCATCCTGAGCCGCCACAAATACCGCACTCTCGAAAGCTGCGCGCGGGACAACATCCGGCTCGGCCTGCATATCCATATCAAGCGGGTCGATATCGCCCATTTGCTGGGCACCTCGCCTGAATCGCTGAGCCGGGCGTTTCATCAGCTCGAACGCGAGGGCGCGATCCGGATCGTTACACCCTACGATATCGAGATCTCGAATCTCGGAACGCTCGTCGATATTTCCGGCAATTCACTGGAGATGCGCGACGCCTGAGCGCACTCAGCTCGCCAGAAGCTCCTCCAGCCCCGCGGCCAGCGCGTCGAGATCGTTGAGCCGGAACTGGCGGGTGTTCAGTATGTCGATCAGCCCGTCCTTCTGGAACTGGTGCAGAGACCGGCTGACGGTCTCCTGCGTCGTGGCGAGCAGATCGGCGATGTCCTGACGCGGCAGCAGCATGGTCAAGACGCCGCCGCCATCGGGCAAGGCCTGCCAAGGCATGATATGGCGCGACAGCAGAAGAAGCGCGCGCAGCCGCGCCGCCGGCGCGAAGGCGCCGAGAAGCCAGCTCAACCGCCGCGCCTTCTCGACCCAGCTTTCCGCCTGACGGCACAGCGCCCGGCGCAGTTCGGGCTCCTGATCGATGAGCTGCGCGAAAGTCGCGGCTTCGAAGAGACACAGATCCGTATCGATCACCGCTTCGATCGCTGTGTCCCGATGGCCGTTGAGAAGCTGGCCGATGCTATCGCCCGGGCTGACCAGACCGGTGATCTTGCGACGCCCGGCGAGCGAATGGCTCTGCATCCGCAGCATGCCGCGTTGCACCAGCGCGATGTGCTCGCAGCTGACGTCTTCTTCGCAGAGCCGCTCATTGGCCGCGCAGGAAATCTTGCGCGCCCGTTCGGCGACCCTCGCCAGAGCACGATCCGATAGGGATCCGCAGACGCCTTGGTTGCGAGCGGTGCAACCCGCGCAATGCAAGATTGCCTCTGCATTTCGCAAAGGTGCCGTCATCGCAATCTCCAAAAGGGTTTACCCACACTCTTCGCAGCCACGCTGCGCACTCGTCCTTCGGTGCACGATCGAGCTAAGCAAATGACATACGCCCCTGTCAACACACGCGCTTGATCGTGAGCGGTAGCATCGAAATGCTACTACGAATGTGACGGCGAAGCGCATCACCCCCCTTGATACTGGCGGATATCGGTCGAAATCGCGTGCGGATCAGGCCTCGACGCCTGCGACCGCGGCGGCCATTTCTACGCCATCGACATAGATCACCTCGGGCGTCTCGAATTCCAGCACGAAGAGCCGCGCACGACCTTGCCCCAGCGTGACATAATGCCCGTCGACGACCGATTGCGCAGGCAGAAGCGCCTCGCGCTTGCCGTAGATCACCTGCACCCGCCAGTCGCGCATCATCAACTGCGCGCCCTGTGCGATGATGAGCGGCGCGCCGGGGCGATCATGGCCAAGCGCGCCGGGCGAGATGCGGATCAGCGCGCCCACGTAATCGCCGGCCCGCAGCGCCTTGAGCCTGCAGGTCCCGCTACGGGTCACGATCCGGTCGCCGGGCTCGAGAAACTCCACGGGAATCGCTCCGTCCAGCGTGTAGACCCGTGCCCCGGCGGCGATCCCGGCGCTGAGATCCGGCTTCGGTTTGCGCATCTCCAAAGGCGAGGTGCGCGCTGCCACCTCCGGACCGGCCGGGCCCGGCAGAGCGTGACGCGGATTGGATTCGATGATCTGGCGGAGCATGGCCATGCCATTCCCCCGCCGTGGTGCCTGTCCCATGGCGATACCTGCTCTTGCCCACTCGTAACCTCGGCCTCTGGCGTGCCGTTGCGTAAAGGCTAACTCTCACCAACACGTTAAGACGAGCAAAATCGCATCTTCCTCTTTCCGTACCCGCAAGCTGTTGCTATTACGCCCCTGATGCGGGTGTGGCGGAACTGGTAGACGCACCAGATTTAGGTTCTGGCGCCTTTGGCGTGGGGGTTCGAGTCCCTTCACCCGCACCACTCCCAACCTCCGGAATTTCCTACCATACCCTCGCCTTCTCCCGCGTGCACGCTAGTTTAAGATGGCTGCGCGGGCGGAATTTCCCCCGCTAGGATGACCGAATGCGTGGGAGAGGTGATGGTCGAAGGCCCGCAAACACCGCCTCGGCGGCCAGTCGAAGACACGTCGCCGGACTTGGGTTCGCAGACATCCCTTCCCATCCGCGGGCTCACCCGCGACACGATCGCCACCGATCCGAATTTCTTCGCCGCGCAGCAGGCGGTGGCGGCAATGCTGCTCGACGTGCAGGCGCAGACACCGCGGATCGCGCGCCACATGGCTTCGCATCGGCGCTGGCTCGTGAGCCAGACCAGTTTCGCGCTGGCGATGAGGGCGAAGATGGAGCCCGGCGCGCCGGAACTGACGCCGGGACGGCTTCTCGCGGCGCTGACGCCTCATGTCGAGATCAACCGCAAGACGCTGAGCCAGTATCTGGGCGAGATGGAGGCGCATGGGCTGCTCGCCCCGCCGGACGAGTACAAAGGCGACGGGCGGCTGCGCCCGGTGACCACCACGCCCCTGGCAGAGCAAGGGATGCGGCGCTGGTGCGAGGGCCACCTGCACTGTCTCGATATTCTCGATGGCGGCGCGCGGCTGGACGCGGCCCGGCGCGACCCCGACCTCGCCTTCGCGATGCAGCGGCAGATGGTCGAGATCATCCGGGTCGATCCCGAATGGCACGCCCCGCCCGCGGCGATGGCGCATTTCCTCGGGTCCGACACGGGCGGGATGATGCTGCATGCGCTCACGCGGATGCTGCGAGATCTGCGCGAAACGGACGGGCGCATCTATCTCGAACGGGTCAGCATCGCCGATTTCGCCGCGCAGTTCCTGATCTCGGTCTCGAAGATCAAGCGCATGGTCCAGAAAGCCGAAGAGACGGGCAACCTGGGATGGGAAGAGCCGCGCCGACGCGGCAGGCTCTGGCTCTCGCCCGATTTCATCCGCGCCCACTTCCGCCGGCAGGCAGTGAAGTTCGAAGCGGTCGAGCGCGCCTATCGCGCTGTCGCGTGAAAGTCACAGGCGGGTTGCGCGGGCGGGTGACGGGCGATCTGTCCGAAAATGACCGCTGAATTTCAAACACTTCTCGGTTAGGCTTACCTCTCGGGAAGATCGTGTCATTCTCGCTTCGGATCCGCGAACAAGGGGGCGGACCCTCCGAAGCTGCGGAAGATCACGACGGCGCGCCGGTTTGGCGCAATCCCGATTTCGCGGCCGGAGCGACTTCGTGGGGTGGTGCGCCCCGGCCGCAGCTTTCCGAGCCCGCGCGCACCAGACGTTCATCGCATCGCCCGCCGCGCCAACCGCTGCACCTTCCTCCGTCGCGTCAGCGCCCCCCTGCCCGCTCCCTATCCCGGGTTCCCGCCCTCGCCCACGCGTACACCCTGCCCGGGCGTCATTTCACCGCTCGCAGGCCGCTCTGCGGCCCCTTTTCGCCTTGCCACCATGGCTGAGGCTCAATAGAAGGACGCCTGAAATTCGAGAACCGGCCGCGATCCGCGCGGCGCCCAGAGACAAAGGACAAACCATGCAGGTCACCGAGACCCAGAACGACGGCCTCAAGCGCGGCTACGAGATCACCATCACCGCCAAGGAACTCGACGAGAAGGTCACCGCGAAGCTTTCCGAAGCGCAGCCCGAGATCGAGATGAAGGGCTTCCGCAAGGGTAAGGTGCCGATGGCGATGCTGCGCAAGCAATTCGGCCCGCGCATCCTCGGCGAAGCGATGCAGGAATCGGTCGACGGCGCGATGAGCGAGCATTTCGACAAGACCGGCGACCGCCCCGCGATGCAGCCGAAGATCGAGATGAAAGACGGCGAGAACTGGAAAGAGGGTGACGACGTGGTCGTGACCGTCGAGTACGAAGCGCTGCCCGACATTCCGGACGTCGATCTTTCGGGCGTCAAGCTCGAGCGTCTGGTCGTGAAGGCCAACGAAGGTGAAGTGAACGAAGCGCTGGAAAGCCTCGCGGCAACCGCGAAGAACTTCGAAGCCAAGGACGGCAAGGCCGAGAACGGCGATCAGGTCGTGATCGACTTCGAAGGCTTCGTCGACGGTGAAGCGTTCGAAGGCGGCAAGGGCGAAGGCTACCCGCTGGAGCTCGGCTCGGGCTCGTTCATCCCCGGCTTCGAGGAGCAACTCGTTGGCGCGAAAGCCGGTGACGACGTCGAAGTGACCGTGAAATTCCCCGAGGAATACGGTGCGGAGCATCTCGCGGGCAAGGAAGCGCTGTTCAAGTGCAAGGTCCACGAAGTGAAGGCGCCGAAGGCTGCCGAGATCGACGACGAGATGGCCAAGCAGTTCGGTGCAGAAGACCTCGCCGCGCTGAAAGCGCAAGTCGCCGAGCGTCTCGAAGCCGAGTACCAGGGCGCCGCACGTCAGGTGATGAAGCGCGGCCTGCTCGACCAGCTCGACGATCAGGTGAAGTTCGACCTGCCCCCGTCGCTCGTGGAAGCCGAGGCCAAGCAGATCGCGCACCAGCTCTATCACGAAGAGAATCCGGACGATCACGGCCATGACCACGGCGAGATCGAGACCACCGAGGAGCACACCACCCTCGCCGAGCGCCGCGTGCGTCTTGGCCTGCTGCTCGCCGAAATCGGCCGCAAGCAGGAGATCGAGGTCTCCGACGCCGAGATGACGCAGGCGATCATGAACCAGGCACGTCAGTACCCGGGTCAGGAGCGCGCCTTCTTCGAATTCGTGCAGCAGAACCCGCAGATGCAGCAGCAGCTGCGCGCGCCGATCTTCGAAGACAAGGTCGTCGATTACATTGCCGGTGAAGCCAAGGTGGACGACAAGGAAGTCACCAAGGAAGAGCTGCAGAAAGAGATCGAGAAGCTCGACGAGTTGTGATCTCCGGGCGCTCAGCCCAAAATTAGCGAAGGCCGCCTTTCGGGGCGGCCTTTTGCGTTTCCGGGCGTGGACCGGCGCGGAGCGCGGTCGCGCCGCATCACTCTGCGCCCGGCACCTTCAGGAATTTGGCGCTCGGAATGAGCGAGGGCAGCCCGGTCGCGGTCGCCACGTCGCGCAGGGTCTGCGCGGCCCGGTCGACCTGCAGGGACGCCGTGCGTTCCGCCGCCGGGTTGCCGGGTTCGATCCGGTCATGGATCGCGCTGCGCAGCACCTCGCCCACCGAGGCAAGCCGGTCGCGCGCGCCCTCGGGATCGTGCAGGTACAAAAGCCCGCCGGTCACGAGGATCGTGTGGGTCAGCGCGAAGTGCAGGATCGAAAACAGCCGCATCTCGGGGCCTCTTCAGGTTGCTTGCCCTCCGAGGATTCCCTGCAAAAGCGGCGAATTTTGGGCCTGCTTCAGGCCAGCCGCGCTCAGCGTTTGCGCGAGGGCGCGGGCGCCACGGCATCGGCCACTGCCGCGTTGCGCGCGCCCAAGGGAAGCGGCGCGCCAATGGTGCTGTCCTTCGCCGTCTGATGCTCTGCCTCGGAGTTGATCTCCGCGCCCACCAACACCGCCGTCGTCGAAAGCCAGATCCACATCATCAGCACCACCACCGCGCCGATCGAGCCATAGGTGCTCGAGTAATTCGCGAAGTTCGAGGTGTAGAAGGAGAACGCCGCCGAGACGATCAGCAGGAGCAGCGAGGCAACGATCGCCCCCGGGACGACCCAGATCCAGCGCGGCGCGTTGCGCGCGGGTGCGTAGCGATAGAGAAGCATCAGCATCCCCATCAGCACCAGTGCCATCACCGGCCAGCGTCCCCAGCGCAGCACCGCGTCAAAGGCGCCGCCCAGCGGGATGAAATCCAGCGCGACCGGCAGCACCGCCGCCACGAGGATCAGCGCACAGACCATCACGACCCCGGTAATCGTCATGCCCAGCCCGAAGAGATTGAGCTGCACGAAGCTCCGCCGCTCCCTCTCGCCATAGGCCACGTTGAGCGCCCCGATGATCGCCTTCACACCGCCATTGGCCGACCAGAGCGCCAGCAGGATGCCGAAGATCGAGGCGAGACCGAGCGCGTTGGAACTCGACCCGATCAACTGCTCGAGTTGGGTGCGGATCAGGCTCAGCGCCTCGGGCGGGACGACGTTCTTCAGCGCGTCGAGATCCTGCAGCATGGTCTGGCGGTCCGCGAAAATGCCGTAGATCGAGACGGTTGCGGTCAAGGCCGGGAACAGCGCGAGCAGCGCGTAGAAGGTCACGCCCGCCGCCACGGCCAGCACGCGATCCTCGTCGATCTGGCCATAGGCGCGCGCGGCGATGGCCTTCCAGCCTGCGCGGGGGATTGCGAAGGGGCTTTCTGCCTGACGTCCTAGCGCGCGATCGGCGGGCCGGTCGTAGCGGTCGGTGCGGGTGGCGGGAATATGCCGCGCGCTGCGGCCTTCGGTCGGGCCGTGGATCGCGGCCTGCCGATCCTCCTGATAACGCCGCCACATGAGGTAGGCGCCGAAGCCCAGAAGCCCCGCCTGAACGAGCCTGTCGCGTGTGCTGGATGTCGCGTCGCGTGGGCTTCGCCCCGGTCGTTTCGTCATGCGCGTCCCCTGTTTTCAAAGCTCTGGAGGCTATTTAGGGGCCAACGCCGGATTGCGGTACGCGGTTCCGGGATCTGCGCCGCGCGTCTCGGCCCGAATATGTCTTTAGACATAATTCGCTGAACCATCCGCACAGGCAAGCATGAAAAAACCGCGCCCCGGAAGGCGCGGTTCTCTGTCTTTCGACTGAAGGGTCTGAGCGACCGATCAGGCGTTGTTGTCGTCTTCGGCCGACTCCGGGGTGGCAACGGGGCCGCCCTCGTCGTCGGAGGTCGCGCCGCCGATATCGTCGAACAGTTCGGCGATCTCGAATTCGGCCGCAGCCTCTTCCTCGGCCGCCACGTCCTGGATCGACTTGCCCGACGCCTGCAGTTCGGCCTCTTCGGGCGAACGTGCGACGTTGAGCTTGATCTCGGCGACGACTTCGGGGTGCAGGTGCACTTCGACGTCATGCAGGCCGAGAACCTTGATCGGCTGGCGGATGATAACCTGCTTGCGGTCGACCGAGAAGCCCTGCTCGGAGGCGATGTTCGCCGCGTCACGGGTGGTGACCGAACCGTAGAGGTTGCCGCCGTCCGAGGCCGAACGGATCACGACGAAGGTCTCGCCGTCGAGCTTCGACGCCAGAGCTTCGGCTTCTTTCTTGGTTTCGAGGTTGCGTGCCTCGAGTTGGGCCTTGCGCTCTTCGAAAGCTTTGATGTTGCCTTCGTTGGCGCGCAGCGCCTTGCCCTGCGGCAGCAGGTAGTTGCGGCCGAAGCCGTCCTTGACGGTGACGACGTCACCCATCTGGCCGAGCTTGGCCACGCGTTCGAGAAGGATCACTTCCATCGGTCGGTCTCCTTATTTCACGGCGTAGGGGAGCAGGGCGAGGAAACGGGCGCGCTTGATTGCGCGGGCCAGTTCACGCTGCTTCTTCGCCGAGACGGCGGTGATGCGGGCGGGGACGATCTTGCCGCGCTCAGAGATGTAGCGCTGCAGAAGACGGGTGTCCTTGTAGTCGATCTTCGGCGCGTTCTCACCCGAGAACGGGCAGACCTTGCGACGGCGGAAAAACGGTTTTGCCATGGTGTCTACTCCTGTCTACCGATCAACGGCGCTCGCGACGGTTGTCGCGCTCGTCGCGTTTCTGCATCTGGACCGAGGGGCCCTCTTCGTGCTCGTCGACCTTGATGGTCATGACGCGCATCACGTCGTCGTGCAGACGGGCCAGACGCTCCATTTCCTGCACGGCGGCCGACGGGGCGTCGGTGCGCAGGTAGGCGTAGTGACCCTTGCGGTTCTTGTTGATCTTGTAGGCCATGGTCTTCACGCCCCAGTACTCGGAATCGACGACTTTGCCGCCGTTGTCCGACAGGACCGTGGAGAAATGTTCGACAAGGCCTTCGGCCTGCGCGTTGGACAGATCCTGACGCGCGATGAGGACATGCTCGTAAAGCGGCATGCGAACTCCTGTATTTCGAGGCGGCTTCAACGTTGGGCGATGATACTTCCGCATCCCAACACGAGAGGCTCCGCCGGTTCATAGCAAACGCGGAAGATGCGGCCTTATACGGGATGGGCGCAGGGATGCAAGGAAAAATCCGGGGGCCTGCGGGGCGCATTTGCGCCCTGCCCTGCCCGGCTCAGTCCAGCTCACCCGCGGCGAGGATGGGACCGGGCAGCGGGCCATGTTCGCTCGCCAGGGATTCCTGAACGATCACCACGGCGGGCGCGTCCCCGTCGACATCGACCGAGAGTGTAACCGGCTTGCGCCCGTCCCATTCGGCGATTCCGGTCAGGCTGGTGACGATGTTCTTGTAGGTCACCGTGCGCCCGGCATTCTCGCCGCGCAGGATGTCGACCGTGGCGGAGGGCTTGTAGCGCACGAGCTGCACCATAGCGGGCGTCTCCAGCGCGTCGACCGGGGTCAGCTCGATCTCGTAATGATCGCCCTCACCGGTGATCTTCAGATCGACCTCGGGATGGACATCGGTCTCGCGCAGGATCGCATTGTTGAGCGCCGCTTTCTGCGGTCCGACCAGCGTCTCGCGGCCGGCGATGATCATCTGCGGCGTGTAGACCGTGCGCTCACCGGCGGCGATCGCATAGGATTTCTGGCGCGCGGAGAATTCCGGCTTTCCGAAGGGATCCTTCCAGCCGAGGTAGTCCCAGTAGTCGACATGCAACGCCAGCGCGATCACGTCGTCGCGGTCGGCAAGCTCCTTGAGAAGCGCGTCCGCCGGCGGGCAGGACGAACAACCCTGCGAGGTATAAAGCTCGACCACGACGGGGTTTTTCTCCTCGTCGTCATTCGGGTCGGGATTCGCGGGCGCAGCCTTGGCGGAGGGCTCGGATTTGGCAGGCGCCATCTGATCGAGCAGCGCCCCGGACGCATCGAGACGCATCCCAGGCGGCGCATCTGCCGCCCCTTGCGCACAAGCGATTACCGCGGAGCTGACCAGCCCCACGGCACATGCAGCTCCGATCGCGGTCAAACGTCCTGCGCGCACTCGAAAAATTCTCCTCAATTCGCCGTCTTTATACTTAGCGTTTCTGCTCTGGCCATGCCTAATCAATGTTTTGAGAGTTTTCTTTCTGTCCGAACGCGCAAAACGATATAAATCAAACGTATCCGGCTCGGGATTGGATCAAAGTGACGCGAGGTCGCCTGAGAGGCCGCTTTTGTGTGCAACGGTATACAAAAAATGGTCCGACCCTCTTGAACGGATCGCGCGCTTGGGGCAAACACACGCCAGCGACACCCTTAGGACCCTTGAAGGGAGGCCATTCTCATGCCCATCGTTACCGGTAAGGATACCGCGAAGACCCGCCGCGAACTCAGCGTCGGCTCGAAGACCTATGCTTATTACTCGATCCCCGCCGCCACCGAGGCTGGCCTGGGTGATTTCTCGAAGCTGCCCGCCTCGCTGAAGGTGGTTCTGGAGAACCTTCTGCGGTTCGAAGATAACGGCTTCACGATCTCGACCGACGACATCAAGGCCTTCGGCGAATGGGCCGAGAAGGGCGGCAAAAACCCGCGCGAGATCGCCTACCGCCCCGCCCGCGTACTGATGCAGGACTTCACCGGCGTTCCCGCCGTGGTCGACCTCGCCGCGATGCGTGATGGCATCAAGGGTCTGGGTGGCGACGCGCAGAAGATCAACCCGCTCGTGCCCGTCGACCTCGTGATCGACCACTCGGTCATGATCGACGAGTTCGGCAACCCGCGCGCGTTCCAGATGAACGTCGATCGCGAATACGAGCGCAACATCGAGCGCTACAAGTTCCTCAAGTGGGGCCAGACCGCGTTCGAGAACTTCCGCGTGGTTCCGCCGGGCACCGGCATCTGCCACCAGGTGAACCTCGAATACCTCGCCCAGACCGTCTGGACCGACAAGGATCAGGACGGCACCGAAGTCGCCTATCCCGACACGCTCGTGGGCACCGACAGCCACACCACCATGGTCAACGGCGCGGCCGTTCTCGGCTGGGGCGTGGGCGGTATCGAAGCTGAAGCCGGCATGCTCGGCCAGCCGATCTCGATGCTGATCCCGGAAGTCGTGGGCTTCAAGCTGACCGGCGCGATGGTCGAAGGCACCACCGGCACCGACCTCGTGCTGAAAGTCGTCGAGATGCTTCGCGCCCATGGCGTGGTCGGCAAGTTCGTCGAATTCTACGGCGACGGCCTCGACCACCTGCCGCTGGCGCAGCGCGCGACCATCGCCAACATGGCCCCCGAATACGGCGCGACCTGCGGCTTCTTCCCGGTCGATGACGAAACCCTGCGCTATCTCGAGCAGACGGGCCGCGACAAGGACCGCATCGCGCTGGTCGAAGCCTATGCCAAGGAAAACGGCATGTGGCGCGACGCGGATTACGCGCCGATCTACTCCTCGACGCTCGAGCTGGACATGAACACCATCGTTCCGGCGATCTCGGGCCCGAAGCGTCCGCAGGACTATGTCGCGCTGACCAAGGCGGCCGACGCCTTCGAGAACGTCGTGGCCGACTATCGCGGCATCGACATCTCGGAAGACGCCAAGGACATGGCCGACGAAGGCCCGGCCGCGACCAAGTCGGTCTCGATCGGCAAGACCGCCAAGGTCGAAGGCGAGGATTACGAGCTGCGCGACGGCTCGGTGGTGATCGCCTCGATCACGTCCTGCACCAACACCTCGAACCCCTACGTGCTGATCGGCGCGGGCCTCGTGGCGCGGAAGGCGCGTGAACTGGGCCTCAACCGCAAGCCCTGGGTGAAGACCTCGCTGGCACCTGGCTCGCAGGTCGTGTCGGAATACCTCGAAGCCGCTGGCCTTCAGGAAGACCTCGACGCGGTTGGCTTCAACCTCGTGGGTTACGGCTGCACCACCTGTATCGGTAACTCGGGTCCGCTCCAGCCGGAAATCTCGAAGGCGATCAACGACAACGACCTGATCGCGACCTCGGTGCTCTCGGGCAACCGGAACTTCGAAGGCCGGATTTCGCCCGACGTGCGCGCCAACTACCTCGCCTCCCCGCCCCTCGTGGTGGCCTACGCGCTGGCTGGCGACATGAACATCGACCTGTCGAGCGAGCCGATCGCCCAGACGCCGGATGGCAAGGACGTCTACCTGAAAGACATCTGGCCGACCGACAAGGAGATCGCCGATCTCGTCGAGAAGGTCGTCACCCGCGAGAAGTTCCAGTCGAAATACGCCGACGTCTTCAAGGGCGACGAGAAGTGGCAGGCTGTGGAAGTCGAAGGCGGCGAAACCTATGACTGGCCCGCCAGCTCGACCTACATCCAGAACCCGCCCTACTTCAAAGGCATGTCGCCGGAAGCAGGCACGATCTCGAACATCAAGGGCGCGGGCATCCTCGCCGTGCTGGGCGATTTCGTGACCACTGACCACATCTCGCCGGCGGGTTCGTTCAAGCCCGACACCCCGGCCGGGAAATACCTGGTCGAGCGTCAGGTCGCGCCGAAGGACTTCAACAGCTACGGTTCGCGCCGTGGCAACCACGAAGTCATGATGCGCGGCACCTTCGCCAACATCCGCATCAAGAACGAGATGCTGGACGGCGTCGAGGGCGGCTTCACCAAGGGCCCCGACGGCGAGCAGACCACGATCTTCGACGCGGCGATGGCCTATGAGAAAGCCGGCAAGCCGCTGGTGATCTTCGGTGGCGAGCAATATGGCGCAGGCTCCTCGCGCGACTGGGCGGCGAAGGGCACCAACCTGCTCGGCGTCAAGGCCGTGATCGCGGAGAGCTTCGAGCGTATCCACCGCTCTAACCTCGTCGGCTTCGGCGTGATCCCCTTCGAGTTCACCGAAGGCCAGACCCGCAAAGATCTGAACCTGACCGGCGAAGAAGAGGTCTCGATCGAAGGTCTGGAAGGCGAAATCAAGCCGCAGTCGATCGTGCCTTGCACCATCACCTACAAGGACGGCACCACCAAGGAGATCAAGCTCAAGAGCCGGATCGATACCGCGGTGGAGATCGAATACCTCAAGAACGGCGGCGTGCTGCACTACGTGCTGCGCAACCTCGCCAAAGCCTGAGGCTGACGGTCACGAGATTGGAGAAGGCCCCGCGAGCGCGGGGCCTTTTTCGTTTGGGAGGAGCGATGCGACTTTCGCCCGGGCGGCCAGCCCGGGCCGCGCCCGACCTCCCCCCGGGAGGGCGCGACTGCACTGCACCACTGAGACTAGGCCGTCGGGGCGATGGAGAAATAAAGTTCCCTCGCCCACATCTCACGGGCGCCCACCCGAGGTCGGGCGCGGCCCTCACCGCGCGATTCCCGCCATTCGCCCGGTCTGTGCTATACTCGGCCTCTCACGAAGGGAGGACGACGCGATGAACAGACGCGAGATGTTGGCCCTGACAGTCGGAGCGATGACGGCGGGAGGCGCGTTGGGAGGCGCGCGGCCCGCGAGGGCGGAGGCGGTGATGGGCGATGGCGGGCTCTACCGGCAGCCCTTCTTCCACGAAGGGTTCCTCGATCTGGGAGAGGATCTTCAGGAGGCTGCGGATCAGGGCAAGGGGCTGATGGTGCTCTTCGAGCAGCGCGGCTGCCCCTATTGCCGCGAGATGCATCTGGTGAATTTCGCCAAGCCAGAGATTACCGGGCTGATCGAGAAGAGCTATCTGGTGGTGCAGCTCGATCTCTGGGGCGCGCGCGAGGTCACCGATTTCGACGGCGAGGCCTTGGAGGAGCGCGCGCTGGCGCAGAAATGGGCGGTGAACTTCACGCCGACGCAGGTGCTGATCCCCGCCGCGAACGCAGGCGCGCAATCCGTGCGCGAGGCCGAAGCCTTCAGAATGCCGGGCTATTTCAAGCCCTTCCATCATCTGGCGGGACTCGAATACGTGGCCAGCGGCGCCTATGCCGACCAGCCGTTCCAGCGCTTCTTGCAGGACAAGTTCTCTGAACTCAGCGCTAAGGGCATCGACCCGGATGTTTGGTAAGAGCCAAATGAAAACGGCCCGCGCGATTGCACGGGCCGTCTCAAACCGTCACACGGGCTCAGCTTACGCGAGCGCGAGGTTACCTGCCGACTGGCGGCCGTCACGGCCGGTTTCCAGATCGTAGGTCACTTTCTGACCGTCATCGAGACGCTGGATGCCAGCGCGCTCAACGGCGGAGATGTGAAGGAAGATGTCCTTGCCGCCATCGTTCGGTGCGATGAAGCCATAACCCTTGGTGCTATTGAACCATTTCACGGTGCCTTCGGCCATCGTGAGTCTCCTATTAAATTATGCTGCCTGCGAAATGCGTCAGCTCGGCGTAGTCAGTTCTTGAAAGCAAACTGAAGCCGTAAGGAGACAGTGCATCTGGGAATCAAACGTAGCGAGAGAAGACATAAGGCGAACGGGCGAAAATTGCAATCGTCAAAGCGGGCGCGCCTCCTTGCGCACCCAATATCTTCGACGGCGACGCGCGGCTTCCCGCCGACGCCCGTCCGGGCGAGAAATCGAAGAGATTTTGGACCTTTGCCAAGGCGCCCGCGTTACTCCCTAGCGAACACAGAGATCTTCAGCCGATGAAGACCCAGGAGGACCCCCATGACAGCAGCTCCGCTTGGCCCCGGCCAACTCAACGCAATCGACCATGGCGGCTCGGGTCGGCCCGTGGTCCTGATCCACGGCTGGCCGCTCTCGGGCAAGGCGTGGGAACGGCAGGTCCCGGCCCTGCTCGACGCCGGCCACCGCGTCATCACCTATGACCGCCGAGGCTTCGGTCTGGCGGAAAAACCCACTGAGGGCTTCGATTACGACACGCTCGCCGCCGATCTCGATGCCCTCATCACGGCGATGGATCTGCATGACGTGACACTGGTGGGCTTCTCGATGGGCGGCGGCGAAGTCGCGCGCTACATCCGCAATCACGGCGAAGGCAGGCTGCGCGCCGCTGTGTTCGCCTCCGCCGTGACCCCCTATCTGATGCAGAGTGACGACAACCCCGACGGCCCGCTGACCAAGGAGGCCGCCGAGGAGATGGAGCAGGGCCTGCGTGATGGGCGCGAGACCTTCTTCCCGCAATTCGTCGAGACTTTCTACAGCGCCGGCGGAGAGCTCAAGGCCTCGGACGAGGATTGCGAAAAGGCGGTAACGCTGTGCAACCAGTCCGACCAGAGCGCGGCGCTCGGCTGCATGGAAGCGTTCGGCACGACCGATTTCCGCGCCGACCTAGAGGCCGTGCGGGTGCCGGTTCTGGTGATTCACGGCGACAGCGACGAGATCGTTCCGCTCGAAGGCTCGGCCGCGCGGACCTACAAGGCGATCCCCGACAGCCAGTTCTTCACGATCAAGGGCGCGCCGCATGGCTGCAACGTCACCCATTCGGAAGAGTTCAACATCGCGCTGATGGAGTTCCTGAAGTAACGCCCCCCGGGCTTCGCCCTTCTTTTCGTCCGGCCCGCGATCCCTTGCGGGCCGGGTTTCTATTGTCTAAAATGTTCATGTTTTGTTTTCACCACCCCTCTCTGTCGCTGCGACCCGATGACCACGCCCCACCCTTTCCCCCTGCGCGAAGGCCGCACCCATGAGGTTTGCGGCATGGGCACCACGAGCTTCGCCTGCGCGGTCTGCGCCAGCACCACGGGGCCGATCCTCTGGGTGAACGAACGCCATCGCCGCGAAGGGCTCAATCCGCGCGGTCTGGTGAGCTTCTTCGACCCGGCGCGGCTTCTGCTGGCGCGCGGCAAGGACCAGACCGACACGCTCGCGGTGATGGAAGAGGCGCTACGCGACGGCTCGGTGCCGCTTGTGATCGGGGAATTGCCGCGCGAGATCGGGCTGACGGCGGGGCGGCGGCTGCAACTGGCCGCCAAGGAGGGCCGCGCGACGGGGCTGTGCCTGATCCTGCCCGATGGCGGCTCGAACGCGGCGGAGACGCGCTGGCACGCGATGCCGATCTACGACAAGCTGCTGCGCGAGGGCGTGGACTCGCCGCGTCTGCGCTGGCGGCAGCTGAAGAACAAATCCGGCCCCTGCCGCGCCTGGGAGGTGGAGTGGAACGCGAAGACCCGCACGCCCGAGATCCTGTCGGTCAATGACTGCGCACCGTCGAGCGTACCGGTGTAGCGCTGCGCTTCAGAGGTCGAGCTTGTCCTCGATCGCGCCGATCTGGGCGACCGGATCAACGGGCCATTGGCTGATATTCTGCAAGCCGCGATCTTCCAGCACCGCGCTTCCCGGATGATCTGCCAGCCACGCCTCGATCTGTGCATCGCGGGCGCGCAGAAGAGCTGCGAATTGCGGACGATAGAGCGTGACCATCGCGCTCAGCCAAAGGTTCACCGCCCAGTTCGGATGCGCCAGTTCGATCGCGAAATGATCGAGCAGCCGGATCATGTCCTCGGCGCGGTAGAGGCATTCATCCGTGACCCAGCGATTGGTGGTGAAAATGCGGATCGCCCGGCCCTTCGCATCCACGCTGATCGCGCCGATATGGACGAAGCGCGCGGACCTGTCCTCGGGGATTTTCGCACCGGGCAGATCCCACGGCTCCAACCCCGGAATGATCCCTTCGGGGCGCATGAACAGGTGGAAATGCCCGTTCTCTCCCTCGGCCATCTCGCGCGCGTCATGGGCATGGTAGAAATAGTGGCAATGCGTCTCGGTATCGAAGACATCGCCCTGCGGGTAGCGCGACCAGACAAGGAAATCCCCCTGCCCGCGCAGCACTTCCGAGACGACGCTCATTCCCGATTTCGCCAGCACCGTCTCGCATTCGAGCACGGTCTCGGCCGCGTCATGCATCTCTTCCAGTCGGGCACGAGGCAGCCCCTCGATCCCCGGATCGGCGATGCGCAGCGTGGGCGCTGGCGTCGCCGGGTTGGCACTGTCTGGTGACATCTCGGAGGATGTTTCGGGTCGAGTCATCGGTCTCTCCTCATGCGAACGGGGCCAGCCTAGGCGCTGACCCCGTCCTTGTCATCGCGGCATCTGTGCTCAGAGCGGCTCCATGCCGAGCATCTCACGCACAGCCGGTTCACGCGAGGTCTTCAGACCAATCTGGCGGCCTTCCTGCACGGCGATCTCGTTCGGAACGCCTTTCGAGGCACGGTAGAGCGCCCACATCGCGCCCACGCGGTTCGCGCTCTCGCAATGCAGCAGGATCGGGTAGTTCGCCGGGTCTTCGACGATCTTCGCGAATTCGGCGACCTGTTCCTCGGTCGGCGCCTTGGTCGGCACGGAGATCTGGATATAGTTCATCCCGGCCTTCTGCACGAGATCGCCCTCGTTCGGCGCGCCCTCGTCAGGCTTGAGCAGACTCACGACGGTCTTGAAGCCGAGCATCTTAAGCATCGGGATGCCCGTCGGGTCGATGAAGCCACCGGTGCCGACATAGGGCGTCGCGCGCAGGTAGTTGTCGACGATCGGGGGCATCTTGTCGCCATAGGGCGCCTGCGTGGCCTTGACGGTAGTGTCATAGGGCCCGCTGGCCATCGGTGCCGCGTCGTTGCCCGCATCCGCAGCCTTTGCCGCCGAGGGGGCGCAGGGGTTCGCCGCGGCGGGCGCGCAGGGGTTGGCCGCCGCCGGAGCGCAAGGGTTGGCCGGAGCGCAGGGGTTCGCGACCGCCGGCGCACAGGGGTTGGTCGCCTGCGCGCTGGAGGTGGCGGGAACCGCGGCGCTCATCGCGACCGCCGTCACCGGCACCATCGCGGCGCGCAACAGGCTCTTGCGTTTCTTGTGCAGTTTCATGGACTTTGTCCTCCCTAGGCTATCGTCCGTGTTAATACTGGTTACCCACGCGCGTTTGCTGATGTCAGGGCGAACTCGTCGGCCTCGTCATCCGGGGCGCAGACCTCTTCGGCGGTGAACGGACCGCCACGCGACCGCTCGAGGATCGTGCCGAGGCGGAAGCCCACAGCGGCGATGATGATCAGCGCCAGCAGGATCACCCATTCCGGCAGCCCGAAGAGCTGCGGCAGGGTCTGCGCCGTCGGCCCCTGACCTGCGAGGTAGAAATCCTTGATCGGGTCGAACACCCAGGCGAAGACCGAGGTGCCGAGCACCATGCCGATCGCGAAGACCACCGCATCGATCCGGCCCGAGGCCACACCGACCACGGAGGTGCCCGGGCAATAGCCGCCCACAGCAAATCCCGCGCCGATGAAGACGCCGCCCAGCAGGATCGCCCAGAAGAAGAGCGTCGGGATGAAGACCGCGGCCGGGCCCATCCAGCCCATCGTCCGCAGCACGTAGAGCCCCACGGCGCAGACGATCACCGCGGTGAACATCACCTTGAAGACCGAGAAGTCGCGCAGCGTGAACTGCCCCGTCAGCTTGCGCGGAGAGCCGAAGCCCGCCGCTTCCAGCGCATAGCCGAACAGGATGCCCGACAGGAGGCCCGAGGCTATGCCGCTATCGTAAAGAGGGATGCTCATTGCCAGATCCTCCGCATCATCATGGAGACGGCGAAGCCCGCCGCGAAGAAGCCGATCAGGAAGACGAAGCCCGCCACGGCGAGCGTCGCGCTGCCCGACAGACCCAGACCCGAGGTGCAGCCGCGCGCCAGACGCGCGCCGAAGCCCACCAGCGCGCCGCCCAGCAGCGCATAGACGAGGCGATTGCCGGAACTGGTGCGCGGCCCGCGCTCCACCTTGACCGAGATCCGGCCCGCGCCTTTGGCGCCGAGCCACGCCCCGATCAGGACGCCCACCACTTCCCAGGTGATCCAGCTCAGAAGCGGGCTGCCTGCAGCCATGAAAGGACCGAAATAGGAATTGCTGGCGGTCGCCTGCGGGGCGATCCAGTCATTGGCCTGCGCCGCGAAGCGGGTCACGAAGCCGGATGCGCCGAGCCCGTGCCCGGTCACGATGAAGGTCAACAGCAACGCGAGGCCGAGCGCAGTGCCGGCGGCGAGCGGTGACCAGAATGGTTTTGGAGCGTCTCTCATGAAAACCTCCGATCCTCCCATAATCATATTCAAAGATGATGATACAACACACCCGAACCGTTTCAACATTTTTAACCGCTGCAATGCGGCAAATGACATATTGTCGGAAAGCACCCTACCCGCCCGCCAGAGAAAACCACCGAAAGCCAAAGCCTTGCCCCAATCCCCCGCCTCCTTCACCGCGACGATTGATCGCGACGGTCGCTGCGAATTGGCGCGGTCGGGGGCGCGGCTTTTTCCCTATTGGAGCTTTACCAAACCGGTGATTGCGGCTCTGGCGCTGATGCTCGAGGCCGAGGGGGGACTCGACCTGCGCGCGCCGCTCGACCTGCCGGAGTTGCCCGGTGGCATCACCCTCGCCCGTCTGCTCGACCACAGCGCGGGCCTGCCCGATTACGGCACCCTGCCCGACTATCACGCCGATGTCGCCGCCGGACGCGCACCGTGGCCGCGCGATCTGCTGGTGGCACGGGTTTTGGCGCAGCACTCGCGCGACGAGTGGCGCTATTCCAACCTCGGTTACCTGCTCGCCCGCGAGGCGATCGAACGGGCAGCGTGCCGGGGCCTCGCGGAGCTGGTACGAGACCGGATCGCTGGACCGTTGGGGCTTGAAAGCGTGCGGCTCGCGGAGGCGCCTGCCGATTTCGCAGAACTTCACTGGCCCGAGGCGCGCGACTACCATCCCGGCTGGGTCTATCACCGCACGCTGATCGGCACGGCGGGCGATGCGGCGCGGCTGTTGCGCGGGCTGAGCGATCTGCTCTCGCAAGACGCATTCGCCCGCATGACCGCCTGTCGCGAGCTCGGCGGCGCGCTGCCGGAGCGACCTTGGACGCGGCATGGCTACGGGCTGGGGCTGATGTGCGGCGACTGGGGCGAGACGCGCGTTTTCGGCCATTCCGGCGCGGGGCTGTTCAGCGCCAACGCCGTCTATCACTGCCCCGAGACAGGCCGCACCGTCGCCGCCTTCACGCATGGCCCCTTCGAGGGGCCGGCGGAGATCGCAGTGGCAAAGCTCGTGGCGGGGCGGTGAGGGCTGCGCCCGACGCTGGGGGGGCGCATGCGCTCCCTAGCTGGATTTCCGTTTATCGCTCCACCTCTCCCAACCTGCGTTCGCGCGGCTCCGGTGCAGATGCGCCCTCCCGGAGGGAGGGTTGGGCGTGGCCCGGGCGAAGGCACGGTTTCAGACGCGTTCCGAAGCCTCCGGCGCATACCTCGTCGCCAAAAAGAAAGGCGGCAACCTCCGTCGCCGCCTCTCCCAAGATACCGAGAAATCTGACCTCACACGCCGCTGTCGAAGGGCTCGAACGCCTCGGCGCGGGCACGCTTCCAGCGCTTGAGATAGCCGAAGCGGTCGTCATCCTCGCGCAGAAGGAACCCTTCGGGCATGTAGTGATAGATCTCGTCGCCCACTTTGAAATCCCGCTCGCGGTCGCGCACCAGCAGGTGATGCGGCAGGAACTGGCCCGGATGGGTGAGGCCGGCAGCCCCCGTCATTTCGGCCAGCGCCTTCATCGTGTTGCGGTGGAAATTGGCCACGCGTGTCGCCTTGTCCGGCACCACCAGCGCGCGCTGACGGATCGGATCCTGCGTGGTGACGCCGGTCGGGCAGCGGTTGGTGTGGCACGACTGCGCCTGAATGCAGCCGATCGAGAACATGAAACCGCGCGCCGAATTCGCCCAATCCGCCCCGATCGCGAGCACCTTGGCGATGTGGAACGCGGTGACGACCTTGCCCGAGGCCCCGATCTTCACCTGATCGCGCAGCCCAGCACCGCGCAGCGTGTTGTGCACGAAGCTGAGCCCTTCCACGAGCGGGAAGCCCATGTGGTTCGCGAATTCCAAAGGCGCGGCACCGGTGCCGCCTTCCTTGCCGTCGACGACGATGAAATCGGGCGTGATACCGGTCTCGAGCATCGCCTTGACGATGCACATGAACTCGCGGCGATGCCCGACGCAGAGCTTGAAACCCACTGGCTTGCCGCCCGACAGTTCGCGCAGTTCGCCAATGAATTCCATCATCTCGATCGGCGTCGAGAAGGCCGAATGCGAGGCGGGCGAGATGCAGTCGCGATCCATCGGGATGTCGCGTGCCTCGGCGATCTCGGGGGTGATCTTTGCGGCCGGGAGCATGCCGCCGTGGCCCGGCTTCGCACCCTGGCTCAGCTTCAGCTCGATCATCTTGACCTGCGGGTCCTGCGCGCGCTTGGCGAATTTCTCGGGGTTGAAGCTGCCATCGTGATTGCGGCAGCCGAAATAGCCCGAGCCCACCTCGAAGATCAGATCGCCGCCCTCGCGGTGATAGCGCGAGATACCGCCCTCACCGGTGTCATGCGCGAAGCCGCCCATCTTCGCGCCTCTGTTGAGCGCCATGATCGCGTTCGCCGAGAGCGCTCCGAAGGACATCGCCGAAATATTGTAGATCGACGCCTTGTAGGGCTGTTTGCAGGTCTCGCCGCCGATCTCGACGCGGAAATCGCTATCCTCGATGTGGCGCGGCTTCACCGAATGGGTGATCCACTGATAGCCAGATTCCGACACACGCATCCGCGTGCCGAAGGGCTTGGCGTCCTCGATATCCTTGGCCCGCTGGTAGACGATCGTGCGGGTGGCACGCGAGAACGGCACCTCCTCGTCGTCGCCTTCGATCAGGTATTGCCGGATCTCGGGGCGGATTTCCTCGAAGAAGAAGCGCAGATGGCCGAGGATCGGATAGTTCCGGGTGATGGCGTGGCGGCCCTGGATCAGGTCGTAGATGCCGACCAGCGTCAGGAAACCGAAAAGGATCGCGGCGACCAGAAACCAATCTGTCAGGATCAAGCCGGAAAGCGCGAAGAGCGTCAGCAGGGCTGACAGGACGAGCGGAGAAAACCGTATGAAACGCGTGAACATGCCCCCTCCCGCGGGGTTTTTTGTCTTGTGTTCGCTTTGCCCGCCCACTCTAGCGTGCGCGGGTTCTATGTCGAAGAACAATTACGCCCGCAACCCCGGATCGGACCAGATAGCCGCCTCGAGCGCATCGAGCCCGTCGGTCAGCGCGGCGGGGCCCGGCTGCAGAATGAGGGTCGATTTGACCTCGTGCAGCCGGTTTCGCGCAACAGCCGGAACGTCCTGCCAGCCTGGCCTTGCGGAAACTTTCTCGGGGCGGAATTTCTTGCCGCACCAGGAGCCCACGATGACCTCGGGCGCGGCTGCGATCACTTGTTCGGGAGCGACAATGCGATCCTTGGCTTTGCCCTCTTTCGCCAGCTCGGCGAAGACATCGCGCCCACCCGCGATCTCGATCAGCTCCGACACCCAGCCGACGGCAGAGATCAGCGGCTCGTTCCATTCCTCAAACCAGACGCGCGGACGGCTCGGGCGCGGCTTCGCGGCGATCTCCGCCAGACGCGTCTCGTAGCCTGCGGCCAACAGTTCCGCCCGCTCGGTGCAGCCCACCAGCGCGCCCACCGTGCAGATCATGTCGAGGATGCCGGCGACCGAGCGCTGGTTGAACGCGTGCACGGCCACGCCCTCGCGCACCAGCCCCGCGACGATGTCGGCCTGAAGGTCGGAGAACGTCAGGACGAGGTCCGGCTCCAGCGCAAGGATCTTCGGCAAATCGGCGGAGATGAAAGCGGAGACGCGCGGTTTTTCCTGCCGTACCCGTTTGGGCCGCACCGCGTAGCCCGAGACGCCGACGATGCGCGCGTCCTCGCCCAGAAGGTAGAGCGTCTCGACCGTTTCCTCGGTCAGACAGACGATGCGTTCAGGAGGAAATGCCATCAGATCCCCAATGTGGAAAGTGGTTGAAAAACAGGGCCTTCCGACGTGATTTTAAAGTGCGCGCGGATGTGAAAGACCTGCGCCAGAAGCGTCTCGGTCAGGACCTCGCCGGGCGGTCCATCCGCCACAAGCCGCCCGCGATCCATCACCCAAAGCCGGGTGCAATGGCGCGCGGCCAGCCCCAGATCATGCAGTGAGGTGACGACCGCGCCGCCCGCCTGCGCGTGGGCGGTGAAGACCTGCATCGTCGCGATCTGCGCCGCCGGATCGAGCCCGGCGATGGGCTCGTCTGCGAGGATCAGCGGGCTTTCCTGCGCGAGCGCCCGGGCGATCAGCACCCGCGCCTGCTCGCCGCCCGAGAGCTGCGTGGCGGCGCGGTCTCGGTAAGTGTCGAGCCCCATCCGGCGCAGCGCTTCTTCCACCGCCGCCGCCCCGCGCGTCGCCTGATCGCGGCCATGCGGCAACCGCCCCAGCGCGACGAGATCGGCAACCGACAGCCCCCAGGCGATTTCGCGCGCCTGCGGCAGCCACGCCGCCGCCCGCGCCCGCGCCATCGGATCGAGCGCCGACAGCGAGCTGTCCCCGCGATGCGACAAGAGCCCCATCGCACCGCGCAGCAGCGAGGTCTTGCCCGCGCCGTTGGGCCCGATCAGCCCGATCAGCTCGCCCGGCGCGACCTGCGCCGAGACGTGATCGACGACCGGGCATTCGCCCCGCAGAACGGTCAGGTTTTCCAGCTCCAGCATCAGCCCTCGTGCCCCATCTTGCGGATCATCGACAGGAAGAACGGCGCGCCGACCAGCGCGGTCAGCACCCCCAGTTTCAGGTCGCGCTCGGGCGCTATCACCCGCGTCGCGATATCGGCCAGCGTCAGCATCGCCGCCCCGCCAAGCGCCGAAGCCGGAAGCAGCCGTGAGGGCCGCGCGCCCACGGATTTGCGCAGCAGATGCGGCACGACGAGGCCGACGAAGCCGATCGCACCCGCGACCGCCGTGGCCGCACCGACCATGAGCGCGGTCCCGAAGACGACCTGAAGCCTCAGTTTTTTCAAAGAGATACCAAGCGAAGCTGCAGCATCCTCCCCAAGGCTCAGCGCATCCAGCCCGGCCCCTGCGCGCAGCAGGATCAAAGCGCCCACGATCAGGAACGGCAGCGCCAGGGCGACATGGGTCATCGACCGATCGGCAAGCGAGCCCATCATCCAGAACACGATCTCGGCCGCGGCATAGGGCGACGGAGCGAGGTTCAGCACCAGCGCGGTCGCCGCCGCCGCCAGCGCGGAGACGGCGATGCCTGCAAGGATCAGCACCAGCGCCCGGCCTTCGCGCCCGGCAAGGATCAAGATCAGCGCGACGGCCACGCCCGCGCCCGCCAGCGCGGCGAGCGGCAGGGCCAGGGCGAAGAGCGCGTAGAGCCCGGTCTGGATCGCGATGACCGCGCCAAGCGCCGCCCCTGCAGAGGTGCCGATCAGCCCAGGCTCGGCCAGCGGATTGCGCAGGAAGCCCTGCATCGCGGCGCCCGATAGCCCCAGCGCGGCGCCAACGCCGATACCGAGGATCGCGCGCGGCAGGCGCAGCTCGCGCATTACCAGCCCTGCCGCGCCATCGCCGGAAATGAGCGCGGATATCCCGTCGAGCGGCGAAATCCCCGACGGTCCGATCAGCAGCGACGCTGCGAAAAGCACCGCGCAGAAGGCTGAGAGGAGAATGAGGATCGCGCGATAACTCATTGCCTTGACTTCTCTTTCTCGATCTTGCGCCCAAGCGTCGCCAGTTGCCCTACCGCATTCAGCATCGCCGGTGCGCCGCAGGTCCAGCTCGCATCGCGCAGGCCCCGCACGACCGGAAGATCGCGCAGCACCGGGTGCGCCAGCACCTCCTGCGCGCGGCTCGTGCCGGTGCCGCCTTGCGAGCCCCCCACGACCACCAGATCGGGGCGATCCATCACCAGATCTTCCAACGGCAACCGTCCGCCCCAGTCGAGCCCCGGCCCGCTGACGACGTTCTGAAACCCTGCCATTTCAAGGATTTGCCCTTCAAGGGTCCGCGGCCCGTAGCCATAGCCCGAAGGCCCGATGATTGCAGCTTTCAGCCCCGGCGCGGGTGTCTGGATCGCCGCCAGCCGCGCATCGAAATCCGCGAGCATCTTCGCCGCGCGCCCGGGATGGCCAAGAAGCTTCCCCATCGTCTCGATCCGGCCGCGGATCTCGGGTAGCGAGGTGCCGGGCGGCAGTTGCTCGACCCGGATTCCGAGCGTGCGCAACATGCGGATCGTGTCGGGGTTCGACCAGGTATCGGCCAGCACGAGGTCGGGATGGAGAATCGAGATTTCCTCGGCGCGCCCGAAGTTTACGGGAAGGTCTTCAGCCTGTTTCCAGTGCACCGACATCGACGGGTCGGTCGCGAAATGGCTGACCGAGACGATCTGCGACGGATCGGCCAGCGCCAGCGCCAGCTGATCGGTGCAGAGGTTCATGGAGACGACCCGCCGCGGCACATCTCCCGCAGGCTCTTCCGCCCATGCGGAGGAGGTCGCCGCCAAGGCGGCGAAAAGGGCGGCGAAAACCGCCCCTTTCAGATCAGAACCGCGCACGCAGCCCCACATAGGCGGCGCGACCCGAGGTTCCGTAGCCGGGCCAGAGCTGGTAATCGGTGTCGGTCAGGTTCTCGATGCGCAGATAGGCCTCCTTCTCGTTGCCCAGATCGTAGGTCATCTGCGCGTTCAGCAGGCCGTAGTCGGGCTGGCTCTGACGACCGGTGACCACACGCATATCGGCGGCGAGCGTGATCTTGTCGGTCACCTGCGCGTCGATGCCCGCGGTCAACGTATGACGCCCGAAGGCCGAGTTCCACGTCGATCCCGACGACAGCCCGTCGGGGTTCTTCCAGTCGAGATAGGTGTAGCCGAGGCTGTAGTTGATCTTGCTGGTGATCGGCCCTTTCAGCCCCAGCTCCAGCCCCTGCCGCTTCGCGGTGCCCGAGGTCTGGTAGTAGGTGCCGTCGTAGTCGATCAGGTCGTCCACCTCGATATGGAACAGCGTCGCGGTCAGCTTATGCGCACCGAAGTCACGCTCGACGCCGAGATCGTAGCTCAGCGATTTCTCGGGCTTGAGGTCGGGATTGCCCACGTAGCCGTCATAGAGTTCATAACCCGACGGCGCGCGGAAGCCATTGCCGATCGACGCCCGGTAGAGCGTCGCGGCGTCGGCCTGCCACGTCACGCCCAGACGACCCGTGGTGTTGCCGCCGAAATCCGAGTGATCGTCGTGGCGCGCGGAGGCGGTCACGTTCACCCCGTCCATCGGCGAGAAAGCATATTCACCGAAGATACCCGTATCCGCCGTGAGGACGTGGCCCGAGACATAGGTGCCTGCATAGGTTTCCAGCGTGCGATCCGCCCCGAAGGTCAGCCGCCCCGGCCCGAGATCGGTCGAGGCTTTCCAGTCGAGTTTGCGGCGCTTGCCCTCGTAGCCATAGTCATAGACCGGATACCAGCGCGAGGTCGTGTAATACGTCAGACCGAGCTCGTGATCGAGCGGGCCGGTCGCGAATTTCGCGAAGAGCCGCCCGCCACGTTCCTTATGGATGGTATAATCGTTACTGTCCGTGGGCAGCGGGCCGAAGCCGTTATCGAACTCGCCCCGATCGTTCTGCGCGAACCCGTTGAAGCCGATCAGCAGATTGTCGGAGATGCGCTTCTGCGCGCGCAGGCTGACACGGTCGGCGCGGTAGCCGTCCTTCTCGGTATTGCCGTTCTTCTTGTCGGCGGCCGAGAAGCCTGCAGTGTAAATTTTCGACAGCTGAATCGCGAGCTCGTCATCGCCCTTCTTCCAGCCGAAATTATAGGCCGCATTCGCGGTGTGGTAGGAGCCGAGCTCGAGCTTGACGCTTTGGCTCACGCCATCCTCGGTCGGGCGCGGCGTGTCGAGGTTGATCACACCTGCAACCGCCTGCCCGCCATAGACCGCCGATTGCGAGCCGCGCATGATCTCGACCCGGTCGTAGTTGAACGTGTTGAACCGGCCCAGGTCGGGCAGCACCTGCGTCGCCGACGGATCGGAGACGTCGATCCCGTCCACCATGACCTTCACGTAATTCTGCGACACGCCGCGAATGGTGAAGCCGGTCTGCGCGCCCATCGGCCCGCGCGACAGGATGCCGACGCCCGGCGACTGCGCGATCAGGTTGGCGAGACGGGTCTGGCCCGAACGCTCCAGCTCCTTGCGCGACAGCACGGTGACCGCCTGCGCGGTCTTGTCCGACGATTGCGGCTCGAGCGCGCCGTGATAGATCACGATCTCATCGAGTTGGTAAGGTTGCGCATCTTGCGCGAGCGCGGGGCCTGCCAGCGCTGTGGTGAGCATCAGGCCCACGGTCAAACGGGTGCGGATCATATCCAATTCCCTCGTGCCGCGACTCTGCGGTCGCGTGAACTTCGCATTGCAAGTCTTTGGAAATTTGGAATTTCCGCCGACGGTGAAAAATGTCACCACTGACGGAAGACCGCCTCCGCTGCGCGCCCCGCACAGGCAGAAAGGATGAGCGCCTCGGCAGGTCTCCTGGCTCGCGGGTCCTGGTTCCGGCTGGCCTTCCCGGGTCTCCCCAGTGGCTCAGTCAGCCGTCACTCGCCGCTCACAGTTGCGGGGGCAGCCCCGGAATGAATGCACGCATCGCACCGGGTTCCCTTTTCATCCGCTTTCGCGGAACCGAAGTGCCCCTGCTGTGCCGCGCGCGCCGCACTGAGTCAAGAATATTTCAGCTTTCCACGGCGCGCCGGCAGCGCCGGTTGAACCGGATCGAGGATAGCAGCGCGAGACCGATCAGCCCGGCCCCGATCAGGCCGGTGATCACCTCGGGCACTTCCACCAGCGTCTGCGCGAACATGACGACGGAGAGGATCAGGATCGACCAGAAGGCGCCGTTCTCGAGATAGCGGAATTCGCTGAGCGTGTTGCGCTCCACCAGCATCAGGGTCATCGAGCGCACATACATCGCACCGATCCCCAGACCGATCGCGATCAGGAACAGGTTCTGGGTCAGCGCGAAGGCCCCGATCACCCCGTCGAAACTGAAGGACGCATCGAGCACTTCGAGATAGAGAAACGCGCCAAGGCCCGCCTTGGCCGTCTCGGCGGCGATATTCGTCCGGTCGAGCACGTGGCTGAGCACCTCGACGCCGAGAAAGGTCGCAAGGCCGCAGATGGAGGCGAAGAGGAACTCGTCCTCGCGCCCCTCCGGCAGAATCCAGGTGAAAAGCAGAACGACGACCAGCACGAAGCCGATCTCCAGACCTCGGATCGACGCGAGCGCGCGCAACCGGCGCTCCAGCGCGCGGATCCAGTCGACCTCCTTGCCCTCGTCGATGAAATAGGTGAGCGCGACCATCATCAGGAAGGCGCCACCGAAGCCCGCGATCGACAGATGCGCGTCCTCGATGATCTCGGCATATTCGGCCGGGTGTTTCGCAGCCAGAAGAACCGCATCCCACGGTCCGATGCCGGCGGCGATCACGACGATCAGAAGCGGGAAGAGGATACGCATCCCGAACACCGCGATCAGGATGCCCCATGTCAGGAAACGACGCTGCCATTTCGGCGTCATCTGGTGCAGCTTGTTGGCGTTGACGATGGCGTTGTCGAAGCTCAGCGAGATTTCCAGCACGGCCAGCACGGCAGTGATCATCAGGAAAGAGACCGCGCCGCCAAGCCCTCCGGTCTGGGCGAACCCCAGCGCGAAGGACCCGACCAGCCCTGCCACCGTGACGGCGATGGCCCAGGAAAAATAACGATACATGATGGTCATGCTGGCTCCGGCTGCATGAGGCCTCACTTAGGCTTCGCCCCCTGTCTTCGCAAGGGAGCGCACTGTCAGAGTTGGTCTGTGTGACCCTACGGCGTGGGGCGGGTCGGCGGGAAAACGCGGCGCAAGATACCCTGCGCACGGCGGGTCGCGCCCGCTAGAGCCCGACCTCGTCGAGCCAGCCCTTGATCCGCGCCTCGTTCACCCCGAGATCGGATTTCCCGTAGACGAGGTGCCCGCGGATCTGCAGCGTATCGCCTTCGATCCAGAGCGTGGTGACATCGGGAAAGCCCCAGACGGCCGAGCGCGTCACATAGGCCGCGTAGCCCTCGTCGGCGCTGCCCGCGACGCGCTTGGTGCGCGCGGTGCCCCGGATGATCTTGTCGAGCGCGGCCATCTGCGCCGGCGGATCGGAGACGTCGCGCACGGCCTGAAACCCGCCTGTCTCCGGGTGGTCACCGGGCGCTTTCGCCAGCCCGTCGACATCGAAGCGCGCCGGATCGATCGGGGCGAGGCGCACCCATCCGTCGGCCGCCACCACGACGGCGAGCCCGAGCGCGAGGATCGTCACGGCCCGTTTCATGCCGCCCTCTCCCGCATCGCCCAGCCCGCAAGGGCGATCAGCTCGGTCGCGACATGGGCCCCGGCGATCGCCGTCACCCCGGTCGGATCGTAGGGCGGAGAGACCTCGACCACGTCGCCGCCGATCAGGTTGATGCCCTTCAGCCCGCGCAACAGCTCTGCCGACTGCCAGCTCGCCAGACCGCCCCAGACAGGTGTACCGGTGCCGGGCGCGAAGGCCGGGTCCAGACCGTCGATATCGAAGGTGAGGTAGCAGGGTCTATCACCCACCACCGCGCGGATGCGTTCGAGCGTGGGACCGATCCCTTCGCGATGCACGCTCGGCGCATCCACGATGTTCACGCCCAGCGTATCGGGATTGTCGGTGCGGATGCCGACCGAGACCACATTCTCCGCCCGCAAGACGCCCGACTTGATCGCCTTGTAGAGGAAAGTGCCATGGTCGATCCGGTCCATGTCGTCATCGGCCCATGTGTCGGAATGGGCGTCGATCTGGATCAGCGCGATCTCGCGATGCGCGGCGACTGCCGCGCGCAGGATCGGCAGCGTGATGAAGTGATCGCCGCCGAGCGTGATCGGCACCACGCCCGCCCCGAAGATCGCGCCGAGATGCGCCTCGATCCGGCCCGGCACCTCGGGCACATTGGCATAGTCGAAGGGCATGTCACCGTAATCGACGATCGCCAGCTCGGAGAGCGGGTCATAGCCCCAGCCATAGGGCGCATCGAAAGCCTGCAGCGTCGAGGCTTCGCGGATCGCGCGCGGCCCGAACCGCGTGCCGGGGCGGTTGGTCACCGCCTGATCGAAGGGGATGCCGGTCACGGCGATCTGCGCGCCTGCGAGGTCTTTCGTGTAGCGCCGCCGCAGGAAGCTGGTCGCGCCACCGAAGGTATTCTCGAAGCTCAGACCGCGCGCATCTGCGCGCGTAAAGGCCTGATCCACTTGGGTTTTCGCATCTTCCAGAGCCATGATCGCCCTCCCTTTCGCCCGCGAAATCTGCGCCAGCCCTCGCGGGAGGTCAAGTTGCCCCGCAAGGCGACGAGGGATGCGTCCGAGCTCGCGCACTCCGACAAGGGCCCGCCCGGGACGATCCGGGCCGGGCAGCGCCCGCAACCGCGCGAACCGGGCGCAGAAGACCGAAGCTCTCATTCGCTCACGCCACCGTGTGTCGCGACTTCACCGAATGGGCGCGCCCGCCGCGCCGGCCCGGCAGCCCCGCTTCACCCAACCGATATTGGCCCGCGTGACGACGGCGCGGCAAAATCTCGCCTCGGCGCGAAAATTTCCAATGAATGTGACATAGGTCAAACTTGCGAGGCAAACTTATCTATATCACCGCCGCGTGAGCTGGAGGAGTTACGATGCGTTTGACCACTCGAACCAATCTCGCGATGCGTGTGCTGATGTTCTGTGCGGTCAATCCGGACCGCACCGTGCGCAAGCACGAGATCGCGGAAGCCTGCAATGCGTCCGAGAACCATCTGGCGCAGGTGATCAACACCCTTGCGCATGAGGATTTCATCACCACCCTGCGCGGCCGCGCCGGTGGCATGAAACTTGCGCGCCCACCCGAACAGATCGGCGTCGGCAACGTGCTGCGCGCCTTCGAGGCCCGCCTGCCTTTCGCGGAATGTTTCGACACCGAGACCAACACCTGCCCGCTGCGCGACGCCTGCCTGTTCCGCGATGCGCTGAGCGAGGCGCTCGAGGCGTTCTACGGAACGCTCGACCGCAAGACCATCGCCGATCTGGTCGAGAACAACACCGCGCTGGAGGCGATGCTCAGCCTGCCCGGCCTGCAACCCATCCCGATCTGCACGGCGGCGCGAGCTGCGCGATAGCCCTTTGAAACAAGGCTCCGCGCAGGCGGCCACGATAGGTCCGAATTCTTGACGTACTCGCGCCAAAATCCGCGCTTTCGTGTCGGCGACGTCACAGTTTCATGACGGTCGCTCACGCCAATGCGACCAAAAATCAGTTTCGCTTGACCGACCCTTTTCTCGGCGAGAGCCTGTGGCTACTTGTCGCAGCAACGGGAAGACCCCGCTAGAACGCGACTCATCACAAGGCTTAGGTCATGCAACAGCAATCGGGCAATCAATCAGGCCAGCAACAGCAAGGCGGCACGAACCGCCCTGGCCAGCAACAAGGCCAAACGGGCAATACGACCCAACAGAACGGCACCGTATTCGACGATTGGGCGTCCATCTGACGCCCTCTCTCGCGCCGCGATGATAGCGGCCCAGGCAGGCCCCGCAACCGGCATCTTCATCCACCGCCGGTTTTCGCGCCGCCCGCCATTCGATCTCTCCTTCGCGCTGCTCTTGCGTGGCGCGAAGCCCAGCTTCAGACTGCGATGATCCGCCAATCCGTCGCGCTGCCCTTGCCGCGCGGCCCGAAGGACCGTCCGGCACGATGAGCACCTCTCTCACCTCCATCAAGGGGATCGGCCCCGCCACCGCCGAAGGCTTCATGCGCGCCGGGATCACCTCGGCGGAAGACCTGCGCGAGATCGGAGCGGACGCCGCCTATGCCGCCTGGATCGAGGCCGGGAACCCCGCCCATTTCATCGGTTACTACGCACTGCACATGGCGCTGCAGGGTCGGCCGTGGAACGACTGCCGCGGGGCGGAGAAGGCCGCATTCCGCAAGAAATTCGACGCGCTCAAGGCGCGGATCGCAGCGGAGGACAGCTCCGCGCCTTCCGCAAAAGAAAAGGGCCGCGCCCGGCTGGACGCGGCCCTCTCGGAAATTGGTCTGATCGCGAAACGCTAGATCAGCCGACGATCTCGAGACCCGAGAAGAAGAACGAGATTTCTTCCGCAGCGGTTTCCGGAGCGTCGGAGCCGTGCACCGAGTTCTCACCCACGGAGAGCGCGTATTCCTTGCGGATAGTGCCCTCGTCGGCTTCCGCCGGGTTGGTCGCGCCCATCACTTCGCGGTTCTTGGCGATCGCGCCTTCCCCTTCGAGGACCTGAACGACGACCGGCTCGGACGCCATGAATTCGCACAGTTCGCCGTAGAAGGGGCGCTCTTTGTGCACTTCATAGAACTTGCCGGCCTGTTCCATGGTCAGCTGGATGCGCTTTTGCGCGACGATGCGCAGACCCGCTTCCTCGAACTTGGCATTGATCTTGCCAGTGAGGTTGCGCTTGGTCGCGTCGGGTTTGATGATGCTCAGCGTGCGTTCGATGGCCATGTGTGACCCTTTCCTTGTGTTCGCGGCCGGAAAGCCGGTCCGAAATATCCCGCGCCTGCTATCATGCAGGGGCTGGCTTGAAAAGCCCTCATGGGCGGGCCCGGGGCGAGTCTAGCGCGGTTTCGTGACCGTTTGGTCAAGGCAGACCGGCGGGCCGCCGGGCGTCACGCGCCGAAGGACGCCTCCGGCGGGGATATTTTTGCCAAGCCGAAGGGGCGCGGCGCGCAGCAGCGATTGACTGTCGCGCGCCCCTGCGCCAAGTCAGGCCCCATGTTGCGCATCTCCGATATCTCTTTTTCGATCGAAGGCCGTCCGCTCTTTGCGAACGCCTCCGCTACGATCCCCGAAGGCCACAAGGTCGGCCTCGTCGGCCCCAACGGCGCGGGCAAGACCACGCTGTTTAGGCTGATCCGGGGAGAGCTGACGCTGGATGGCGGCGAGATCGCCCTGCCCTCGCGCGCCCGCGTCGGCGGCGTCGCGCAGGAGGTGCCGTCTTCTTCGACCTCGCTGCTCGACACCGTGCTGGCCGCCGATGAGGAACGCGCCAGTCTTCTAGCCGAGGCCGAGACGGCGACCGATCCGCATCGCATCGCCGAAGTGCATGCGCGGCTCGCTGATACCGACGCATGGTCGGGCGAGGCGCGGGCCTCCGCCATCCTGAAGGGGCTCGGCTTCGACATGGAGGCGCAGAAGCGCCCCTGTTCGGATTTCTCGGGCGGCTGGCGGATGCGCGTGGCGCTGGCGGGCGTGCTCTTCGCGCAGCCCGATCTGCTGCTTCTGGACGAACCGACGAACTATCTCGATCTCGAAGGCGCGCTCTGGCTGGAAAGCTACCTGATCCGCTACCCGCATACGGTGATCGTGATCTCGCACGACCGCGATCTGCTGAATCGCGCGGTGGGCTCGATCCTGCATCTCGAAGACAAGCAACTGACCCTCTATCAGGGCGGCTACGACACCTTCGCGCGCACCCGCAGGCTGCGCCGCGAAGCGCAGGCCGCGCAGGCCAAGAAGCAGGACGCGCGCCGGGCCCATCTGCAAAGCTTCGTCGATCGGTTCCGCGCGAAGGCCACCAAGGCCAAGCAGGCGCAGGCGCGGGTCAAGATGCTCGAGAAGATGGAGCCGATCACCGCGCCGGAAGAAGCGGCCAAGCAGGTCTTCACCTTCCCCGAGCCCGAGCAGCTCTCGCCGCCGATCATCGCGATGGAAAGCGCCGCTGTCGGCTATGGCGGCCCGGCGATCCTGAAGCGTCTCAACCTGCGTATCGATCAGGACGACCGGATCGCGCTTCTGGGTCGAAATGGTGAGGGGAAATCCACGCTTTCCAAGCTCTTGGCGGACAAACTTCAGGTGATGGAGGGCAAGATCACGCGGTCCTCCAAGCTTCGGATCGGCTATTTCGCCCAGCATCAGGTGGATGAGCTCGACCTTAAGGAAACGCCGCTGACCCATCTCAAGCGCGAGCGTCCCGACGAGCATCCCGCCAAGCTGCGCGCGCGGCTCGCGGGCTTCGGCCTCGGCGCGGATCAGGCGGAGACGGCGGTGGGCAAGCTCTCGGGCGGGCAGAAGGCGCGGCTGTCGCTCCTGCTGGCGACGCTCGACGCGCCGCATCTCTTGATCCTCGACGAGCCGACCAACCACCTCGACATCGAGAGCCGCGAGGCGCTGGTGACTGCGCTCACCGAATATTCCGGCGCGGTGATCCTCGTCAGCCACGACATGCACCTGCTGGGCCTGGTCGCGGACCGGCTCTGGCTGGTGAAAGGCGGCGCGGTCGCGCCCTATCAGGGCGATCTGGAAAGCTACCGCGCCGAGCTGCTGGCGCCGCCGCCCGAAGACAAGCCCGCGAAGCCCGCAGCACCGAAAACGGCCAAGCTCTCCCGCGATGCGATGACGGCAATGAAGCGCGAGGTGCGCGACTGCGAGGCCCGGGTCGAGAAGCTTAGCGGCATGCTGGAGAAGCTCGACGCGAAACTCGCCGATCCCGCGCTTTACGAGCCGGAAAAGGCAAAGGACCTCGCGGTCTGGCAAGCGAAGCACACCGAGGCGACGCAGGCGATGGAGAAGGCCGAAGCACTCTGGATGGCGGCCTTGGAAAAGCTGGAAACCGCTGAGCGAAATTAAGATCGTCGAAGGGGCCGCCCGCCCCTTCCTCTTGACCCAAATATCCCCGCCGGAGGCGCCTGCCCTTTCGGCAAGCGCTTCGGCTCACAGCTTGTAGATGCCTTCGAATTTCCGCGTGAGATAAGCCAGCAGCGGCGTCTCGGTCGGCTCGAACCCGCAGGCATGCCGGATCGTCTCGCGCGGCGTGCGCAACCCGCCGTGGACGCGCAGGTTTTCGTCGAGCCATTGTTTCGCGGGCGTCGCATCGCCCTCGGCGAGGGCTGCGTCGATCCCGGGCGTAACCGCGCGCATCGCCTCGTCGAGACAGCCCGCATAGACATTGCCGAGCGCATAGGTCGGAAAATAGCCGAACAGCCCCACCGACCAGTGTACATCCTGCAGGAAACCCTGGCTGGGCTTGGTGACCTTCACGCCGAAATCCTGCTCGAAGCGGGCATTCCACGCCTCTTCGAGATCGGCGACCTCCAGCTTGCCCGAGATCAGATCGCGCTCCAGATCGAAGCGCAGCATGATGTGGAGGTTGTAGTTCAACTCGTCCGATTCCGTGCGGATGAAGCCCATGTCGACGCGGTTGACCAGCGCGTGGAAGGCCTCCCTGTCCATGCCGAGATCGCCGAACGCATCGGTCATGCGCTGGTGCAGCCAGCCGGTGAACGGGGCCGAGCGGCCAAGCTGGTTCTCGTAGATCCGGCTCTGGCTTTCATGCACGCCCATCGAGACGCCATGGCCCAGCGGCGTGAAGCGATAAGCCGGGTCGATCGCCTGCTCGTAGGTGGCGTGGCCGACCTCGTGGATCGTCGAGTAGATATTGCCGAACGGGTCGCTTTCGGAGATGCGGGTGGTGATGCGCGCATCGTCGCCGCCGCCCGAGGAGAACGGGTGGACCGACATATCCAGCCGCCCGCGCGTCCAGTCATAGCCGAAGGCGGAGGCGCATTTACGCGCGAGCCGCAGCTGGGCGTTCTCGGGGAAGACCTTGTCGAAGGGCTGCGGCGAGACCTCCGAGCCCAGCACCCGGTCGCGCAACTCCACCAGCGGGCCGCGCATCCGGTCGAAGACGGTGGCGATTTCCTTGGACGTCGCGCCCGGCTCATAGTCGTCGAGCAGTGCGTCGTAGAGATTGCCCTCGGACAGGCATTCCGCCTCCTCGCGCTTCAGGCGCACAACCTCTTCCAGCGTCGGCAGGAAGTCGGAGGCATCCTCGTTGGCGCGGGCCTCGGCCCAGATGCCCTGGGACAGAGAAGTCAGCCGCGCCATCTCGGTCGCGAGGCGCGCCGGGATACGGGTCGCGCGGTTGTAGCTGCGCCCGACCAGATCGAGGATGCGCGCGCTCACCGCGTCGTCGGCCTCGGCGCGGGCCAGCCAGTCTTCGATACGCGGATCGGTGCGGCGCGCATGCAGCACCGATTCCAGCGCCGCGGATTCCTCGGCGCGCTGATCGGCGGCGCCGCGCGGCATCATCACTTCCTGATCCCAGCTCAGCAGCCCGGCGATATTGCCCAGCGCTTCGGTTTCGCGCTGATGCGCGAGCAGGTCCTGATAGGCGCTCATACGCGGCCCTCCCGGATGGAACGAACAAGGGGGAAGCGCGCCATGTGACGCGCGCGGATCACGAGGACCCATGTAATGACGGCGCCGAACTGATGGATGAGACCCAGCCACCAGTAATTCACCAGCTCAAGCGCGGTGCTGATGCCCAGCACCATCTGGAAGAAGATCATCGCGGCCATCAGCGCGAAGGCTTCCTTGGTGCGCGGATGGGCCGAGCTGCGCGCGCGCCATGCGGCATAAAGGCCCGAGGCGAAGACGAGATAGCCGACCATCCGGTGCATGAATTGCACCAGCGCCGGGTTCTCGAAGAAGTTGCGCCAGATCGGCGTGTAATCGAAGCTCTCCGACGGCAGGAACTGTCCGTTCATCGAGGGCCATGTCGGGAAAGCGAGCCCGGCATCGATGCCCGCGGTCAGCGCGCCGAGAAGGATCTGCACGAAAACCAGCCCGATCAGCACCGAGCCGATCCGGGTCAGGCGCGGTTCGGCCAGTCTACGTGCCTGCAACAGCGCCGATTCCGGGCGCGAGAGTTGCAGCGCGAACCAGGAGATCAGACCAAGGATGATGAAAGCGAGGCCGAGATGCGTGGCCAGACGATAAGAGGCGACCGACGTCATCCGCCCCACGAGGCCCGAAGACACCATCCACCAGCCGATCGCGCCCTGCAAACCGCCCAGTATCCCGAGACTGAACAGTCGACCCGTCCAGCCGGTCGGGATTTTCTTGGTCAGCCAGAAGCCGATGAAGCCGATGAACCAGACCATGCCGATCAGGCGGCCCAGCTGCCGGTGCCCCCATTCCCACCAGAAGATGCCCTTGAACTCGGACACGGTCATGTTCGGGTTCATGTATTTGAACTGCGGGCTCTCTTTGTAATGAGTGAATTCCGCCTGCCAGTCCGCATCGCTCATCGGCGGGACCGCCCCCGAGATCGGGTCCCAGCGCGTGATCGACAGACCGCTATCGGTGAGGCGCGTTGCCCCGCCTACCGCGATCATCGCCACGACCAGCGTGAACAGCACGAACAGCCACATCCGGATCGCGCGGCGCGCGCCGCGCGGTTTGGCGTCGATCATGCCTCCCTTGGGCTCGGCCCGTTTGGCACTGCCCTCGGCTCCGACTTCCTCGAAGATGCTGCGTTTTTCGGCCATGCGTGCGGACCCCCGGCTTGTCTGTCGGCTTTACTCGGCAAGAATTTGCGCGAGGGCAAACTAGGCCGCCCCCTTACCGGGGGCAAGGGGGCGGGAGAGCGCGGGATGCGCGGGCCGAGGCCACTTAGGCGTGATCGCGATGCGTCAGTCGAGATCTTCGCGGACGATGCGATCTTGCGAGACGCCGAGCTCTTTCAGCGTGGCCTCGAGCTCGTCCACCATTTCGTGGGGGCCGCAGACATAGAACTTGCCGCTCTCCTTCTCGACATAGGGCGCGAGGAAGCCGCGATCGATCTTGGCGGTTTGCACGCCCGCGCCGGGATCGTCCTGCTTGGTCACGGTCCAGACGGTCTCCAGCCCCGACATCGCCTCGAACTCGTCGCGCAGGATGATGTCGTCCTCGGTCTTGTTGGAGAAGATCAGGCGGCAACCCTCCAGCGTACCTTCGCGGGCCAGTCGCGCGCGCAGGATCGAGATGAAGGGCGTCACCCCCGCCCCGCCTGCGATGAAGGTGCCGGGGCCCTTGTCCTTGATAGCGCCCCACGGGTCGGAGACTTCCACCGCCTCGCCGGGCTTGAGCGTCGCGATCTGCTCTGTCACGCCGTCATGGTCCGGATAGGACTTGATGACGAATTCCAGCGTGTCGCCGTCCACCGGGTTCGTGAAGGTGAAGGGACGCTTCTCGTCGGTCCAGCCCTCCCGGGTGAGGTTCAGCTCGACCGCCTGACCGGGGTCGAAGTCGAACCCGTCGGGGCGCGGGAAGACGAGGTGATGCGTGTCATGGGTGACGGGGCTGATACTTTGCAATTCGAGACGGGTGCTCATGAACGGCTCCTTTCGTTGAAGATCGAACGCGAGGCTTTGCGCAGGCGTTCCCATCCGATCCGCGGAATGCGCAAAGAAAAGGGCCGCGCGATTGGATGTCGCGCGACCCTTGGGGTTTTCGAGGGGTAGCGGCGCGATCAGAAGCCGAGCGCCGCGCGGATCTGATCGACCACCCCTTCCACGAGTTGCGGATTGTCGCGGGCGCTTTGCACGGCCGTGCGCAACTGCGCCTTCGTGGCCTCGGGCAGCTCGGACGTATCGACGATGTCGATCACCCTGTCGGCGTCGAACCCTTCCACGGTCAGCGCCTTCGCGGCGCTCATCACGCCCTGGCCCTGCACCGGCGTCTGGGTATCGCCACCGCTCGCGGCGCCTGCGGGGGCTGCCGCCTGCGTCGCATTGGTGGCGGCGGCCGCGGCGTCGGCGGCGGCATTCGCGGCTTGGCTGGCGGCCTCGGCGGCTGCTTGCGCCGCAGAACTCGCCCCCTCGATCGCGGTCTCGCTCGCATCGGCCTGCGCGCCGCTGGCGGCGGACGCCGCCGCGTTCGCAGCCTTCGCGGCCGCTTCCGCTGCCGCCGTCGCGGCCTTCGCGGCATCGGTGGCGGCAGCACTGGCCGCATCGCTGGCGGAATTCATCGTGGCTTTCGCAGCCTCGTTCGCAGCCGAAGCGGCGTCCTTGGCGGCGCTGGTCGCGTCGCTCGCCGCCTGCTTGGCTGTATCGGTCGCTTTCGAGACGGTATCGGCAGCGCCCTGGGCGGCATCGGAGGCAGCATTTTGCGCCTGATCGGCCCCCTTCTTCGCGGCCTCTTTCGCGGCATCCGCCGCATCCGACGCCGCGTTCGAGGCGGCATCCGTCGCGCCTGCCGCCGTGTCCTTCATGCTTTCCGCGGCATCCGAGGCGGCCTGCGTCGCCTTGTCGGCCGCGTCGGAAGCGGCTTGGGTCGCCTTGTCCGCGGCGGCCTTCACCGACTCGCTTGCGGATTTCACCGCATCGCTGGCCTTGTCGGCCATGGTCTTTCCGGCGCTCTCGGCGCTCGTAGCGGCCTCCGGCGTCGCATCGGTCGCTTCGGTTCCGTCCGAGATATCGGTATTCAGGATGATCAGTCCGGCGGCCACCCCCAGCACCACGATCACTGCTGCCACAAGCTTGTTCATCACGCTATTTCCCTTGATTGTCTTGCTCTGCGGGCCCTCTTCGCCCGACCACGATATTCGAACGCAGCGGCCCGCGAGGCCCGCGATCGCGCGGCAAACGCCTTGGCCCTGCCCGGCGGGACACAACGCAGATCCTCCCTGCCCGGTTCCCGTGCCTTTGCGGTTGAATACGGCGGCACTCGGGACTATCTTTTCCGCCCGAAATTACTCAATGGCTACAGAAGGATTCCCACCATAGCCCGCAGACCCCACAACGCCCCGCCGACCCGTGATACCGGCCCCCGAGTGAACGGACGCATTCGCGCGCCCGAGATTCGCCTGATCGGTGCAGAGGGTGAGAATGTCGGCGTGGTTTCCCCGCGCGAAGCGATGGCCATGGCCGAAGAGGCCGGGCTCGATCTCGTGGAGATTTCGCCCAACGCCAACCCGCCCGTCTGCAAGATCATGGATTTCGGCAAGTTCAAATACGAACAGCAGAAGCGCGAAGCCGAAGCCCGCAAGAAGCAGAAGACGATCGAGATCAAGGAAGTCAAATTCCGCCCGGGCACCGATGTGCACGACTATGACGTCAAGATGCGCAACGTGGTGAAGTTCCTCGAGAACGGCGACAAGGTGAAGGTCACCCTGCGCTTCCGCGGCCGCGAGATGGCGCACCAGGATCTGGGTCTCGAGTTGCTCAACCGCGTCCGGAGCGACGTGGGCGAGTTGGGCAAGGTCGAGAACATGCCCAAGCTCGAAGGCCGCCAGATGGTGATGATGATCGCCCCGGCCAAATAAGCGGCCGAGCCTTCCGAGACGGTTTGAACCCTCCCCTCACCGGGAGGGTTTTTTCATGGCCCGTGGCGTGCGGCGGGCGATTTTCCAGAGGTTGAAAATTAAAGCGCCGCGGGAGGGAGACCCGCGGCGCGTTTGGGGAAAGACGAGGGAGAACGTCTGTTCCTCTGGTCGGGTTCTGTGCGGCGTCGACCGCGTCAGGGAGATCAAGAACCCGATGCACTTGTGATATGGGAGTATCCGTGTGCTGAACTTGACTTAGGTCAAAACTCATCGCGTTTGAACTGCGACAAACTGTTCCAATGGTCACGTTTCTGGCAGGCTCGGTGAGGCGGGCGTGAGGAGAACCACACCGGTCGCCGATCCACCCTCCTGCAAGGCTGTATTTTCGGGCTCTGAGAGCACACGACGCGCTCACGCAAGCGCCTCGCCCCGCGCCGTCATTGGGGGGCTTTTTTCGCGGTCTAATCCGCTGTCGCGCGCGCTCCGCCGCGATTGCCCCGGTTTCGCCATTCCCATCGCGCGAAATCGCCCCGTTCGGAGGCGACATCGATTCCCGGACGCGCGGGTTCGCGTGGCCTTTATCGCGTCGCCCCCTGCATGCTAGTTGCAACGAAAGGCAGTTTCGAGATCGACATGGGCAAGCAACGAGTGATCCTGCGCAGGATGGAGGCGCAAACGGGCAAGCCCGCGCTGCTCGACGCGGTGGGCTGGACCGACGAGACCGATCTCGGTCCCCGTCACCATCTGCGCGCCTTCTTCGCCGCCCCTTCGCAGGCCGAGGATCTGAACCTCGACCCGGTGCCCGGCGCCGCGCATCTGGCCGAGGCGCGCAATGTCGCGGGCGCGGTGATGGGGATCTATGAACCGACCGCGCCGGGACCGATCCAGGCCGCGATGGCCGGGCCTGATGGTCCGGAATTGCGTGAGATCACCCCTGTCGCGCCAGATTGGGACATGTTCGAGGGCCGCGACTGTCTGTTCGGGCTTCGGCTGGAGGAAAGCGTCGAGACGGTGCTCGATTGGCTCTGCTGGCATCACGACCATCACGGCGCAACGGGCGCGGTGATCGTGAACCGCGCGCCCGAGGGCAGTCCGGCAGGTAGCGGCGAAGCTTTCGCCGACGCGCTGGAGGCGGGCATGGCGCTGCGCGAGCTGGACCTGCCGGTCGCGATCCTTGAAAGCCCGCTGCCGCTCGGCAAGCCGGGGATGGGACCGGAGAACCATGTCTTCCTCGCGCCCGACGCCCCCGGCAAGGACCGGATGGAGCCGCCCGCCCCCGATCCGCAGCTGAGCCCGCTGGGTCAGGCGCTGATCTTCGAGATCGCGAAATGGCGGTTCTTCGCGAAGGCGGCCTCGGTGCTGGTGCTCGACGTGACCGATCTTCTGGCGGCGCGCGAGCCGGGCCAGCCCTCGGCTTTCGAGGCCACGCAACAGGCCGAGAACGGCGTGATCCTTCTGGTGGGTCGCCGAATCTACCCTTGGCGCGTGCGCAACGATCAGCCCGCGCGCTTTCCCGACCATATCTGCCGTCAGTTCGACGCCCGGCGCGGCATCGCGCGCTGGGGCTGCGCGCCGGCCAAGGCCGGACTGGACAATACGTGGCGGCTGCTGCGCGTCAGCTATTGCCGCCCCGATCCGGGGCTGACCTATGGCTTCTGGCGCGCGATGGCGCTGCGGGTGCCGGGCACCTCGCCCGCGGAACTCGCCCCCAAGACCTCGCTGGTGGAAGACCCGCGCCTGCTGCAGATGTCGCGCGATGTCTGGGGGTTCAAGCCGGTGCGCCCACCGGTCTCGAAGGTGAAGGACGCGCCCGCGCAGGCGGTCGAGGCGGGCCGCACCGCCGTCGTCACCACGATGAAGAACGAAGGCCCCTTCATCCTCGAATGGATCGCCTATCACCGCGCGATCGGGGTGGATGATTTCCTCGTCTATACGAACGACTGCACCGACGGCACCGATACGATGCTCGATCTGCTGCAGGCCAAGGGCTACGTCCAGCACCGCGAGAACCCGTTCCGCACGATGGTCGATATGAAGCCCCAGCACGCGGCGCTGGCGGCGGCGGAGACCGAGCCGGTGATCACCAAGGCGGGCTGGTCGATCTGCATGGATGTGGACGAGTTCATCAATGTGAAGATCGGCGACGGCACGCTGAAATCGCTGTATAAGGCGATGGGCGAGGCGAACATGATCTCGCTCACCTGGCGGCTGTTCGGCAATAACGACGTCCACGCATACGAGGACAGCTTCATCACCGGGCAATTCACCCGCTGCGCCCCCGAGATCGTGCGCAAACCGCATCAGGCCTGGGGCTTCAAGACGCTGTTTCGCAATATCGCGCTCTACAAGAAGCTGGGCGTTCACCGCCCCAAGGGGCTGAACCCGGACCTCTGGGATCAGGTGAACTGGCTCAACGGCTCGGGCCAGCCGATGCCGCGCGAGATGTTCCGCAATGGCTGGCGCTCGACGCTCGACACCTATGGCTATGACTGGGTGCAGCTGAACCATTACGCGGTACGCTCGGCCGGGAGCTTCCTCGTGAAGCGCGACCGCGGTCGGGTGAACCATGTCGATCGCGATCAGGGGCTGAACTACTGGTTCCGGATGAACCATAACGCGGTCGAGGATCGCTCGATCCAGCGGATGCTGCCTGCGGCCCGCGCCGAGTTCGACCGGATGATGGCCGATCCCGAGATCGCGGCGGCGCATCACCACGCTGTCGCCAGCCACCGTGCGAAGATCGCGGAGCTGATGGCGCGCCCCGACCAGCGGGAGTTCTACGAGACGCTGACATCGGAGCGGTTCGAGGCGCTCTCGCGGATGCTGCATGTCTTCGGCTCTGCCGTGTTCAACACCGGCCCGCACGTAATCCCCGACGACCTGCATGCCCGAGACCTGCCCGCGGATTTCTTCTTTACCGTCGAAGCTCCGGACGAGGCCGCGCACTAGGCGCGCCGCCTTTACCCAGGCGCGCCCTGACCTAGCTTTCCGGTCAAAGGAAAGGATACCAAACATGGCACGCATTTTCGTCATCGGCGCGACAGGCGGCGTCGGGCATCGGCTGGTCCCGCTTCTGATCGACGCAGGCCACGAGGTTACGGCGCTGCACCGCAAACCCGAACAGGCCGACAGCCTGCGCGCGATGGGAGCCACACCCGTTCAGGGCGATCTCATGGAACTCACCGCGGGCGATTTCGAACCGATGTTCGAGGGACAGGACGCGGTCGTCTTCTCGGCGGGGGCTGCAGGCTCCGGGCTCGAACGCACCACCCGGATCGACGGCGACGCGCCGCTCGACGTGATCGCCGCGATGAACCGGATGAGCGTGCCGCGGCTCTACCTCGTCTCGGTCTTCCCCGATGCCGGGCGCGGCAAGGAGATCAAACCGGGCTTCGAGCATTACATGCTGGCGAAGAAGACCGCCGATGCCGCCGTGGTGGCGAGCGGGGTCGACTATGTCATCCTGCGCCCCGGCACCTTGATGGATGAGGATGGCGACGGGCGCGTGGCGCTGGCCCATGCGCTGAATTACGGCTCGGTCGCGCGCGGCCATGTCGCGGCGGTGCTCGCGGCCCTGATCGACACCCCCGACGTGAGCCGTGAAATCCTCGAGCTGACCGACGGCACCGAAGAGATCGCTGCAAGCGTGGCAGCCCTGCCGCGCCGCGTCACCGTGTGATCCCAACCACTTGCGAGCGCGCGCGGCCCCTCTAGAGTGGCGCAATGCGTGCGCTCGCGATCACATCCGTCAAGAATGAAGGCCCGTTTCTGCTGGAATGGCTGGCCCATCACCGCGCCATCGGCTTTACGGATTTCCTTGTCTTTTCCAACGACTGCGACGACGGCACCGATGCGATGCTGGATCGGCTGCAGGAGATCGGCTGGCTGACCCATGTGCCCAATCCCGGCCCGTGGAAGGAAGGCCCCCAATGGGCCGCGCTGAAACAGGCCGATGCCCATCCGCTGGTGGCGCAGGCCGACTGGATCGCGGTGATCGACGTTGACGAATTCGTCACGATAAAGACGGGTGACGGCACGCTGGACGCGCTGATCGAGGCCGTCCCGCAGGCGACCGCTTTCGCGATGACATGGCGACTGTTCGGCAATTGCGGCGTGGTCGGCTTCGAGGATCGCCCCGTCACGCAGCAATTCCCCCGCTGCGCGCCGCCGGACATGCTGTGGCCGTGGCGCGCCTCGATGTTCAAGACGCTGTTTGCCAATACCGGCGCCTATACCAAGCTCGGCGTTCACCGCCCCCGCGCGCCACAGGACGACAAGCTGGCAGACACGCTCTGGGTCGACGGATCGGGCCGCAAACTGCCGCCGCACTATCAGCGCCAGAAGCTGTTCACCCCACCGGGTAGCGCGCCCTACGACCTCGTGCAGCTCAACCATTACCCGCTGGGGTCGATGGAAGGCTACCTCGTGAAATGCGACCGGGGCCGGTCGAACCGGCGGGCCGGCGCCTTCGACATGTCCTACTGGGTGGAGCGCAATTTCTCGGAGGTGGAGGACGATTCGATTCGTCGCCACGATGCGGGCACGCAGGACGCTCTTACAGAGCTGAGCGCCGATCCCGAGCTGACCCGCCTGCACAATGCGGCAGTTCTGTGGCGCAAGGAGCGGGCCCGCACGCTTTTGCGCGAAGAAGCCTACCGCGGGCTTTTCGGCCGGCTTCTCCTGTGCCCGCCGAGCCGCCCGCTCTCGCCTCAAGCCGCTAAGCTCATGGTGCGCCTTGCAAAAGCGGCCGCGGCCGAAAACCCGTAAACAAACATCCGAAAATGGGCCAATTGTCGCCGGTTAAGAAATGTGGCGGCAGATTCCTCGCTTGGCTCCTATTTGTGCCCCTTTCTTGCGGTGATACGTTGGGAGAGCAGAATTGGCGGTGTCCCGCCCGCATCCGCAACCCGCGAGATGCGCACGAAAGCTGAAAGAGGCGAAGGTGAGCAAGGCAGACACGGAGTGGCGCGCACGGCTGGAAGAGATCGCGGACGAGACCGGCTATTACGAGCCGCTCGGCACCGATCACGAGGTGCTGTTCCATGACGACTCGCCCGTCCTGATCGTCAGCTTCGAGACCCGAGCCCAGATCGAGGCCGATGCCGACGAGGCCCTGCCCTTCGGCTACAAGATCGCCCGCGACGAAGGCTGGTCCGCGCTCAACGTGATCGCTTCGGACGAAAGCTGGTTCCGGGATTCGGCGGTCTATGCCTATTTCGACCGACTCGTCGACGAGGCCTTCTTCGAAGATTTCGACCGGGTGGTCTTCTACGGTGCGGGCCCCGGCGGCTACGCGGCGGCGGCTTTCTCGGTCGCGGCGCCCGGCGCCACGGTGGTCGCGCTCGCCCCGCAGGCGACGCTCGATCCGACGCTCGCGGGCTGGGACGACCGTTTCCCGCAGACCCGCCGCATGTCCTTTACCGATCGCTACGGCTTCGCGCCCGAGATGCTCGACGGCGTAGCGCAGGCGTTCATTTTCTATGACCCGTTCGAGCGACTCGACGCGATGCACGCAGCACTGTTCGCGCGGCCTTGCGTATCCTTGATGCCCTGCCGGCATATCGGCCCGGACCCGGCGACGGCGCTGCTCGACATGGATATTCTCGACGAGGTGCTGATCGCCGCTGGCGCTGGCAAGCTGACCCCGTCGCTGTTCTGGACTTTCTTCCGCGCGCGGCGGCTGTCGAGACGCTATGTCTTCCGCCTGCTCGACCACCTGCGGAGGGCGCGCCGTCCGGTACTGGAGGCGATCATGTGCCGCGCGGTCGGGACGAGCCAGAACCGCCCGAAATTCCGCAATCGCTACGAAGCGCTCGCACAGAAGCTCGCCGAAGAAGGGATCGAGTTGCCCGAGCCGTTGCAACGCGCGGGCGCCGCCTGAAACCCCGAACAGTATTGCAGACATGTAAAAAGGGCGCGCCCGGCGGGGGGCACGCCCTTTTTCAATACGTGGCGCTTCGGCGCCCCGGACCGGGTTCAGATGTAGAAACGGTCGCGGAACACGTGGCGCACGATGCCGTCACGGGTCAGACCCATATCGGCAAGCTCAGCGTCGCTTTTCGCGTCGAGCGCGCGGATTTGGTCTTGGCGCGACTGGCGCTCCATGTAGGCGACGAGGCCTTGTGCGATTGCTTGGCCCATACGAGCGAAGATCGATTGTCCGCCATGGGCGGTGGTAACGAATGCCATGGAAACCTCCTGAGGGTTTAGCGTACAGGTTCGTTTCCTCCCTTGGCGATGAACTTAGGTCAGCCTCGCTGCCTCTACTACCGCCATCTGCGCATCCCCGCCATGCATATGCTGCAGCGCGGCATGCGCGCACCCTCTGGATTCGCGCGCGACCTCGGGCTAAGGACTTTTCCCATGAACTCGATCACCCTGCCCCGCCCCGATGACTGGCACCTGCATCTGCGCGATGGCGCGATGCTGGAAGGTGTCGCCCCCGAAACCGCCCGCGATTTCGCCCGCGCGATCATCATGCCGAACCTCGTGCCGCCAGTGGTGCGCGGGGACGATGCCGCCGCCTATCGTGAGCGCATCCTGAAGGCGCTGCCGGAAGGGAGCGATTTCGAGCCGCTGATGACGCTCTACCTGACCGAAAAGACCGACGCGGAAGACGTGGCCAAAGCCGCAGCCTCCGGGCTGGTCAAGGCGGTGAAGCTCTATCCGGCGGGCGCCACGACGAACTCCGATTCCGGTGTGCGCGATTTCGACAAGGTGCGCGGCGTGCTGGAGAAGATGGCCGAGATTGGCCTGCCGCTTTGCGTCCATGGCGAAGTGACCCGCCCCGAAGTCGACATCTTCGACCGCGAAGCCGTGTTCATCGAATCCGTGCTCGACCCGATCCGGCGCGCGACGCCCGGTTTGCGCGTGGTGATGGAGCATATCACCACCAAGGACGGCGTCGATTACGTCTCCTCGCAGAGCGAGGACATGGGCGGAACGATCACCACGCATCACCTGATCATCAACCGCAACCATATCCTCGTGGGCGGGATCAAGCCGCATTACTACTGCCTGCCGGTCGCCAAGCGCGAGACGCATCGGCTGGCGCTTGTCGCCGCCGCGACCTCGGGCAATCCGCATTTCTTCCTCGGCACCGACTCTGCGCCGCATGTCGACGCGGCCAAGGAAAGCGGCTGCGGCTGCGCGGGCTGTTTCACCGCGACCAACACGATGCCGCTTCTGGCGCATGTGTTCGAGGCCGAGGACGCTCTCGATAAACTGGAGGCCTTCGCTTCGCGTAACGGCCCCGCCTTCTACCGGCTTCCGGTCAACGAGGCGACGCTCACGCTCGAGAAGACCGACCAGCCCAACGACTGGCCCGCCAAGATCGAGACCGGCGCGGGCCCCGTCACCCTCTTCGATCCGGGTTTCCCGGTCCATTGGCATGTAAAACGCTGATCTTCGCCTTGGCGCAAATATCCCCGCCGGAGGCTCCCAGGCCCGCCGGCGGACGCTCCGAGGGGGATATTTAGACCAAGCCGAAGCCAGTCTTGATAAGGACGAGATGATGATCCCCAGCTCCTTCCCCAGCAAAGAAGAAATCGCCCGCCTGACCGCGCGGATGCTTCTGGAAATCGAAGCGGTGCATTTCAACGCCGACGAGCCCTTCACGCTCGCCTCCGGCCTGCCCTCGCCGACCTATATCGATTGCCGCAAGCTGATCTCCTTCCCGCGTATCCGCTCGACGCTGATGGATTTCCTCGCCGTGACGGTGATGCGCGAAGCCGGCTTCGAGGCGTTCGACAATATCGCGGGCGGCGAGACGGCGGGCATTCCCTTCGCCGCGATGGTGGCGGAGCGTCTGGCACTGCCGATGACCTATGTGCGCAAGAAGCCGAAGGGCTACGGGCGCAACGCGCGCATCGAAGGCGCGATGACCGAGGGCCAGCGCGTGCTCTTGGTCGAGGATCTGACGACCGATGGCGGCTCGAAGTTGAGCTTCGTCGATGCGATCCGCGACACCGGCGCGACCTGCGGCCATACCGCGGTGATCTTCTATTACGGAATCTTCCCCGAGACGGTCCCGAACCTGCGCGAGCATGGCGTCGAGCTGCATCACCTGTGTACCTGGTGGGACGTTCTGGCCGAGGCGCGCGAACAGGGCAGCTTCTCGAAAGAGACGCTCGACGAGGTCGAAGCCTTCCTGAGCGATCCGCGCCCGTGGCAGGACGCGCGCAAGGGCTGAAACGGCCCGAGATTTCTGTGGATGAAGCTGTGGATGCTCTGGGGAGCATATTCGCCCGCGACTCTCGCTAATCGCGCCCTCTCGCGAAATGTGGTAGGTTCGGTCGCGACCGCACACTATAAATTCCGGAGACTCCGCTGAAACAGCGGGGTTTTCCCCAATCTTATCCAGATTCCTATTCCCCCCGACTGCGGTTAAAAGACCGCCTGAGGGACGGGGACACCGAGGCAGGAACATGAACGATCAGGCACAACGCCCCGATGAGGGGCAGCCCGGAAATTTGCCCGCAGAGGGCACCGCGCTGCCCCATAATATCGAAGCCGAACAGCAGCTTCTGGGTGCGATCCTCACGAATAACGACATCTTCGACCGGATCGCTTCCGTCATCAAACCGGAGCATTTCTACGAGCCGGTCCACCAGCGAATCTACGAGGTGGCGGCGGCGAAGATCCAGAAGAACGCGCTCGCCTCGCCGGTGACGCTGAAAGCCTATCTCGAGGACGATGCGGGCCTTCAGGAACTGGGCGGGCCAGCCTATCTGGCGCGTCTGGCGGGGGCGGCAATCTCGGCCTATGCGGCGCGCGACTACGCGCTGATGATCTACGAGATGGCGGTGCGGCGCGGGCTGATCGAACTGGGTCAGGATATCTCGTCGCGCGCGGGCAAACCGCAGATCGACGACGATCCGAAAGAGCAGATCGCGGCGGCCGAACAGCGGCTCTACACCTTGGCCGAAGAGGGTCAGGCGCAGAAGGGCTGGACCTCGTTCCTGTCCGCTGTGACCGAGGCCGTGCAATCGGCCAATGCCGCCTATCAGCGCGATGGCGGTCTGGCGGGCGTCTCGACGGGGCTGCGCGATCTCGACAAGAAGCTCGGTGGCTTCCACCCTTCGGATTTGCTGATCCTCGCGGGGCGTCCCTCGATGGGGAAAACCTCGCTTGCGACCAACATCGCCTTCAACATCGCCAAGGCCTACAAGAAGGGCATGCGCCACGACGGGGTCGAGGGCGCAATCGAAGGCGGCGTTGTCGGGTTCTTCTCGCTCGAGATGAGCGCGGAACAGCTGGCCGCGCGTATCTTGTCCGAAGCCTCCGAAGTGCCCTCCGAGCGCATCCGGCGCGGCGACATGACGGAGAGCGAATTCCGCCGCTTCGTCGAGGCCGCGAAAGCGCTGGAGAAATGCCCGCTCTATATCGACGACACGCCCGCCCTGCCGATCGGTCAGGTCGCCGCGCGCTGCCGCCGGCTGAAGCGGACGCACGGGCTCGACGTGGTGATCGTCGACTACCTGCAGCTGCTGCGCGGCTCGGGCCGGGGCGATAACCGCGTGCAGGAGATCGGCGAGATCTCGATGGGTCTGAAGGCCATCGCGAAGGAATTGAACATCCCCGTGGTCGCGCTGTCGCAGCTGTCGCGGACGGTGGAAAGCCGCGAGGACAAGCGCCCGCAGCTTTCCGACCTTCGGGAATCCGGCTCGATCGAACAGGATGCCGACGTGGTGATGTTCGTCTATCGCGACGAATATTATCACGAACGCCTCAAGCCACCGGAAGACGACCCGAAATTCGCCGAATGGATGCAGAAGGCCGAGCGCGTGCACGGCAAGGCCGAGGTGATCCTCGGCAAGCAGCGTCACGGGCCGATCGGCACGGTGGAATTGGCCTTCGAGAGCCAGTTCACGCGCTTCTCGGATCTCGCCAAGCCTTGGCAGGGCGACGGCAGCGAAGGGTTCTGATCGGGGTAGCGGGGGGCTCTGCCCCCGTCCCTTGCGGGCCTCCCCCGGGATATTTGCGCAAGCCCGAAGGACGCCCTCCGAGATAGGAATAATCGAGCAGAAACGAGAAAGGGGGGCGAGCGCCCCCCTTTTTTACTGTCGGTCGGTTTTGACGCGTGGTGCGCTCAGTAGAGGCCGCCTGCCGAGAGCGAGCCGAAATCGGCCTTCTTCTTCGGAATGACCTTCTGCTGACCCGTCGAGGTGGTGACCGTGGTAGAGCCCGCGTCGTCACGCTCCCCCTGCGCGAAGAGCGGCAGGTTGGAGCCCATCGCGAAGCCGCCATCGACGACCAGCGAGCCGAGGCCCGACATGTCCTGACCGGGGCGCAGATATTCGGCTTGGACGAATTCGCCGGTGGCGGAGTCGGACAGACGCTCGCCGGTATAGCGGTTGAACTTGGCCCAGGTGCCACCCGGCGGAACCTTGAACTTCGAGCCGCCGAATTCCTTGATCGCCTCGCGCATGAACTCGTTGAACACCGGGACGCAGAGTGTACCGCCATAAGCGTGACGGCCCAGCGAGCGCGGGTTGTCGTAGCCCATGTAGCACGAAGCCACGATGTTCGAGCTGAAGCCGGTGAACCAGACGTCTTTCGCGTCATTCGTGGTGCCGGTCTTGCCCGCGATCGGAACCGGCAGGTCGACGCCGTAACCGGAGCCGCGCTTCACCACGCCCTCCATCAAGGAGATCATCTGGTAGGCGGTGATCGGGTCGATGATCTGGTCGCGGTGGCTGACGATCTTCGGGCCCTGCCCCTCGGGCAGGTTCGGATCGTCGCAATTGTCGCAGCTGCGCTGGTCGTGACGGTAGATCGTGCGGCCGTAGCGGTCCTGCACGCGGTCGACCAGCGTCGGCTCCACCCGCTCGCCGCCATTGGCGAACATCGCGTAGGCCGAGATCAGGCGGAACATCGTGGTTTCCTGCGCGCCGAGCGCGTTGGCGAGGAAGCGGCGCATATGGTCGTAGACGCCGAATTTCTCCGCATAGGCGGCGACCGTGTCCATGCCGATTTCCTGCGCGATCCGGATCGTCATCAGGTTGCGCGAATGCTCGAGACCGGTGCGCATCGGCGTCGGGCCGTAATACTTGTTCGAGGCGTTCTTCGGGCGCCACATGCCCTGCGGCGTGTTCACCTCGATCGGCGCGTCGACCACGATCGTCTCGGGCGAGAAGCCGGAATCAAGCGCCGCCGCGTAGACGAAGGGTTTGAAGTTCGAGCCCGGCTGGCGCATCGCCTGCGTCGCGCGGTTATAGACCGAAGCCTGATAGGAGAAGCCGCCCTGCATCGCCAACACGCGGCCGGTATTCACGTCCATCGCCATGAAGGCGCCTTCGACCTTCGGCACCTGGCGCAGCGTCCAGCGGATGAAGGAGCCGTCGCTATCGCTCGTCATCGCACGGACCTCGACCACGTCGCCGGTCTCAAGAAGGTCCTGCGCCTGCTTCGCGCGCGGACCGAGCTTGCCGTCATCTTTCAGCTTGCGCGCCCAAGTCACGTCTTCGGGCGGGATCCAGTGGCCGTCTTTGTCTTCCTCGATACCCTCGATGCCGATCCGGGCCGAACCGCCCTCGAAGCCCAGCACCACGGCCGGGTGCCATCCCTCGATGTCGCGCGGCGCCTTCGCGGTCGAGACATCGTCGAGCGCGGCGCGCCAATCGGCTTCTTTCTTCAGCTTGTCCTCGGCGATCTTCGCGCCGGTGCCGCGCCAGACGCCCTGCTCGCGGTCGTATTTCTCCAGCGCGTGCTGCAGCGCCTTCGTCGCATGGGACTGAAGATCAGGGTTCACGGTCGCGCGGATGGTCAGGCCACCGCCGAAGAATTCCTCTTCGCCAAAGCTTTTCGACAGCTGGCGGCGGATTTCGTCGGTGAAATAGTCGCGCGGCGGAAGCTGTGCGCGGAACGGGGCGTAATCGCCGTTCTGCACGGATTTCAGCGGCTTGTTCTGCTCCGCTTCCATCGTCGCCTTGTCGATGCGGCCATCCTCGTACATCCGGCGCAGCACATAGTTGCGGCGATCCACGGCGGTTTTGTAGTCGCGCACGGGATGCAGATCGGCGGGCTTCTTCGGCAGCGCCGCGAGATAGGCGGCCTCGCCCACCGTCAGATCGGCGAGCGGCTTGTTGAAATAGGTCTGCGCCGCGGCGGCGACCCCGTAGGAGTTCTGGCCGAGATAAATCTCGTTGAGATAGAGTTCGAGGATACGGTCCTTGCTCAGCACATGTTCGATGCGCGAGGACAGGATCAGTTCCTTGATCTTGCGCTCCACCGAGCGGTCCGAGGACAGAAGCAGGTTCTTCGTCACCTGTTGGGTGATCGTCGAGGCCCCGCGCACGTCGCGCCCGCCCGATTTCACGGCGGTGAACATCGCCGCGGCGATCCCGCGCGGATCGAAACCGGGGTGGATGTAGAAATTCTTGTCCTCCGCCGAGACGAACGCGCCCTTCACCCGGTCGGGAATGTCGCGGATCGGTACGAAAAGGCGGCGCTGCTCGGCGAATTCGTCAATCAGGCGGCCGTCGCCGTTATAGATGCGCGAGATGGTCTTGGGGCGGTATTGCGCAAGCTGGTCGTAGCTCGGCAGATCGCGCGAATAGATCCAGAAGATCGCCCCGATGGTGAGCGCCGCAAAGAACAGCCCGGTCACAACCCAGGAAAACACGCCGCCGATCGAGCCGAGAATGAAACGGATCACAGATACACCCCTTGCCTCGGGGCAGTTTACCCCATCGCGCCAGCCTATACATCGCGCCTTCGTGACGGTCAAAGTAATGTGCGCTCACGCTTCCGCGAAGACGCCGCATGGTCATAATCTCGCCGAATGGGCGGATGACCGCGCGTCAGACCAGGAAAAACACGCGATTACTGGCGCAAAAGCTTCGCCTCGGCGGCATCGGCCTGCGCCCAGGTCTCGACACCCTTGGTGATCGCCGCAGCCATCCGGGCGCGCCAGTCGGGGTCCTTGAGCCGCGCCCGATCGGCAGGCGACGACAGGAAACCCAGCTCCACGAGGACGGACGGAATATCGGGTGATTTCAGCACCGAGAAATTCGCGCCCTGCACCGGGCGTTTGTGCATATGCAGCCCCGCTCCCTTGATCGCGCCCGCCAGCACCTGCGACAGCCGGACCGAGCGCGGCTGCGTGTCACGCCGCGCCAGATCTACGAGGATATGGGTGATCGCATCGCCCTGCCCGTTCAGATCGACACCTGCAAGGATATCGTCGCGGTCGTGGCGCTGGACCAGCTTGCGCGTGGCCTCGGTCTCGGCATGATCGTCGAGCCGGTAGATCGTGGAGCCCGTCGCCCGCCCCTCGGCGATGGAATCGGCATGGAGCGAGATGAAGATATCCGCCCCCGCCGCACGCGCGACCGTCACGCGGGTCTCGAGCGGCACGAACACGTCCTGATCGCGCGTCATGACCACCTGCATCCCCGCGCGGCGCATCGCGTCGCGCAGCTGACGCGCGAAGCCGAGCACGATATCGGCCTCATGCGCGCCGCCATCCTCCGCACCCGGATCGATGCCACCATGGCCGGGATCGAGCACGACCTTCAGCGGCCGCGTCCCATCCTGACGGCGGTGCGGCGCGGGTGTCGGCGCGGGCTGCGGCAAGTCCCAGAGCGCGGAATCGGCTGCCCCCTTGCGCGGGGTGAACTTGGCAGCGGGCACTTTCTTTAGAGTCAGCGCGATTTGCGGGTCGCCCTTGGTGCGCTCTTCGGAGCTCACGAGGCGCATCGGATGGGCCAGCTCGGCCACCATCCGCGACCAACCGGGCCGGAACTTGCCCCAGCGCAGACCTTTGATCGCATCGCTGCCTTTCAGCAGATTTTCAGGTGGGTTGGCCCCGAAATTCAACTCGCGGAAGTCGATGACCAGCCGGTAGGGATCGGCCAGCAGAAAGGCGCGATACGGCACCGGCTGGCTGATCCCGAGCGTGATCGCGAGCTTGTCGCCGCTTTGCGCGATCTGGCTGCGCGCGGGTGCGTATTGCGCCAAGGCCGACAGATCCTGCGCGCGCGCAGGCAGAGCCAGCGCGAGAGACATCGCGAGAAGAAGAATGAACCGCCCGATCATACGCGCCCCGTTTTTATGCGCTTTCGTTTTGCGGGCACTATAGCGGCCGGGTTCGCGCGGAGCAAAGGGCGAATGGGGCCGCCCTTGGCAGGGGCGACCAGCCCGGGCCGCGCCCGTCCGGCCCTCCGCTTGCGCTACGGGCGTTCGCCGGACGTCCTTCCACAGGAAGGCCGTTTGATCCGGCTCACCCCTCCCCCATGGCAGGGCGCAATGGCGATGTCACCTCGCGCATGACCAACTTGCGGGCCTGCGGGATAAAGCGCCCGGCCACCAACGATACGACGCGCCCACCCAAGGGTCGGGCGCACCCCTCATCGCAATCTCAGCGGTTCTCCATGAAGCTCCGCAGCCGTTTGATCCCCTCCGCCACCCGCTCGGGGCTTTGCGCGTAGGAGAAGCGGATGGTCTGGGCGCCGCGATGGGGGTCGAAATCCATCCCCGGCGTGACCGCCACCCCGACGCTCTCGAGGATTTCCGCGGCGAAAGCGGCGCTATCCTCGGTCAGCTCCGACACATCGGCATAGAGGTAGAACGCCCCGTCGGGCGGCGCGATCCGGGTGAAGCCCATCTTCGGCAGCTCTTCGAGCAGCATCTGCCGGCTCTGCCCGTAGCGCGCGACATTCTCGGCCATCTCGTCGAGGCTCTCGAGCGCGCCCAAGGCTGCAACCTGACTCGCATGAGGGGCGCAAATGAACATGTGCTGCGCGAGACGCTCCACGGTGCGCAGATGGCTTTCCGGCACCACCATCCAGCCCACGCGCCAGCCCGTCATCGAGAAATATTTCGAAAACGAATTGATCACGAAGACGTCGTCGCTGATCTCCAGCGCCGAGACCGCACGGCCCTCATATTGCAGCCCGTGATAGATCTCGTCCGAGATGAAAGCGATGTCGCGAGCCTGACAATGCTCGATCAGCGCCTGCAGTTCCGGCTTGCCCAGCATCGTGCCCGACGGGTTGCCCGGCGAGGCCACGATCAGCCCGGCCAGATCGTCCGGGATTTCCTCGGGCGTCGGCTGGTAGCGGTTCTGCGCCTCGGTCGGAATGCCCACCGGCTCGATCGAGAGCGCCTTGAGGATCTGGCGGTAGCTCGGATAGCCCGGCTCGCCCAGACCCACCTTGTCGCCCACATCGAACAGTGCGGTGAAGGCCAGCTGGAACGCCCCGGACGACCCCGAGGTGATGACCACGCGCGCGGGATCCAGATCGATGTCGTACCAACGCTTGTAGAGCTTCGCGATCCCCTCGCGCAGATAGGGCAGCCCCAGCGCAACGGTGTAGCCCATCGGCTGGCTCTCCAGCGCCTCGGCCAGACGACGCTTGGCGGCTTTCGGTGCGGACGTTCCCGGCTGGCCCACTTCCATATGCACGATGTCGCGGCCCGCAGCCTCCGCCTCGGCTGCCATGCGCAGCACATCCATCGCGATGAACGGTTCCACCTGCCCGCGTTTCGACTGCCGCATCCTGCCAACTCCTTGCCGCTTGAGATTTCGCCCAAGGGGTTAGGCCGAAGCCGCCCGAGCGTCAATGCGCCCGCATTTCGCCCTGCGCGATAACGCCCACTTGATCCCGCGCGCCCGAGCGGTCAGTTTGCTTGCGAACCAACAGGACCCGATCCAAAGGAAATGCCCATGCTCCGCACGCTTCTGGCCGCGACCGCCTTCGCCGCGCTCGCCACGGCCGCCCCGCTCACCCCGGCAGCCGCCCAGGATTTCGACTTCGCCAATATGTCGGACAGCCAGAAATCCGCATTCGGCGACGCCGTGCGCGAATATCTGATGGCGAACCCGCAGGTTCTGGTCGAGGCGATCAACGAGCTGGAGGCCAAGCAACAGGCCCAGCAGGCCGACAATGACAAGAAGCTCATCCAGACCAATGCGAAGGACATCTTCGAGGACGGTCACAGCTGGGTCGGCGGCAATCCCGACGGTGACATTACCATGGTCGAGTTCATGGATTACAAATGCACCTACTGCAAGAAAGCCTATAGCGAGGTCTCGGACCTGATCTCGAAGGACGGCAATATCCGCTTCATCGTCAAGGAATTCCCGATCCTCGGCCAGCAATCCGAACTGGCGGCGCGCTTCGCAGTGGCGACGAAGCAGATCAACGGCGACGACGCCTATGCGAAGATGCACGACACGCTGATGACCGCGCGGGGCGACCTGACCGTCGAGAGCCTGAGCCAGATCGCGAAGGATCAGGGTCTCGATCCGCAGCCGATCCTGAAGCAGATGAACGACGACTCGGTCACCGAGGTTCTGCGCCAGAACTACCAGCTGGCACAGCGCATGGCGATTTCGGGCACCCCGGCCTTCGTGATCGGCGGCCAAATGCTGCGCGGATATGCCCCCGAAGCCGCGATGGCGAAAATGGTCGCCGAAGAGCGCCAATCCGAGTGATCCGCACCTGAAGAACGCCGTGCAAAGCCTTCTTCAGGTTAATTTTTCGAGATTGTCAGCGCCGCCCGATTCGATCACGATCCGGGCGGCGTTTTCCTGTCGCTTGCCGTGACTCTCCACAGCTTTTGCGCGTTAGGCGGTCCTCGGTGGGTCGCGCATCGCGGCGGCGCGGCGCACCAGCGCCAGCAAGGTAAAAATGCCCCCCATAAAAGAACCGGCGCGATGACGCGCCGGCTCTCATGTCGCTTTCCGTCTCGGGGCCTTACGAGGCCGGGACCACGTAGACGATCGCGCGATTGTCGGGATTCACGAAGACCGTGCGGTCGTTGATGTTGCCGTAGGCATAGGTGCTGTCGGGCACCGGCGTCAGCGTCACCACGTCCGGGACGACCTTGCCGGTCGCGACCTCGCCTTTCAGATAGACCGGTGCGACAGGGTGCTTCTCGACCCAGGTGATCGTGGTGGGTTCGGGCTTGGCGGCAGCGCCGACACCTGCGGCACCGACGAGCGCGCCGACCACGGCCCCCACGGGACCGCCCACGGCAGCGCCGGCCGCACCACCCGCGGCAGCACCGGTCAGCGCCGCGGCCCCCTGAGCGTCCTTGCTGGCGTTATCGCCCGGGACCTGAATCTGGTTCACCGTCACCGATTGCGGGTTCGTCGACAGAAGCGCCATCTGGCCGTCGACCATCACACCCAGCTGGCTGGCAGGGGCATAGCCGTTCATGCCGTCATAGGTAACCTGGCAGATCGTGCCGTCGGGCAGGCAGCCTTCGACCGGAATGGTCGAGCCGGCCATCACGGTCGCAACGGTTTTCGACGACGCTTCGACCCCTGCATGGATCGTCACGTCGCCCTGCGCCGTCGCCATAAGCGGCGGGCTGGTTTCAGCAAAAGCGGTGCCGGCGATCATCGTGGTGCTGGCAGCAGCAGCGAGAATAGTAGCGAGTTTGCGGGTCATTGGACTTACCTCCGTTATTACCCTGACCGTCATCAGCGACGGCCTCTCTCCGTTTGTGGAGAGGGAAATGTGGAGGGGGCCAAATCGTTCCGCGCCCACCTCATCACGCCAGCGTGAGGTGGGGCGAATTCAGGAGGCCGGAGGCGCTTTTCCGCTTACTCGGCGGCAGCTTTCTCGGCTTCGATCTCTGCCGATTTTTTCTCAACCAATTCAACGATATGGTCGATCATGTCCGCGTTGGACTGCTTGTGATCCTGCTTGCCGGCCATGTAAACCATGCCCGATCCGGCCCCGCCGCCGGTAAAGCCGATATCGGTCATCAGCGCTTCGCCGGGACCATTCACGACGCAGCCGATGATCGACAGAGAGATCGGCGTCTTGATGTGTTCGAGCCGTTGCTCGAGCTCTGCGACGGTCGCGATCACGTCGAACCCTTGCCGCGCGCAGGACGGGCAGGAGATGATCTGCACGCCGCGGGTGCGAAGCCCGAGCGATTTCAGGATCTCGAAACCGACCTTCACCTCTTCGACCGGATCGGCCGAGAGCGAGACGCGCAGCGTGTCGCCAATGCCCATCCACAGCAGGTTGCCCAGCCCGATCGCGGATTTCACCGTGCCGGAGGTCAGGCCGCCCGCCTCGGTGATGCCAAGGTGGATCGGCGCGTCGGTGGCCTCGGCGATGCCCTGGTAGGCTGCGGCGGCGAGGAACACGTCCGACGCCTTCACCGAAATCTTGTATTCGCGGAAATCGTGATCCTCGAGAATGCGGATATGGTCCATAGCGCTCTCGACCATCGCCTCGGGGCACGGCTCGCCGTATTTCTCCAGCAGGTGCCTCTCGAGAGAGCCCGCATTCACGCCGATCCGGATCGAACAGCCGTGATCCTTGGCGGCGCGCACGACCTCGGCCACGCGCTTCTCATCACCGATATTGCCGGGATTGATGCGCAGGCAGGCAGCTCCCGCCTCCGCCGCTTCGATCGCGCGTTTGTAGTGGAAATGGATGTCGGCAACGATCGGCACCGGGCTCTCGCGGCAAATCTCGCGCAGGGCGCGGGTGCTCGATTCATCCGGGGTCGAGACACGCACGATATCCGCGCCGACATCGGCCGCGCGGATCACCTGATCGAGCGTCGCGCGCACGTCCGAACTGTCGGTATTGGTCATCGTCTGCACCGAGATCGGCGCATCGCCCCCGACTGGGACATTGCCGACCATGATCTGACGGGACTTGCGGCGATAGATATTGCGCCACGGGCGGACCGGGTTGAGAGACATGCAAACGCTCCTTCGAGACCTCGGCTCCTGATACGCCAAGGCCCGCTGCGGTGCAACGGGCCGGGGCGGATCGTGATCTGCGGATTATTGCTGGTCGGTTGCGGCCTGCGTCGCAGCATCGCCCGCATCGGCCACGGCGATCATCTTCGCGAGGTCCTTGTCCTGCGAGAGATTGGCGACCGGATAGGTCTCGTCGAGCGCAGCCGAAGACAGCTTGATGTTCTTGGTGACCTGACCGCGCTTGCCGACCGGGCCATGCGTCACGCCGTTGACCGCGAAATAGATCGCGCCGGATTCACCCGTGCGCATCGTCGGCGGCTCTTCGAGCTTGGGCAGCACGTAGCGTTCGCCCGCATCCATGACCTTCTCGAACAGCGTCGCGCCATCGGCGGATTTGATCCGCACCCAGGACGGGCGCACGGCCAGCACGACGACGTCGGGCTGATCGGCTTCGAGCGCCTTGGCGACGGCGGATTGGATGTTGTTCTCGGGGCCCGCCGCGGAGGCGAGCTGTGTGCCTTTGGGCGCATCGTTGTTCTGCGCCAGACCGATCAGATTGGGCGTCAGGCCCGGAGCGGCTGCGCCTACCCCCTGCCCGGCCAGCGCGCCGGTCGCATTGGGGTCGATCGAGGCGATCGGCCCGTCACGCGAGACCAGCACCGGCGCGTCGAGCGCAGCCGGGCGGTAGATGCGTGCGGAGCGCTCGGGCTGGTTGACCTCGGGCAGCGTGTCATCGGCCTGCGCCATCTCCGGCCCGTCCTTGACCGAGTCGAGCGGGTCGAGATCGGCCATCACGCCGGGCGCCTGATCCACCGGGGTCAGCTGCACGCGCTGCACTTCCTGCAGCACGGTCCAGCCGCCATAGCCGATCCCGCCACCGATCAGCGCCAGCACGAAAAGCGCACCGACCGCGCGCGGTTCGATCTTGCTCCAGATCGATTCCTTGCGCGGAATGAAAGCGGGATTGGCGAGCGCCTCGGCCATGTCCTTCGGGTCGCGCTGCGGCTTGGGGCCGGAGGCGGCCTCCGACATGCCGTGGGCGGGCGAATAGCCAGCCTCGTTGCAGAAGCGCTGGAACGACCATTCCGGGTCGAGACCGAGGTAACGTGCATAGGAGCGCACATAGCCCGCGATGAAGGAGGGCGTGTCGAAAGCTTCCACATCGCAGGCTTCAATGGCCGCGATATAGGCTGCCTTGATCCGGAGTTCGCGCTGAACATCAAGAAGAGATTTGGCGAGCGTCGCCCGCTCGCCGCGCATCACATCGCCAAGACGAAGTTCGAAATCGTCAAACCCTTTGGGTTTGACTTCGTCCTCCGTCGAAGGTTTAGCCCTTCGCCCGATCATGCTGCCTGTCCCTGCCGTTTTCCCGCCTGCGTCGATTCGGAGCCAATAGCCCCTTCGATTAACAAAGGCTTATCACAAGCAAGCGAGCCGCGCACGCGCCTATGTCGCTCAGGCGCTCGCTTCGGCGCGATTTAGCTCACAGCGCGCCCAAAGCGCATCCATGCCCTTGACCAGAGCGTCAATCATACCGGTGTCGTGCACCGGCGAGGGCGTAAAGCGCAGACGTTCGGTCCCGCGCGGGACGGTCGGGAAGTTGATCGGCTGGACATAGACGCCGAACTCGTCGAGCAGCATGTCCGACAAGGCCTTGGTATGCTTGGGATCTCCGATGATCACAGGCACGATATGCGAGCCGTGGTCGATGATCGGCATACCCATGCCCTTCAGGCGCATCTTGAGAATCTTCGCGTGCAGCTGCTGCTTGTCGCGCAGCTCCTGACCGCCCTCGCCTTTCAGGAAAGCGATCGACGCGGCAGCGCCAGCCGCGACCGCCGGCGGGATCGAGGTGGTGAAGATGAAGCCCGGCGCATAGGAGCGCACCGCGTCCACCATCTTGGCCGAAGCCGCGATATAGCCGCCGAACACACCGAAAGCTTTACCCAGCGTACCGTTGAAGATGTCGATCCGGTCCATCTCGCCCAGCTTCTCGGCGATACCGGCCCCGCGCGGGCCATACATGCCGACCGCATGCACTTCGTCGAGATAGGTCAGCGCGCCGAATTCCTCGGCGAGGTCGCAGATGTCCGAGATCGGGCCGAAATCGCCATCCATCGAATAGACCGACTCGAAAGCGATCAGCTTCGGCGCGGCGGGATCGTCTGCGGCCATCAGTTCGCGCAGATGGGCGACGTCATTGTGGCGGAAGATACGCTTGGCGCCACCGTTGCGGCGGATGCCTTCGATCATCGAGGCGTGGTTCAGCTCGTCCGAATAAATGATCAGGCCGGGGAACAGCTTGGGCAGCGTGCTCAGCGTCGCGTCATTGGCGATATAGGCCGAGGAGAAGACCAGCGCGGCCTCCTTGCCGTGCAGATCGGCGATCTCATGCTCCAGCCGCTTGTGATAGACCGTGGTGCCGGAAATGTTGCGCGTCCCGCCCGAGCCTGCGCCGGTGGCGTCCAGCGCCTCGTGCATCGCCGCCAGCACAGCCGGATGCTGGCCCATGCCCAGGTAGTCGTTGCCGCACCAGATGGTGATGTCCTGCTTCGATCCGTCCGGCTTGGTCCAGACGGCATGGGGGAAATTGCCCTTCTCGCGCTCGATGTCGATGAAGACGCGATAGCGGCCTTCCTCGTGCAGCTTGTCAATCGCCTGATCGAGTGCGCGGTCGTAATCCATCTTATGCTTCCCTTGCATGACTGTTCGCTGGGTCTGCCCTAGAGGGCTCCACAAAGCGCGACATTGATAAATGTCAAATTCCTCTCCCTGAAGCGTAAAAATGTCGCAGATAGTCATGAAAAGCAAACATTCACTTTTCGCAATTTGTCGCACCCTTGCGTCACCCCCTCTGGACAGTCTCGCGCGCGGCCTTAGGCTGTGGCAAAAATAAAGGAGGCCTGCATGGCACTGAACGAGGTTCTCACCGAAATCGACAATGGTCTAGACGCCGCGATGGAGCGGCTGTTCGAGTTGCTGAAAATCCGCTCGATCTCGACCGATCCGGCCTATCGCGAAGAGACCCACGAAGCCGCGGAATGGCTCGTCAAGGAGTTGAAATCGCTTGGCTTCGACGCGGAACTCCGCCCGACCACGGGCCATCCGATGGTGGTCGCGCATTCCAAGGGCGACGGCCCGCGCCTGCTGTTCTATGGCCACTACGACGTGCAGCCGGTGGACCCGCTGGAGCTGTGGGACACGCCCCCCTTCGAGCCGCGCATCGAGGACACCGAGAACGGCCGCGTCATCCGTGGCCGGGGGGCCTCCGACGACAAGGGTCAGCTGATGACCTTCATCGAGGCCTGCCGCGCCTACAAGGCCGTGAACGGCGAATTGCCTGGCAATCTCGTGATCTTTCTTGAAGGCGAGGAAGAATCGGGCTCGCCCTCGCTGGTGCCCTTCCTCGAGAACAACCGCGAGGAACTGACCTGCGATCTGGCGCTGATCTGCGACACCTCGATGGTCTCCCCCGGCGTGCCCTCGATTGCGGGCAGCCTGCGCGGGATGCTGAAGGACGAATTCACCCTGCACGGTCCGCGCATCGACCTGCATTCGGGCCATTACGGCGGCCCCGCGCTGAACCCGCTGCGCGAGATTTCCAAACTGATCGCGAGCTTCCATGACGACAAGGGCCGCGTCGCCGTCGAGGGCTTCTACGAGGGCGTTCACGAAGTGCCTCAGGAGCAGCTCGAGGCCTGGAAGACCTGCGGCTTCGACGAGGAGGAATACCTTCACCACGCCGGGATGACCGTGCCGCACGGCGAAGAGGGTTACACGACGCTGGAGCAGCAATGGGCACGTCCGACGCTGGAGATCAACGGTCTCTGGGGCGGTTATCAGGGCGCGGGCTCGAAGACCGTGATTCCGGCCGAGGCGCATTGCAAGATCACCTGCCGTCTGGTGGGCGACATGGACCCCGCGCATGTGCGCAAGGTTCTGCGTAAACATGTCGAGGACCGCCTGCCCGTCGATGCGCGCATCACCTGGGACAACGATCTCGATGGCGCGCCGGCCTCCGTCATGGACACCTCGCGCCCGGAATTCGAAGCCGCGCGCCAGGCGCTGAGCGACGAATGGAACCGCGAGGCGGTTATCGTCGGCATGGGCGGCTCGATCCCGATCGGCTATTACTTCAAGTCGATCCTCGGCATGGATGCGATGCTCGTCGGGTTCGCCAATGACGACGACGCGATCCACTCGCCGAACGAGAAATACGACGTCAAAAGCTTCCACAAGGGGATCCGCTCCTGGGCGCGGATTCTCGACCGGATTGCGAAATAAGCCTGCGGCGAGGGCTTCGCGGCCCTCGCACAGCCGCGCTTCAGTCACCGGCCATTCGCCTCTCGCGAATGGCCGGAACCGTTTCAACTCCCGGATCGCGCCGGAGGCGGCCTCTACTGCCCGTCCCGCGCCGCCTGCACCGCCTGCATCCGCTCGGGCCATGTCGAGCGGATGAAGCCGAGGATGTCGAGGATTTCCGCGTCACTCAGCGTTCCGCCGAAACCCGGCATCCCACTCGGGAAATCGGCGACCCCACGCGCGGCCAAAGCTACCGCCCCGCCCTGCTTGACGTAATCGAACAGCAAGGCGGTCTCGTGGTGCCAAGTGTGGCCGGTGGCATCATGCGGCGGCGCCGGCAGAACCCCATCGGGCCCCGCCTCGCGCCAGTCCGGCTGCCCCTCAAGATCGGCGCCATGACAGCTCGCGCAATGGGTCGCGTAAAGCTGCTTGCCCCGAGCGATATCGCGCCCTTCAAGCGAGCTGGCGACCGCCGGAGACAGGGCAACGCCCCCTGTGATCGCGAGGCTGAGAAGGAATATCCGCCCCATCACGCCACCTCGATCCAGGATGTCATCCCCGCCGCCGCATGGGCTAGCATGTGACAGTGCAAAAGCCACTTGCCGGGGTTGTCGGCGGTGAAGGCGATCTCGTGGCTGCGCCCCGGGATCGTCAGCACCGTGTCGCGCATCGGGCCGAGGCTTCCATCCTCGCGCAGCTCGCGGAAATGCATTCCGTGCAGGTGCATCGCATGCGGGAAAGCGGTATCGTTGACGAAGCGCAGCCGCACCGGTTCGCCCTGCGACAGCTTCGCGAACGGCGTATCGCCGATTCCGGCCTGACCGGCCAGCGTCCAGAAATTGCCGCGCTGCATCAAGGCCTGCATCCGATTGCGTGACATTCGGCCCATCGCGCCGCCTTCGATCTTCATCTCCAGCGGACGGGCCTGTGTCAGATCGGGCGGGTCCATGTTCGGATTGGGCGGCAGAGCCGGAGGCGGATCGCGCCGCGTTCGGCTGGCCTCGCCCGAGATCGCGAAGCCGACCTGACGCTGCCATTGCTGGTCTTTGCCGAGCCGCTCGATCGCGGCCTCGGCGCCATCGCTGGTCACATCTACGATCAGGTCCACGCGCTGCGCAGGCGCGAGCACCAGTTCCTCGGGAATAGCCTCCGGCGCGGGCAGCGGCATCCCGTCGAGCGCCACCTGCCAGCCCGAAAGCCCGGTCAGGCGCAGCACGAAAATCCGCGCATTGGCGGCATTGATCAGCCGCAGGCGTAACCGTTCATGGCGCTTCGCCGTCAGGGTCAGGGCGTAATGCCCGTTGGTGCCCACTAGATTGCCGAAACGCCCGCCATGGCTGAGGTCCATCGGATGAGTGAAATCCGGCTCCAGCTGCGCAGTATCGGGGTCGAGCAGCCAATCGTCGAGCAACAGCACCTCGTCGCGATCGACATCTGGCGCCTCCGGCTCCTCGACGATCAGCGCACCGGAGAGACCGCGCGCGACCTGCTCCATCGACTTGGTATGCGCGTGATACCAATAGGTGCCCGCGTCCGGCACACGGAAATCATAGTCGAAGGTCTGGCCGGGCGGCACGGCGTCCTGCGTCAGCCCGGCCACGCCATCCATCGCATTGTCGATGCGGATGCCGTGCCAATGCACAGAGCTTGGCACGGCGAGCTTGTTGACGAAGCGGCGTTGCAGCCGCACGCCTTGGGCCACCCGAAGCTGCGGCCCGGGCAGCGTGCCGTCATAGGACCAGACCTCGGTCTGCGGATAGCCCTCGGGGGCGATCTGGGCCTTGGCCACCTGTGCGGTGAGCAGCGTCGGGGCGGTGGCCGCCCCTCCTGCACGCGCGGTCAGAGCAGACGCACCCATCCCGGCGAGGACGGCACGGCGGGTCAGTTGGAAGTTCCGCATCTCACTCGATCCCGTTGGCACGCTGCAATTCGCGTACGTAAGCGACGATATTCGCGACATCGCCGCGGGTCAGGCCCTCTTGCGGGGGCATGTTGCCGAAGCGCCAATGATGCGCCCGTACCCCGGTCTGAACGGCGGCCTGGAAGGCCATGTCGCCGTGATGGGAGGGTTCGTAGATCTTGTGCACGAGGGGCGGGCCGAAGCCCATCTTGCCCGTGGCATTCGCGCCATGACAGGCGGCGCATGTCGCATCAAATGCGCGTTTGCCCATCTGGGCCTGCTCGGAGAGCGTGTTCGGCAGGGAGACAGAGACAAGCGGTTCGCCCCGTGCGGGCGCAGCCTCCGCCTCGGTCGCGGTGTCGGGCTGCAGAACGAGCCAGCCGCCCGCAACGAGGGCCGCGACGACGACGGCAGAAAGTATGTAGCGTTTCATCAGGGTATCCTGTTCGATCATGCGTCCTTTGCACGGACGCGACAGACGAGCCCCCTCGGGGGCCAGCGACGGTGTGATCGATCAGATACGGGGCGGAGGAAGGTCGAGCTGCGGCTCATGCGCCACGGGTGCGGGCGTCTCCGCAGGACGGAGCGTCATCGACAGGTCGGCGCGGCTCAGAGAGAATTCCGGCGCATGATCGAGCCCGGCAGAGACCATCATCTGGGCATGGGGACAGGACTGGTCCTGCATCGGTCCCGCATCGTGATGGGTGTCGGGACAGGCCGCACAGTCGGTCACGGCGACCGTGTCCACCGCGTCCATCGCGCGTGCATGTGTCATCGCGGCAGCGGGCGCGCCCAACTGCGACAGACCGATCAAGCAGACCAGTGCGATCATCACGATATGCAGCGCTTTGCGCATGGCTCTCCCGGTTTCTCCCTGCCTCTATCTGGTGGGCTCTGACGCGGCTGTCAATTCCCGCGCAGTCCCATCAGGTCGTCGAGGATCGCGCAATCGGGCGCATCGTCGCCGTGGCATTGCGCGATCAAATGCTCGAGCCGCGCCTCCAACGCAGCGAGCGACGCGATCTTCTCGCGCACCGCTTCGAGGTTTTCCTGCGCCAGCGCGCGTACATCGCGGCTGGCCCGTCCCTCATCGGCGCTCAGCGCAAGAAGGCGGCGACATTCCTCGAGTGAGAACCCAAGGTGACGCGCCTGCGCCAGAAGCCGCAGCTGCTCCACGCAGCTTTCCGAGAAATCCCGGTAGCCATTGGCCCGCCGATCCGGCGAAATCAGGCCGATATCCTCGTAATAGCGGATCGTTTTGACCGGCAGCCCGGCCTGCGTCGCGGCGGTTCCGATATTCATGAGCGCGTGCCTCCTGCGACACATATAAACCTTCCAGCGGCTGGAGGCAAAAGTCACGCTCGCGTGAGAAATACGGGAACGGCGCCACGCGATCGAAGGTTGGCGTGGAAAGATCAATCAGGCTCTTGACCCTCCAGCTACTGGAAGCCCTATCTGATGGGGCGAAGTTGCCGAAAGGATGAACGGATGACACCGCAGCACGCCCATCATACCAAGGAAACCACCGACGCAATCACGCGCGATCCGGTTTGCGGCATGACGGTCGACCCGAATGCCGACAAACCCAGCGCCGAGCATGACGGGCACCTTTACCATTTCTGCTCGCAGGGCTGTCATGACAAGTTCGTGGCCAAACCGAATGACTACATCAAGGCGACCGACCCTGTCTGCGGCATGTCGGTCGAGCGCGCGACGGCAAAGCATATGGCCAAGCTCGATGGCGAGCGATTTTATTTCTGCTCCGAAGGCTGTCAGCACAAGTTCGAGGCCCGGCCCGAGGATTATCTGGGCGCGCGCCCGGCGGCGAAGCCGATGCCCGAGGGCACGCAATATACCTGCCCGATGCACCCCGAGATCGTGCAGGATCATCCCGGAGATTGCCCGAAATGCGGCATGGCGCTGGAGCCGATGAGCCCCACCGCCGATAGCGGCCCGAACCCCGAGCTTGTCGATTTCCGCCGCAGGCTCTGGATCATGGGGCCGCTGGCGGCGGCGGTCTTCGTGCTGGAAATGGGCGCGCATATCGGGCTGCCCGTCGCGGACTGGATCGGGCCGAAAGCCTTCCTCTGGCTGCAATTCGCGCTGGCGACGCCGGTTCTGTGGTTCGCGCGTCCCTTCTTCGTGCGTGGCTGGAAATCGGTGGTGAACGTCTCGCCAAACATGTGGACGCTGATCGCGCTGGGTACGCTCGCGGCCTACCTGTTTTCGCTCGCGGGCCTTCTGCTGCCGGGTATCTTCCCGGCAGAGATGCTCAACGAACACGGGCTTCCCCCGGTCTATTTCGAAGCCTCGGCGGTGATCCTCGTGCTGGTGCTGATCGGCCAGATCATGGAACTGTCCGCGCGTGAGAAGACCGGAGATGCGATCCGCGCGCTGATGGACCTCGCGCCGAAAACCGCGCGTCGCGTGGGCGAAAACGGTGACGAGGACGTGCCACTCGATCAGGTACAGACGGGCGACAAGCTTCGCGTGCGCCCGGGCGAGACCGTGCCGGTCGATGGCGTGGTCACGGAAGGCTCCTCCGCCATCGACGAGAGCATGATCACGGGCGAGCCGGTCCCGGTCGAGAAAGCCCAGGGCGATGCGGTCACCGGCGGCACGCTGAACAAGCAGGGCAGCTTCGTGATGGAGGCGCAGGCCGTGGGCTCGGAAACCACGCTCTCACGGATCGTCGAGATGGTCGGCAAGGCGCAACGCTCGCGCGCCCCGATCCAAGGCTTGGCCGATCGCGTGGCGCTTTACTTCGTGCCCGCCGTCGTGGCCTGCGCCATCCTCGCCTTCATCGCATGGCTCGCCTTCGGGCCGACCCCGGCCTTGGGCTATGCGACCGTGGCTGCGGTGTCGGTGCTGATCATCGCCTGCCCCTGCGCGCTGGGTCTCGCCACGCCGATGTCGGTGATGGTGGGCACCGGGCGCGGCGCGAGTGCAGGCGTGCTGATCCGCGATGCCGAGGCGCTGGAACGCTTCGCCAAGGTCGACACGCTCATCGTGGACAAGACCGGCACGCTGACCGAGGGCAAGCCCGCGCTGACCGATGTGATCGCGGACGGGGCCTCGGAGGAAGAGGTCAAATCGCTCGCCGCCGCGCTGGAACGCGGATCGGAGCACCCGCTTGCCGAGGCCATCGTGCAAGGCGCGGAAGGTGCGCCCAAACTCGAGGCCGAAGGTTTCGAGGCGGTGACCGGCAAGGGCGTCACGGGCCGCGTCGACGGCGCGCAGATCGCGCTCGGCAATGCGGCCCTGATGAAGCAGATCGGCGCGGATACCTCCGCCCAGTCCGACACGGTCGAGCGTCTGCAATCGGACGGCAAGACGGCGATGTATCTCGCCCGCGACGGTGCAGTGATCGGCGTGATCGCGGTGGCCGACCGGATCAAGGAGACCACCGCGGACGCCATTCGCGCGCTCCACGACGAGGGGCTGCGAATCGTCATGGCCACCGGCGACAGCGAGGGCACCGCGCGGGCCGTCGCACGCGAGCTGGGCATCGACGAGGTCCATGCCGGGGTCTCGCCCGAGGACAAGGCCGCGCTGGTCGACAAGCTGCGCAAGGACGGCGCCTCCATCGCGATGGCCGGTGACGGGGTAAACGACGCGCCTGCGCTGGCGGCCGCCGATGTCGGCATCGCCATGGGCACCGGCGCGGATGTCGCGGTGGAGAGCGCCGGGCTGACGTTGGTCAAGGGCGACCTGACCGGCATCGTCCGCGCGCGCCGTCTGGCCGAGGGCGTGATGCGCAACATCCGCCAGAACCTGTTCTTTGCCTTCGCCTACAACACCGCGGGTGTGCCGATCGCGGCGGGCGTGCTCTACCCGGTCTTCGGCCTGCTGCTCTCGCCGGTGATCGCGGCGCTCGCGATGAGCTTCTCCTCGGTCTCGGTGATCGGTAACGCGTTGCGGCTGCGGAGGCTGAAGCTGTGACATTCCCGAAGAAAGATGACAGGGTGACGCAAAACTCCGGAGGACTCATGACACGCTTTCTCAGCATTCTCGCCCTCGTGGCGCTGCCCACCCTCAGCTACGCGCACGGGGATGGCAGCGCGGATGGGGACACGCATGACATGATGTCGGGCGATCACATGATGATGGACGATGCGGAGATGGGCGACCACGCGCATATGGGCGCCGACCAGGACATGCCCGCCCATGACGACCACATGATGCCGGACGAGGCCCATGCCGACGGGCAGATGCCCATGACCGCGCCCGAGCAGATGCCCGGGATGCAGGCAGCGGGCGCGATTACCGAGCCGGGTCAATCCGCTTTCGCGGCGATCCAGGAGATCGTGGCCCATCTGCTCGCCGATCCCGACACGGATTGGAACCGCGTCGATATCGAGGCGCTGCGCCAGCATCTGATCGACATGAACAATGTCACCCTGCACGCCAAGGTCAGCGAGAGCGACATCGAGGGCGGTGCGCGCTTCGAGGCGACCTCGGACGATCCTGCGGTTACCGCCTCCATCCGCGCAATGGTGCCCGCCCATGTCGCGACGATGAACGGTATTCGGGGCTGGGAGATGAGAGCCGAGGAAATCCCCGGCGGCAGCGCGCTCACCGTGACCGGGGCGGATGCGCAGAAAATCCGCGCGCTCGGCTTCATCGGCATCCTGACGGTCGGCGCGCATCATCAGCCGCACCATCTGGCGATGGCGAAGGGCGAGATGACGCAGGGGCATTGAGCCCTCTCAGGTGACACGGAACGCGAAAGGCTGCCGAGGCATCGCCCGGCAGCCTTTTCTTTTGTCCCTCGCGCCTCAGCGCTCGGTCAGCTTCAACTCGATCCGGCGGTTCTGGGCGCGCGCCTCGGGCGTGTCGGCGGTGTTCACCGGGTCGAACTGCGCGAACCCGGCGGCGGCGAGCCGATCCGGCGGGAAGCCGAGGCTGTCCACCATGTATTTCACCACCGAAAGCGCGCGTGCCTGACTCAGTTCCCAGTTATCCTTGAACTCGCCCTGCCCCGACAGCGGCGTGTCGTCGGTATGGCCGTCGACGCGGATGATCCACGGGATGTCGCTCGGGATTTCCCCGCGCAGCTGATCGAGCAGCGCCGTGACCTGCTTGATCTGCGCGCGGCCCGCATCCGACAGCGTGGCCGAAGCCGGCGCGAACAGCACTTCGGAGGAGAAGACGAAGCGGTCGCCTTCCACCTTCACGCCCTGCTTGCCCTTCAGAAGCTGCGACAGCTTGCCGAAGAATTCCGAGCGGTAGTTCTGCAAATCCTTCGCCTTGGCCTCTGCTTCCTTGCGCAGTTTCTCCTGCAGATCGGCACGTTTCTTTTCCTCCGACGCCGCGCGGGCGAGCGCCGCGTTCAGCTGTTGTCCGAGGTTGTCGAGCTGCACCTTGGCCTCGGCATCCTTCTGCTGCGCCTCGTCGAGCACATTCTGAAGCTGCGCAAGCTGGCTGCGCAAAGCCGCGACCTGCTGATTGAGCAGCGCCACCTTCTTCTGCGCGCCCTCCGAGATCGCCTGCTGATCGGCCAGCGCCTTCTGCGCAGTGGCCTTCAGCGCGGCCTGCTTCTCGGCCTCCGAGAGCTGCTTGCCCAGCTGCTTTTCCAGATCGGCCTTCGCGGTCTGCGCGGCGGCGAGCTTGGTCAACGTGTCCTCGGCCTTCTTGCGTGCCTCTTCGAGTTGCAGCGTCATCGCCGCGACCTCGTCGCCCGATTTCGTCAGCTTGTCGCGCAGATCGGCGATGGTTTCCTTGCTCAGCCGGATCTCGTCGGCCTTGGCGCTCGCATCCTGCTGGGCGGCGTTGCGCTCGCCTACGAGTTGCGCGACGCGGGCTTCGAATTCTGTAATCTTCTGTTTCGCATCCGCCAGCGCGGCCTTCCGGTCATCGAGCTGCGAGGTCAGCGTGGCGATCAGCGAATCCTGCTGATCGGCCTTGTCCTTCGCGTTCTCCAGCTCGCCCGTCAGTTGCTGCGTCTTCGTCTGTTGCAGCGACAGCGCCTTGGCGAGGTTCGAGACCTGCTCGTTGAGCTGGATCAGCTCGCCTTCCTTGGTGCTCAGCGTGTCGCGCAGAACCGATTGCACGATCATGAAGATCGACAGCACGAACATCAGGACCAGAAGAAGCGCCGTCATCGCATCGACGAAACCCGGCCAGATGTTGGTCGAGAACCGATTGCCGCCGCGCCGTGCCAGAGCCATAAATTACTCCTCGCGATGCGGCTTGTAGCCGAGGATCGCCCGGGTGAGACCTGCGAAATCATGGCGCAGCTCGGCCATGCTTTCCTGCCGCCCGGCGCTGACTTCCTCTAGCATCCGCATCATCTGCTGATCGATCGAGCGCAGCCGCATCCGGGTCTCCATCAGCGCCTCTGCCTCGGGTGCCCCTTCAGCCGTGCGCTGCGCGAGATGATCGAGCGCGCCGATCAGCCGCTCCTGCCCCTCCGCCATCTGCTGCAGCGCGCCTTGCTGGCGGTTGCGCGCATCCATCTCCGCCGAGAGTCGTTCCGACAGGTCGTGGATCGCGTTCGACAGATGCGCGATGCGCGCCTCGGTCTGCACGCGTCCGGCATCGGAGCGCACGAACAGCGTCTGGATCTGGTCCATCTGCTCGGACATGTGATCGAGGACGCCCGCCACCATAGAGCTTTCGCCATCGCCCCCTTCAAGCGCGGTGAAGGACAGTCGCGTGATCGAAGAAATCCATTCCTCCAGCTCGCGGTAGAAGCGATTCTGACCGTGGCTCGCGAACAGTTCCAGCAAGCCGATCACCAGCGAGCCCGCAAGACCCAGAAGCGACGAGGAGAACGCCGTGCCCATGCCGCCCAGCTGCGCTTCGAGCCCCGTCATCAGATTGTCGAACACGCCGATCGCGCTCTCGCCTTCCTTCGGTGCGAGCGCGCGGATCGTCTCCACCACGGCAGGGACGGTGGTTGCGAGGCCGTAAAACGTCCCCAGTAGGCCGAGGAAGATCAGCAACCCCGCGATGTAACGGGTGATGTCGCGCGCCTCGTCGATCCGGGTCGCGACGGATTCGAGGATCGAGCGGCCGGAGGAGGACGACACGGCGCGGCGCGCCTCGCGCGAGCCCAGAAGGGCTGCGAGCGGCGCCAGCATCGACGGCGCGCGCACCTGCGGACGGCCCGGACGATCGGCGGCGAAGCTCTCGATCCAGTTCACCGCCTTGACCAGCTGCACCACCTGCCAGAAGCAGGCGAGGATGCCGAAGACGAAGACCGCGAGGATCACCCCGTTCAGCCAGGGATTGGCGAGGAAAATCGGGAAGATGCGCGAATAGGCGAAGTAGCCTCCCGCAGCGACCAAGCCGAGCACCAGAAGCATCAGGATCACCTGACGCACGGGTTGTGAGAATTGCGGCTCCAGCCGGATCGGCTCTTGCATCATTGCCCCTCTTGCCTGTTTGCGCAGAGCCTAGCGACGGCGCAGCCCTTCGCCAAGGCCTATCGCGACAAGACACGCAGCCGTGCCACCAATGCATCAAGATGGGGGTCGGGAATGCCCAATTCGTGAAGATGCTGGGCAGTATTGAACAGATAATCGCGGTTCGGACCGCGCCCGCCGGTGGCAGAGGCGATGATCCGGGCCTGCTCGTCATCGCTGAGGCCACCGCAATATTGGTCGTGATGGCGGTCGATCACGTAGGTCACGGCGCGCACGCGCCGCCCGTCATCCAGATCGACATCAATTTCTCGTTCCAGATAGGCCGCGGTCACCAGCTCGCGCTCGCGCAGGTAGGTCATGACCTCGTCTTCCTGTCCGGGCTTCACCGCGAAGGCGAGCCCCGCGCAGGCGCCCTGCCCCTCGTCGAGCGCCAGCACCAGTCCCGGCGCCTCGGGCGTGCCGCGATGCACCAGCGAGCGCATGCAGAAGCTGCGCTCCCAACCCGGCGCGCGGGCAAGCATCCGTTCGTCGAAATCGAAGCCGGGGTTCCAGATCAGCGAGCCGTAGCCGAAGACCCAGATCCTGTTGTCGTCGCTCTGGTCCTGCATGGGCTCAGGGCTTACATGGGGTTCACCCGATTTGCAAAGAGGCTACGATGCGCAAACTGATCATTCTGGTGCTGGTCGCGACGCTGGCCTATTGCGGCTACTGGTTCTACGGCGCGCACAAGATTGAGAACGGCGCGCGCGACATGCTCGCACAGGCCCGGCAGGAAGGCTGGGGCGATGCGCAATCGGTCTCGCTGGCGGGCTTCCCCTCGCGCTTCGATCTGACCTTCGACAAGCCGGAACTGAAGGATCGGGGCGGCCTGTGGCGCTGGAGCGCCCCCTTCGCGCAAATCTTCGCGCTGGGATATGAGCCCAACAAGGTGATCGCCTACCTGCCCTCGGGCCAGATGCTGCATCTGGGCGACAAGACCTACCGCCTGACGCAAGACGACATGCGCGCCTCGATGACGGTGGGCTATTCGACCGCGCTGCCGCTGGAAAACGCGGTCGCCGTGGTCGCGTCCCCCGTGCTGACGCCCCAGGGGGCCGCCAAGCCGGAGCTTTCGGCCGATCAGCTGCGCCTCGCCATCGCGCGCAAGGACAAGGCGCAGGGCGCGATCGGCGCCTCGGCCCAAGCCGCCGATCTGGTGATGCCCGCCGCCGCCTATCGTCTGGGCGCGGAAGCCAAGAAACTGAAACTGCCGGCCGATCTGCTCGAGCGGATCGACCCGAAGGGCACGCTGCCCGACACGATCACGCGCCTCCATTTCGACGCGCTCATGGGCACGCGGGAGCCGATCGACCAAAGCGCGCTCGAGGCAGGACTGCCGGGTCTGATGACATTCGCGATCTCGGACCTGTCGCTGAGCTGGGGCGATAACGACGTCTCGGTCGAGGGCAACCTGACCGTCGATCCCTCTGGCTATCCAGACGGCACGCTGACGATCCGCTCTGCCTCGTGGCGCAACTGGGTCGGCATCGCGCAGGGCATGGGGCTGATCGGAAAGGACGAGGTGAAACTCGTCACCGGGATAGGCGCAATGCTGGCCGCGAAGAATCCCGATGGCGCGCTGGAAGTGCCGCTGATTTTCAAGGACGGGCAGATGAGCCTCGGTCCGGTGCCGCTGGGCCCCGCACCGCAGCTGGTCGCGCAACGGCAGTGAAACACGGGGCGGACAGCAGGGCGCGGACCGCCTGCCCGCGTGCGCCTTACGCGTCTTTCTTCGGCGCGCCGCGGCCGAAATCGGGCGCATCCGTATCCTGACCCGCCTCGATGATGCCGCGACGGATCGCGCGCGTGCGCGTGAAATAGTCGTGCAGCATGTCGCCATCGCCCATGCGGATCGCGCGTTGCAGCATGAATAGCTCCTCGGTGAAGCGGCCGAGGATGTCGAGCGTCGCTTCCTTGTTGGTCAGGAAGACGTCGCGCCACATCGTCGGGTCCGAGGCCGCGATCCGGGTGAAATCGCGAAAACCCGTGGCGGAATATTTGATGACTTCCTCGTGGGTTACACGACGAAGATGATCCGCCACGCCGACCATCGTATAGGCGATCAGGTGCGGCGTGTGCGACACGACCGAGAGCACGAGATCATGGTGATCGGGCGCCATCTCGTCGGTATTGGCACCCATCGCCTCGACCAGCGTTTTCAACCGGGTCAGCGCCTCGGAGTCGGTGCCCTCGATCGGCGTGAACAGCCACCAGCGATTGGCGAACAGCGTGGCAAAGCCCGAGCGCGGGCCGGATTGCTCGGTCCCCGCCAGCGGGTGGCCGGGGATGAAATGCACACCGTCGGGCATATGCGGGCCGACCGCGTCGATCACCGCGCGCTTGACCGAGCCCACATCGGTGACGGTCGCGCCGGGGGCGAGATGCGCGGCGATCTCTTCGGCGATCTTGTCCATCGCACCGACCGGCACGCAGAGCACAACCAGATCGGCGCCCGCGACCGCCTCGGCGGCGGTCTCGTAGACGGCATCGACCAGCCCGATCTCCAGCGCGGTGTCACGCGTCTCGGCAGAGCGCGCGTGACCGACGATCTCGCCCGCCAGACCCTTTTCACGCATCGCATGCGCCATCGACGAGGCGATCAGGCCGAGCCCGATCAGCGCGACCCGCTGGTAGAGTTGGCTCATCTGGGCACCTCGATCCCGCCTGCCTTGAAGACGCCGATCAGATGCGCGACGCGGCGACACGAGGGTTCGTCGCCCACGGTGATGCGCAGGCAGTTGGGCAGGTTATAGCCCGCGACCCGGCGCACGATGATCCCTTCGGATTTCAGATAGGTATCGCAATCGGCGGCCTCCTGCTCGGAGGCCAGACGCGCAAGGATGAAGTTCGCCGTGGAAGTATCTGACGGAACGCCTTTTTCCGCCAACGCTTCTGCGAGCCACGCGCGCAGGCGCGTGTTGTCATCGCGGCATTTCGTGACCCAGTCCTGATCGCGCACGGCGGCCTCTGCGGTCTCCTGCTGCGCGGTCGAGAGGTTGAACGGACCACGGATACGGTTGAGCACGTCGATCACTTCGCGCGACCCGTAGCCCCAGCCGACGCGCAGCCCGCCGAGGCCGTAAATCTTCGAGAATGTCCGCGTCATGAAGACGTTGGGCAGGCGTGTCGCCAGCTCCGCCCCGCCGTCATAGCCTTCGACATATTCCGCATAAGCGCCGTCGATCACCAGCAGCGCGCCTTTCGGCAGGCCCGCGGCCAGCCGCTCCAGCTCCGCCAGCTGGATCATCGTGCCGGTCGGGTTGTTCGGATTGGCGAGGAAGACGAGCTTGGTCTTCTTGGTGCAGGCGCTCAGAATTGCATCGACATCGGTCGTGCGGTCGCGCTCTTTCACCTCGATCGGCGTGCCGCCCGCGGCCATGGTCGAGATGCGATACATCAGGAAGCCGTGCTCGGTGAAAATCACCTCGTCGCGCGCGCCGACATAGGCCTGGCACAGGAAGTGGATGATCTCGTCCGAGCCCACCCCGCAGATGATCCGGTCGGGATCGAGCTTGTGCACGTCACCGATGGCCGTGCGCAGCTTGCCGTGGTCGGTCGAGGGGTAACGATGCATCGAATGGGCGCATTTCGCGAACGCGTCCTTGGCCTTGTCCGAGGGGCCGAACGGGTTCTCGTTCGAGCTGAGCTTCACGGCATCGGTGCGCCCCGCCACATGGGAGGCGCCGCCCTGATAGAGCTCGATGTCCATAATACCGGGCTGGGGGCGAATATGCGTGGTCATTGTGCACTCCTGAATCGTGGCCCGAGTTCTATCCGCCATGGCGCGACAGGGCTAGTGAGAAGATCACCCGCATAGCAGACGCGGCAGGGATGCAACGGATGTCATAGCACGTCGATGAGAGATGTATTGCCCACGAGTGCCGGAGGGCAGCGCCCGACCGCCGGGTGGGCGCGCTTCATTCAGCGGTTGCCCCTTTATCTCACCACATCCGCACGACCTCGCCGCGCCGATGAGACCGAAGAGCGCCCGCCCGAGGGGGCGGCCGGGCGCTGCCCGGGCCGCTGCGCGGCTGTTCCGGACAAAAGCCCCCCTCGCCCATCGCCCAAAATAAAAAGGCCGCGCCCCGGGGGCACGGCCTTTCCAAATGATCGGCGAAGACTGAGGGATCAGTTCTTCGCGTAGAATTCGACCACGAGATTCGGTTCCATCTGAACTGCGAAGGGCACGTCGGACAGGGCCGGGGTGCGCACAAATTTGGCGGTCAGTTTGTTGTGGTCGGCTTCGATGTAATCCGGAACGTCACGCTCGGGCGACTGAACGGCTTCGAGAACCAGAGCCATCTGCTTGGACTTCTCGCGGACTTCCACCACGTCGCCTTCTTTCAGGCGATAGGAGGGGATGTTCACTTTCTTGCCGTTCACGAGCACATGGCCGTGGTTCACGAACTGGCGCGCTGCGAAGACGGTCGGGACGAACTTGGCGCGGTAGACCAGCGCGTCGAGGCGGCGCTCGAGCAGACCGATCAGGTTTTCACCGGTGTCGCCCTTCACACGCTCGGCTTCGGCGTAGATGCGGCGGAACTGCTTCTCGGTCAGGTCGCCGTAATGGCCCTTGAGCTTCTGCTTGGCGCGGAGCTGGATACCGAAGTCGGACAGTTTGCCCTTGCGGCGCTGACCGTGCTGGCCGGGGCCGTATTCACGACGGTTGACGGGCGACTTGGCGCGGCCCCAGATGTTCTCGCCCATGCGGCGGTCGATTTTGTACTTGGCAGACGTGCGTTTGGTCACGGCTGATCTCCTTCTTTAGCGTTTCGAAGGGCGTTGTCCTCCTCCGGGCCTTGCGGCGACCGGCGACAGGTTTCCTCTTGCGAGGTCCACCAACACCAATGAATAACCCCGGCAACTCGCGTTACCGGGATGGCGGGCTTATACATCGGCGCGCGCGGGTGTCAACCACTCCGGGTGAGACATCCGGGGAACGCGAACGATCCGGCCCGCCAGACTGCCTCTCTGCCCACCTCTCCGCCCACGAGGCGGCCGCCTGCCCGCCCCAGCAAATTTCCCATCAGGCTCCCGACGCTGCGTTCCGTCACGGTTTCGTGAGTAAATTTTGGCTTTCGCCCCCTGTTCAGAGCAACAATTCGCTCCATGATGGCGCTAACGGGGCGCGTGCCGGATGCGCGTCCCGGCGTTGTCCTGCCGGAGGTCGGCACGGGCGGCGCGCGGGAGTGAGGCGTTGCCCGCTCCACCGGGAGGAACCCCATCCGGCCTTAGGAGGATTACAATGAAAAACATTCGTCGCTCGACGTGCGGAACCGCCGCGCGTCTCGCCGGAACCAGCGTTCTCGCGCTCGGCCTGATTGCAGGTGCCGCGCAGGCCCAGAACATCACCGCCGACAGCTTCGGCGCCGACTTCTCGGCCATGAGCCAACTCAAGGACATCGCGTCCAAGGGCAAAGGCAAGGTCGGCGTGCTGCTGCCCGACACCGCCAGCTCCGCCCGCTACACCTCTTTCGACGAGCCCTACCTGAAGAAAGCCTTCGAAGCGGCGGGCCTGTCCTCGGACGACCTGATCATCACCAACGCGCAAGGCTCGGAAGCCGACCAGCTCACCCAGGCGCAGACCGATATCAGCCAGGGCGCGACGGTTCTGCTGATCGACCCGATCTCCTCGGGCGGCGGTGCCGCTGTCGAGAAATACGCGAAAGAGCACGGCGTCGCGGTCATCGACTATGACCGGATCACGCTTGGCGGTTCGCGCGACTACTATATCAGCTTCGACAACGAATATGTCGGCGAGCTGATCGGCAAGGGCATGGAACAGTGCCTGAGCGATTGGAACATCGAGAAGCCGAATATCCTCGTGATGGCGGGCTCCCCCGATGACAACAACGCCACGCTGTTCAAGCAGGGCTACATGAAGGTGCTTCAGCCGAAATTCGACGACGGCAGCTACACCAATGCGGGCGAGCCCGCGGGCACCTGGGACCCGTCTGTCGCACGGACCACCTTCGAGCAGCAGTTCACCGCGCATCAGGAGATGAACGCCGTCGTCACCCCGAATGACGACAACGCCAACGCGGTCATCTCCTATCTCAAGACGCTGAACGTGCCGGCGAAAGCCTTCCCGACCACCGGTCAGGACGCGACCGTCACCGGCCTGCAGAACGTGCTCACTGGCTACCAGTGCGGCACCGTCTACAAGCCGATCTATCTCGAAGCCCAGGCGGCCGCCGCACTCGCGCTCTACATGCGTGCCGGTGAAAACCCGCCCGACGGCCTCGTCAACGGCAAGGTCAATGACAGCCAGGGCGGCATGGACGTGCCCTCGATCCTGCTCAAGCCGATCTGGGTCACCCCGGAGAACATGGCCGACACCGTCGTGAAAGACGGCTTCGTCGACACCTCCAAGCTCTGTGCGGGCGACGCGGCTGACGCGTGCAAATCCGCTGGCATCGGGAACTGATAGCTGATGATGGACACGGGCAACGGCACCGGGTCCCAAGCGGAGGATCGCGACGCGATCCTCCGCATTCGGGGTCTGGAAAAGAGTTTCGGCGCAGTGCAGGCGCTCAGCGGGGTCGATTTCGACGTGCGCCCCGGCGAGGTGACGGCACTGGTCGGTGACAATGGCGCGGGCAAATCCGTGCTGACGAAAACCATCGCCGGCATCCATGAAGCCGATGGCGGCGTGATCGAATGGGAAGGCAACGAGGTCCGCGTCCGCTCGCCGCGCGACAGTGCGGAGCTGGGCATCGAGGTCGTCTATCAGGACCTCGCGCTGTGCGACAATCTCGACGTCGTGCAGAACATGTTCCTCGGGCGCGAGATCCTGACCAACGGGATGCTCGACGAGGACGCGATGGAGCGCGCCGCAGCAGAGACGCTGCAAGGCTTGCGCGTGACCACGCTGCGCTCGATCCGCGCGCCGGTCTCGGCGCTCTCGGGCGGTCAGCGGCAATCGATCGCGGTCGCCAAGGCCGTGATGTGGAATTCCAAACTGGTGATCCTCGACGAGCCCACGGCGGCGCTCGGCGTGGCCCAGACCGGTCAGGTGCTGCAACTCGTGCGTCGCCTCGCCGATCAGGGCCTCGCGGTGGTGATGATCTCGCACAACCTCAACGACGTCTTCGCAGTTTCCGACCGGATCGCGATCCTGCGTCTGGGCGAGATGGTCAGTCAGGGCCCGATCGAGGAATACGACACCCAGCGCGTGGTCGAGCTGATGACCACGGGCAAATCCGACCATGTGGTCGAGCCGGGCGCGATGCGCGCCGCCGCCTCGATCGCGGCAGAGAACGCCAAGGACGTCGCGGCGCAACGCGAGGCATCGGGCGAAAGCGGCCCCTCTGCCGTGGTGGGCGCCACGACCGAGGATCAGAGCTTCTCGAGCTACCTCTCGCGCACCTGGGCGAAGATCAAGGCAGGCGAAAGCGGCGTGCTCCCGGTTCTTCTGGGCTTCGTGCTGATCTCTCTGATCTTCCAGCTGCAGAACCCGAAATTCCTCTCGCCGGGGAACATCGTGAACCTGCTCGTTCAGGGCTCGGTCTTCATGATGATCGGGATGGGACAGGTTTTTGTCCTCTTGCTGGGCGAGATCGACCTGTCGCTCGGCTTCGTGGCCGGGATCGGGGCGACAGTGGCGACACTGCTGGTGGCACCGGGCTCCGACTGGCCCTGGTGGGCGGCGGTTCTGGCAGGTCTGGCCGTGCCGGCGGTTCTGGGCATCTTCCAGGGCTCGCTGATCACGCGCCTGAAACTGCCCTCTTTCGTCGTCACGCTGGCGGGCCTTCTGGGCTTCAACGGTCTGATGATCCAACTGCTGGGCGCCGGGGGAACGATCCCTGTCGCGAGTGACACGATCAACAACTTCGCCAATGGCACGCTGAGCCCGCTGATGGGCTGGCTGATGACCGGCGTCGTGGTTCTCGTTTTCGCGATCCTCACCTTCAGCAAGGATGCGAAACGTCGCAAGAGCGGCCTCGTCGCTCCGCCAATGGGCCTCACCATCGCGAAGATCGCCGCGGCCGTGATCGCGGGTATCGTGCTGGTGACGATCTCGAACATGAATCGAGGCGTCGCACGCTTCCCGCTCTCGGGCATGCCGTGGGTGATCCCGATCGTCTTCGCGGTGCTGCTGGCATGGTCCTTCCTGCTGGGGCGGCTCAAGTTCGGCCGCTATGTCCTCGCAATCGGCGGCAATGCCGAGGCTGCGCGCCGGGCGGGCATCAACCTGCGCCTGATCCGGACCGCAGCCTTTACGCTGGCGGCGACGACGGCGGGTCTGGGCGGCATCATCTACGCCTCGCGCCTGCGCTCGATCTCCACCAGCTTCGACGGCGGCACGATCGTGCTCTATGTCGTCGCGACCGCAGTGATCGGGGGCACCTCGCTGTTCGGCGGGCGCGGCCATCCAATCCACGCGATCCTCGGTGGCGTCGTGATCGCGGCAATCGTCAACGGCATGGCGCTTCTGGGTCTGCCGGCGGCGGTGCAGCTGATGGCGACGGCGGCGGTGCTGCTCGCGTCGATCACGGTCGACGTGGTGGTGCGCCGGCGCGGCGAGACGACGCGCTAGAGCCAAGCGAAACCCCTTGAAAACGAAACGCGCGCGAGACATCTCGCGCGCGTTTTTCATGAGGGCCAGCGCCCTGCCCGACGCCGAGCCGCGCGCCCCACCCGCGCCCGTTCGGCCCCACACGAGAGAAATCGCAAACCACCAGAAATTCCGTCGAAAAACCGCTTGTCTCCCCCCGAGACGATCCCTATACGGGTCCGCGGAGACGTGGCCGAGTGGTCGAAGGCGCTCCCCTGCTAAGGGAGTAGGCCCGGAAGGGTCTCGAGGGTTCGAATCCCTTCGTCTCCGCCATTACACATTCCAGTTATGCCTGCCGGGTTTCGGCCAGGCGATTGGTCGGCCCAAATTCCGCGAGAGCGGCAGAGCCACGCGGTCCCGCTTCGTCTCCCTCACCTTTGCATTTCAATGGCATAGCTCCCCCGGCGCGTCTGATCGCGGTCCTTTACCAACGCCGGCCTTGAAGAGCCGAGCCCAAGCAAAGAACTACCTGCGCATCCGAACGACATTCGGCCCGGCGATCTGCTCGCCGGGCCGAATGCCATTTCGCTAAGCCCTGCCCGAACCGGCGGGCCTCCTCAGCCCTGAAGGTCTTCGGGCAACAGCGCCTCGGGAATGTTCTGATAGCAGACCGGGCGCAGGAAGCGTCTGATCGAGAGCGTGCCGACGCTGGTTGCGCCGAAATTGGTCGATGCCGGATACGGCCCGCCATGCACCATCGCGTCGCAGACTTCGACACCGGTGGGGAAGCCGTTCGCCAGCACCCGGCCCGCCTTGCGCTCGAGCACCGGCAGCAGGCGGCGTGCGAGATCGGCGTCGGCGTCATCCATCTGCAAGGTCGCGGTCAGCTGGCCCTCGAAGCTGCGTGCGACCTTCACCATTTCGTCGGCATCCTTGACGGTCACGATCAGGCCGAGCGGGCCGAACACCTCCTCGGAGAGAGCCGCGTTCTCCAGCCAGTCGGCGGCGGAGACGCGGAACAGGTAGGGCTTCGCCTCGCGCCGGTCGCAGACTTGGGTCAGCAGCTCCTGCACGCCGCCGGATTCCTGCATCCGCGCCGCGCCCTTGCGATAGGCTTCGGCGATGCCGTCGGTCAGCATGACCTGCGCGCCGCTCGCCTCGAGGGCGGCCAGCGCGGATTTGACGAAGGCTTCACCCGCGTCGCCCTCCATCACCACCGCGATGCCGGGATTGGTGCAGAACTGGCCCGCGCCCATGGTGAGCGAGGCTGCCCAGCCGACGCCCAGATCCTCGCCGCGCGCCGAAGTCGCTTCGGGCAGCAGGAACATCGGGTTGACCGAGCCCAGCTCGCCGAAGAACGGGATCGGCTCGGGACGCTGGGCGCACAAATCGTAGAGCGCCTTGCCGCCCGCCAGCGATCCGGTGAAGCCCACGGCCTTGATCCGCGGGTGCTGCACCAGCGCCTGCCCCACATCATGCGAGCCACCCTGGACGAGGCTGAACACGCCCTTGGGCATGTTGCATTTCTCGGCCGCGGCCTTGATCGCTTCGGCCACGATCTCGCCGGTGCCGGGATGCGCCGGATGGCCCTTCACGACGACCGGGCAGCCCGCCGCGAGCGCCGCGGCTGTGTCGCCGCCCGCGGTCGAGAAGGCCAGCGGGAAGTTCGACGCGCCGAAGACCGCGACGGGGCCGATCGGACGCTGGATCATCCGCAGATCGGGGCGCGGCAGCGGCTGGCGGTCGGGGAGTGCTTCATCGTGACGCCGGTCGAGGTAATCGCCCTTTCGGATATGATCGGCAAAGAGGCGCAACTGGCCGACGGTTCGGCCGCGCTCGCCGTTCAGGCGCGCCTCGGGCAGACCGCTTTCCTGCGTCCCGATCTCGGTGATCGCCTCGCCGCGGGCGTCAATCTCGTCGGCGATGGTGTCGAGGAATGTCGCCCGGGTCTCGCGGCTCGAATAGCCATAGTCCCAGAACGCCTCCTCCGCCGCCTCGCAGGCAGCATTCACCATCTCGACCGTACCCATGCAGAACTCATGCGACGGCCCTTCGACAGGCTCCGATGTGAATTTCGGCTCGGTCTCGATCCAGTCGCCTGCGATCAGATGCTTGCCATGCGGGGTATAGGTCATTTCGGTATCCTTCAGAATTCGAAGTCTTCAACAGCGGTGCGGCGGCCCAGCAGGAACGCGTCGGCCACATGCACCATCGGCGCAAGATCCACATCGGATGCGCCTTGCCGCACCAGCCCTGCCATGCGGGCGTAGAGCGCGGGGTATTCTTCCATGATGCTCTCGGCACCCTCGGCTTTCGTACCGCCGATCTCAAGCACATTGCCGCCCAAACGCAGCGCCATCGCCCCGGCATCGGTGTCGATCTCGATATCCCAGGTCTGCGGGCCTTCCTGACGCCAGTCGAAATCCGCCTCGATGGAGCCGGTAAAGCTCAGCCGCGCGGCGATGGGGGCCTGCCGGTTGGCGGGAAATTCCAGCTCTGCCGCCGTAAGGTGAACCGGCGCGGGAAGAATTTCGGTCAGGATCGAGAGTGCGTTGATGCCCGGATCGAAGACGCCCATGCCACCGGGCTCGAACACCCATTCCTGCCCGGGATGCCATTTGCGCACGTCCTCGCGCCAGATGATCCGGCCCGAGTGAACCTTGCGATCCGCGAGCCATGATTTGGCGGCCGCCACCGCATGGGCCATGCGCGAATGCCATGTCGCGAACAGCGTGAGGCCCCGCGCGGCGGCCATCGCCTCGAGCGCATGCACCTCGGCCAGGGTCGCGCCGGGCGGCTTTTCGAGCATGACATGCCGCCCGGCCTCAAGGGCTGCGCGCGCCGCGAGGAAGCGCGGCACGGGCGGCAGGCAGAGGCTCACAACTTCGATTTCGGGATGGGAGGAGAGCATCTCCTCGATCCGGGTGTAGGCTGGCACCCCCTCGACCGTGCCATGCCGCGAAACCGTCGCTGCCAGTTCCCAATCCGGACTGGCGGAGATGGCGGGCACGTGTTGATCCAAGGCGATCTTGCCGATGCCGACGAGCGCGAGTTTCATCAGTGACTGTCCTTTCCGACCGGGTTGCCGCGGCAGCCGACGAGAAAATCGAGGTCCGCCCCGGTATCCGCGCCCATCACATGCGCCTGATGCAGCCACGCATAGCCACCTTCCGGCCGCTCATGGCTCGGCTGCCACTTGGCAAGCCGCTCGGCCAGTTCCGCGTCCGAGATTTCGAGCGTCAGGCTGCGGTTCGGCACGTCGAGCGCGATCATGTCGCCGTTCTGCACGACCGCCAGCGGACCACCGGCGGCGGCCTCGGGCGAGGTGTGCAGCACGACCGTGCCGTAAGCCGTCCCCGACATCCGCGCATCCGAGATCCGCACCATGTCGGTGATGCCCTTCTTCAGCACTTTCGGCGGCAGGCCCATATTGCCCACCTCGGACATGCCGGGATAGCCCTTGGGGCCGCAATTCTTCAGCACCATCACGCAGGTCTCGTCGATATCGAGCGCGTCGTCGTTGATCTTCGCCTTGTAGTCGTCGATATCCTCGAAGACGACGGCGCGCCCACGGTGGGTCAGAAGATGCGGGCTCGCGGCGGAGGGTTTGAGCACCGCCCCTTTCGGCGCGAGATTGCCGCGCAGCACCGCGATGCCGCCCTGATCGGTCAGCGGCTTGTCGGCTGGCAGGATCACGTCCTCGTTCCAGTTCACGACGTCCTTGACCTCGTCCCAGATCGCCCCGCCCGACACGGTCAGCGCGTCCTTGTGCAGCTGCCCCGCCTCGCCGAGACGCTTCAGTACGACCGGCAGACCGCCCGCGTAGAAGAATTCCTCCATCAGGTATTTGCCCGATGGCATCAGGTTCACGATGGTCTTCACATCGCGCCCGCAGCGGTCCCAGTCGTCGAGCGTGACATCGACGCCGACCCGGCCCGCCAGCGCCAGCAGATGCACCACCGCATTGGTCGAGCCCCCGATCGCGCCATTGGTGCGGATCGCGTTCTCGAAGGCCTGCTTGGTCATGATGTCGGAGGGCTTCAGATCGTCCTTCACCATCTGCACGATGCGCCGCCCCGAAAGCTGCGCCATCACGCGGCGGCGGCTGTCCACCGCCGGGATCGCGGCATTGCCCGACAGCGCCATGCCGAGCGCCTCGGCCATGCTCGCCATCGTGCTTGCCGTCCCCATCGTGTTGCAGGTGCCCGAGGAGCGGGACATCGACGCTTCGGCCTCAAGGAATTCGTCCTGCGTCATCTCGCCCGCTTTCACGGCTTCGGAGAATTTCCACAGATGCGTGCCCGAGCCCACCCGCTCGCCCCGGAAATAGCCGTTCAGCATCGGCCCGCCGGTCACGACGATCGAGGGGATATCGCAGCTCGCCGCCGCCATCATCAGCGATGGCGTGGTCTTGTCGCAGCCCACCAGCAGCACCGCCCCGTCCATCGGCTGGCCACGGATGGTCTCTTCGATCGCGAGGGCCGCGAGATTGCGAAACATCATCGCGGTCGGGCGGAAGGTGTTCTCGGAGGCCGAGAAGACCGGCACTTCGACCGGGAAGCCACCGGCCTCCCAGATGCCCGCCTTTACCTTCTCGGCCAGCTCGCGCAGGTGGCCGTTACAGGGCGTCAGATCGGACCATGTGTTCAGGATGCCGATGATCGGGCGACCGTCGAACAGGTCATGCGGATAGCCTTGGTTCTTCATCCAGCCGCGGTGGTAGATCGTGTCGCGCGTATTGCCGCCATACCATTCCTGCGAGCGCAGTTTGCGGGGCCAGGGGGCGGGGGTGAAAGCCATGTCGGACCTCAGAGGCTGGCGACGGCCACGGGGGCCGACGCGTCGGAATTGCGGGCGAGCGGATTGCGAAGCGCGAGACCGAACTGTGGGCATTCGATCTCGAAGACGTCCCCCGGCTCGGCGCTGATCCCGTCGGCGAAGCTGAGCGTGGCGGTGCCGAAGAAATGCACATGCACATCGCCCGGATCGCGGAACGGTGCGTATTTGAAGTGGTGATGCTCGAGATTGGCGATCGTGTGGGACATGTTCGCCTCGCCCGACAAGAAGGGTTTTTCCCAGACGGTCTTGCCACCGCGCAGGATGCGGCTGGTGCCCTCGACGCTGTCCGGCAGATCGCCCACCAGCATCTCGGGACCGAAGCTCGCCGGGCGCAGCTTGGAATGGGCGAGCCACAGGTAGTTCCCGCGCTCGGTGACGTGGTCGGAGAACTCGTTGCCCAGCGCGAAGCCCACGCGGACCGGCTGCCCGTCGGGCGCGATGACGTAGAGCCCCGCGACCTCCGGTTCCTCGCCACCATCGAGCGCGAAGTTCGGCGAGGTCAGCGCAGCGCCCGGCGCGACAGCGGCCAGACCGTTGCCCTTGTAGAACCACTCGGGCTGCACACCCACGGAGCCAGCGGCGGGCTTGCCGCCCTCCAGCCCCATGCGGAACATCTTCATGCTGTCGGTCATCTCCTCGGTGACCTTGGTGTGCATCGCGTCGCGGGTGGAGGCGGAGCCCAGATGGGTCAGCCCCGTCCCCGTCAGATGCAGATGCGCGGCATCGGGATGATCGAGCGGCACCAGCATGCGCCCCTCGGCATAGGCGGCCTCCAGGTCCACCTCGTCCCCCTGCCCGCGCGCGGCGATCTCGGCAGCCAGATCATGTCCGGCGGCGATGGCGGCCAGCGCCAGATCGCGCGTGGTGGAGACACCCGGCACCAGATGCGCGGGGCCGTCTTCACGCACGGCCACGGCGCGCGATCCGTCGGCAAGGGTCAATTGCGAGAGCAACATCTCAGGCTTCCTTGTTCTTGTTGTAGACATCGAAGAAGACCGCGGCGAGCAGCACGAGCCCCTTGATGACCTGTTGGTAATCGATGCCGATCCCGAGGATCGACATGCCGTTATTCATCACGCCCATGATGAAGGCGCCGACGACCGCGCCGATGATCTTGCCCGAGCCGCCCGACATCGAAGCGCCCCCGATGAAGACCGCCGCGATCACGTCGAGCTCCACCGCAAAGCCCGCTTTCGGGGTCGCGGTGTTCAGACGCGCGGCGAAGACGAGACCGGCGAGCGCGGCCAGCAGGCCCATGTTCACGAAGGTCAGGAAGGTCAGCCGCTCGGTGCGGATGCCCGACAGCTTGGCCGCCTTCGCATTGCCGCCCACCGCGTAGACCCGGCGGCCCAGCGTGGTGCGTTCGGTGACGAAGACATAGATGATCGTCAGGATCACCATCGATAGCAGCACGTTGGGCAGGCCGCGGAACCATGCGAGCTTCCACGTCACGAAGAGAAGGGCTGCCGCGACGATGGCGTTGCGCAGCACGAAGAGGCCAAGGGGTTCACCCTCGATCCCGTAGCGCGCATCGCGGGAGCGCGCACGGACACCCAGCCACACCAGCAGCACCACCGCGGCGACACCCACTGCCAGCGCCAGCGAATTGGGGCGGCCCACGCCGAACGGGTCCGCGATGAACCCGGTCGAAAGCGCCTGGAACGATTTCGGGAACGGCCCGATGGACTGCCCTTCGAGCAGCCAGAGCGACAGGCCGCGGAACACCAGCATCCCCGCAAGCGTCACGATGAAGGACGGGATCTTCCAATAGGCCACGAAATAACCCTGCACCGCGCCGATCGCCATGCCCATGACGAGGCACGCCGGGATCGCCACCGCGACCGGCAGGTCCATCGATACGATCAGCACGGCGGCGAAGGCCCCGATGAAGCCCATGACAGAGCCGACCGAGAGGTCAATATTGCCCCCCACGATCACCAGCAGCATGCCCAGCGCCATGATGATGATGTAGCTGTTCTGCAGGAACAGGTTGGTGATGTTGACCGGTTTGAGCAGCGTGCCGCCCGTCACGATCTGGAAGAACAGCATGATCGCGATCAACGCAAACAGCAGTCCGTATTCGCGGATGTGGCGCGCGATATAGGCGCCGATCCCAAGGCCACCGGAGGGCTCGGAATTCGCTTGTTCGATCTGGTCCATGACTTTTCCTATTCCCTAACGATCAAGGACATGATGCGCTCCTGGCTGGCCTCGTCGGCGTTCAACTCGCCCACGAAACTGCCCTCGTTCATCACGTAGATCCGGTCGGACATGCCCAGGAGTTCCGGCATCTCCGAAGAGATCATGATGACGGCCTTCCCGGCCGCGCTCAGTTCGTTGATGATCCCGTAGATTTCGTATTTCGCACCGACATCGATGCCGCGCGTCGGCTCGTCGAGGATCAACACCTCCGGCTCGGTAAAGAGCCATTTCGCGAGCACGACCTTCTGCTGGTTGCCGCCCGAGAGGTTCATCACCTTCTGGAACACCGAAGGCGTGCGGATATTGAGATCGCGGCGGTATTTCTCGGCCACCTCGGTTTCGCGATAATCCTCGACAACGCCGTTCTTCGCCACCGCGCCGAGATTGGCCAGCGTGGTGTTGCGCTGAATGGTCTCCTCGAGGATCAGCCCGAGGCTCTTGCGGTCCTCTGTGACATAGGCGAGCCCAGCCGCGATGGCGCGGTCGACGGTCGAGACATCGGCGGGCTTGCCGTGGATCAGCACCTCGCCCGAAATGTCGCGCCCGTAGCTGCGCCCGAAGACGCTCATGGCAAGTTCCGTGCGGCCCGAGCCCATCAGCCCCGCGATGCCCACTACCTCGCCGGCACGGACATGCATCGACAGGTCGCGGATCATCTGGCGGTCGCGGTGTTCGGGGTGGCGCACGTTCCAGTTCTTCAGCTCGAACAGCACCTCGCCCGCGCGCCGTTCCCGGTCGGGGAAGCGATGCGCCATGTCGCGGCCCACCATGTCGCGCACGATGCGGTCTTCGGTAAGATCGCCGCCGCGCGCGTCAATGGTGGAGATCGTGGCCCCGTCGCGGATCACGGTCACGCTGTCGGCCACGCGCTTCACCTCGTTCAGCTTGTGGCTGATGATGATCGAGGTCACGCCCTGCGCCTTCAGCTCCAGCAACAGATCCAGCAGCGCCTGGCTGTCGGATTCCGACAGAGCCGCAGTCGGCTCGTCGAGGATCAGCAGGCGCACGTTCTTCGACAGAGCCTTCGCGATCTCGACAAGCTGCTGCTTGCCCACGCCGAGGCTGTCGACCAGCGTTCCGGGCGCCTCGCGCAACCCGACCTTCTTCAGAAGGCCCTCGGTCTGCTGGAAGGTTTCCTGCCAGTTGATCACGCCGCTCTGGGCGCGTTCATTGCCGAGGTAGATGTTCTCGGCAATCGACAGAAGCGGCACGAGCGCCAGCTCCTGGTGAATGATGATGATGCCGCGATCCTCGCTGTCGCGGATGTCGCGGAATTCGGCAGCGGCGCCGTCATAGACGATCTCGCCCTCATAGCTGCCTGCGGGATAAACGCCTGAGAGCACTTTCATCAGGGTCGATTTTCCCGCGCCGTTCTCGCCGCAGATCGCGTGGATTTCGCCCTCGCGGACCGCGATCGAGACGTCGTCGAGCGCTTTCACACCAGGAAAGGTCTTGGTGATGTTGCGCATTTCAAGAAGGGTGGTCATCCGACCTCTCCGGCGTCAAATCGGGGGGAATTGGCCGCCCCGAAGGGCGGCCAGCGTGGCAAGTCGGGGCAGGCCCGGCTTACTCGATCTGATCCTTGGTGTAGTAACCGGAGTCGATCAGAACCTTTTCCCAGTTCGATTTGTCCACCGGCACCGGCTGGAGCAGGAAGGACGGGATCACCTTGACGCCATTGTCATAGGTCTCGGTGTCGTTGATCTCGGGCTCGCCGCCCTTGAGCATCGCGTTGACCATACCGACGGTGACTTTCGCCAGTTCGCGGGTGTCCTTGAAGATGGTCGAATACTGCTCGCCCGCGAGGATCGATTTCACCGAGGGGATTTCGGCGTCCTGACCGGTGACGATCGGCATCTTCATGTCGCCGGACCCGTAGCCCACGCCCTTGAGCGAGGACAGGATGCCGATCGACAGCCCGTCATAGGGCGACAGAACCCCTTGCACCTTCTTGTCGGTGTAGTTGGCCGAGAGCAGGTTATCCATGCGAGCCTGTGCGACCGCACCGTCCCAGCGCAGCGTGCCGACCGTGTCCATGCCCATCTGCCCGGACGGGATCACGATATCACCCGAGTCGATGAGCGGCTGCAGCACCGACATCGCGCCGTTGTAGAAGAAATAGGCGTTGTTGTCGTCCGGCGAGCCGCCGAACAGCTCGACATTCCACGGCTTCTGATCGGGGAAACGCTCTTCGAGGCCCTGCACCAGCGAATTGGCCTGCTCGACGCCGACCTTGAAGTTGTCGAAGGTCGCGTAATAGTCGACATCCGGGGTGTCGCGGATCAGGCGGTCGTACGCGATGACCTTGATATCGGCGGCCTTCGCGTTGGCCAGCGCGTTCGACAGTGTGGTGCCGTCGATCGCGGCGATCACCAGAACGTCCACGCCCTTGGTGATCATGTTCTCGACCTGGGCGAGCTGGTTCGGAATGTCGTCTTCGGCGTATTGCAGATCGGTGTCGTAGCCTGCGGCCTGGAACTGCTCGACCATCGAGTTGCCGTCGGAAATCCAGCGGGCCGACGATTTGGTGGGCATCGAGATGCCGACAGTTTCGGCCCAGGCGCCGGTCCCGAGCAATGCGGTGCCGATCGCCAGCGCTGCGGCGGCGGTTTTGATTTTCATGGTGTCCTCCCTATGACGGTGCGCGGTCCGTCGATCTCCTCGCGCAGCCCGATACCGGGCGTGGAAGAGACACTAGCAATGTCGGTGCATGATGATAAAATTACATTCAACGCGATCTGCATACCAATATTGATATGTCACTTTCCCACCTGATGTTGAAACCGGCGCAGCTGCGCCTGATCCGCGCCGTCGCTGAATCCGGCCAGTTGCAACTCGCCGCCGAAAGCTGCGCGATGACCCAGCCGGCCGCGTCGCGGATGCTGGCCGAGGTGGAGCGCCGCGTCGGCGCCCCCCTCTTCAACCGTCTGCCCACCGGGATGGAGCCGACCGAGATCGGGCTCACCGTCCTGCGCCGCGCCCGCGCGGTTCTGCGCGAACTGGAGAGCATGAGCTCCGACATCGAGGCGCTGCGCCACGGCCACGCCGGGCGGGTGCGGATCGGCGCGGTGACCGGCCCGGCGGTGGGCTATCTCGTGCCCGCGATCCGCGCGATCAAGCGCGCCTCGCCCGAGACCGACATCTCCGTGGAGGTTCTGCCTTCGCGCGATCTTCTGGGCTATCTCGCGGCGGGGGAGATGGATTTCATCCTCGCCCGGGTTCTGCCCGAATTCGACAGCGCACTGTTCGACATCACGCCGATGCGCGACGAGAAGGTCGTCTTCCTCGTGCGCTCCGATCACCCGCTGGCCCGCGCGCCCATCGTGACGATGACCGAGCTGGGCGAGTATGAATGGATCATGCAGCAGCGCGGCGCGCCGATCCGGGAGGCCACCTTCGAGGCTTTCGCCGCGCTCGGTCTGTCCGAGCCGCGCGACTGCGTGAACAGCCCCTCGCTTCTGTTCACCATCGCCTATCTCGCGCAGAGCGACGCGGTCGCCTCGGTCTCGGAAGAGGTCGCGCAACTGCTGATCCGCGCGCCGGTGAATGCGAGCTTCAAGATCCTGCGGATGCACCATCAGCTAAGCGTGTCGCCCTATTACCTGCTCTGCCTCAAGCGGCGCCCGCTGTCGCCACTCGCGCTCAGACTGCGCGACGAACTGTTGCGGCTGGCGGCGGAATAGCAGCTGCGCCGATGCCGACCAATTTCCGGTAACGCCTTGCCAAGCCCAGAACATTCCGCAATCTTGCGCGCGATTACGGGCATTTTTGCCAAATATGACTCCGGGAGGCTCTACCATGATCATTTCGCGTCGCGCGGCCCTTTTGGGCGCTGCCGCTGTTTCGCTTTGCAAGCCCGCTCTGGCACAGAATGCCAACTGGCCGAGCCAGCCGCAGCACGTATTCGTGGGCTTCCCCGCGGGCTCTTCGCCCGACCTGCTGGCACGGATCGTGACCGAGCCACTGGCCGACAAGCTGGGCCAGCCCATCGTGATCGAGAACAAGCCCGGCGCGGGCGGCGTGATCGGCATCCAGCAGATGCTGAACGCGCAGGATCAGAAGAACACCTTCGCCACCACGATCAACGGCCCGCTGACCACCGCACCGCGCCTGACGCCGAATCTCGGCTATGACGTCACCAAGGATATCGCGCCGGTCACGCTGATCGCGACCTCGCCGCTGGTGCTTGTCGTGGCTGCCGATTTCCCCGCCGACGATCTCGCGGGCTTCGTGAAAGCCGCCGGGAAAGAGCCCGAGGCGCTGGCCTACGGCTCGGTCGGCAAGGGCTCGGGCGCGCATCTGACAGCAGAGCTGTTCTCGGACCGCGCCGGCGTCGAGATGCTGCATATCCCCTTCACCTCCTATGCCGAGGTCACCACCGCGATCATCGCGCACGAGATCGATTGCGGCTTCATGGCGCCCTCGGCTGCGATGCAATATGTCGAGGCGGGCAAGCTGAAGATCCTCGGCATCACCTCCGAGAAGCCCTTCGCGCAGGCCCCGGGCGTCCCGGTCATGGCGGGTCAGGCCGGTCTGCCCGACGATTTCCGCGCCGAGCTGTGGAACGCCTTCATCGCCCCCGCAGGGACGGATCCGGCGATCATCGACACGCTCAACACCGATATCAACGCGATCCTCGCGGATGACGCCGTGCAGAAGCGGCTGCTGGACATGGGCTGGCAGGCGGCGGGCGGCTCGCCCGAAGATCTGAAACAGCGCATCGCCGAGGACACCAAGGTCTGGGGCGCGGTGCTCGACCGGATCGACGCGAAGAACTGATCGATGAAGCGCGACATTCCTGATTTGGCGGGTGGCGTCCTTCTGGTCGCCATCGGCCTCTTCGTCACCCTCTACGCGGTGGATCACTACGAGATCGGCTCGCTGCGCCGGATGGGACCGGGGTTCTTCCCGGCGCTTCTCGGCGGCGTGCTGGCGGTCTTGGGGGTGATGATCGCCCTACCCGCCCTCGCCCGGCGTGGTGAGGCGATCCGCATCGCGTGGAAGGAATGTCTCGCGGTGCTGGCGGCGATCCTCGTCTTTGCCGCAGGCCTCGACCGCGTGGGGCTGGTGCCGGTGACGTTGGCCAGCGTACTGATCGCGACGCTGGCCGCTCCCGACCGCCGGATCGGCTGGCGCATCGCGCTCGCGCTCGTCGTCACGCTCCTGTCGGTCGCGGTGTTCTCCTTCGGATTGAAAATGACTGTCCCGCTCTGGCCGGGACGATGAGAGGCATCTGGCTATGAGCGGTTGGGACGGGTTCCTTCACGGGCTGAGCGTCGCGGCGCAACCCGACGTGCTGATCTATTGCGTCTTCGGCGTGCTCCTCGGCACCTTCGTGGGCGTCCTGCCCGGGATCGGCGCGATGGCGACGATCTCGCTGCTGCTGCCGATCACCTATTACCTGTCGCCCGAGGCGGCGCTGGTGATGCTGGCCGGGGTCTATTACGGCTCGCAATATGGCGGCGCGGTGGCCTCGATCCTGCTGCGCCTGCCCGGGACGCCGCAATCGGCGGTGACCACGCTCGACGGCTATCCGCTGGCCCAGAGCGGCCGCGCGGGCGTGGCGCTCTTCACCTCGATGATCTCCAGCTTCTCCGGCTCGATGATCGGGATCGTCGTGTTGATCCTGCTGTCGGGCGCGTTGGCGCGGGCAGCGATCGCCTTCGGTGCGGCGGAATATGCCGCGATGATGATCCTCGGCCTCGTCGCCGCCTCGACGGTGGGGGCGAAATACCCCGCCAAGGGGCTGGCGATGGTGGTTCTGGGGCTGATCCTCGGCTGCATCGGCACCGATGTGAATTCCGGCGTTCAACGTTTCACCTTCGGCCAGACCGAGCTGATGGACGGCGTCAACCTCGTGGCGCTCGCAATGGGCCTGTTCGGGGTGGCCGAGGTGATCGCCAATATCCACGTCGCCGAGCGTACCGGCGTGCCGCCCCGCGTCGCGCTGCGCGAGCTGTTGCCCAGCCGGGCAGAGCTGCGCCGCATCCCCTTCCCCGCCCTGCGCGGCGCCAGCCTCGGCAGCTTCTTCGGCGCGCTGCCCGGCACCGGCTCGACGATCTCCTCCTTCCTCGCCTATGCTGCGGAACGCCGGATTTCACGCCGTCCCGAGCAGTTCGGCACCGGCGCGATCGAGGGGATCGCGGGGCCCGAGGCCGCCAACAACGCCGCCGCGATCAGCGCCTTCGTCCCCACGCTCGCGCTTGGCATCCCGGGCGATCCGATCATGGCGCTGATGCTGGGCGCGCTGGTCATTCACGGCGTACAGCCCGGCCCACTGATGCTCGATGCGAGGCCCGACATGTTCTGGGGCCTGATCGCGAGCTTCGGGATCGGCAACCTGCTGCTACTGATCCTGAACCTGCCGCTGATCGGCATCTGGGTGTCGATGCTGCGTATCCCGTTCCGCTGGCTCTATCCGGCGATCCTGATTTTCGTCTGCCTCGGCGTCTATTCGGTGCGGGGATCTAGCTTCGACATGTTCGCCGTCGCCGCGATCGGGTTGGTGGGCTACGCGCTCTCGCTGGCCCGGTTCAACCCGGCGCTTCTACTGCTGGGCTTCGTGCTGGGCCCGCTGATCGAGACCAACCTGCGCCGCGCCCTGCTCATCGCCCGCGGCGACCCGATGGTCTTTCTCGAGCGCCCGCTCGCCGCGACTTTCATGATCGCAGCTGCGGGGCTGATCGTGATGTCGCTGGTCCAGGTGATCCGGCGCCGCGCGCGTTCCGATAGCGCCTGATGGCCGACCGCCGCAGGCTGGGTACGAAAGGCGAACATTTCAAGTTCTCATTTCGTTCCCATTCCGTTAACTTTCCTCCACAGACCGGAACGGGGGACAGGGAATGCCAGAGGCAGGCTATCTCGACAAGCTGAACGACAACCAGCGGGCCGCGGTGGAATTCGGCGTCGGCGGCGAGGCGCTCTCGCCGCCGCTTCTGGTGATCGCGGGGGCCGGGTCGGGCAAGACCAATACGCTCGCCCACCGGGTCGCGCATCTGCTGGTCAACGGCGCCGATCCGCGACGCATCCTGCTGATGACCTTCTCGCGCCGCGCCGCGACCGAGCTGACGCGTCGGGTGGAACGGATCACCGCGCAGGCCATGGGCACAGCTGTCGCCGCCGAGGCCCTGACATGGGCCGGGACGTTCCACGGCATCGGCGCGCGGATCCTGCGCGAGCATGCGCTGTCGATCGGGCTTCACCCGGAGTTCTCGATCCATGACCGCGAAGACAGCGCCGATCTGATGAATCTCTGCCGTCACGGGCTGGGCTTTTCGAAAACCGAAAGCCGCTTTCCCGCCAAGGGCACCTGCCTTGCGATCTATTCCCGCACGGTGAATGCCGAAACGCCGCTGGGCGAGGTGCTGCGCGACAGCTTTCCGTGGTGCGCGCAGTGGCAGGAGGAGCTGAAGCAACTCTTCGGCGCTTACGTGCAGGCCAAGCAGGCGCAGAACGTGCTCGATTACGACGACCTGCTGCTGGCCTGGGCGCAGGTCATGGCGGATCCGGGGTTTGCCGCGCATATCGGCGGGGCCTGGGACCACGTTCTGATCGACGAGTATCAGGACACCAACCGTCTGCAGGCGCGTATCCTGAAGGCGCTGAAACCGGACGGGCGCGGCTTGACCGTGGTCGGAGATGACGCCCAGTCGATCTATGCCTTCCGGGCCGCCACCGTGCGCAACATCCTCGATTTTCCCGACAGTTTCGACCAACGCGCCGATGTCATCACGCTCGACCGCAACTACCGTTCGACCCAGCCGATCCTCGCCGCAGCCAACGCGGTCATCGGCCTCGCGAAAGAGCGGTTCACCAAGGATCTCTGGACCGAGCGCGCTTCGGGGCCGAAACCTCAGCTGGTGACCGTCCAGACGGAGACCGAGCAGGCGCGTTTCATGGTCGATCGTATTCTCGAGAACCGCGAGACCGGCATGAAGCTCAAGGAGCAGGCGGTACTGTTCCGCACTTCCAGCCACTCGGTGCAGATCGAGGCCGAGCTGACGCGGCGCAATGTGCCTTACGTGAAATTCGGCGGGCTCAAGTTCCTCGACAGCGCGCATGTGAAAGACCTGCTGTCGTTCCTGCGGCTGGCGCGCAATCCGCGCGACCGGGTGGCGGGGTTCCGGGTGCTGCAACTGATGCCGGGCATCGGGCCCAAGGCGGCGGGGCGCATTCTGGACGCGCTCGACCTCGCCCCCGATCCCCGCGCAGCGCTTGCCGATGTCGCGCCGCCAGCCCGCGCCGGAGCGGACTGGGAAGGCTTTGTCGAGGCCATGAGCACGCAGGCGGCATGGCCCGCAGCACTTGGCCTTGCCCGCGCATGGTACGACCCGCATCTCGACCGGCTGCACGAGGATGCCGAGGCCCGGCGCGCCGATCTGCTGCAACTCGAGCAGATCGCGACCGGCTACCCGTCGGCCGAGGCGTTCCTGACCGACCTCACGCTCGATCCGCCCGACGCCACCAGCGATCAGGCGGGCGTGCCACTCAAGGACGAGGACTACCTGATCCTGTCGACCATCCACTCGGCCAAGGGGCAGGAATGGAAATCGGTCCATCTGCTGAACGCCGTCGACGGCTGCATTCCGTCAGACCTCGGGACCGGTTCGAGCCACGAATTGGAGGAGGAGCGGCGGCTGCTCTACGTCGCGATGACGCGGGCGAAGGATCAGTTGACCCTGGGGCTGCCGCTGCGGTTCTACGTCACGCAACAGACCCGCAACGGCGACCGGCATGTCTATGCGATGCGGACGCGGTTCATCCCGCGGGAAATCCTGCACCATTTCGATTCCGTTCACTGGTCGCCGTTGCAACATGGCGGGGCGGCCCAACGTCCTGCCCCCGCCCCCATCGACGTCGCAGCGTCGATGCGACAGATGTGGAGCTAAGCTCCGGTGAGGTCCGCCCTGCCCGTCCGGACATCAGGGCGGACCCTTCGCTTCGGCTTCGCCTTGCTTACCACAGGGCGGATTGTTCACCGCCGAGCTTGGAATTGCTGAGGGGGCGATACTCCTCGACGAAGGAAGCGATTTCCGGCGCGTCAAAGAGCGACAGATACGCATCGGCCCAAGCCAGTTCGAAGCTTTTCAGCTTTTCGTCGCCGGTGGCGAAGGTCTGCTCCTCGCCGGCCTTCTCGGCGACCATGTCGAGGTTGTCGAAGGCGGCCGGGATGAATTTGACCGCGCGATGGATCGCGCCGTCGCACATGTCGAAGGTCGGATAGCCATCACCTTGCAGAAGCGCCGCGCCGACTACGAGCGGGGCGACGGCGTGAAGCTGATAGTGCAGCGCGCGGGGACCGCGCTCCATCTCCCATTTCAGCGCGCCGTCCTCGTCGGCCTGACAGGCGACGAGCGCGAAGCTCGTATTGGCCCAGGCCTTGAGGTAATCGTCGCCCGCGGCATTGCCGACGGCCGCCGCGGCGAGCCCTGCCCAGGCGCGCAGGTTGTTCTGACTCGCCATGTCCGGCGCCTCGGTGTCGAACCACTTGGCAGTGTGACGCGCCCGCGCCTTCAGCCAGTCCTCAATCGTTTTCGCCTTGTCGGGATCGACCTCCGTCGCGGATTCGGCCTGAAGATAGGCCAGCGCCATCGCGCCGAAGCGCGACGGGGAGGAGAGATTGGCGTTCATGCTCTGAAGATCGCTGAGCGCATCAGCTTTCGCCCAGACGTTAAGCGCGTCCACCACGCAGGCGGCGGCGTCCTCGGCGCCGTCCCCGCCCTTGGCGGCCTTGTTGGCCTTGCCGGTGAGATCCACGATGAAATCGTCGATCGGGCCCAGCGCCTCGTTCACCGCCGCGTTCGAGGCTTTGTCGATGTCCGAACGGTCCTTGCTGTCGTCCGTGTAGCGGCTGCCATAGTCGAGAGAGACGACGGGCTCTGGCACGTTCATGCAGGTGACGTCGCTTGCGTCCTGCGCCCAGAGGGCGGGCGCCGGCAAGGCAGCGACGAGCGCCCCGATGATAAGAAATCGTTTCATGACTCTTCTTTCGTGTCTCGCGTTACTGAATGAGGCGCGCCGTGGCGGCGGCCGTTTCGTTGCCCGCACGGGCGGCGGCGAGAAGCAGTTTCCGCGACCGCTCCATGGATTGGTCGACGCCAACCCCGTAGGCATAGGCCTGCGACAACAGATACATCGCGTCGGCGTTGCCCCCGTCTGCCGCGCTTTGCAGCAGCGAGGCGTAGCGCTCTGCCGTGTCGTCGGGTGCGTCGCTTTCGCGCACGATCCGGGCCAGTTCGAGCTGTGCCGCGGCATTCCCCTTCTTTGCGGCCTCGGCGTAAAGGGCACGGCGATCTACCTTCGCGTTAACGATCTCGCGCACTTTCGGGTCCGAATATTCGAGGAAATTGAAGATATCGGCGATGTCCTTGGGCGCCGCGATCTTCAGCAGGCGGACCGTCATCGCAGCCGTCTTTTCGGTGCTCATCTCGATCTTGCCGTCCTGGCGCAGCGACAGAAGCCGGCGCAGCGCAAGGGGATAGCCACGGTCTGCGGCAGCGCGGTAAAGCTTCATCGCGCGCGCCTTGTCGTCCTCGGTCGACCCCATTTCGCGCAGGGCGTCGGCAACGGCCACGTCTTCCCACCCGTCGCCTTCGGAAACCGCGCTCGCGATCTTGAGCCAATGATGCGCCCCATCCTTGGCGTCGATCTTGCGCAGGACATGTGCATAGTCGAGCGCCATGGACGTCGTGCAGTCGATGGTGCTGCGAATGCGGGCCCGGTAGGTCGCGACATCGCCGGCCTTCTTGAGATAGGGCAGCGCGAAGAGCATGGCCTTCACGTCCCCGTTTCGCGCGATGGCGTCGCGATAGGTTCGCCATGCCGTGTCGGAATCCATGATACCGTGATCGATCAGAACCCCGATCGCGGTGCCGTTGCCGTTCTTCGCAAGGTCGCGGGCAAGCGAGATCATCCGTTCACGCTGGGTCTTGTCGAGTTCGGTGCGGCTTCCCAGCACAGAGAGGTAGAGCGTCTTCGCCCCCGTCTCTCCCGCGTCGATGGCCTGCGCCAGAAAATCCTCGGCGGTGCCGACATGGCCGCGATTGAGCGCGAGTTTCGCTTCGGCCGTGTAGAGCGCGCCACCCGAGGCCTCTGTCATCCGACGCATCTTGTCGCCCGCGCCTTCGGGGTTCACGTCATGGAAATTGGCCAGCGACCGCGCGCGCATGTTGATCGCCTGCGATTGCAGCCGGGCCACCGTCAGCGGATCGTCTTGGGGGTTCACCGCGTCGAGCTGGCTCGGAGTGAGTTCGACCGTCGAGTCGCCGGCGAATTCTTCCATCTTCGTCCAGTATTTCGACTCCGAGAGGATCGGGGCATCCCGTGACCGGCACTGGAAAATGGCCTGGAGATCCTGCATCGGTTCGGTCTTGCCGTCGATATAGACCGCGTCACGCAGTTCCGAGACGATGTTGAGCAGGTCCTGCTCGCCGTCGGCATCGCGGATCTTGATCTCCGCAAGGTGCATCCGGGCCGCCGAGAGCGTCGGATCGATCTTCAGCGCCTCGGCGTAGAGCTTGGCGGCACGGTCCTCGCCGGCCCACCGCCCCTGCTGTTCGAGGACGAGATTGCCGCGCTGTGCATAGGCCCAGGCGGGAGTACCCGGCGCGTCGATCATCCGGTCCAGCGCATCCGCAAGACGCGCCCGCCCGCCGGGCTCGTTCTTATGGGCGCGGGCGATGTTCACGAGACGGATCCGCGCGGTTGGGTCGCCGTAACCGGCGGCCTCCTCGTAAAGCGCGCGGGCTTCTTCGGGATCACGCTCGGTCAGGGCACCGCGTTCGAGGATGCCCCCGAGGCGCAGCATCGCGTAGGGCAGATCGAAATCCGCCGCCTGACGCAGGCTCTTCATCATCAGGTCGTTGTCCCGGTCGACCTCGGTCGCCTCGCGGTTCATTTCGGCAAGGTTCCAGGCGGCGTTGGCCCCGCCCAGCCTGGCCGCGAAACGGTACCAGTCCTCGGCCAGCTTCGGATCTGGTGCGACGACCTCGCCGTCGCGGAAGATGGCGGCAATGCGGTTCACGCGGTCGCACAGAAGCGGATCGAGATCGCCCAGCAGGTTCCCGAGCGCCATGGTCACGGCCACGTTGGGCGCGATGTTCCAGTCGTCGATCTTCTGCTTGTAGGACAGCTCGACCATGCGCAGCAGCGAGGTACTGTCGCCCGCATAGGCGGCCTGACGCCAGAGTGCGATGGCCCGCTTGCGATCGCGCGCGACACCGGTGCCGTTATAGAGCAGTTCCGCCGCCGTGCGTTTGACCGAAGCCGACCCGGCCGGCGCCATGTCGAGCAGGCGCTTGACCAGACCTTCATCCGCGAGATCCTGCATCCGGCCCGCAGCGACGAGAAGGTCGATGCGGTCCAGAAGAAGGTTGGTCTTGTCGTAGCCGTCCCCGGCCTTGAGCAGGCGCTGGTCCGCCGCCTCGATGACGTCGAACCAGCGTTTCGCGTCGTTCTGGCGCAGCAGCCGCAGGTCGCGGCGGATGAGCCTCACGTCACGGTCGCCCAGTGGCCCGCCGTCATAGTCCTTCCACCTTTCGGTCAGGACGTGCTGCGGAGGCCGGGGGCTGCAGGTATCGCTGCCAGCCTCGACCTGGGGAGGATCGAACGGCACCGAGACCGGTTTTGCATGGACCGATCCGGTCTGGGCAATCAGGCCCAATGCTATGGCGGAAAGGATGCGTGTCAGAGACATGGTGATCTTCTCCAGGACGAGGCGTGTCAGTTTCAGTTCGCGTAGGTGCTGTCGGTGGCGGTCAGCGCGCCGTCGGCGCCGACGATCACCGTGGTCGCGGTACCGCGACGCAGCTCCAGCGGATCGAGGCTTGAGAGCGTCTCACCGTCCTGACGCAGCTCGAAGGTCAGGGTCAGCGGCGCCTTCAGGCCGACTGCCCCTTCAGTGCCGGGCGCTACATCGGACAGTGCCGCCGTTTTCGCCTCGGTTGCATAGAGATCGAAAGTCTTCATGTCGCTCAGGTTGTAGAGCAGCAGATCCGCCTGCGCGGGGCTTTCGGTTATGTCGTCCTTGATCATCGGTTCGTCCTTGACCGAAGACAGGATGGTGTAATGGGTGCTGGCGCCCACCTCGACGGAGCGTTCCTCGTCGCCGACGGTGAGGTCCACGTCGCCGGGGGAAACCTCGACATAGGGGGTCAGGCCCGCATCCGAGGTCTCGAGCCGCGTACCGTCGATCGACACCGAATCCGCATCGGGCGCGATCACGCGCAGGAAGGAGGCATCCGGCGAGGACGGCTCGGGGTAGAGCCCTTCATCCTGCGCGGCCGCGGGCAGCGCGGTCAGCAGCGCGACGGGGAGGGAAAGCAGAAGCGTTCGCTTGTTCATCATGTCTGGGATCCTTTCAAGGTACATGTGGAGAGCGTGGCGTCCTTCTCGGCCGGCTGGTCGAGTTCGACGCGCACATGGGTGTAGTCCTTGCGCCAAAGCGGGCGCGCATACTCGTAAAACCAACGGGTCGGCCCCACGCGCTCGGAGCGCTGGATCGTCGTGGAGCCGGTGAGACCATCGTCATTCGAGAACTTGAGCGTGGCGCGCACACCGTTCGCCCGGCCGGTATCGACACCGAGATAGCTCTCGGGCGTCCAACTGTTGGCGGGCAGGTCCGCGGTCAGCACGTTCGGGTCGGGATTGGCGGTCTTGAGAGGCGTGCAGTCGGCGCCGGCCGCCGCGATCAACTCGCGCAGGGGGCGTTCGCCGAACCCGCCGAGATTGTTGTAGATCGGGTTTTCCCAGATCAGCACGCGCGGCTTGTTCTCGCGGAAATCCTCCGACAGCAGGTAGGAGGTGATCGCGCCGAACTGGTTGCCGCCGGTCACCGAGTAGTTCGCGACCTGTGCCTGGGTCTCGTAGGACAGGGCATCTTCGAAGCTGAACATCTTCTCGGCGGACATCGAGGTGCCGACCAGCGCGATCGGCGGACCGGCGCTGTCGGCCGCGAAGATATCGCCCGCGTCGCCGCTGCCGCCGCCTTTTTCGGTGGCCTTGAACCGTTCGGTCCGCGGAACCGGCAAGCCGTCGCGGCAAAATTTCTGGATATGGCGCCGCAGCGCGGATTCGACCGGCTTGGTGCCCGTCGAGGTCAGCTCGATCTTGGTCGTTTTCATGTCGTCGAGCGATGGCGTCTGGTGAATCGTGTCGGCGATCGCCTTCGCCACGGAATGCGCGCCGTCCGGCGACCAGTGGAAATCGAGGCCGATGAAAGGCTGGCGATCGTCCGGCAAGGTATTCATCGCCGCGACGGTGTCGATGGCGGTGACATTCGCGTCGGCCAGCCGCGACAGGAACGCCTTGTACCCGGCCTGGGCGAGCGCCTTGTCATAGCCGTAATCCGCCGCTTCGGGCGGCAGGTGCTCCGGCATCGCGAGGCTCTTGGTCGGAATCGGCACGTAGATCAGCTTGGTGCCCCTCTCGGCCAGCACCCGCGACAGCGTGCCCACGGTTTTCGCGGCCGCCGCAGAGAGCGGGTGATAGGTCCGCATGTTGAGGTTGAGGCGGTAGAAAAAGCCGTCGCTGCCTTCGAGAACCGGCAGGTTATCCGCCGTGGCGAGCCCGTGGCAGTCATAGGCCGACTTCTGCTGTGCCAAGGCCGATCCGGTCCCGGCGGCCAGCAGCCCGGCGGCAAGTGCGAGTGAACGGAGTATCATTGCGTTTCCTTCTCGGTATCGTCGGAACGGGCGTCGAGCTGCGCGAGGATCGACTTTGCGGCCGTGCGCGTGCCCAGTTCATCCGCGTCCGAAGCGGCATGGGTGAGGATGGAATGCAGACGTTCGGGCGCGACGAGGTTCGGGTTCTGCAGGGCCTTGGAGCCGATCTGGATCGCGGCGGCGCCGTCGCCGGACTCGGCCAGCTCTAGCAGCAGGTCGCGGGCACGCTCGGGATGGTAGCCGAAGGGCTTGCCGGACTCGTAAAAGCCCGTCAGCGCCTCGCGCGCCTTGGTGTAGCCCTGCACCGCCAACGTCCGGATCGCGTTCTCGAGATGGTGGAGTCGCTTGTCCGAGACGTCGAGATCGGGCCGCTCGAGGATGCGGATCAGCGGCCCCAACGCGTAGTCGCGCCCGGTGAACACCGCAGAGGCGTAATAGAGCGCCGCATCTCCGACGACGCTCGGATCGTCGAGCGCCATCAGCCGGTTGGCATAACGGAACGCGGCCAGCCCGTCGCCCGCATCCGCGAGCGCGCGCATCTCGGCAAAGCTGAGATGCTGGTCGTGCAGCATCCGCTTGCGGTCGTGCTGCAACTTCCAGGTCGGCAGGTCGGCGGTCTCGGTGACGCGGTCGTCGATCACCGCCTGCCCGAACACCGGTCCGGCCAATACGACCGCGAGCAGGCCCGCCATGGTCGTCGCAAGACGCGGATCACGCATTTCCGGCCTCCTTTCCGTCGATGTATTTCGGCTCGCCGAGATAGCGGATCGGGAATTCCCAGATCACCCGCGCGGGCGGCGCATCGTCCAGTTTCGGCTCGGACAGGAACGCGTTCATCGGTTCGATCGGGCCGCGGCCTTCCTCGGCGAGGTTCAGGATGTCGCGCCCCAGCGCGATCTTGAGGGCGGGCACGAAGCTCCAGGACTTGTTGGCGCTGTAGCTCGTGCCGACCAGAACCGTGTCGATCGGCGCATCGTCGGAGGCGAAGATGCCCTTCTTTTCCGCGCCTTTCTCTTCGGCGACATAGGGCGTCACCCGCTCGGGGCCGAGCCCCACGCTCGGCGCGAAATCGTCGGTGGTGACGAAGGACACTAGGTCCCCCATGAATTCCTTGGGCCGCGCCGGGACCTTCTTGAACACCGTGTCGCCATGGGAAATCTTGCCCGATTGCGCCACGGCCTTGGCCACCCTCGCAGCCCCCTGCGGGGTCCAGTGCGTGTCGCGCGTCAAGAAGACCGGATCGGGCCCGGCATCGGCCAGCGCGGGCCGGGTATCGACGGTCGTGACGCCCTCATCGGTCAGCGCCGCGCGGAAGGCGCGATACTGGTCCTCCATCGCCTGCCCCGCCTGTTCGCCGCCGTGGTCGCGGTAGATGTCGATCTTCGCGGGCACCGGCACGACGACGAGCTTGGTCCCCAGCGCGTTGAGCTGCGCCTTGACGTCGGCGACGACCCCGGCGGCGGTCTTGATCTCGGACGGCGTGGCGCGATCGAATTCCTCATCGGTGAAGAGCCAACCGTCATCGCCCGCCGTCACGCCGTCACGGCCTTCGCCGATCAGCTCGTAGCGCGCAGCCCCGATCAGGCCGACCGCGGTCTTGCGGTGCGGCTGCGCCTTTCCGTAGAGCGCGCCGAGCGACGTCGCAGCCTTGCCGCTCACGAAGTCGCCCTTGACGGTTCCGGGCAGCCCCTTCTCGAAGATATCCACGTTCACGAACAGCGCGTAGCCGAGGAACAGGATCGGCACGCTGGTGCGTATGGCTTTCAGCATCATCTGCATGGGTCCGGTCCTTCAGAATTGGAAATAGAGGAAGGGCGAGAAGCTTTGCTCGGCCAGCTTCAGGATGGTCAGCGTCGCCAGCACGGTGACGGCCATCGGCGGCACGATGGCGCTCGTGGCGGTCAGCGTGCCGTCAGGGCGCGGCGAGAGCGGGCCCTCGACCATACGGGCCAGCCAGGGCTCGAGGATGGCGACGCCGATCGCGATGACGAGCACCGCGACACTTTCGCCGGTGATCTCGAAGGCGGAATCCGGCGACAGCCCGATCCCGTTGGCCCCCAGCATGCCGGCGAAGACCTGTCCCGCCTCGACGATCGAGGTGGCGCGGAAGATCACCCAGCCGATGAGCACGACCAGAAGCGTGCGCAGCAGCGCCGCGGTGGAGCGCGACTTGACCCAGCCGGAATAGCGTTCCCACATCAGCCAGCCGCCGTGCCACGTGCCCCAGATCACGAAGGTCCAGGCCGCGCCGTGCCACAAGCCACCCAGCACCATCACCGTCATCAGGTTGACGTAAGTGCGTGCCGGGCCGATGCGGTTGCCGCCGAGCGGAATGTAGAGATAGTCGCGCAACCAGACCGACAGCGAGATGTGCCAGCGCCGCCAAAACTCGGTGATCGAGCGCGAAATATAGGGCGTGTCGAAATTCTCGATGAAGCGGAAGCCCAGCATCATGCCCAGCCCGATCGCCATGTCGGAATAGCCCGAGAAGTCGAAGTAGAGCTGCATCATGTAGGCGATCGCCCCGCCCCATGACAGCGTCAGCGACGGATCGGGCGTCGAGAAGGCGAGATCGGCCAGAGGCGCCACCGCATCGGCCAGCAGCACCTTCTTCGCCAGTCCGACGAAGAAGCGCATCATGCCGTCCGAGAACATCTCGACCGAGTGGGTGCGGTGCCGGAACTGATGCGCGAGATCCTTGTAGCGCAGGATCGGCCCGGCAATGAGCTGCGGGAAAAGCGCGATGAAGGCCGCAAAGTCGAGCGGGTGCACGTCATCGGGCGCATCGCCGCGATAGGTGTCGACGATATAGCTCACCGACTGGAACACGTAGAACGAGACGCCGATCGGCAGAAGGATCTGCCAATGCACGCCGATGGCATCGGGCGTGGTCCCGAACAGCGCGGTCAGGCTGTCGATGAAGAAATTGAAATACTTGAAGAAACCCAGAACGGCGAGGCAGCTGGCGACGCCGATGCCGGTCCATATCTTCGCCATCCGCACATTCGCGGCATGGCGGATCGCCCGGCCGGTGAGCCAGGTCCAGGCGGTGGTGCCGACGAGCAGCAGCAGGAAATCCACCCGCCACCACGCGTAGAACACGTAGGAGACCGCGAGCAGCGTCAGCGACTTCCAGCGGCTCGGCGTCAGATAATAGAGCGCGAGCGCCAGAGGCAGGAAGAGAAACAAAAAGGTTTCGGATGAAAAGACCATCAGGTAGCGCCCTCTCCGGAACAGGTGTCAAAAGCTGCGCGCGCGGCATCGCGGCGCAGAGGTGCGGGATCGAGCGCGCGCACGCCGGAGACGCTGAGATCCCCCGCGCCGCCATCAGCGCTCGCGCGCAGGAAATCGGGCGTCAGCGCGTCGAGGTCGCCCGACAGAAGCCGGGGGCGCTGATCCGTGAAATCGTTGTCATGCAGGCGCAGGTCGGCAAGGCCGGTCGCGCGGATGCCCATCCGGTTGCCCGCAAAGCGGCTGTCGGTGATCAGCACCCGCGTTTCGGGGCGCTGGCGGTCGATCATCAGTCCGGGGCCTCTATTGTCGGCAAACCGGCTCTCGTTGAAGATCGTCGTGCCCGCACCGCGCTCGGCGAAGCCGGCGCCTTTATTTCCCGAGACCTCGATCCGGTCGAAGAGAACGCAGGTCGCGCCTTGCGCCATCGTCGCGCCGGAACCGTCGAAGCCGCGCACGGCGACATCGCGAAGCTGAAGCGCGCGGCTGTTGTCATCCACGCGCATGCCCTTGCCCTGCCCGCCATCGAGCGCGACATTGACGAGCCGCATGTCTGAGACGCCCGAAAGGTGCAGCGCCTGCTCGCCCCCGGTATCGCGGACGGTCAGATCGGTGATCGTGCCCCCGTCGATATCGCGCAGCATCAGGCCGCTGCCCCGCGCGTCGGCAATCTCGGTATCGGTAAGGTTCACCCCGTCGAGATCCTGCAGGACGACGCCGCGCAGATCAGTAAAACTGTTCCCGGTCATCGCGGCCGGGCTGCCGAAACTGAGCAACCCGCGCCCGCCGAGAAACAGCCCGGCGCTATAGGCCCGGTCGCCATAGCCGAGGCCGGTCAGCGTGGCATCTTTCAGCGACAGGCTCTGCGGTCCGAGCGCTGCGACAAAGGGGCGGAACCCCGCAATATCGGGATGCACGTCGGAGCCCGCGGCGATGGTGGCGTGATCGACGTCGAGCGCGCCGAAAGAGATCAGGTAGCTGCCCTCGCGACGCGATAGGTCCAGCCGATCGCCCTCGGACAGCGAAAGCGACGCGCCTTTCAGCACCACGATGGGCATCGAGGCCACAAACCGGTCATCCTTGCGGATCAGCGCATCGGGATGGCCGGAATCCGCCAGCAGGTCGTCGAGCATGGCCAAGGTCACATCGCCCTGGTTGAGGTAGATCGCCGAGCCGCCGCCCGGCGTATCGCCCAGAAGCTCCGTGTCGATTTCGACCCCGGCCCCGGCGGCAAGCTGGGTCAGCGCCAGGCGCACGTTGGACACCGACGCGCTGACCGCCTGCTGAGCAGCCGCCGGCGCGGTGAGCGCCAGCGCCAGCCCGCAGGACAGGCCAAGGCAACGAAGGTGTTCACTCACGTGCATCGCGCGTTCCCTTCGATGTCTCTTCGGCCTCGTCTTCCGAGAGGTCGATTTCGTAAAGGCTCAGCGCCCCGTCGCCGGTGTTCCAGACCTCGACCGACGAGCCGGGGCTTACGTTGATGCTATGACCCTGGCTGCAGGCATGGGTCGGCCCGCCGTTCTTCCAGTGGCCGCGACCGCTCGACACAGCGAGCAGCTTTCCACCCGGGGTCGGCCCGCGGAAGGTCGCGGTCTCGCCCGCGTCGAGGGTGAGACGCGACACGGCGGGGAAGGCCTCGCCGCCCTGCCCGATATCGTCGGTTGCGACCTCGGGATGGCGCGCCACTTCGCTGCGGTTCTGGGCCTTGAGCTCGGCGACGGCGTCTTTCACCTTCTGGGCGTTGCTGTGATTGGTCACGAGGAGCGCGTCGGGCGTGTCGACGACGATCACGTCCTCCATGCCGATCACGGTGACCAGCTTGTCGCCCGCGCGGATCAGCGAGTTGCGACAGTCGAGGGTCAGGGCCTGTCCGGTCGAAACGTTGCCGTCTTCGCCCTTGGGGCTGATCGAATGGATCGCGGTCCAGGCCCCCACGTCGTCCCAGTCGACCTCGACGGGGGCGACGGCGACGCGGTCGGAGCGTTCGAAGATCAGCCGTTCGGTCGGCTCGTTCGCGGCCTCGGCGAAATGCGCGCCGTCGAGGCACAGGCCGGTTTCGGTCTTTTTCGCGCCGTCGAGCGCGGCCAGAACGGCGGCCAGCGTCGCCGGGTCGTATTTCTCGAATTCCTCGATCAGGACGTCGGCGCGCATCAGGCTGATGCCCGACGCCCAGAACGTGTCGCCCGATGCGACGAGCCGTTGGGCTTTCTCCAATTCGGGCTTCTCGATGAAACTGGTGACCTCGTGGAGGCCTTCCTGGCCATCGACCAGCGCGCCGCCGGAGATATAGCCGAACCCGGTCTCGGCATATTTCGGCACCACGCCGAACAGCACGATCCGGCCCTGCTGCGCGCCCTCGCGCATCAGCTTTACGACCGTATTCATGTCGCCTTCGATCTTGTGATCGGACGGCAGGACCAGAAGCAGCGCCTCGGGATCCTCTTCCGCCAGCGTCAGGGCAGCGGCGAGAACCGCGGGACCGGTATTGCGGCCCATCGGCTCCCCCAGAAAGCGCCCGGTGACGCCGATCTCGGCCAGCTGATCGCGCACAAGACCCTCCTCGGAGGCGGCGGCGACCAGCAACGGGTCAGCGAAATCGTCATCGAGATGGCGCGCCACGGTGCTTTGCAGGAACGTCGGACCGCCATTGCCGTCGATGGACTGGAATTGCTTGGGCTGGGCGACGCGGGACATCGGCCACAAGCGGGTCCCCATCCCTCCAGACAGAACTACGGGATTAACGACACTATTCATGACTGGTCTCCAATTGCTTTGATACTACGGGTAAAGGCGCGCGCTTCTCCGAGCGCGTCGCGGGAAAGGCTGCCCCAATCGACCCCGAAGGCATCGCGGCTGACGCTGAGCGCGGCGACCTGCCCCGCCTCGTCGGGCGAAAGGTCGATCGAAGGGACGAGATTGGCGCGCACCAGCCCGTCGGAGCCGACAGCGCCCGGCGCGCGGAACCCGTCGCCGAGGGTCGCACGGAATTCGGTCCCGTCAGGCAGGGTCACGTTGACGCCGCCGGTCTGCTGCACTTCGAACAAAAGCTCCTGCGGCAGGCGCGCCTCGATGACCAGCGGGGCATCCGGAGCGGAGATCTCGAAGAGCGGCTCGCCGGCAAGAACGGTGCTGCCCTCGGCCACGGAAATCGGATGGACGGTGCCTTTGCTCGGCATGGCGATCGAAAGCGTCTCCCCGTCCACCGTGTCGAGCGCGAAGAGCACATCGCCCGGACCGGCATCGGGGTTGATGAAGCTGATCTGACCGTCGGCGGTCGCCCGGATCGTCTGGCCCTGCGCGACCACGCGGCCCGGGGCGGCGATATCGGTCGTGAACAGACGCGCCTGCATCAGGCTGACGGCCAGCGCGATGAGCGCGACGCTCAGGGCAAGCACGACGAGCGTGCCGAACGCGCTGCGCAGCCGCTTGCGGAACCCGGGCTTCGGCGCCGCTCCGGTGCCGCCCTTGGGTTGCGCGAGCGATCCGCTGCGGATCAGCCCGCCGGAGCTGGTCAGGTCACCCGAGATATAGTCATTCAGGATTTGCCGCAGCTGCGGCGAGTGATCGCCCGTCGGCTCGGTGAAGACCAGTACGCTGGAATTGTCGCCTTCCACCATGACCCGCGCGGTCGGCACGAGCGCCACCTGAAAGCCGGGAAAGTCGAAGATCAGGTGGACGATCTTTTCCGTGCCGTCGATCCGGCGGTCTATCAGGCCCGAGACCTGCGCCTCGGTCAGCGACAGACCGTCGCCTGCGTAGCGCCGTCCGTCGATGACCGCGGAAAACGGGATATCGATCAACGGGTGTTCGTTTCCGGCCGAAAGCGGCGCCGGTGAAGTATCGGGGGCGTGTGTCATGGTGCGTCCTGTCGGTCGTTTAGAGAAGTCCGGTCGAGAGCGCCGCGGAGAGGGTTAGCCACCCCAGCGCAAGGACCTGCATGTAAGTGGAAGTGGCCGAGCGCAGCCGCGCTCCGAGAGGCATGCGCGCTGCAGCTTTCTTGGCGGCCTGGCGCGTCCATTTCTGCCGGTCGAGACGGAACAGGGCCGAGCTCTTGACCGACGCGCCGAGGATCTGGCCGAAGTAGAGCAGCGGCGCGTAGATGATCGGGAAGCCGCCGCCGCGGAAGGTCGAGAGCATCCAGCAGAAGACGTAGCGGGTGAACATCACCCAGGCGATGTAGGCGGGGATCACCGCAGGCGTCGCGAAGAGCGCGGTCAGCGCGATCGAGATCGGCCCGAACAGCGTCGTCCAGATCGACACGCGCTGGTCGAGGATTGACCACCAGGTGAAGAACCCGATCCGCGACGGGCCCAGCGCCACCGCGCGGCCATTGGTGCGCAGCATGTTGCCGAACCACCGCTTCATCAGCGCCACGGCGCTTTCGACGAAGCCCGGCATCGGCTGCTCCTCGTAGGAGACGCAGCGCACGTCGGGCAGATAGGTCATCCGGTAGCCGCGGCTCAGCAGCCAGAACCAGGTCGATTTGTCGTCGCCGGTCAGGAAGTTGATCCGACCGAGCCGCCAGTGATCGATATGGTCCGATTGAACCTGTCGGATGAAGCTCGGGTCCACCGCCAGGTCGGCGCGGAAGACGGACATCCGGCCCGTCAGCGTCAGCACCCGGCCGCCGAACGCCATCGAGGACATCATCATCTGGCGCTGCATGAAGCGCAGATCGAACCAGTTCCGGAACAGCCAGTCATCCGGGATCTCGACGGATTCGTCGGTGGTCAGCGCCCCGACCCGTTCGTCGGTGAAGAAGGGCGCGGAGCGCTCGACGATGTCTGCTGGCACGGCGCTGTCGCCGTCGACGAACAACATGATGTCGTCGCGTCGCGGGGCCTCGCGCTGCATCAGCCGCAGCGAGCGGGCGATGGCGTCGCGCTTCCCGGTTCCCGGGATCTGGTCGATGATGAAGCGCACCTGCGGCATGTCATGCCTGCGCGCCTCGAAGAGATCGCGCAGCACCCTGAGGTCAGCGCCATCCACCACCGAGGCGACGATGGTCGCGCCGCCGGGCGAGCGGCGGGCCGCCTCGAAGATCGAGCTGTAGACGCGGCTCGTGACGCCCGGCTCGATCTTGTAGGTCGTGACCATGAAATACGCGTGCGCCGGAACGGGGCGGCGCGCATAGGCGGCCTCGGCCCGCGCGCGGCGCCGGGGGTAGAGCACCCGGACATAGGCGGTCGCGCGCAGGAAGTTCAGTGCCGCCCATCCATACCGCCACAGGCCGATCACCCCGAGCACCACGATGGCACTATCGGCGGCAGCCAGGCTGGTGTCGCGCACGGCAAGGCCCAATGCGACGAAAGCCGCGATATAAATGAGATGACCCAGCATTGCGGATTACCAGCAGATGCCCTGATAGCCAGCGTCGCTGACGAGGTTCGGGTCGATGCGGCCGAGATCCACCACGCGGCGGTTGCCCAGCGTCTCCTTCAGGCGGGCGGTCACCTCGGGATACTTGTTGCCCACCACGATGACCTCGCTGTCTTCGATCAGACGGTCCAGATCGTCTTCCATCCGTTCGAAGAGGTCGGGCACGACGGCGTTGCCGCGGCCGGCGGCGCCAGGATCGTTGACGAAGGCTGTGGCGACATAGGGATCGTAGATGCGCACGTCCTGACCGCTTTCGATCAGCCGCGCGGCCAGATCGGCCAGCGGGCTTTCACGCAGATCGTCGGTGCCCGACTTGAAGCTTACGCCGACGAGACCGACGGTCTTCTTCGAGGCGGAGCGCACCATGGCCTCGGCGCGCTCTATCTGCGCCTCGTTCGCCTCGAGAATGGCGTTCAGAAGCGGCGTCGCGACGCCCGATGTCTCGCCCACCGCCTTGAGTGCGCGCACGTCCTTGGGCAAGCAGGAGCCGCCGAAGGCGAAGCCGGGACGCAGGAAGGCCGGCGACATGGCGACCTTGGTGTCGCTGCACAGGACCGCCATCACCTTCTGACCGTCGAGGTCGTTGGCCTTGGCGATGTTGCCGATCTCGTTGGCGAAGCTGATCTTCGCCGCGCGCCAGCTGTTCGAGGTGTATTTCACCATCTCGGCGGTGCGAATATCGACCTTGTTCATCTCGCAGGGAAGATCCTGGTTGATCTCGGTCAGGACCTGTTCGGTCTGCGCGTCAAGGCTGCCGAACACGATCAGGCCGGGATCGGCGTAATCCTCGATCGCGGTGCTTTCGCGCAGGAATTCCGGAAAGTAGCCGACGCCGAAATCGCGCGCTGCGAGTTTGCCGGAGGCGCGTTCGAGCGTGGGAATGCAGATCTCTTCCATGGTGCCGGGGACGATGGTCGAGCGCATGATGACCGTGTGGCGGTCTGACTTGTTGGCGATCGCCTTGCCGATGTCCTGACAGACGGAGACCACGAAGGTCAGACCGACCGAGCCGTCGGGCGCCGAAGGCGTGCCCACGCAGACGAAGGAGGCGTCGGTCTTCGCGACGGCCTCCGCCGCGTCGGTCGTGGCCCTGAGCCGACCGCTCGCAGCCATCTCGGCCACCAGCTCGTCGAGCCCTTTTTCAACGATGGGCGCGCGGCCCGCATTCAGTCCATCGACCTTGCTCTCGTCGAGATCGACCGCAATCACTTCGTGGCCGTCACGAGCAAGGCAAGCCGCTGACACGACGCCCACGTAGCCGATCCCGAAAACACTGATCTTTGCCATAATTCTTTTCCTTCTCCCCTCGAAACGGGCGAATCGAAACGTGTAATGGGCAGAGGTACCGCCCGGTTCGACCCAAGGGATAAAGGAAGATTCGCAGCCCTTTCAGTCGGGAATACGGGCGAAGAGCGGAGGAATTTCGGAAAGGGGTCGGGAGCTTCCTGACCCCCCGTGTGGGGCAAAAACCCACCCGGGAGGTCGGACGGGCTCAGACGAGCCAGCCCCGCGCGCTCGCCATCCGGATCAGCGCGGGCCGGTCCGCGAGGCCAAGCTTGTTCATGCCACGCGCGCGGTGGCTGTCGACGGTCTTTCGGCTGAGGCCGATCTGGTCCGCGATGTCGCTGTTGGAATAGCCTTTGGCCCAGAGCCGCAGCACATATTCCTCGCGCTCGGTCAGCGCCTTGCCCTCGGTGGGACCCGGCATCTCGCCCTCGGCGGAGCGCGAAAGACCGCGGTCGACCAGGCTTCCGCCCGCAAGGGTGACGCGGATCACCCGCATCAGCGCGGGGCCCGAGATCGATTTCGCCACGACGGAGCTGAAGCCGATCCGCATGCAGAAGCTGACAAGCTCCTTTGTCGGCTGCGACGCCACGGCGATCAGCGCCAGCGAGGGACAGGCGGCCAGCATCTGCGGGACCAGATCTTCAAGGTTCGGAGTAAACTGCGGATCGATAAGGAGAACATCCCAGTCGGGATCGCGCAGGCGTTCTATGTCGGTGGCAGAAAGCGCGTCGCCATGCGTCCCCGTGTCGTCGAATGTCGACGCCGCGAGGTCGAGCACCGCTGACGCGAAAATCGGACTTTGGTCGGCCACGCCGATCCGGATCGGACTAACGCTTCGCATCTTCCACTAGACCCGGTTACACCGCCCAGGCGTTGCGCCGCGCAAAGGTTTCGAGCTCGCGCGCGCATGTGAGACCCATCTTTGACAGGGCGCGGTACTTATGCGTCTCGACGGTCTTGCCGCTGATCAGAAGGTCGTTTCCGATCGCGCGACAGCTTTTGCCGTCGACGAGCCCGCGCACGACCTCCCGCTCCCGGCTGGTGAGGGCTTCGGTGCCGACCAGAATGGGCGCGCTGGAATCGCTGCGCGCTTCGGCATAGCACCCGTCGACATACAGACTTCCCATGGAGACCGAGAAAACCGCGTCGATGAGCATTTCGATATTGCCGCTGCGGGAAACGACGCCGTCGTAATCCGACTGGAGACACTGGCGCGCGATCTCGAGTGCAGTTTCCGGCAGGTAGGCGATTGCGGCGACCGGACCGGCGGCCTCGCGGACGGCGCTCAGGGTCTCGGCAGGGTCCGCAGAGGTCTGGCTCGGGTCGAACACGACCACGTCGCAGGTCTCCATCGGGACGTCCTTCGAGGTCAATGCGGAGGGCACATCTTTGCATTCGCTGACAACCGCGATGCTTCCATCCGCAGCGAAGCTCCGCTCCACAGCATCCGCGAGAATGGCGTTGTCGTCGATGAACAGAACACGGGGGGTTTCGGTTGCGTTCGTGAAGTTGGCCATGTTGAGTTCTCCCGCTCACTTCGGTTAACAGCGAATTTACGGTCCGTTAACAGGTGCTTTGCGGGTTAGTTCCATCACGACTGACGGTCTTTTCGAGCGCTCAGCGGGAACCTGCCGCCGACTTTCGCGAAGGTTCGGATATTGTTGGCAAAGTTCGTTTCATGGCTGTCGGCGCGTTATCGCCTGAAGATTTTGCGACTACCGTTATGGTTGTATTAATTCCCGAAACTCAACCGAGTTCCCCTGCTATCATCGCGATTTCTCGTTGAGGCGCCTCGTCCGAAACCAGCCCCATCGCGTCAAAACACACGTCGAAAGCGAGGCCCAAAAGAGACTGTGCACGGACGCGTGTGAAAGTCTCCATCCCGCATGCTCGCGCGGCAGCGTCGTTGCGAGGCCTTCGCGGCGATACGCACGGGGCCTGAATGCAATGTGGCGCTCTTTGCGGGCGCCTATGTCGCTGCGCGACATCGGAGTGACGCTTATGCCCATTTCGAGCTCCGGAATTCGTCGTAGGGGCGAGGCTGTTTCAATCCGGGTACGCGCCCGGTCGCCACGAGGTTCATTTTCCGCCTCGAACTTCCCGGAGGCCATCATGGCACGCCAGACAAAGCTCATCCTCTGCCCCATCAACCTGCGCCACGCCCAAGTCGAACATCATGCCTACATGGAAGCCGTAGAGATGGCGCGGCGGCGCCAAGCCAAGCTGATCGTCGCGACGATCGCGCCCGAGATCGAGCGTAATCTCAACATCTACAACTCCGATACCTATTGGGGCCAGCAGCTGCGCAAGTTCGTCAACGACAATCCCGCCAGCGGGGTGCCCGAGATCGAGATGGTCGTGCGCAAGGGCGCCGTGCATCGTCAGATCGTCAAGCTGGCGGACGAGCGCAAGGTGGACCTCATCGTGATGGAAGCCGCCAACCCGAAGGTGAAGGACTATCTGCTGGGCACCACGGCGTCGCATGTCGTGACCCATGCGGAGTGCTCGGTCTACGTCGTGCGCAGCTAAGGACACGGCCCGGGATGCGACAGCACACCGGGCAGCGCGCACCCCGCTCCTGCGGCATCCCACGCTTATATTTGGGAAAAGCCCGCGCCTGTCGCGCGGCGGGTCGGACCCGCCCCAATACAGGGGCGGATTCCTTTCTTCTTACCTCTTGGCGGTTTCGCCCGAGGATTGCGCGGGCACCAGCGCGCGCATGATCGAGGGCATGGTGAGGCTGCCCACCGGCTCGCCCCCCATCATCACGCGGTAGCGGCGGTCGAGCGCCCCTTCCGCCTTGGCGATGACGCTCTCGAGGTTGTCGTTGCCGTCGATATCGCCGGACATTTCGCCTTCCGGCGCGCCACGCTCCATCACCGAGCGCACGCGCAGCACGCGGGCGCGGTTGATGTCGGCCACGAAGTCCTCGATGTAGGGATCCGCCGGGTTGAGAAGGATCTCCTGCGGTTCGCCCTGCTGGACCACCCGACCGTCATTCAGGATCACCAGGTGATCGGCGAGCTTGAGCGCCTCGTCCAGATCGTGGGTGATGAAGATGATGGTCTTGTGCAGCTCGGCCTGAAGCTCGAGCAGCAGGTCCTGCATGTCGGTCCGGATCAGCGGATCGAGCGCCGAGAAAGCTTCGTCCATCAGCATGATGTCCGAGTTCGACGCCAGCGCCCGGGCGATCCCCACGCGCTGCTGCATCCCGCCCGAGAGCTGGTGCGGGTGGTGGTCCCCGTAGCCCCCGAGCCCGACACGGTCGAGCCATTTCTCTGCCTCCGCGACATAGTCCGAGGCCGGAAAGCCGCGGGTGGCCAGCGCCATCGCCGTGTTCTCCGCCACCGTGCGGTGGGGCAGAAGGGCGAATTTCTGGAACACCATCGACATCCGCTCGCGCCGCAGCTTGCGCAGCTGCGCCTCGTTATAGTCGAGGATGTTCTCGCCATTGACGAGAACTTCCCCCGCGGTCGGCTCGATGAGCCGGTTGAGGTGCCGGATCAGCGTGGATTTACCCGAGCCCGAAAGCCCCATGATGACGGTGATCTCACCCTCTTTCATGTCCACGTTGATGTCGCTGAGCCCGAGCACGTGGTTGCGCTTCTCGAGCAGTTCCGGCTTGCCCATGCCTGCCTTCACGTCTTCCAGCGCCGCTTGCGGATCCGACCCGAAGATCTTGTAGAGATGTCGGATCGAGACCTTGATTTCCTTGGTCATGCCTGTCTCCTCACTTGCCGCTCTTGCTGGTGTCGATCCGCGCCAGCGAGGCTTTCGTCACGCGGTCGAGCAGGATCGCGATGATCACGATGCCGAAGCCCGCCACGAGACCAACACCCAGTTCGAGCGACCGGATACCGCGCAGCACAAGCACGCCCAGACCCGGGGCCGAGACGAGCGAAGCGATCACCACCATGGCGAGGCTCATCATGATCGTCTGGTTCACGCCGGCCATGATGTTGGGCAGCGCGAGCGGGATCTGCACGCCGAACAGCTTCTGGCGCTTGGTCATGCCGAAAGCGTCGGCTGCCTCGATCACGTCGGGATCGACCAGTCGGATGCCGAGATCGGTCAGGCGCACCACGGGCACGATCGCGTAGAGGATGATCGCGATACCGTAGAGCTTCGGCTCGGTCACCGAGAACAGGAAGATCAGCGGGATCAGGTAGACGAAGGGCGGCAGCGTCTGCAGCATGTCGAGGATCGGGATCACGGTGCGCTGGAGCCTGTCGCTCCGCGACATCGCGATACCTATGGGCACGCCGAAGAGAACGCATATGAACGCACAGACGAAGATGATCGCCAGTGTCTGCATCGCCGCGTCGTAATGGTTGATGAAGGCGAGGAAGGCGATCGAGACCAGCACGAAGACCACAAGTCTCCAGGACCGCGTTACCAGCCAGGTGATCAGCATCAGGATCGGCACCATCAGCCACCACGGCGTGTTGGTCATGATCCAGAGCATGTCGCGCAGCGCCCAGCTCAGCGGCTGGGTCAGCGGGTCGACGACGGCACGCAGACCGCCACGGATCGCGAGAAATCCGTCTTCGAGGCCCTGCGTCACGTCGCGCGAGGGCGGGATCGCCGCGCAGGCCTTGTTGAGGGCGTCGAGCGAGGGAAAGGGCCAGTTCCATAGGGAGGGGCCTTGCGTCGTGGTGCCGTCGGTCTGTGCGATCAGGTCGGCCATCGACGTCATGCCGCCGCCACCGTCACCGCCAGCCGAGCACCAGTCCTTCAGCCCCACGGCGTTAAAGAAATTCTCGTAAGCTGCCATTGGTTTTCCGGGTCATTGGGGAGGACCCGCCCCATGTTGTTGCGTGATGGATCGAAAAAGGACGGGGCCTGCCTCGGCCCCGTCCAAGGTGTGCGCATCAAGCGCGCGTCACGATCATCCGCCGATCAGCTTCGAAAGCTTCTTCTGGGCGTCTGCGTTGAGCCAGTTCTTCCAGGTGTCCTGGTAGTTCTTGATGAAGTAGACCGCGGTCTCTTCACCCGACGCCTTGTTCTCGTCCTGCCACGCGAGCAGTTTCGACATGGTGTCGGTCTTGAAGCTCATCTTCGAGAAGAACTCGGTCTCGGCCGGGTGGGTCTTCGCGAAGTCGCTCGTCACCGAGGTCAGCACGGGCGCTGCCGGGAAGTCGGAAACCTGCGGATCCTTGGTGTCCTTGTTCTGGAGCTTGTCGAACTTGGCCTTGTCGTAGTCACCAAGCTTGACGCGGGTCATGTCATAGTTGCCCATGACCACGGTCGGGCCCCAGTAGTAGCCGAACCACGGCTTCTTGTCGGCGAAGGCCGAACCGATCGACGAGGCGAGCGTCTGGCCGGAGCCGTGGTTGAACACCTCGATGCCCGAGCTCTTGAGGTCGAGCGCCTTGATCAGGTTGTCGCTCACGACGCGGCAACCCCAGCCGTCCGGGCAGTTGTTGAACGTGCCGCCGACCCAGTCGGGGTGCGCCATCACGCCCTCGATGGTCTTCAGCTCGGGGTGCTCCTTGGCGAGGTAGGTGGGGATCCACCAGCCTTCGACGCCGCCCGGCTGGAGCGTCTTGGCGACGCGCTTGATCTTGCCTTCGCTCTCGAGCTTCTTGTAGGCGTCGCCGGCCGAGTTCAGCCACAGGTTGGTGACGACGTCGGGGCGGCCGTTTTCGGCGATCGAGGTGATGGCCGGGATGGTGTCGGATTTGACCAGGCTGGTGTTACAGCCGTAGCCTTGGTCCAGCATGAATTTCGCGATGTTGGTGGTGACCTCGGCAGCGGCCCAGTTCATCTGGGCGATCGAGATGTCGCCGCACTGCTCGGCAGCGCGGGCAGTCCCGGTCTGAGCTGCAAAACCGGTCACAATTGCAGTCGCACCGGCGACCGCGAGAAGTGTCGTCTTCCGCATGTGTTTTCCTCTCATCCGTTGGATTGTTTGCGATCGTTGTCGGACCGCATTCGCTTTGCGCGTGATGAGACCGCCTGACCTCCCCGCACGGGCGTGTTTTCCCACCCGGAGGAGCGTCTCGGCCCATCGTCGACCATCAGGTTGCGCAATGCACGCGAATGCGCCCGCTCGACGATTGCCGCAAAACCTAGCCTCCACGGCCCCGATCAGCAATCGTCCGCCGGTAACATTAATTTGAGAAAAGCGTCACGGAACCCAATGATTATTGAGAAAAATTATGTAAACGCCGCCGCTTGCCCGACCTTCCGCCAGTACAACAGCCCGATCGCCAAAAGGCACCGGACTGCCGATTTCGGTGCCTTTGAACGGCGAGCTAAGGCCTGCGCCCTGCCCTGCGGCCCGGGATGAGCGCCCGGGCGCGCGCGGTTTCAGACCGCCATGCCGTCGGCGTCGAAGAACACCGTGCGGTCGGCCTCGAAGGCCAACCCAGAGACATCGCCCGGGCGCAGGTCGGTATCGCCCGCGACGCGCACATTGATCGCGCCCAGCGGTCCGCAATCGAACAGGATGAACGTATCGGCGCCCAGGAATTCCACCACATCGACGCGACCGTCGCATTGCCCCTCGCCTTCAGCCACGAGCGAGATATGCTCGGGCCGGATACCAAGCTGCGTGGTCTGCGGCGCGGGACAGGCCCCGCTGCGCCCGCCTTCGAGGCTGTAGCGGCCATCCGAGACCGCGCAGGGCATCACGTTCATCTTCGGGCTGCCGATGAATTGCGCCACGAACAGGTTCGCGGGCTTCTCGTAGAGCTCGCGCGGGGTGCCGACCTGCGCGATCTTGCCATATTCCAGCACCACGATCCGGTCCGCCAGCGTCATCGCCTCGACCTGGTCATGGGTGACGTAGATCATCGTGCGCTTGAGATTGCGGTGCAGCCGCGCGATCTCAAGCCGCATCTCCACGCGCAGCGCCGCATCGAGGTTCGACAGCGGCTCGTCGAAAAGGAACGCGGTCGGGTCGCGCACGATCGAACGCCCGATCGCCACGCGCTGACGCTGCCCGCCTGACAGGTCCTTGGGCCGCCGGTCGAGGAAGCTCTGCAGTTTCAGGATGTCCGCAGCCTCGTCGACCTTGGCGCGCCATTCGCCCTGCGGCGCCCCGGCCATCTTGAGCGAGAAGCCCATATTCTCGGCCACCGACATATGCGGATAGAGCGCGTAGGACTGGAACACCATCGCGAGGCCGCGCTTCGAGGGCGGCTGATCGGTGACATTCGCGCCGTCGATCTCGATCGCCCCGCGCGAGGTATCCTCAAGCCCGCCGATCATCCGCAGAAGCGTGGACTTGCCGCAGCCCGAGGGCCCCACGAAGACGACGAATTCGCCATCCTTGATCTCGAGGTCGATCCCCTTGATGACCTGCACCTCGCCGAACCATTTCTCGACACCGTTTAACGTGATCGAACCCATGTCAGCCCTCCTTGCCGGCCCAGGCGAGCCAGACGGCCGCCGTCCAGGTGAATGCCTTGCCGCCCGCAGCCGCGCCCGTCATCGGGTCGAAATACTCGACGAAACCGTAGCGCCCGATCACCTCGCGAGTGCGCTTGCGGACCTCTTCGCCAAGCGCGACGCCCCGTTCCGAGGCGCCCTCGCCGATCATCATGTTCATCATCCCCCAGGTCGGGCCGCGCCAGTAGCGCTTCGCGTCGAAGCGCGGATCGAACGGCGCGAGCGAGGGCACGCCATAGGGCGCGGCATCTAGCACGCGGGCGAGGTGTTGCTCCATCTGCGGCGCGTCGAGCCCGCCGAACCAGCACAGGAAGGAGGCGTTGCTCAGCGCGTTCGACCAGATGCCGTTGTTGCAGTTGTAGCTGTCGTAGAAGCCCATGCCGGGGTTCCACAGCGCCTGAGCACCGGCCTCCAGTTCGGCCAGCTGCGCGGCCATGTCGCCGGTATCGAGATCCTGCGCCTCACCTGCCGCCAGAAGGTCGCGCAGGCCCCGCATCAGGATGAAATGCATGGTCGGATCGGCCACCTTGAACGGGTTGTCCTCGGCGACCTTGGCATCGTCCCAATCCAGCGCCTTGGCGCGCTGCACCAGCCAGATATAGCGGTCGTAATCGTATTTCGTCGGGCGCATCGAGGCGTCGACATGCTGGGTGTCGCGGCGCTCGTAATAGCCCACGTCCTGCGGGTCGATCTTGCTCATCGCGTCGTCCCAGTCCGGCGCATTGTCGCGGCCGGATTCCCATGGATGGATCACGAAGATCGCGCCCTTCTCGTCACGGCGCCATTTCAGGAACCACTCCGCCCATTTGCGCATCTTCGGATAAAGGGCCGCGAAGCGAGCTTTCCCCGCCTCCGGATCGGCCGCCAGAAGCCGCGTCGCGAAGCTGAGTGCCACGGGCGGCTGGGTGATGCCCGAGGACGCGATCGGCCCGTTGCAACCCCAGACGTCGGGACCGGGGAAATAGCCCGGATCGGGTTTGTGGAAGATGATATGGGGGACCATGCCGCTGTCCCATTGCCCGGTGAACAGCGTCTCGATTTCCTGCCAGGCGCGGTCCAGGTCGAATTCGGCGAAACCGAGACTCGCAAAGGCGCTGTCCCAGTTCCACTGGTAGGGATAGAGGCCATCGGTCGGCACGGTGTAGCCGCCCCGGTCGTTCTGCGTGAGGATTTCGCGCGCCGCAGCGTCCCGGTCGGAGAAATCGGTGGCGGCCACAGTTTCGGTCATCATGTCTTATCCTTTCACCGCGCCGGCCGTCAGGCCGCGGGTCATGAAACGTTCGAGCCCGAGGAACAGCGCCATGATCGGCACCGTCGCGATGACGGCGCCCGCCATCAGGTGCTGGCGCGGGATCTCGGAGGAGTTGAGCGAGGCGATGCCTCGCGTGAGGGTGAATTTGCTGGGATCGTCGAGCAGCATGAAGGCGAGCAGGAACTCGTTCCACGCGATCATGAAGACATAGAGCCCGACCGAGGCCATCGCGGGCAGCGCCAGCGGCAGCGTGATCTTCCAGATCACCTTGAGCCGCGAGAGCCCGTCCATCAGCCCCGCCTCCTCGACCTCGACGGGGAGGCCGCGGAAATAGCCCTGCAGCATGTAGAGCGCGACGGGAATAGTGGTGACCGGATAGATCATCACGATCCCGAGGATCGAGTTGCGCAGACCCACCATCGAGTAGGCGATGTAGATCGGCAGCGCGAGCACGATCATCGGCACCATGTAAATCAGCAGGATACCGCGCGAGAACACTTTCTGCCCACGGAAGCGCAGCCGCGCCACCGCATAGGCGCCGGGCACCGAGAACAGCAGCGTCAGCAGCACGGTCAGCACCGAGACATAGAAGCTCGTCCAGAGGTAGCGGCCGAAATGGAACCGCGTCATCAGCTCGTAATAGCTGTCGAACAGGTGCCAGCCCCGGCTCAGGTCGATCGAGAAATCGAGCGGGTTGAGCATCAGCTGCTGCTGCGACTTCATCGAGGTCATGACCATCACGTAGAACGGGATGACCACGATCGCGGTGAAGAAGATGTAGCCGAAACCGGTCAGGAAGCGGATCACCGCATCCTCGAACTGGTGGCGGGTGAGCGCGCCGAATTGCAGCTCGCGCAGGATCGAGTTGAGCGGGATCGACACCGTGCCCGCGAGCACAACGCTGAGGACGAAGCGCCAGACAAAGTTGAAGCTTTCGTCGAATTGCAGCGCGCCGAGGCCGATGGCCATCAGCACCAGCGCCACGACCACCGCCACCGCATCCGCAGCCCAGCGATTGGCGATGCGCACGCGGGCAAACCCGGTCGCAAGCCCGAGGATCAGCGAGCCGATCAGAGCGGGCTTGGCCGCAGCCCCGGTGGCGAAGGAAATCGCGACCCCCAGCGTGACCGACATGACCAGCGCCCAGAGCGCTCCGATGATCGGTCCGGCGAGATAGCCTTTGTGCAGGATTTTCATAGCCCTTCCTCCCGGCTCATGGTGCGGAAGAACAGCCCCGAGAAGACGAGAAGGCAGGCGAAGATCACCACGGCGACCGCGGCTCCCGCACCGATATTCGACACCGCGAAAGCCTGTTCGTAGACATTGACCGTCAGAACCCGCGTGCCGGCATTACCGCCGGTGAGCAGGAAGATGTCGTCGAACTTGTTGAAGGTCCAGATGAAGCGCAGCAGGAACAGGACCGAGAGGATCCCCAGCAGCTGCGGCATCGAGAGATACCAGAATTTCTGGAACGGCGAGGCCCCGTCCATATCCGCCGCTTCGTACATATCCGTGTCGATGCTCTGCATCCGCGCGAGGATGAAAAGGAACGAGAGCGGGAAATAGCGCCAGATCTCGAACACCGTCACCATGATCAGCGCGAGCGGCTTGGCCCCGAAGAAGTTGATCGCGCCTTCGCTCACTCCCATCTGCACCAGCAGCGCGTTGGCGGAGCCGGAATAGGGATCGAAGAGCGTGATCCAGGTGAAGGCCACCGCGATCACCGGGGCCACATAGGGAAACAGGTAAAGCCCGCGCAGGATACCCTGCCCGCGGAAGCTCTTGTTGAGCAGCAGCGCCGCGAAAAGCCCCACGACCAGCGCACCCAGCGTGCCGAAGACCGTGTAGAACAGCGTGATGCCCAGCACGCTCCAGAACTCGCTGCCCGAAAAGAGCCGGCGGAAGTTCTCGAGCGTGAAGGTGGAATTCGTCAGGACGTTCGAGACGTGACCGGTCGCCGTGACCTCGGCGTCACGCATCGCGCGCTCTGCCGCGCGGGTATCGCCGGTCACCTGCGCATCGACGCGGAACCGCTCGTTCGCGCCGGGTTCGAGCGTGCCGAAATCGCAAGACAGGTCCTGCCCGTCCATCGCGCAGCCCTGAGGCAGATCGCCGGTCAGCGTTACGCCCTCGGGCAGGGTCACATTCAACCCCGCCTTGGTCATCTCCTGCTCGCCCGACGGATTGATCACGCGCAACTCGAGAAGCGGCTGATCGCCCCGCTCGCGCAGCGCCACCCGCGTGCGGATCTCGGCCGGACGCAGATCGCCCAACGTCACCGGCTTCACGGAGATCCAGAAGATCGCCAGCAGCGGCACGATCACGACGAGCGCCACGATCGCGATGGTCGGGAACAGCAGGCCCCAGGCGAGACGCGCTTCGCGACGGGCAAGCGCGCCGCGCCCCTTGGGCGGCGATATGTCGGTCATGACAGTCTCCAATCCATGCAGTCAGAGCGGGCTTCGACCCCGGGGCAAGGCGCGACCGCCCTGCCCCGGCCAGAGATCGGATCAGTTGATCTTGCCCAGCTCGTCGTTCATCTTCGCGACCGCATCCTCGGCCGAGATGTTGCCGTCGATGAAGTCGCGCACAACCCGGTTGATGACCTGGCTGTTGAGCATCTTCGAGGCCAGCGCGAGCTGCCCGTCTTTCACGCCCCAGCGCTGTGCAGTGTCGAGACCCTTGGTGATCTCGTCGACCACGGCCGGATCGTAGAGATCCTTGAGCGGCGCCTTGCGATCCACGCCCACCGGCAGGGTCGCCCAGAGCTTGGTGAACTTCTCCGGATCCGCGTCGGTGCCGCGACGGGTCGGGAACTTGCCCTCGGGCGCGATCGACAGGGTCTGCTCGTAGCCGTCATTCATCGAGTAATCGACGAATTTCTCGGCCGCATCGGTGTCGGCGTCGGCGGTGATGGTGAAATAACGCAGGTCCGCCCAGCTCGCACCGTCGGGATTCGACGGGCCCGCGAGGTTGGTCACGACGCCAGTATCCTTCGACAGCTCGGTAGAGGTCGGGTCATCGTTGATCATCGGCGGAGCGCTGTCACGCAGGCCGGCCAGCTCGTCGAGGATGAAGGGCGACCACATGATCATCGCCGCCTTGCCCGCGAAATACAGCTCGCGCGACTGCTTCCAGTAGTTCTCGCCGGGCGGGGAGGCGTCGGCCAGCTTCTTGTAGAAGTTCAGCACTTCGACCGTCTTCTTCTCGTCGAGCGGCTTGAAGCCGTCCGGCCCCACCGGCGAGACGCCGTTGGCGAGGAAGATCTGCTCGAGGATCTGGCTCATGTAGTTGTCGTCGACCTTGGTCGCTGCGACGAAACCATACATGTTCGGCGGATCGTTGAGCTTGTCGAGCGCGGCCTCGATCGATTTGAAATCGGTCGGCGGCGCGAGGCCCGCCTTGTCGAACAGATCCTTGCGGTAGAGGATCATCTGCGTCCAGCCATCGACCGGCACCGCGGCGTAATCGCCATCGGTCTCGACCATCTTCAGCGCGCCGGGCGCGAAGGTCGCCGGATCGAGCTTGTCGACCACGTCCGAGCTCGCCAGCGTGTCGAGAATGCCCGCATCGGTCCAGGGCAGCACGTTCTGCAGCGGCGTGTAGATCACGTCGGGCAGGTCCCCCGCCGCGAAGGCTGCGGTCGCGCGCTGGTTCAGGTCGCTTTCGGTGACCGGGATCACGTCGACGGTGATGCCGGTCTTGGCCTTGAAGTCGTCGGCCATTTGCTGCTGCTTGGCCAGACGCTCGGGCTGTTCCTCGGTGGTCCAGAACTTGATCGTCTGCGCCTGCACCGCGACGGCGCCCGCCATCAGCGCAAGCACGGTCGAGCCCATCAGCATCGCCGTTTTATGTCCAAGTATCGATTTCATTTACTTTCCTCCCGGTAGATTGCGTTACTCTTATGGGTCGACGGGCGGCCCATCGGAGCCTCCCGGTTCCAGTTGCGCCGCCACCAGTTCCGTCAGCTCACCGGGCGGCGCACCACGGAGCTGCGCGATCAGCAGCGACGCGAGACGCGCGCCCGCATGCTGACTGTCGACTGCGAATGTCGTGAGGGGCGGATCAACCATCCGGCCCTCGGGAATGCCGTCATAGGAGATGACCGACAGATCGCGCCCGATCGTCAGCCCCCGCTCGCGCGCCACGTCATAGGCGCCGAGCGCCGTCGCGTCGGTGGAGTAGACGATCGCCGTCGCGGGCTCGGCCAGATCGAGCAACTGGCGCGCGGCCTCGGCCCCTTCCGCGCGATTCGAGACCTCCATCACCTCGAGCGCGGGATCGAAGGGCAATCCGGCCTCTTCCAGCCCCTTTCGGTAGCCGTCTCGGCGCAACAGCGCGAAATTGTAGCTCGAATGCGACCCGGCGAAGGCGATGCGGCGATGGCCGAAACCCGCCAGACGCGCGACGGCAGCGCGCATCGCCCCCTCGCCATCGACGTCGAACCACGACAGGCCCGGATCGGGCTTGCCGTGACCGGTGCGGCCGAACAGAACGAAGGGCACATGTTTCGATTGCAGGAATTTCACCCTCGGGTCGACGACCTGCGTTCGCGGCAGGATGAAACCATCGACCTTGTGCTCCTGCAGAAGCCGCGTGACCGTGTCCTCCATCTCCTCGCGCGAATTCGACGAGGCGATCGTCAGGGTCCAGCCTTCCAGCGAGGCTTCCTGCGTGATCCCGCCCAGAAAATCCGTAAGGAACGGGCCGTAGCGGTCCGGTGCGTCCAGTTCGAGCACCAGCCCCAGCGCCCGCACCCGCCCCGTACGCACCGCCTGCGCATAGGGCATCGGCGCGTAGCCCATCTCGGCTGCCACCCGCGCCACGCGTTCGCGGGTTTCGGGCGAGATGTCTGAATAGTTGTTGAGCGCGCGCGACACGGTGCTCTTGGTCAGCCCCAGCGCCTGCGCAAGGTCAGAGATCCGAACCCGGCGCGGTGCCGGCTCGGACGGTTTCTTATCGGTGTCGCGAATCTCCTCCATGGCGAGAGACTAGGTTAACGAAACCGATTTCGTAAAGCCGAAACCGGTTTCGAAACACGAATTCGGCCTCAAGTCGCCGTGTGCCGCACTGCGGCGTCGCGGTCGCGGATCATTTCGGTTGGGGGCGCGCCGGTTTCGAGAAATCATTCAAAACCAAAACCCTAGGAGGCGACTTTAAAGTGAGAGTATGCCGCCGCAGGTTCCGCTCACGTGCCTGTCTTTCGTCGATGACGAAAGCTGACCGTGGAACCGATGCGCCAGCCAGCGATCACAGCTTGGTGTTGAGGTCGGAAAGCCGTGCAGTTCCAATCACAGAAAACCGCGCGTTTTCTGGCACCTATAAGGCGACATTAAACCTGGAGGATAACGTCGCGCGTCCCCGCTTTCTCCTCCTTGCGGCTGAACCAAACCCGGCTCCGGGCCGTTGTCTTACAGGGCAATCCAGCGCGCCCCCGAGATTTTCGAACAGTTTCCTCAAGGACTGACCAGCATCAGCCTTCAGCGAAAAGGAATTGCCATGTCAGTTTACCTCCACGGTCTCTCCACCGCCCTGCCTCCGCATTGCCTCGCGCAATCCGAGGTGCGCGAGCGGGCCGAGATCATCTTCGGCGAGACCTACCCGCAATTCGAGCGGCTCTCGAAAACCTTCGACACGGCGGGGATCGACCGGCGTTATTCGGTCGTGCCGATCGACTGGTTCTCGGAAGCCCACGGCTGGGCGGATCGCAACGCGGCGTTCATGGAGGGCGCGAAAGCGCTGTTCATCGACGCGGCGCAGGCGGCGCTCGACGCCGCAGGCTGGCAGGGTTCGGAGGTCGATTGCGTGGTCACCGTCTGCTCGACCGGCCTCGCGACGCCCTCGCTGGAGGCGCAGGTTCTGGGCGAGATAGGCTTTCGCGACGACATCATGCGGGTGCCGATTTTCGGTCTGGGCTGTGCGGGCGGCGTCTCGGGACTGTCGACGGCGCAATCCATCGCGGCGGGGCGTCCGGGGGCGAAGGTGCTGCTCGTCGTGGTCGAAACCTGCTCGCTTTCCTTCCGCGCGGACCGGATGCAGAAGGCCGATATCGTGGCGGCCGTCCTCTTCGCCGATGGCGCAGCGGCGGCCTGTATCAGCACCGAGGCGCCGGGCGCGGGTCAGGTGATCTCGCTCGGTCAGGGGCACCAGAAGACATGGCCCGACACGCTCGACATCATGGGCTGGGACGTGGACGAGATCGGCTTCGGCGTGATCTTCGACCGCTCGATCCCGGGCTTCGTCAATTCCGAATTCGCGACGGCGGCGGAGGGCGCGCTGCGGGCCGCGAACCTCGAACAAGCCGATATCGACCGCTATGTCTGCCATCCGGGCGGCGCGAAGGTCGTGGAGGCGATCGAGGCCGCGTTGCATCTGGAACAGGGCGTGCTGGATGCCGAGCGCAACGTGCTGCGCGAGGCGGGCAACATGTCGGCGCCGACCATGCTCTTCGTGATGCGCGCGGTGTTGGATGCGGGCAAGACCGGGCAGATGATGGGCTGCGCGCTCGGGCCGGGCTTTACCGCCTCGTTCCTGCCCTTCCATGTCGGCCCGCCCCAAATCGAGGCGGAGGCCGCGTGATGTCCCTCCCGAGCGTTCTCTTTCTGGCCTTCATCATCGTCCAACGGCTGAGCGAGCTTGTCATCGCCAGGCGCAACACTGCGCGGCTTCTGGCGCGTGGAGCCCATGAGGTCGGCGCGGCGCATTACCCGGTGATGGTCGCGATGCACAGCGCGTGGATTCTGTGCCTGATCGTCTTCGGCCTCGGCCAGCCCGTACACTTCGGCTGGCTCGCTCTCTTTGCGGTGCTGCAGGTGCTGCGCATCTGGATCCTCACCAGCCTCGGCGGACGCTGGACGACACGGATCATCATCCTCGAAGAGCCGCTGGTCGCGCGCGGGCCGTTCAAATACGCCTCGCACCCCAATTACATGCTGGTCGTGGCCGAGATCTTCGTCGCCCCGATGGTACTGGGCCTGCTCTGGGTCGCAGTTCTGTTCACCGTACTGAACGCCGCGATGCTCTGGGTGCGGATCGGGGTCGAGAACAAGGCCCTCGCCCCGATGCGCGCGGGGTGAATGCGAAACGGGGGGCAATTGCGCCCCCCGTTCCGTCTCATCCGCTTGTCTTGAGTGGATCAACCACCAAGCACGCGAGGCAGCCACAGCGTCAGCGCCGGGAAGCCTAGCAGAAGCGCGACGCGCACGAGCTCGGACAGGAAGAACGGGAAGACACCGCGGAAGGTGGTGCCCATCGGAACGTTCTTCGCCAGCGCCGAGATCACGAAGACATTCATCCCCACCGGCGGCGTGATCAGCCCCAGCTCCACCACGACAAGCGCAAGGATACCGAACCAGACCTTCAGCTCGTCGGTCGAGAGGCCGAAGCCCGAGCCGTCCGCCATCTGGTAGAGACCGCCATTGATCTCGACCAGCACCGGCCAGAAGAAGGGCAGCACCAGCAGGATCATCGACATCGAGTCCATCAGGCAGCCCAGCACGATCAGAGCGATCAGCAGGATCGCCATCACCATCATCGGCGGCAGGCCGGAATTCACCGCCATATCTGCAGCCGCCTGCGGCACGCCTGCCCGCGACATGAAGATCTTCAGAAGCTCCGCGCCCAGCAGGATCAGGTAGATCATGCCAGTGGTGCCCGCCGTCTCGAGGATGGACGAGCGCAGGGCTTCGCGCGACATCAGCCCGCGGAAGAGGCCATAGACGAAGACCGCGAAGACGCCGATCGCAGCGGCGGGCGTCGGGTTGTAGAAGCCCGCATAGATGCCGCCGATGACGACGCCGAAGATGCCCAGCACCGGCAGCACGCCGCGCGTCGCCGCCCAGAACTCGGCCTTGTCCGACACGCCCTGCGCAGGGCCCGCGCTCGGCACGAGGCGGACATAGATCGCGATGGTCAGCAGGAACAGAGCGACCGCGATCAGGCCGGGCACCAGTGCCGCCATGAACATCGTGACGATATTGGCCTCCACGATCACCGCGTAGATCACGAGGATCACCGAAGGCGGGATCAGGATGCCCAGCACGCCGCCTGCCGCGACCGAACCGGTCGCGAGCGCGGGAGAGTAGTTGTAGCGCTCCAGCTCCGGCAGGGCGACCTTGCCCATCGTCGAGGCGGTTGCGAGCGAGGAGCCGCAGACCGCGCCGAAGCCCGCGCAGGCGGCGATCGAGGCCATCGCGGTGCCGCCGCGCATCCAGCCGAACCACGCATTGGCGGCGCGGAACATGTCGCGCGACAGGCCCGTCTTGGTGGCCAGCGCCCCCATCAGGACGAACATCGGCACGACCGAGAGGTCATAGATCGAGAATTGACCGTAAGCGAGCGTCTTGAGCTGGCTCAACAAGATCGCCGGGCCGTTGATGATCGCGGTGCCGCCAGCGCCCACGAGGATCATCGCGTAAGCGATGGGCACACGCATGACGATAAGCGCCACGAGAATGGCGAGGCCAAGCAGGCCGAGAGTAATCGGGTCCATTAGGCACGCCCCGTCCAGTTGTCCCGCAGGCTCAGCGCTGCGGCGATGAAAAGTAGCGCAAGCGAGGCAAGCGCGGGAAGGTAAGCCCACCAGACCGGGATCTGCAGGATCGTGGTGGCGAGCGAATAGGATTTCTGATCGAGCATCCCGAAATACATCCGCCACAGCAGAAGCGCGGCAAACCCCAGCGCCAGCACCGAGCCGATGGCCGAGAAGCGACGCTGCACGGCGGCGCTCAGTTTCGAGGTGAAGATATCCGCCGTCACGTTCTGATCGGCCAATTGGCAGTAGGGCAGGAACATGAAGGCCGCGATGGCGACCCCCATCTCCGTCAGTTCGAAGTCCCCCGCGAAGGGCAGCCCGATAAAGCCGCCCAACACTGTCCAGACGTTTACGGCGACGATCGCTGCAAGCACCCCGCCTCCGGCGAGGGCCCAGGCATAGATCGCCTTGCGCAAGAAAGTCTCAATCGCAGAATGCATGATCGTCGCCGCTCCGTTGGTTACTGGCTCGCCAGGTTCTTTTCTTCTTCAGCGGTCAGCTCGCGGGCTTCTTTCACCAGCGCCGGACCGTCGATGCCCTGGCCCTTTACCTCGTCTTCCCAACGGGTAACGACCGGCTGCATCGCATCCTTGAAGGCTTGGGTCTCGTCGGCCGAGAGCGTGATCAGCTCGTTGCCATCCGCTTCGGCGGCCTTGATCCCGTTATTGTCGCTGGTGCGCCAGATCTGGCCGACTTCCTTCAGCCACTCCTCGTCGGAGGCCTTGCGGAACGCCGCCTTGACGTCATCGGGCAGGCTGTCCCATTTCGCCTTGTTCATCGACACCTGGAAGATCGAGGTGCCCAGACGCCAATGGTCCTGCCCTTCGATCTGGTACTGTGTCTGCTGCTGCAGCTTAAGCGCGGGGATGATTTCCCACGGGATCAGCGCCCCGTCGACGACCTTCTTCGACAGCGCCTGCGGCAGTTCCGGCACCGGCATCGCGACCGGCTGCGCGTTCAGCGCCTCGATCACCCAGGCCCCCGTGCGCGACGGCGTGCGCAGCTTCAGGCCCTTCACGTCGGCGGGGCTGTGAACCGGGGTATCCACGGTGTGGATGCCGTTGCCCGCATGGGCGTGCAGGAACATCACTTCGAGGCCCTTGTCCTCGTATTCCTGCTTCAGTTCCTTGTCGAACATGTCGCGCATCGCGAGGTTGGTCGCGGCCGGGTCGTTGTTATAGACCGTCGGCAGCTCGAACACCTCGGTGCGCGGGAAGAGACCCGGCGTGTAGCCGTTGAGCGTCCAGATCAGATCGACCACACCATCGCGCGCCTGCTGCACGAGTTCCGGCGGGCGACCGCCCAGCGTCATCGCCGGGTAGATGTCGATCTTGACCTTGCCGTTCGACAGCTCTTCGACGCGCTTGGCCCAGGGCTCCAGCATCTGCGTCTGCACCGGCGCCTTGGCACCAAGGAAATGGTGCAGCTTGAGGGTGATCTCCTGTGCGAAGCTCCCGCTTGCCCAGAGCATGGCTGCGGCGCTCAGGCCCAGCAGTTTCGTAAGTTTCATCGTTATTTCCTCCCTTTGTGCCCCTTGCGCGGGGGCGGTTCGGCCCGTCAGTAAGGCAGGCCCACGTAGTTTTCGGCAAAGCTCTTGCGTGCGGTCTCCGACATCTGGAGATATTCGAACTCCGCGCGCTGCATCCGGCGCTCGAACGCACCCGTTTCCGGGAAATCGTGCAGCATCGAGGTCATCCACCACGAGAAGCGCTCGCATTTCCAGACCCGCGACAACGCCGTCTCGGAATAGGCGTCGAGCCCTTCGGACGAGCCGTGGTTGTAGAACCGATCGAAGGCGCGGTGCAGATAATAGACATCCGAGGCCGCGAGGTTCAGGCCCTTCGCGCCGGTCGGCGGCACGATATGGGCGCTGTCGCCAGCCAGGAACAAACGCCCGTGGCGCATCGGCTCGGAGACGAAGCTGCGCAGCGGCGCGATCGACATCTCCAGCGGCTCGCCGGTGACCAGCGTCTCTGCCACATCGGCCGGGATGCGGGTGCGCAGCTCGTCCCAGAACCGCTCTGCGGGCCAGTCTTCCAGCTTTTCGCTCAGCGGCACCTGCACGTAATAGCGGCTCAGCGTGGGCGAGCGCATCGAACACAGCGCAAAGCCCCGATCATGGGCCGCGTAGATCAGCTCGGGCGCGGCGGGCGGCGTCTCGGACAGAAGGCCGAGCCAGCCGAACGGATAGGCACGCTCGAATTCCTGACGGTGGCTTTCCGGGATCGCCTTGCGCGACGGCCCGTGGAAGCCGTCGCAGCCCGCGACGAAATCGGCGGTCAGGGTCTTGGCCTCGCCCTCATGGGTGAAATGCACGGTGACGCCGTCGCCCTCGATCCCCTCGATTGCCGTTACCTCGGCCTCGTGCAGCACGGTGCCGCCGCGCGCATCGCGGGCGGTATAGAGGTCCTGGGTCACCTCGGTCTGGCCATAGACCATTACCCCTCGGCCCGTCAGGCTCTTGATGTCTATATTGAGCCGCTCGTCGTGCCACGAGATCTCGACACCGTCGTGGATTTCGCCCTGACGGTCCATTCGCGCGCCCACTTCGGCGGCGCGCAGCAGATCGACGGTGCCCTGTTCGAGCACCCCGGCCCGGATGCGCGACAGCACGTAATCGCGCGAGCGGCGCTCCAGCACGACGCTCTCGATCCCGTGCAGGTCGAGCAATTGCGAAAGCAGCAGCCCGGCCGGGCCACCGCCGATGATGGCGACTTGAGTCTTCATGCGTTTCCTCCGCAAAGGTCATTGCAGCGCTGCGCGAAAGCGCGCGCCTGCGCCGGGGCCTGCCCTGCCGCAAGAAGCGGATCGGTCAGGATGTTCCCGTCGAGTTCGGGATGGGCGGCCAGAAGCGCCGCCACGGGATCGGGTGCGGCCATCGCCTCTTGCACCGCTTTCTTCGCCGCGTTGCGCGGCAGCGTCTTCGCGAGCGTAAAGATCGCGCGCTCGGCATAGGGGCCGAAGCCCGCAGCCTCGAGATTGGCGCGCATCCGGGGGGCGTCGGCCTCGAGCCCTTCCAGCATCTCTCCGGCAAGGCGCAGCGACGTGCCACAGGCCACGAGGATCGGGCGCAGGCTCATCCATTCCAGCGCCCAGGCGGCGCCGTCGCGGAACTGACCATGGAGCGCGGATTCAAACAGGCTCCCCTGCAGATGCGCCGCGTGACGCGCCAGCGCCACCAGCGCCTCGGCGGCCACGGGGTTCGATTTATGCGGCATGGTGGACGAGCCCCCCCCCGCGATCCGCACCTCGTTGATCCCCGATTGCGCGAGGGTCACGACATCCGTGCCGATCTTGCCCAGCGAGCCGGTCAACAGCACCGCCTGCGCGCCCAGCCCGGCCATCGCGTCGCGGCGGCTGTGCCACGGCTGATCCTCGGCCTGAAGCCCCAGCGCCTCCGCCATGCGGTTACGTACCGCCTGCGCCTTGTCGCCCAGCGCCGCGTCGGTGCCGACGGCGCCATGTAGCGCGACCCGCCCAGCGCCCTGCATCACCGCCATGCGCGCCGCCGCGTCGATCAGCGGCTGGCCCCAGGACGCGACCAGCGCGCCGAAAGTCACCGGCAAACCGATCTGGCTGCGGGTTCGCCCGGCCATCACCGTCTCCGCCTCGCGCCCGGCCAGTTCACCGGTCACGCGGATCACGCGCCGCAGCCGCGCCGCGATCACGGCGAGCGCCTGCGTCATCAAAAGCGCCGTCGCACTGTCGATGATGTCCTGCGAGGTCGCGCCCCAATGGATCGCCTGCCCGGCCTCTTCCGACAGCTTGGCGCGCAGATCGCTCAGCAGCGCCGGAACCGGCACGCCGTCGCGCGCGGCGCCCTCGGCCAGTGTCGCCGGATCGGGCTGGTAACCGGTCAGCTTCTCGGCAATCTCGGTCGCCGCAGCCTCGGACACCACGCCTTCGGCCGCGCAGGCCTCGGCCAGCGCCACTTCGACGCGCACCATCGCCGCCAGCAATGCGGCATCGTCGAGCATCGCACCCAGTTCCGCATCGCCGTAGAGACCGGACCAGAGCGGGCTGTCGAGGGGAGAGAGGCTCATGCGGCCCCCTTCATGGGCAGCGCGAGGATTTCGCGCGCCTGCTGCCATGTGGCAACCGGACGGCCCGCTTTTTCACACAGATCGACCGTGCGCTGGACAAGCGCGGCGTTCGAAGGTGCGAGCGTTTCGCGATCCAGCCGAATGTTGTCCTCCAGACCGGTGCGGCAATGCCCGCCGGTCTCGATGCACCATTGGTTGACGACCACCTGCCCCGGCCCAACGCCTGCAGCGCACCACGTCGCCTCGGGCAAAACGCGGGCACGGGTCTCGCGCATGAAATCGAAGGCCGCGCGGTCGACCGGCATCGCGTTCTTCACGCCCATAACGAATTGTACATGGACATTCGCGGGCAGCCGCCCGTCGCCGACCAGTTTCGCGGCCTGAAAGATGTGGCTGAGATCGAAACACTCGATCTCGGGGCGCACATCGTAGGTCTTCATCTCCGAGGCCAGCCAGTCGACCAGATCCGGAGGGTTCTCATAGACCCGCGTCGGGAAGTTGTTCGACCCGACCGAGAGCGAGGCCATGTCGGGCCGCAAGGGCAGCATCCCGCCGCGCGTCTTGCCCGCGCCGGAGCGCCCACCGGTGGAAAGCTGCACGATCATGCCGGGACAATGTTCATGCAACCCCTCCATCAGTCGTGCGAAGCGGTCGGGATCGGAACTGGGCGAGCCGTCCTCGTTGCGGACGTGGCAATGCGCAATCGTTGCACCCGCCTCGAACGCGGCCTGCGTCGACTCGATCTGCTCGGAGATCGTGATCGGCACCGCCGGATTGTCGGATTGCTGCGGCACGGAGCCGGTGATCGCGACACATATGATGCAGGGGTCCTGGGTCATGGCTCAGATATCGAAGAAGACGGTTTCGCCCGCACCTTGCAGGCGGATGTCGAAGCGGTATTCGCCCGGGCCGGTCGCCTCGGCGACCATCGTGGCGATCCGGTCGCGATGCTCGATCCGCGCGAGAAGCGGGTCGCCCGAGAGATCGTCCTCGGGGAAATACATCCGGGTGTGCAGCCCGTGATTGATGCCGCGCGCGAAGATCCAGAATGAGATATGCGGCGGCGTCTCGCGGTCGCCCGAAAGCGCAATCGCGCCGGGCTTGATCGTTTCGAAAATGATCTCGCCCGTGCTGAAATCGGCGGGGATACGACCGAAGCCGGAGACCGCCGGATCTGCGCCCTCCTGCCCCGGATAGATCCCGGCGGCATCGGCCTGCCAGGTCTCCACCAGACAATCGCGCAGCGGCAGATCGCCGCCGTCGACGACGCGGCAGGTCACCTTGATCCGCTCGCCCTTCGCCTCCGGCCCGGCGATCTCGCGGCCCAGCGTCTCGAAAGGAGCCCCCTCGATGCCGCCCGCCTCGGGAGCGAGCCCGATATGGACGTAAGGCCCTGCCGTCTGCGAGGGCGTCAGGATCGGCTTGTCGAATTTCTGCACCATTACATGCCCTCCGGACGGTTCTCGAAATGGGTCTGGCGGTGGCCGCGCAGCACGATGTCGAAGCGATAGGCGATCGCGTCCATCGGTTTCGTCTCACTCATGTCGAGCGCCGCCACGAGCCGGTCGAGCGCGGCCTTGTCGGGGATCGTCTGCGCGATCGGGCAGCGTGCGATCAGCGGATCGCCCTCGAAATACATCTGGGAGATCAGGCGCTGGCCGAAGCTGTGCCCGAAGATCGAGAAGTGGATGTGGGCCGGGCGCCATTCGTTCGGACCGTTGGGCCACGGATAGGCGCCGGGCTTCACGGTCCGAAACGCGTAGGAGCCGTCCTCGCCCGTGATCGTGCGCCCGCAGCCGCCGAAATCGGGATCGAGCGCCGCCAGATAGCCGTCTTTCTTGTGGCGATAGCGCCCGCCCGCATTGGCTTGCCAGATTTCGATCAGCGCGTTCGGGATCGGACGGTTGTTCTCGTCGAGAAGCCGACCATGCACGATGATCCGCTCGCCGATGGCGCTGGTGCCGGGGCGGGCATAGTTCAGCAGCAGGTCGTTATCGAGCGCGCCGAGCTTCACATGGCCGAAGGTCGGCCCGGTCTCTTCGCTGGGCGAGCTGTCGAAGGCGATCAGCGCACGCTGCGGGCTGCGCAGCACCGAGGTCTTGTAGGCCGGCGTGAAGAGAGGCGGGTGGATACCGGCCTCGCGGGGGATCAAACGACCGGTCATTGGCCCATCTCCTTCAGCGTTTCCTTGATGATCTTGATCGCGTGATTGGCGCGCGGCACGCCCGCATAGACCGCGACATGCAGCATCGCTTCTCGCAGATCCGAAGGCGTGGCGCCGGTATTGGCGGTGGCGCGGGTATGCATCGCGATTTCCTCGTGATTGCCCTGCGCCGCCAGAAGCGCGATCGTCACGATGGAGCGTTCGCGCGGCGTCAGCTCAGGCCGCGACCAGACCGAGCCCCAGGCGCCCTCGGTGATGAACTCCTGAAACGGCGCGTCGAACTCGGTCTTGCTCGCATCGGCGCGGTCGACATGGGCGTCGCCCAACACACGGCGGCGCGTTTCCATCCCTGCTTCATATCGCTCAGACAAGCTCGTGCTCCTTCAGAAATTCAGTGATGAGACGCGCGACGTGATCGGGCGCCTCGATTGCGGGGATATGCCCCGCGCCTTCGATCAATTCGGCCCGCGCGCCGGGAATGTCGGCGGCCATCTCCATGACCTGTTCGGGCGGGGTCGCGCCGTCATGGCTGCCCGCGATCACCAGCGTCGGGGCGGAAATCTCGGGCAGAGCGTCGCGCAGATCAGCCCCGGCGAGCGCCTTGCAGCAATTCGCATAGCCCTTGGCATCCGTGCGCGCGACTTCCGTCACCCAGAGCGCGCAGTCGGGATGGGCGCGGAACGCGGGGCCGAACCAGCGCTCGATCACGCCGTCCGCCATCGCGGGCAGACCCTGACTTTCCACCGTGGCGATCCGCTCTGCCCAGCTTTCCTCGGTGCCGATCTTGGCGGCCGTATTGCTGAGCACCAACGCACGCACCCGCTCGGGGGCGATCCGCGCGATCTCCTGCGCGATCATGCCGCCGATGGAGCAGCCGACGAACACTGCCGCCTCGATACCCAGATGATCGGCGACCGTCAGCGCATCCTGCGCCAGATCGGTGATCGTGGGGGCGGTTTCGGAAGTAGCGCTCAACCCGTGACCGCGCTTATCCATGCGCACAAGACGATAGCCGGAGAGCGGGGCGACAAGGCCTTCCCACATCCGCAAATCGGTACCCAGCGAGTTCAGACATATAACCGGGACGCCCTGCGCCGCGCCGTCTTCGCGGTAATGGATATGCCCCCAGTCGCAATTAAGTGCGTGCATCCTCTTCCTCCCGCCATAATCTTTTCTGAAGTTTTCGCTTGAGCCAAATATAAAATGCACGTTAATCCATAACCCCATGGCTATGCATAAAGGTCTCAAGCTCCGTCACATCCGCGCCTTTCTCGACACGATCGAGGCGGGCGGGGTCTCGGCTGCGGCGCGTAAGCAGGGGATTTCACAGCCTGCCTTGTCGAAGACCCTCTCCGAGATGGAGGCAATGCTGGGCGGTGCGCTGCTGGAGCGACGCGGGCGGCGGTTGACCGTGACGCCGGCGGGAGAGGCATTTCGCCGCCATGCGATTCAGGCGTTGCAGGAACTGGAGGCCGGCGCGGCTGCGCTCAGCGGCGACGGGATCGGCGACGTGATCAATGTGGGCGCGCTGCCGACGGTGGCGGGCTCGATCTTTCCGGGCGTAGCCCTCGAGTTCAGCCGCGCCCATCCGGGCACGCGGCTCTCGATCAGCACCGGGCCCAACCTTTATCTGCTCGACCGTCTGCGCTCGGGTGCGATCGACCTGATGATCGGACGGATGCCCGCCGCCGCCGACATGCCGGGGCTGCGTTTCGATTTTCTCTACGAGGAAGAGGTCATTCTGGCCGCGCGCGCGGGCCATCCATTCGCGCACCGCCCCGCCCCCGAGGCGCTGCGCCAATGCGACGTGATCCTGCCTACGCGCGGCGCGATCATCCGGCGCATCGTCGACGATTATCTGGGCGCGCAGGGCATCACCGAGCCGCGCTGCCCGATCGAGACCGTGTCGCTCGCGACCGGACTCGGGCTGTTGGAAGGGTCGGATATGCTGTGGTTCATCTCGCGCGGCGTGGTCGCTCGCGAACTGGCCTCGGGGCTTCTGGTGAGCCTGCCGCTGGGCGCGCAGTTCATGTCGGGCGCTGTCGGGTTGACGATGAAGCACGAGATGACCGAGCGCCCCGAGGTCGCCCGGCTGACCGCGATGATGCATGAGGCCGCCCGGTTGCGCGCGGCCACGTCCGGCTGAGGCTTGGCCAAGCCGCGCTGCCCCAGTGCGCCAAGCCGCGTGCTGCAGGCTGGACCCCATTTGTGCTATCCGCCATATTGTGAACGATTTTTCATGATTTCTCGCCCCCGAGAGACGCCCGACATGGCCACGATTTCGGGCCCCGCCAAACCGCCGAGATAGGTTACACCAATGCCTGATACCGCCTTGAAAGACCGCCAGATCGCCTGGACTGGGCAGCTCGAACGGATCGGGGCGGATCATGGTTTCTACCGCCGCCTCGATGCCGAGCATAAGGCACTATTCGTCGAGGGCGACGACACGCTGGTCGTGACCTTCGACAATCTCGACGATGCGCGCCAGAAGGTCGAAGAGCGCCTGCCCTGGGGCGTGAATTTCATCAACTCGCAGGGCTGGTCGGCGCTTGGCATCGGGGCGCATGGCTGGACATGGTACCGCGCCGAAGCGGTCTATGATTTCTTCGACGAGATGCGCGAGACCGGATTTTTCGAGCGGTTCCGCCGCGTGGTGTTCTACGGCACCTCGATGGCGGGCTACGCGGCAGCGGCGTTTTCCTCGGCAGCTCCCGGCGCCACGGTGCTCGCGCTCTCGCCGCAAGCCACGCTCGACCGCGACGTGACCGGCGGCTGGGAAGGGCGCTATCGCGCGGTCTGGCGGCGCAATTTCACCGATCGCTACGGCTATGCGCCCGATGAGGCCGCACAGGCGGCGCAGATGTGGCTCCTCTACGATCCGACGGTGCGCGAGGATTCGATGCACGCGACCTTGTTCCGCGCGCCCAACGTGACCCGGATCCGCTGTCGACGCTTCGGCCATCGGCTGGGGTCATCGCTTACCGCGATGGGCGTTCTGAAACCTATCACGCAACGGGTGGTCGCGGGCGACGCGACCCCGGCGGAGATCTACGCTTTGCTGCGTGCGCGCCGCACCGTGCCCGCCTATCAGAAAACCCTGCTGAAACAGCTTCTCGCGATGAAGCGGCCGCGCCTGACCTATGACTATGCCCATGCGGTGCTGAGGTCCTCCCACCCCGCGCGGCGACCGCATTACCGCAAGGCGATGGACGAGATCGCCAAGCAATTCGACTGGCCCATCTACACCCCTCCCGCAGCCTGACCGCCGCGAAAGACCTTCCCAATCAGGAGCCTTCCCTTGTCCCAACTGCCGACGATCGCGACCCTGTGGATCGGTGACCGCCTGTCTTGGCTCGAACAGCTGAGCCTGAAATCCTTCGTCGATGCGGGCCATGACACCCTGCTCTATTGCTACAACCTGATCCCGAACGCCCCGCCCGGCGTGACGCTGCGCGATGCGCGCGACATATTTCCGGGCGACGAGATCATCCGCCACAAGCGCACCGGCAGCCCCGCTATCCATGCCGATCTGTGGCGGCTGCACCTGATGGAAAAGACCGATTACATCTGGGTCGATGCCGATGTGCTTTGCGTGAAACCCTTCGATTTCACCGATGATTACGTATTCGGGCTCGAGAAACCGCACCTGATCTGCAACGCGGTGATGCGCCTGCCGGCGGAGTCGCAGACCCTGCGCGGGCTGCTGGATTTCGTGGCCGACCCTTACGCGATCGGGCCATGGCTGAAGGAAGAGCAGCAAGAGGAATTGCGCGCAGCCCGCGATCGCGGCGAACCGGTGCATTTCTCCGAGCAGGAATGGGGACTGACCGGCCCGGCCGCGCTGAGCCACTTCCTGCGCGAGACCGGCGAGTGGGACCATGCGCTCTCGCAACAGGCCTTCTATCCGATCTCCTTCAAGGACCGGAACAAGATGATCATGTCGCGCTTCGACGTGGAGGCGGATTTCCTCACCGACGAGACCTATGCAGTGCATATGTGGGCGCGTCGGATGAAGCCGCGTCTGGAAGAGGCCGAGAACAACCGCCCCCGGCGCGGAAGCTACATGCACAAGGCGCTGCTGAAACACGGCATCACGCCCTCTGAAGCGCCGATCCCGCCGAAGGTGAAGCCCGTCGACGCCTGACGCAATGGCGCGTCGCCGCGTCGACATCGGCAACGCGCGCGCCCAAGGCGTGGCAGAGGGACATCATGCGCTGCGAGAAACGAATCCGGCCGAGCTACGCCATATTGCCCGAGCGGTGATTTGCGGCTATCGAACGGACAGGTGCCGGGCACCTGCCGCCTGCAGACAAACGTCACGGTGAAACCCGGAGCAAGATGACATCTCACCCTCGATGCATTTCGCAGGTGGGCAATGCAGGCACCCTCCCCATTCGGAATGCCTCTGCGGAGGAGTGAGCGATGTCTGTTGGACCCGCTTCGAACACTGTTGAAAACCGCTTTCTGACCCGCCCCGTCGGGCGATTGTTCCTCTCGAATGCGCTCCCCATGGCGGTTGTCATGTCCACCGGGGGGCTGTTGAACGTGATCGACGGCATCTTCGTCGGTCGTTTCATCGGCGCTGAAGCCTTGGCCGCCGTCAGCCTGGGCTTTCCGGTCGTCATGTTGCTCACCGCGCTGACCGCCCTGGGCGGCGGCGGCATGTCGAGCCTGCTCGCCCGCCATCTCGGAGCCGGCGATCGAAGCAAGGCGGGCGCCGTGTTCGCCCGCGCGCACGGCTTGGCGCTCGCGATCAGCGCGGGGTTGATCGCCACGGCGCTGACTCTCGGCCCGTCCGTCGTCTCCGCCCTCGCCGCCGGGAACGAAGCGGTCGCGGCGGAAACGCGCAGCTACCTGCTGATCCTTATCCTCGGCGCGCCGGTCCAGTTCACCTTGGGGCTGCACGCCGATGCCCTTCGCAACGAAGGACGCGCGGGGCTGATCGCGCTGCTCTCGGTGCTGGTGAACCTGCTGAACATCGCGGCGAACTATGTCGCGATCGTGCTCCTCGGGCTGGGCGTCGCGGGCTCTGCCGTCGGCACCGTGAGCGCGCAGATCCTCGGGCTGGCGCTGGTGCTGATCGTGCGGGCGCGCGATCGGGATCTGCTGCCGCTCGGGGCGCTCGTGCAGGCCAGTTGGCTGTCGGGATGGGGGCGGATTCTCGCGCTCGGCCTGCCGCTGTCGCTGACCTTCATCGGGATGGCGCTGGTCAGCAGCACGGTTCTTCTTCTGATCGGCACCACCTCCGCGGATCACGCGAGCTATGTCGCGGCCTATGGTGTGGTGACGCGCATCCTCGGGCTGGCCTTCCTGCCGCAGATGGCGATCGCGCTGACGACGCAGAGCATCACCGGAAACAATGTCGGCGCAGGCCGCATCGCGCGCGCCAGCGCAGCCCTGCGCCTCGCAATCGCCGTCGTGTCTCTCTGGTGTGCCGGTGTGGCGCTGACGTGTCTCGTCGCGGGTGAACCGCTTGGTGCGATGTTTTCGGAAGATCCGCAGGTCACGGCGGCAGTCGCGGCGATCCTCCGACCGATGACGGCGCTCTACGTCTTCACCGGGCCGATCCTCGTTCTCGCCATGCACTTTCAGGCGATGGGCCATCCGCTGCGGACGGCGGTGCTGACACTGGTGAAACCCTGGTTGTTGGTGCCGGCCCTGCTGGTCCTCATGGATGCGCTGGCCGGTATCGAGGGCCTGTGGTTCGCCTTTCCGATTGCGGATGCAGTTCTGCTTGGCCTCGCGCTGCTCCTGATCAGGCGGGTCCGTCCTATCGCCTCCCTCTCGGCGGCCCCGTCTGCCGAGAAAGCGGCCTGACATCGCCGCTCCCGAGATCGCGTCGCCCGAGGCCGGATGGCGTGGCTGCGAACGGACGCGCGCCCCCAACCGGGGCGCGTGCCTGCAGGTGACCCGACCTTTCCAAATGCGATCTGCCCGCTCGCCTTAGCGGCCCACCAGTCGGCGACGAGATCGCGTTATCAGCCGTCGGACCGGTTCCAGACGGCGCTGGAAGACGCGGGCCTCAGGTCGGGCGGCGCGGTCTCGAGATAACGCCGGAACTGCCGGACCAATTCGTCGGCGATCACCGGCTTTTCGAATTCCGCAACGATGTTCGGGAACTTGGATCGTTCGAAATTGACGACCTCCGCACCGCTGCCGACGATGACCGCGGGAATCCCGTGCCGTTTCAGCCAGGGAAGCGCTTTGGCAGCGGCGGCTTCGTGCAGCGTGACGTCAATCACCGCCGCCAGAATCCCGCCCGGGCCATACGCCTTCAGCTCACGCACATCGCACGTGGCGCAATGCGCGACGCGGAATCCGGCCTCCTCCAGCACCTGCTCGAAGTCGAGCGCGAGGACTGTTTCACTCGTAAAAAGCACAACAGGGCGAGAACGAACCAGATCGCCTTGATATGTCTCTGCGTTCTTCTGTTCCATGTGTGAAGTCTAGCATGAATCTGAAGTTTTCGGTATTCATTTCAATTACATAAACTTAACACCCTCGGCCACTTGACAACTTTGACTGCGAGCAGTTCGTGACCTCCCTGCCCTCAATTGACAAACTTCTCGAAGATATTAACCTTGGGTAAGCTGATTTAAGTTGAGTAAGTTTAGTCGGTCCGGAGGGTTTCATGGCGAACGACCACGGCAAGCGCCTGACCAGACTCCAGATCATGGTTTCGGACGACGAAATCAAAGCACTGGATGACTGGCGTTTTTCCCAGCGGATGCCGAGCCGTGCTGCCGCCATTCGCGAACTGCTCCGACGCGGCCTCGGGGCCGAAGGCTATATCGAAGAGGCCGGCAAGCAAGGCGATTCCAGCAGTTTCGGCGTCATAGACGTCAACCCTGATCGCCCGACATCGCGGTGATGCGCGCTCGGGCGCTGTCCGTCGTGACGCTCTGCGCGACGAGCCAGTCGCGGAATTTCTTCGCCTTTGCGGAGGCGCGCCGGTGAACCTTGATGTAGAAGCACTGCGGTGACACGACGCTTTCCGCCCCGAGCGTGACGAGCTCTCCGGCCTCGATCAAGTGACCCACGAGGCCGTCCCAGCCCAGCAAGGCGCCGATGCCTTCCTTCGCCATCTGCAACCCGATCATGTAATTGTTGACGGTGATCCGTTTGCCGGTCGGCTGCGGGCACCCAAGCTCGGACAGCCAGTCTGGCCATTCGGTCCAGCGATGGCGCTCGCGGGTGATGTGGATCAGCGGGACACGATGCAGGTCATGCGCGGAGGCGATGCCGTAACGCGCGGCAAAAGCCTCCGAGCCGACCGCGCAGATACGGTCCTGAAAGAGCTGCGTGCAGCTTTCGTCCCCTTCGGGGAACACGCCGTAATGCAGGCTCAGATCGACGGTCGCTTCCAAATCCACCGCGTCGCTCACGATCTGCGAGACGTTAATTTCCGGGTGGGTCAGCCAGAATTCCGTCAATCTCGGGGTGAGCCAAAGCGAACTCACCGCGGTCGAGGCCAGCACCATCACGTCGTCTTCCGCGACGGGCCCGCGCATGTCGCGTACCACGTCGGAAATGGCTTCGAAGCTGCGCTGCACCGCGTTGAAAAGATAGGCCCCGGCTTCGGTCAATTCGACGCCGCGATGCTGGCGGCGGAAAAGCTGCTGGCCAAGCTCCGTCTCGAGCGCCCGAATCTGATGGCTGACGGCCGTCGGGGTCACGTTCAGCTCTGAAGCCGCCGCCTTGAAGCTTAATTTTCGGGCAGCCGCCTCGAAACAATTCAGTGAGCTAAGCGAGGGAAGATCATAGGGGCGCTGCATGATGTCGGTTTCGAACCATTCCATGTCGAAATATGTCTTGGGTGAGTTCAACTCACCCCGGATGAATATTTATGACGTTGAGAGGCACAAAAAAGCAAATTTGAAATGAGGTGAAATCACGCTTGGATAGGAAAGGCCGCGCCCGTGACACCTCCTCTTGCCGATCTGCTCGCACATCGCAAACCCGGATATTCGCTCGACCGGGCCTTCTATACCGACCCGGGCATATTCGAGGCGGATCTCGAGCATATCTTCTATCGCCAGTGGCTCTTCGCCATTCCCGCCTGCCAGCTGGTCAAGACCGGCGACTATGCGCGCCTGAAGATCGGGGCCTATGACGTCGTTCTGGTCAAGGGCAGCGACGGCGAGATCCGGGGCTTTCACAACACCTGTCGTCACCGTGGTTCGATCCTGTGCAAGACGAGCGCGGGCCGCGTGGCCAAGCTGGTCTGCCCCTATCACCAGTGGACCTACGATCTCGATGGCAGCCTGCTCTGGGCGCGCGACATGGGGCCGGATTTCGACCCGGCAGCGCACAGGCTGCGCCCAGTTCAGACCCGCGACCTCTGCGGTCTGATCTATATCTGCCTTGCCGATGACGCCCCCGAATTCGAGGCCTTCGCCGCGATGGCCCGCCCCTATCTGGAGGTCCACGACCTGCACCGGGGCAGGGTCGCCTTCACCTCGTCGATCATCGAGGAAGGCAACTGGAAGCTGGTCTGGGAGAACAACCGCGAGTGTTATCACTGCTCGAGCAACCACCCCGAGCTGTGCAACTCCTTCCCGCTCGACCCGGAAGTCGCGGGCGTTTCCCCAGATGGCTCGATCTCGAGCCGGCTGCAGGGGCATTTCGACCGCTGTGAGGCATCCGGCGCCCCGGCGCAGTTCCGTCTGGGCGGCGACGGCCAATACCGCCTCGCGCGGATGCCGCTGCAGGACAACGCCGTCAGCTACACAATGGACGGCCGGGCGGCGGTGCGCCGCCCCCTCGGCCGCGTCGCCCTGCCCGATGCCGGCTCGCTTTTGAAATTCCACTACCCGTCGACCTGGAACCATTTCCTGCCCGACATTTCGCTGACCTTCCGGGTGATGCCAATCAGCCCCACGCAGACCGAGGTCACCACATGCTGGATCGTGGATCGCGATGCGGTCGAGGGGGTCGATTACGATCTGCAACGGCTGATCGAAGTCTGGATCGCCACCAACGATCAGGATCGCGAGATCGTCGAGGACAACCAGCGCGGCATCAATTCTCCGGCCTATACGCCGGGCCCCTACAGCCCGGACTGGGAATCGGGCGTGATCCAGTTCGTCGACTGGTATGCCGCCACCATGACCCGCGCGGTTGCCCCGCGCAGCCTCGCGGCGGAGTAGGCTCATGGCTGCAAATGCTCAACCGCTCCTTCAGTTCTGGACCGACGACGAACCGCTGGAATGCGTCAACTTCCTGCCCGAGGCCCCGAATACGGCGAGCTTCACCTTTCGCCCGCCCTCGGGCGCGCTGTTTCACTTCAATGCCGGGCAGTTCGTGACGCTGGAATTGCCGGTGGCGGGCGGCCCGCTGCACCGGACCTTCACGATCTCCTCCTCGCCGTCGCGGCCCACCTCGCTCACCGTCACGGTCAAGGCACAGCCGACCTCGCTCGGCACGCGCTGGATGCTCGACAATCTGCGCCCCGGCATGCGGATCAAGGCGTTGGGGCCTGCGGGGATGTTCTCGAACGTCGTGCATCCGGCGTCGAAATACCTGTTCATCTCGGCAGGCTCCGGCATCACCCCGATGATGTCGATGACGACGCAGCTCTATGATGCGGGCAGCGACCCGGACATCGTCTTCATCAACTGCGCGCGTCGTCCGTCCGAGATCATCTTCCGCGAACGGCTGGAGCATATGGCCTCGCGCCTGCCCGGCATCGCACTGACATGGGTGGTTGAAGAGCAGGATCCCTACGCGCCCTGGACCGGGATCAAGGGGCAGCTGAACCAGCTCATCCTTGGCCTCGCAGCCCCCGATTACCTCGAGCGCGAAGTGTTCTGCTGCGGCCCCGAGCCCTTCATGCGCGCGGTGCGCGAGGCGCTGACCGGGTTGGGTTTCGACATGGACCACTACCATCAGGAGAGCTTCAACGCGCCGGTCGCCGACCGCCCCGTCGAGCCCGAAGACGACGTGACCCCCGACGAGGATGCCGCCGTCGAGGTCACCTTCGCCAAATCCGGCAAGACCGCGAAAATCAAGGAGACCGAGACCCTGCTCGCCGCCGCGAAAGCTGCGGGCGTGCCGCTGCCGTCCGGCTGCACTTTCGGGGTCTGCGGCACCTGCAAGATCAAGACCAAGGGCGGTCAGGTCCACATGGTCCACAATGGCGGCATCACCGATGACGAGATCGAAGACGGCTACGTCCTCGCCTGCTGCTCGAACCCGATCGGGGATGTCTCGATCGACGCCTGAGCCCCCTGCCCTCAAGACCCGACCTCAAGGAGTCCGCCCATGTCCAGTGATCCGCTTCTGCAACCCTATCAGCTCAAGCATCTGACGCTGAAGAACCGCCTGATGATCACGAGCCACGAGCCCGCCTATCCCGAGGACGGGATGCCGAAGGAGCGTTACCGTGCCTATCACGTCGAGCGGGCCCGCGCGGGCGTGGCGCTGACAATGACGGCGGGCTCTGCCTCCGTCGCCCGCGACAGCCCGCCGGTCTTCAACAACGTCCTCGCCTGGAAAGACGAGGTCGTCGGCTGGATGAAAGATCTGACGGATGCCTGCCACGAGCACGACTGCGCCGTGATGATCCAGTTGACCCATCTCGGACGCCGCACCCGCTGGGACAAGGCAGACTGGCTTCCGGTCGTCTCGCCCAGCCACGAACGCGAAGCCTCGCACAAGGCCTTTCCGAAGAAGGCCGAGGATTGGGACATCTCGCGCATCATCGAGGACTATGCCGACGCCGCCGAACGCATGAAAGCGGCAGGGCTCGACGGGATCGAGCTGCAAGCCTATGGCCACCTGATGGATCAGTTCTGGTCGCCTCTGACGAACGAACTGGACGGGCCTTACGGCGGCAGCCTGGAGAACCGGCTGCGCTTTACCTTCGACACGCTCAAGGCGATCCGCGCGCGGGTGGGCGACGAGTTCATCGTCGGCGTGCGCTACACCGGCGACGAGGACCTGCCCGGCGGCATCACCCGCGAAGAAGGCTTGGAAATCTCGCGGCGGCTGAAAGACAGCGGCATGGTCGATTTCCTCAACGTGGTGAAGGGCCATATCGACACCGACGCGGGTCTGAGCGACGTGATCCCGGTGCAGGGCATGCGCAGCGCGCCGCATCTCGACTTCGCCGGAGAGATCCGCGCCGCCACCCAGTTCCCGACCTTCCACGCCGCCAAGATTCAGGATGTCGCCACCGCGCGGCACGCCATCGCGGAGGGCAAGCTCGACATGGTCGGCATGACCCGCGCCCACATGGCCGACCCCCATATCGTCGCCAAGATCATGCGCGGCGAGGAAGAGCGTATCCGGCCCTGCGTGGGCGCGAATTACTGCCTCGACCGGATCTATCAGGGCGGCATGGCGCTGTGCCTGCACAACCCATCGACCGGGCGCGAACTGGAAATGCCGCATGAGATTACCAAGGCCGACGCGTCGCGCCGGGTGGTCATCGTCGGCGCCGGTCCGGCCGGACTGGAGGCCGCGCGCGTGGCCGCCGAACGCGGTCATGAGGTCATCTTGCATGAAGCCGCCAACGATCCCGGCGGACAGGTGCGCCTGACCGCGCAATCCAAGCGCCGCCACGAGATGATCCAGCTGATCCAGTGGCGTTTCGCGGAATGCGAGCGTCTCGGCGTGAGCTTCCGATTCAACAGCTATGCCGATGCGGACACCATCCGCGCAGAACAGCCCGATGTCGTCGTGATCGCGACGGGCGGGCTGCCGCATACCGAGGTGCTGGCCGCAGGCGATGATCTTGTCGTCTCGAGCTGGGATATCCTCTCGGGCGACGCCCGCCCCGGCAGCAACGTGCTGATTTATGACGACGCTGGCGACTACGCCGCCCTGCAAGCCGCCGAGACCCTCGCCGCCGGCGGCGCCAAGGTCGAGATCATGACGCGCGACCGCAATTTCTCCTCCGAGGTCATGGCGATGTCGCTGACCCCGTCCTTGCGCGAATTGCAGGCCCGCGACGTGACCTTCACCGTGCTCTGGAAGCTGACGGGCGTGGCGAAGGAGGGCAACGGCCTGGTCGCGACCATCGGCAGCGATTACGGCGACTTCACCCGCGAGCGGCATGTCGATCAGGTCGTCGTCAATCACGGCACCCGACCGCTGGACGATATCTATTTCGATCTGCGCGATGGCTCGAGCAATCAGGGCGAGGTCGATTACGAGGCTCTGATCGCGGGCGAACCGCAGAGGGTCGCGCGGAACCCAGACGGCACCTATCAGCTTTTCCGGATCGGCGACGCGGTCGCGGCGCGCAACACTCACGCCGCAATCTACGACGCGCTGCGACTGGTGCGGACGGTCTGATGCGCTCGTGACGGCTCGATGGCGCGGGGCCGACAGCCGAGGCCCTTGCGCATCAAATCCGGGTCTCGCTGACGAGGCGCAGGCCCAGATGCGCGGGCGGGCTTCCGACGGCACAGCCGCCCCGCGCCGGATCTCGCACCAGAAACGGGATAGCTGCGACATGCTCGCCGCCCGCGAAAAAGGCCGCGCAGCGCTTCGGATCGACCGGGCCGCCGCCCTCCCCGCCATAGCAGTCCTGCGTCCATTCCCAGACCGACCCGTCGAGATCGACGATCCCCTCGGCGCTGGTCGAGAAGCTGCCCCGCGGCGACAGCTTGCGCGGCGCGAGACCGCTCGTCAGGTAGGTCGAGGCCCAGGTCAGGTCAGGATCGGTGAAGATCGGGTCTTCCTTCTCTGGCAGCACGTCCTTGGCCATGAACTGCCACTCGGCGATCGTCGGCAGCCGAAATTCGTGACGCGCCTTGCGGTTGATCCAGCCGAGATACTGCTCGACGTCGACATGGCTCAGCCCGGTCGCCGGGGTGGCCTCCGGCGCACTGCCGTGCGGCGCGCGCAAGGCAAGCTCGCAGGCGCCGTCCGCGTGGCAACGGTTCCACTCCGCGACGGTCACCTCGTATTTCTGAACGTAGAGCGGGTGGCCGTTGGGCAGCGTCACCGCCCGCTCGGCCATCTGAGGCACGTAATCGAGATCAGGGCCGCGCAGGAAACCCCACGCGGCCCCGAGGGCGAGGATCGCCGCACCCGCCGCAAGCACCTGACGAAGGGAAAGACGTGGTGCGCGCGAACTGGGCTTGGCGATCATCTCCGGTCTCCTTCGATCAGGTTTCCACCACGTGGGGCGGCATCACCTGCTCCATCAGGGCGTTGTCCCAGGCACCGTCCACCACGAAGTGGGCCGTCGCGCCCAGCAGGGCCGCCTCGATCAGGTTATGGTTGACGTAGGCATAGACGCCCGGCTGCAGGAAGGTGTACATCGCCGCCCCCGCGCTGCCGCCGCGGATGAACCAGGTCTCCTGATCCTTCTGCGGGGGATTGGCGAATTTGCCGTTCTCCCAGACATAGTCGCCATGACCGCCGATCAGGTGCGGACGGGTGTCGCGGTTCGCCTGATTGTGGATCATCAGAACCGTGTCGCCGACCTTGGCCTTGAACGCGTTCTCGCCCGTCAGAGCCCCGACCGAGCCGTTGAACACGGAGTGGGTCGGCGTGAGCGTGCGCATCGCCTCGACACTGTCGGAGAAGTCCTCGCCGGCGACCTCGTAGGTCTTGTAATCGCCGTTCTCGTCCATCGGCAGATAGAAGTCCTGCTCGCCGATATAGGCGATCGTGTCGTAGCGCAGCGGGTTGCCCTCGGCATCCTTGAGCCCGTCACGCGGCAGCACCATCAGCGTGCCGTTCATGCCGTGGGTGACGTGGTAGGGGATCATCGCCCCGCCCGGCGCGCAGTGATAGGTGAACACGCCCGGCCGCGTCGCCTTGAAGCGCAGCACCGTTTCCTCGCCGGGATAGACATGGGTCAGGCCACCGCCGCCCAGCGCGCCCGAGGAGGCGTGGAAGTCGATATTGTGCTCCATCTGCGAGTCGGCGGGGTTGGCGAGGGTCAGTTCGACATAGTCGTCCTGGTGCACGATGATCAGCGGGCCGGGAACCGAGCCGTTATAGGTCAGCGCCCAGATGCTCGCGCCGGTATCCTCGTCCACCGTCAGCAGAACCTCCTTGGTCTCCATCCGGATCTCGACGATTTTCGGGCCACCGGTCGCGACCTGTTCGTGTGCGGGAGCAAAAGGCGGCGCGACCAGCTCCTGGCGGACGCGGGTATAGCCCGACAGGTCCACCTTCGGAGCAGCGACCTGCGCCTCGGCTTCGGCGAGGATGAATTTCGGCGCGGCAGGGCGCGGCGCGACATGGGGCGCCATGCGCTTGGACGGGGTTCCGGCCATCCCGGCCCCTGCGGTCATCGCCGCGGCACCTGCCAGAAGCGACCCGCGCAGCACATTGCGCCGATTGGTTTTCACGAGAGCTGGATTGATAAATTTAGGCATTTTAGCCTCCGATGGTTAAAAGTAGCAGGAAGTTGTCGCGCGTTTCCTGCCGCGGGCGCTCACAGCGCGCCCAATTCCGCTTCGAAGCGTTCCTTGGCTTTCTTCGGCACACGGCCATCGAGGAACCCTTCGGGTGCCTTGGCGTCGCCCACCGAGATCAGCATCACCATGCCCATTGCGTAGTGCGGCTTGCAGCGCACCGCGTAGAGCCCTTCGGTGTCGAGCGTGACCTCGACGTCCTTGTTGACCTTGCCGGCGAAGCCCTCGGCCCCGTCCGGGATCATGCCGTCGATGGTTTCGGCGTTATGGCCCTTGTCGGTGGGAACGAAGCGGATCGTGTCGCCGGGGGCGGCCTTCACGAAGGCGGGTTCGAAGACCATCACGCCCTTTTCGCCCTTGTTGAGCATGTGGACTTCATAGGTCTCGGCGCTCGCCGCCCCGCCCAGAAGAGCGGTCATCGCGAGGGCGGAAATCAGGGTGCGGATCATCTCTTGTCCTTTCCTTGCATCCTTGGATTGCCCTTGGTTTAGCGATCTCCGCGCCGACGTTTTTTGTTCTGGCGCAAACTTCGCGGCGCTTTTCACGAAATCGCGATATTTTTTCACCCGCCGCTCGCGCGCGTGTGACTTTTCGTATTGGACGTGGCGGGGGCCGTATGTTTAGAGAAGGCATGAGCGCGCCTGCCCCCCGCAAGACCATGCCGCGGCTCGACGAGAGCCTGCTGACGCCGATGCCCCCGTTCTCCCGACTGGAGAAACGGCAAATTCGCGAGATTCTCGATCTCGCCAGCGTACGCCGCTTCGACGAGGGCGTGGCCGTCTTCGAGGAAGGCGCCCCGGCCGAACGGTTCTACATGCTGCTCGACGGCTATATCCGGGTGATGCGGATCACCCCCACGGGCGAGCAGGTGATCGCGCTGCATATCCCCTCGGGGCAGCTGTTCGGGATCGCGCAGGCGATCGGGCGTACCACCTACCCCGCCACTTCGGTCACCGCTTCGGAGGCGATCGTGCTGGGCTGGCCGATGCGGCTCTGGGATCAGTTCGTGGCGCAGTATGACGGCTTCGCGACAGAGACCTACAAGACGGTCGGACAGCGTCTTGGCGAGATGAACAACCGCATCGTCGAGATGGCCACCCAACAGGTCGAGCAGCGGGTCGCCAATTCGCTCCTACGACTGATCAATCAGACCGGGCGCAAGGTCGAGGCCGGAATCGAGATCGATTTCCCGATCACCCGGCAGGATCTCTCGGAGATGACCGGAACGACGCTGCACACGGTCTCGCGGCTGATGAGCGCGTGGGAAAAACAGGGGCTGGTCGCCAGCCGCCGCAAGCGGATCACCGTGACCGATGCGCATCGTCTGGTGCTGATCTGCCGCGGGGAGCTGCCCCCCTCTCGGTAGCTGCCCCGATAGTCGTCTAGGCAGCCGCCTCGATCGCCGCGCCCAGCTCGGCGATGAACCCATCGAGATCGAGGTGATACTCGGTGCAGGCATCGTCGATCGTGTGGAACGGGTTCACGAGACAGCCGACGCAGAGCATCTTGTGACGCATGAACACCTCGATCGTCGCGGGCCATTCGCGCATCAGCGCGTCAAGCGTGACATCCGGGTTCTTCCAGCTGGGTTTTGACATGGCGGGACCTCTCTGCCGACCACGTTAATCCCAGCAATCCCATCAAACGTTGTGCTGGCGCAAACTTCCCAGTCGCGAACGCCGCTATCCCTCGGGCCATCGACTGACCCCAAGGGAGGCCCCAATGGCTGAAATCCTGACCAAGTCGCGGGCGCGAAACATCTTTTACGGAGGATCCATTTTCTTCGTGCTGGTGTTCATTGCACTGACCGCGCAGAGCCACTTCTACATCGTGAACAACTCAACCGCCTCCGCCCCGCTGACCGAACAGGTCGCGCGCGGCAAGGCCGTCTGGGAACGCAATTCCTGCATCAACTGCCACACCCTGCATGGCGAAGGTGCCTATTTCGCGCCCGAGGTCGGCAACGTGATGACCCGCTGGGGCGTCGCCGACGATCCGCAGGGCGCCTACGAGACGCTCGACGCCTGGATCGCGGCGCAGCCTTCCGGCATCGAGGGCCGCCGCCAGATGCCGCATTTCGACATCAACGAAGAGGACATGCGCGCACTCGCGGAATTCCTCCGCTGGGCCGATCACACCGACACGCAGGGCTGGCCGCCCAATGATGCGGGCTGAGGAGACAAACAGATGAAATACCAATCCCAATCCGTGGCGAAAGCCTATTTCTACTGCGCGATGCTGCTGTTCGGCGTACAGGTTCTGGGCGGCCTTCTGGCTGGCTGGATCTACGTTTCGCCCAACACGCTGTCCGAAGTACTGCCCTTCAACGTGATCCGGATGATCCACACCAATGCGCTGATCGTCTGGCTGTTGCTGGGTTTCTTCGGCGCGGCCTATTTCCTCGTGCCCGAGGAAAGCGAGCGCGAGATCTTCTCGGTCAAGCTCGCCTATCTGCAACTCGCGATCCTGATGATCGGAACGCTGGGCGCAGTCGGCTCCTATCTCGTCGGTATCCATGGCGGGCGCGAGTTCCTCGAACAGCCCCTCTGGGTGAAGTTCGGCATCCTCGTCGCCGCGGTAATCTTCCTGATCAACATCTCGCTGACGGTGCTGGCGGGTCGCAAGACCGCGATCACCAACGTCCTACTGATGGGCCTTTGGCTGCTGTCGCTGCTGTGGATCTTCGCCTTCATCAACCCCGACAACCTGTCGCTCGACAAGATGTACTGGTGGATGGTCGTGCACCTCTGGGTCGAGGCGACCTGGGAACTGGTGATGGCCGCGATCCTCGGCTTCCTGATGCTCAAGCTGACGGGCGTGGACCGCGAGGTAGTCGAGAAATGGCTTTATGTCATCGTCGCGACCGCGCTGTTCTCCGGTATCCTCGGCACCGGGCACCACTTCTACTGGATCGGCACGCCGGGTTACTGGCAGTGGGTGGGCTCGATCTTCTCGACCTTCGAGGTGATCCCGTTCTTCCTGATGATGTCCTTCGCCTTCGTGATGGTCTGGAAGGGCCGCAAGAACCACCCCAACAAGGCAGCGCTCCTGTGGTCGCTGGGCTCGTCCACCGTGGCCTTCTTCGGCGCGGGCGTCTGGGGCTTCCTGCACACGCTGCACGGGGTGAACTTCTACTCCCACGGCACGCAGATCACCGCGGCGCACGGGCACCTCGCCTTCTACGGGGCTTATGTCGCGCTCAACCTCGCGGTCTTCACCTACGCGATGCCGATGCTGCGCGGGCGCGATCCCTACAACCAGGTCCTCAACATGGGCGCGTTCTGGCTGATGACCGGCGGCATGGCCTTCATGACCTTCGTTCTGACCTTCGCAGGCACGATCCAGACCCACATGCAGCGGGTCGTGGGCGACTACTACATGGATGTGCAGGACAGCCTGTCGATCTTCTACCTGATGCGCTTCGGCGCGGGGGCGGCGGTCGTGCTGGGGGCGCTTCTGTTCATCTACTCGCTCGTCGTGGTGCGCCGGCGTGAAGTCATCGCCCCGGGTCCCGCAACCCCCGTGGCAGGAGAATGACGATGTCCCTCGACATGACCAACGACCGCATCCCCTACTACCACCCCACCGGCCGCGAATGTGCCCTGTTCGAGCGCGCGCATGACAACGGTTTGCCCCTTCTTCTGAAGGGGCCGACCGGCTGCGGCAAAACCCGCTTCGTGGAGCATATGGCGGCGCGGCTGAACAAGCCGGTCTACACCGTCGCGTGCCATGACGACCTGTCGGCGGCGGACCTGATCGGGCGCTATCTGCTGAAGGGCGGCGAGACCGAATGGGTCGACGGGCCGCTCACCCGGGCGGTACGCGAAGGGGCGATCTGCTATCTCGACGAGGTGGTGGAGGCGCGCAAGGACGTCACCGTGGTGCTGCACCCGCTCACCGACTCGCGGCGCCGTCTTATCATTGACCGCACCGGCGAGGAGCTGGACGCGCCGGAGGGCTTCATGCTCGTGGCCTCCTACAACCCGGGCTATCAGAGCGTGCTCAAGCGGCTCAAACCCTCGACCCGGCAGCGGTTCCTCTCGATCGCCTTCGACTTTCCCGAACCCGATGCGGAAACCCGCGTGATCACCGCCGAGACCGGCCTGCCGGTGGCGCAGGTGGTGCCGCTGGTGCGCCTCGCCGGGCATATCCGCAAGCTCTCGGGCATGGATCTGGAGGAAGGCGTCTCGACCCGGCTTCTGGTCTATGCCGCGCGGCTGATCGGCGCGGGCATCGCGATCGAGGAGGCGCTGGAGACCGCCGTGGTCCAGGCGCTCAGCGACGAGGCGGACGTGCAGCAGGCGCTGCGCGACCTGATCGCCACGATCTACGGCTGAGGAGCACGCCATGAAACTGATGGACCTGATGGAGCCAGAGGAAACCGTAGGCGAAATCTGGCACGATCTGGCCAAGGATATCGGTCGGGACGATCGCCATCCCGACGCCGCGGTCGAGCTGGCTGCGTTGCGCCCCTCGCTCGCGCTGCTGCTGCGCGCGCTTGGCGGCGGTGCAGATGTCGAAATCGTCGAGGCCCCGGCCACCCCGGTCCGTCACCGCCAACCCGTCCGGCGTCGCCTTGGCGCCGGGCGCGAGACCGAGCGCATCGCCCGCTTCGACGGCGCGCGGCTGCGCCTGCCGCCGGTGATGGATGTCTTCCCCCGATCTGATCTCAACCGCGCGGCCTATTTCTGGCTGACCGCACTGGCTGCGCTCAGCCGCGACGCGATGCCCGATCTGCCCGACGAGACCGACGGCCCGGCGTTGGATTGCGCGCAGATCCGTGCCAATGCGCGAGCCTGCGATCTGGCCTATCGCCGCTGCATCGGGCTGCGCGCGCCCTACCACGAGATGGCGGCGCTCACCCTCGCACGTCGCCGCAGATTGTCGCGCCCGGCGGCCGAGGCCGCGCTGGAGGCCGCGCTCTGCGACCAGCTTTCCGCCGATGGCACCCCCGCCCCGCTGCCCGAGACTGCGGGGGGCGCACGCGGTTACATGCCGCTTGCCCCGGTGCCGATCTGGCTGCAATTTGCCCCCAACACCGCAGGCCGCAGCGCCGCCTCGGAAGAGGCCGATGCCCCCGCCTCTGCCCCGACCGCGATGGCCAGCACGCAGCGCAAGCATGGCGAGCGCCGCGATCTCGATCAGGCGCGCCGCCGCGACAGCTTCATCATCCACCGCTTCGAGTCGATCCTGTCCTGGGTCGAGGCGCTCAACGTCAATCGCTCGGTCGACGACGATGACGAGGACAACGCCGCCAAGGCCGCCGAGGATCAGGACCAGATCACCCTGACGCGGCATGATCGCAAGGCCGCGACGCGTCTGCGGCTGCATCTCGACCTCTCGCCCGCCGAGGCGGAGCACGAGGCGCTGGCGGGCGAGCATGTCTATCCCGAATGGAACCACCGCAGCCGCGCCTACATGGAGGGTCACTGCCGGGTGCTCGACGCGCCCGCGCGGCCCGAAGCCGCGCAAACCTTCCGCGCCGATCCGCGCTATATCCGCGCCGTGCGCCGTCAGTTCGAGGCGCTGCAACCGCGCCGCATCCTGCGGCCGCGCCAGATCGACGGGACCGAGCTGGACCTCGACGCCGTCATCGCGAGCCGCGCCGATCTTGCCGCGACCGGGCGGGGCAGCGACCGGATCTGGCAAAGCCTGCGCAAGGTCGAGCGCGACCTCGCCGTGGCCTTCCTGATCGACACCTCGCGCTCCACCGAGGCCGCGATCGGCGAAAGCTGCGTGATCGACATAGCGCGCGAGGCGATGTCCGCGCTGGCCGAGGGGCTGGACGCGGCGGGCGACCGTTTCGCGATCTGGGGGTTCTCGTCGCTCCGCCGCGACCGGGTGTTCCTGACGCGGGTGAAAGGCTTCGACGCCCAGATGGCCCCGCCGATCCACGCCAACATCGCGGCGCTGCGCCCGGGCCATTACACGCGCCTCGGGACCGCGATCCGTCACGTCTCGGCACAGCTCGCGCAGGAAAGCGCGAGCCGCAAGCTGCTCATCGTGCTGACCGACGGCAAGCCCAACGACCTCGACCATTACGAGGGCCAGCACGGCATCGAGGACAGCCACATGGCCGTGCGCGAGGCCCGCCACGCGGGCCAGAGCCTGCACGGCGTCATCATCGACGAGGACGGGCAGGACTGGTTCGCACGGATCTTCGGGCGCGGCGGCTTCACCCTGCTGCCCCGGCCCGAACGGCTGCTGCGCGCCCTGCCCGACATTTACCGCTCGCTCACACAGGAGACCTGACATGCGTAAACTGACCCTTCTTCTCGCCCTCGCCCCGCTCACCGCACAGGCGGCAAGCTTCGATCGCCCGATCCCGCAGGCGCAATCGGCCACCGCCGAGTTCTGGTTCGCGCTGGCGGCGCTCGCGCTCGTCGCGGCGCTGGCGGTGGTGGCGCGGGTGGTCGCCCGGCGATGAGTGCGCGCTGGTCCCCTGCCCGGATCGCGCTGCTGCTCTACCCGTTCGGCTGGGGCGCTTTCGCGGTCAACGTGTTCTTCGCCTCGCTGATCGGGTCGTGGGTCGGGCTGCCGGTCGCGACTCCGGTCGTCTCGCTGGGGTTGGGCGCGGTAGTTGCCGTGCCCGCGACCTACGCCTTCGCATGTCACATCCGGCGGCTGATGGACGCCGCCGAAAACTGAAAGGAGCCGATCATGGCCATGTCTTCCGCAGAGCAGATGCGCCGCTGGCAGGGCCCGGCGCTGCTGTCGGGCGGTTTTCGCCCGTTCTTCTTCTTCGGCGCCGTCTGGGCCGCTCTGGCGATGGCGCTCTGGGTGCCGGCACTCACCGGGCTGATCGTGTTGCCGACACGGCTCGACCCGGTCAGCTGGCACGCCCATGCCTTCCTCTTCGGCTATCTCGGCGCGGCGATCGCGGGCTTTCTGCTGACGGCGGTGCCGAACTGGACCGGACGACTGCCTGTCGTGGGCTGGCCGCTGCTTGGCCTCGTCACGCTCTGGGCGCTCGGGCGGCTGGGGTTGCTGGCCTCGGCGCATCTGCCTTTCGCGCTGGTCGCGTGCATCGATCTCGCCTTTCCGCTGGCGCTTGGTGGCGTCGTGCTGCGTGAGATCCTGGCAGGGAAGAACTGGCGCAACCTTCCTGTGTTGGGGCTGCTCGGCGTTTTCACCCTCGCCGACCTTCTGTTCCTGATCGAAGCCGCGCGTGGCGGTTATGCCGCCGACGGCATCGGGATGCGGCTGGGTCTTGCCGCGGTGCTGATGATGGTCGCGCTGATCGGGGGGCGGATCATCCCCTCCTTCACGCGCAACTGGCTGGTCAAGGAGAACCACCCGGCGCGACCCGCCCCGCCGATGCAACGCTTCGACAAGCTCGCGATGCTGGTCGCTGGCGCGGCACTGCTCGCGTGGGTCATTTCGCCAGAGACGCGGCTGACCGCCGCGCTGCTGCTCGCGACCGCCGTGCTGCATCTCGCGCGGCTGTGGCGCTGGAAAGGCGGGCTGACGCTGCGCGCGCCGATCCTTTTCGTTCTCCATCTGGCCTATGCCTGCCTGCCGCTCGGCGCGCTGGCGCTTGGGTTCGCGATCCTGTTTCCCGCCGCCCTCGCCCCCGCGACCGCGATGCACCTGTGGACGGCGGGCGCGCTTGGCGGGATGACGCTGGCGGTGATGAGCCGTGCCTCGCTCGGCCATACCGGTCGCCCGCTGGAGGCCGGGGTCGGCACCGTCGCGGTCTATGCCGCCCTCTTCGTCGCGATGATCGCGCGGCTCCTCGCGGGCTGGCTCGCCCTGAGCGCGCTTTATTCGGTCTCCGGCGTGGCGTGGTGCAGTGCTTTCCTCGGCTTCGCGATCCTCTATGCTCCGGTGCTGTGGCAACCCAGACGGAGGGCGCAATGATGTGGCTGGCTTATGGCGGAGTGTTCGCGGCGTTCCTCGCGACCCATTCGATCCCGACACGCCCGACGGTGAGGGCGCGGCTGGTGGCGGCCTTCGGACACGCAGGCTTCGGGCTGGGCTATTCGCTGCTGTCGACGGCAATGCTGCTGATCCTGATCCGCGCCGCCGCATGGCCGGACCCGATTTACCTTTGGCCCACCACCCTTTGGGCGATGGAGGCAACAAAGATCGGGATGGCGCTGGTCTGCATGTGGTTCGCCGTCGCGCTTGGCCATGCCAACCCGTTCTCCTTCGGCGGCAGACGCCGCAAAAGCTTCGACCCCGAGCGTCCCGGCCTCGTGCGGCTCACGCGCCACCCGATGCTGCTGGGCCTCGCGAGCTGGGCCGGGCTGCACCTGCTGCCGAACGGCGATCTGGCGCATGTCCTGCTGTTCGGGGCGCTCGGCGGCTTCGCCCTGCTCGGAATGCGCCTGATAGACCGCAAGCGCCGCCGGGAGATGGGTCCGGAGGTCTGGGCGGAGACGCTGCGCCGGACGAAAGCGGCGCCCCCCTTCGCGGGGCTTACGCTGGCCGATCTCGGGCGTGCAGCGCTTGGCTTCGTGGCCTATATGGCGCTGCTGCACCTGCATGAATATTTCGCAGGCGTCGCCTTGGTTTAAGCCCAGCGTCAGATGCCATTCGCCTCCGCCTTGAACCGCAGCAGGCGCAGCGCGTTCATCGTGACCAGCACGGTCGCCCCGGTATCGGCCATCACCGCGATCCAGAGACCGGTGAGACCGAGGAGCGTCGTCACCAGAAACACCCCCTTCAGCCCGAGCGCGATGGCGACGTTCTGACGGATGTTGGCCATCGTCGCGCGCGCCAGCCGGATCTGCTCGACGACATCGGTGACCCGGTCGCGCAGCAGCGCTCCGTCCGCGGTCTCGAGGGCGACATGGGTGCCCGATCCCATCGCGATGCCGATATGGGCGGTGGCGAGCGCCGGGGCGTCGTTGATGCCGTCGCCCACCATCATCACATGCGCATCCCGCGCCAGATCGCGCACTGCCGTCACCTTGTCCTCGGGCAGCAGCCCGGCACGGGCTTCGATGCCCAACCCGTCGGCAATCGCGCGGGCCGTCACCGGATTGTCGCCCGTCAGCATGACCGAGGAGACCCCCATGCGCTTGAGGGTGGAGACCGCCTCGGCCGCATCGGCGCGCGGCTCATCGCGCAGCGCGATGAGGCCCAGAAGGCGCTCGGGCGTGAAGACGGCGACGACGGTCTTGCCCGCGCTTTCCAGCCGGTGGACGGTGGCGCTGTCGGAGGCGCTGAGCACGCCTGTTTCGGTCGCCAGCCGCGGCGCCCCGACATTCCAGACCGCGCCGTCGATCTCGGCGCGCGCACCACGGCCCGGGATCGCCGTGGCTGCAGTGGCCTGCGGCACCGCGATCCCGCGCGCCTCTGCCCGGGCGAGAACCGCCTGTGCGAGCGGGTGACTGCTGCCGGTCTCGACCGCCGCGGCGGTGGCGAGAAGTTCAGCCTCGGTCCCGTCGAGCGGCAGAAGATCGGTGATCTGCGGCCGGCCCTCGGTCAGCGTACCGGTCTTGTCAAAGGCGACGAGGCTGGTTTTGGCCGCCGTCTCCATTACCGCGCCGCCCTTCATCAACAGCCCGCGGCGCGCCCCGGTCGAGAGCCCGGCGGCGACCGCGGCGGGAACCGAGATCACCAGCGCGCAGGGGCACCCGATCAGCAAGAGCGCGAGGCCTCGATAAATCCATGTCTCCCAGGGCGCGCCGAAGGCCAGCGGCGGCACGATCGCGGCCAAAAGCGCCACGCCCACCACCGCGGGCATGTAGACGCGGCTGAACCGGTCGATGAACCGCTCCACCGGGGCGCGCGCGCTCTCGGCCTCCTCGACGAGGTGCAGGATGCGCGAGATGGTGTTGTCCTCGGCGGCTTTCTCGACACGGATGCGCAGCTCGCCTTCGGTGTTGATCGCGCCCGCGAAGACAGCATCGCCGGGCTCTTTCAGGACCGGCACGCTCTCGCCGGTCACGGGGCTTTCATCGACGCCCGAATTGCCGGAGACGATTGTGCCATCCGCCGGGATGCGATCGCCCGGACGGGCCTGCACGATCTGTCCGATGGCGAGGCTGTCGGCCGGAACTTCGCGGATGCGCTCACCCGTGACCAGCCGCGCGGTCTTCGGCACAAGATCGGCCAGCGCCCGGATCGAGCCGCGGGCGCGCGACGCCGCAAGCCCCTCGAGCATCTCGCCCACCGCGAACAGGAAGACGACGAGCGCGGCTTCCTCCGCCGCACCGACGAAGAGCGCGCCGATCGCGGCGATGCTCATCAGCATTTCGATGGTGAAGGGCATCCGCGCCCGCGCCATCAGGGCGGCGCGCCGCGCCACGGGGGCTACGGCTATCACGGTGACGAGCACGAAAACCCAATGCGCGATCGGGCCGCCGACCAGCAGCTCCACCACCCAAGCCGCGGCCAGCAGAAGCCCGGTCGCGATCAGGTAGCGCCCCTTCGGGGTCGCATACCACGCGGGATCGGCGGGCGGCGTTGGCGCGCTCTCGACCGCAGGTGTCTCATCCGTCTCGCCCGCCGCCGGAAGGGCGCCCTCGGGAAGAACGAAGCCGCCCTTGGGCTTTTCCGGCGCAGCCCCCTTGGCCGAGACGCCGTAGCCGAGGCGGCGGATCGCCTTCTCCACGCTTTCGCGCGAGGTGGTCGCCGTATCGAGCCGCAGCCGCAGACGCTCGTTCATCAGCGTCACCTCGACCCCGTCGACACCGGGCAGAGCCTCGACCGCGCCGCGCACCTTCGCCGCGCAGGCGCCGCAATCCATGCCCGTCACGCGCCATTCCTGAAGGTCTGCTGTCTCGGTCATCTGCTGTCCTCTCGCGTGGTTTTCTCGACAGAGGGGAAGATAGGAGCTACAGCAACTATAGGTTCAAGGGGGAAATCCGCACTCACGCAACCGTGAAGGGAGGTGCAGCATGCATACGATCGGAACATTGGCCCGCCGCACCGGAACCAAAGTGCAGACGATCCGCTATTACGAGCAGATCGGCCTGATGCCCGAGCCCGGGCGGACCGAGGGCGGCCAGCGGCGCTACGGCGATTCCGATCTCGACCGGCTCGCCTTCATCCGGCACTCGCGCCAGCTGGGCTTCCCGCTCGAAGCGATCCGCGAATTGCTGGACCTGTCGGACCACCCTGCGCGCGATTGCGGGGCCGCAGATTCGATCGCGCGGCGGCAATTGCGCGAGGTCGAGACCCGGATCGCGCGGCTCGAGGCGCTCAAGCGCGAACTGGAACGGATGATCGGCGAATGTCGGGGCGGGCCGACCTCGGAGTGCCGGGTGCTCGAGGTGCTGCGCGACCATTCGGAATGCCTCGCCGACGACCACGACACGATCGGCTGACGCCGCGGCGCCGCGGTTCGATCTATGGGCCTTCGGGAAGAGGCTGGCCCGGAAAGCCCGAACGCTGCGCGCGTGGCGACCCGCCGCGACGAGACGAAAAAAGCTTGAGCCCGACGAGCGCGGCGTGATCGCTCGCTCAGCCCCGCGACGGTTTGTCAACGATTTCAATCGCATCACAATGCGCGCCCCCGAGGAGAGAGGCGCCCTGCAGCCTCTCATATCCGCAGCGGAGCCCCGGCTTGCGCCACCGGTCGCGTACGCTCGCAGGAACATTCTGGATCAGATCTTGTTGTTTTGAAGCTGATTTGATCGATAGGAATAGGAGGCAGACATGGCTGGCGAGAGCGGCAAAACGGTTCAAACTGACATTCCCGCCCGCATGGACCGCTTGCCGTGGTCTCGATTTCACCTGACGATCATCGTCGCGCTCGGCGTCACGTGGATTCTCGACGGCCTCGAAGTCACGCTGAAAGGGGCCGTCTCCAGCGTTCTTCAGGAACCCGAAAGCCTTGGCTTCACGAGTTCGCAGATCGGGATGATCGCGTCGTTCTACATCACAGGGGCGGTTCTCGGCGCGCTCCTGTTCGGCTATCTCACCGACCGCTTCGGGCGCAGGATGTTCTTCTTCATCACGCTCGCCGTCTATCTCGTCGGCGCGCTGCTGACCGCCTTTTCGTGGAACCTGTGGAGCTTCGTCGCCTTCCGGTTCATCACCGGGCTCGGCATCGGCGGCGAATATGCCGCGATCAACTCCACGATCGACGAGATGATCCCGGCGAGGGTGCGCGGCCAGGTCGCGCTCGGCGTGAACGGCTCCTACTGGCTCGGCGCGGCCCTCGGCGCGCTGTCGACGATCGTGCTGCTCAACCCGGACTACCTCCCGATCGATATCGGCTGGCGTCTGGGCTTCGGTATCGGCGCGGTTCTCGGCGGCATCATCCTCTACATGCGCCGCCATCTGCCGGAGAGCCCGCGCTGGCTCGCCACGCATGACCGGTTGGACGAGGCCGAGGAGGTCGTGAGCGACATCGAGAAGCGCACGAGCGAGCAAACCGGCGAGGAGCTTTCGGAGGTTCCGGACGACGACAAGATCAAGATCCGGCCGCAGAAATCCTTCTCTCTGATGAAGATCGTCAAGGCGATGTTCTCGACGCACCGCAAACGGGCGCTGCTCGGCCTCATCCTGATGAGCTCACAGGCATTTCTCTACAACGCGATCTTCTTCACCTATGCGCTGGTTCTGTCGAACTTCTTCGACGTGCCCTCGAAGAACACCGGGCTTTACCTCGTGCCCTTCGCCATCGGCAACTTCCTCGGCGTGATCGTTCTGGGGCGGCTGTTCGACAAGATCGGACGCCGCGTGATGATCTCGCTCAGCTACGGCCTGTCTGCCGCACTCCTGATGGCCACCGGCTACATGTTCGCGCAGGGCTACCTTACGGCGATCACGCTCACGGCGCTCTGGTCGGTGATCTTCTTCTTCGCCTCTGCGGCCGCGAGTTCCGCCTATCTCACCGTGAGCGAGGTCTTCCCGCTCGAGACCCGGGCGCTCGCCATCGCGATCTTCTACTCGATCGGCACCGCCGCGGGCGGCATAGTCTCGCCCTGGGTCTTCGGCGCGCTGATCGACACGGGCTCCGCCTGGAACGTGTTCTATGGCTACCTCTTCGCCGGTGCCCTGATGACGGTCGCGGCCGTCACCGAGGCGGTCATCGGGATCGATGCCGAGCAGGAGTCGCTGGAGAACGTGGCCGATCCGCTGTCCGCCGAGGGCGCGGAATAGGGGCAGGCCTCTGACGGTGGAGGTATTCCAGTCCTGAGATAATGCGTGCTGCGAGGCTCCTTAGATGGGGCCTCGCTTCGCTTTGTTACCGCCCTCCCCTTTGCGGGTTGGAGGCGGCGCATTGTCCGGTCCCCGATAGCAGCGCTCCGACCATTGGCGCAAACCCTTCGTTGCCGCCGTGGCGCACCGCAATCGTCATCTTTTGGCCGTCCGCGTAAGCGTGCCGCTGACATCAATCTATTCCACCGCTGATGCGATGGACCGCACTTGCCCCCGGGTCGAGCGCAACATGAGAAAGCCCCCCGCCGCGTGCGACGAGGGGCTCCGGGGAGGATTTAGGTGTCAGGGTCGATCAGGCGTTGCT